>NZ_JBWKCE010000002.1:154320-687251 GCF_056436685.1 Streptomyces sp. NPDC043680 | reverse complement strand
CTTTTTCAAAGGAACCTCATCCACCGAAGTGGACGGGGTATCAACTTCTGGCGTTGATTTTTGGCACGCTGTTGAGTTCTCAAGGAACGGACGCTTCCTTCGTACTCACCCTCAGTAACACTTACTGGGTTTTCCTCCGGGCTTTCGTTCTTGCGTTTCCGACTCTATCAGTGCTTTTCCGTCTTCCTGACCACTCACCCGGCGGCCCGATAAGGCACACGAGGGGAGCAGTGAGATCGGGATCGGCACTGCAGAGGAGGAGTCCCGTCCATCGGATGTTCGCGAGAAGTTCACGCGGCACGTCCTGGCGGGAGTCACGACAGTACAGGGCTGCCAGTGCCCAAGCAAATCGATTAAGGCGTATGGTCTAGTCCACTACGTCGTCGCGGTTGCACGTCGTCACCTCCTGCGAGAGGTGCACTTCAAGCGAACCGGGACGTGTCATGACATACCCTTCTGAAAGTACGTCGTTCAGTACTCGTAGTGACGACTACGCGACGAAGCCCACCCCCTGGGAGGCCCCCCATGACCAGCGTGACGTCCCCACTCGCCGGGCGCGCCATCGGACTCGCGGCAGTGCCCGATCCGGTGTTCTCCGGCGCCATGGTGGGTCCGGGCACCGCCATCGATCCCGTGCGCGAGTCCTCGGAGGCGGTGTCCCCCGTCGACGGTGTGGTCATCTCCCTGCACCCGCACGCGTACGTCGTCGTCGACGGTGACGGGCACGGCGTGCTGACGCACCTCGGGATCGACACCGTCCAGCTCAACGGCGAGGGCTTCGAGCTGCTCGTCAACAAGGGCGACACCGTGACGCGCGGTCAGGCCGTCATCCGTTGGAACCCGCAGGCCGTCGAGGCAGCCGGCAAGTCGCCGATCTGTCCGGTCGTGGCCCTGGAGGCTTCTGCCGAAGCCCTGTCCGACCTCAACGAGGGCGGGGACGTCAAGGCCGGCGACGTCCTCTTCAGCTGGCAGTGACGCGTCCGCCTGCGCTGGTGAGTCGGATATCCATCGCGGCGGGTGGGCCCGCCGCTCAATCGGAGACGGGTGAAATGGAGACAACGCTGCGAGGCGTCGGCGTGAGCCACGGGGTGGCGATCGGCGAGGTGCGGCACATGGGCACGGCGGTTCTGGAGCCGCCGGCCAAGCAGATCGCGCCGGAGGACGCGGAACGCGAGCAGGGGCGCGCCCGCAAGGCCGTGGAGGCTGTTTCGGCCGACCTGATCGCACGCGGACAGCTGGCCGGTGGCGAGGCACAGCACGTACTGGAGGCCCAGGCGCTGATCGCCAAGGACCCCGAGCTGATCGCGGACGTGGACCGGCGGGTCGCCGTCGGCAGCACCGCCGAGCGCGCGGTGTACGACGCGTTCTCCCAGTACCGGGAGCTGCTCGCGGGGGCCGGTGAATACATGGCCGGCCGGGTGGCCGACCTGGACGACGTGCGCAACCGGATCGTGGCGCGGCTGCTCGGCGTGCCGATGCCGGGTGTGCCGGACAGCGACGAGCCGTACGTGCTGATCGCGCGTGACCTCGCTCCCGCGGACACGGCGCTGCTCGACCCGGCGCTCGTGCTCGGGTTCGTGACCGAGGAGGGCGGCCCGACCAGCCACAGCGCGATCCTCGCGCGGGCGCTCGGTGTGCCGGCGATCGTGGCGCTGCCGGGTGCCTGTGAGATCGCCGAGGGCACGCTGATCGCGGTCGACGGCAGCACGGGCGACCTCTTCGTCGACCCGAGCGCCGAGAAGCGGGCCGGGCTTGAGGCGGCGGCGGCGGAGCGGAAGGCGGCTCTGGCGGCTTCCTCCGGTCCGGGTGCGACCTCCGACGGCCACAAGGTGCCGCTGCTGGCGAACGTCGGCGGTCCGGCCGACGTGCCGGCGGCCGTGGAGGCCGGCGCCGAGGGTGTGGGCCTGTTCCGTACCGAGTTCCTGTTCCTGGACGACAGCAAGAAGGCGCCGTCCGAGGAGAAGCAGATCGAGTCGTACCGCAAGGTGCTTGAGGCCTTCCCCGAGGGCCGGGTCGTCGTACGGGTGCTGGACGCCGGCGCCGACAAGCCGCTGGACTTCCTGACTCCGGCGGACGAGCCGAACCCGGCCCTGGGCGTACGGGGTCTGCGGACGCTGCTGGACCACCCGGAGGTGCTGCGCACGCAGCTCACCGCGCTGGCCAAGGCCGCCGAGGGGCTGCCGGTCTACCTGGAGGTCATGGCTCCGATGGTGGCCGACCGGACCGACGCCAAGGCGTTCGCCGACGCGTGCCGGGAGGCCGGGCTGCGGGCGAAGTTCGGCGCGATGGTGGAGATCCCCTCCGCCGCGCTGCGGGCGCGCTCGATCCTGCAGGAGGTCGAGTTCCTGTCCCTGGGCACCAATGACCTGGCGCAGTACGCCTTCGCCGCCGACCGCCAGGTCGGTGCGGTCTCGCGCCTGCAGGATCCCTGGCAGCCGGCGCTGCTCGATCTGATCGCCATCTCGGCGGAAGCCGCCCGGGCGGAGGGCAAGAGCTGCGGTGTCTGCGGCGAGGCCGCCTCGGACCCGCTGCTGGCCTGTGTGCTGACCGGTCTGGGTGTCACCTCCCTGTCGATGGGTGCCGCGTCGATTCCGTACGTGCGGGCGACGCTCGCCAAGTACACGCTGGCGCAGTGCGAGCGGGCCGCGGCGGCGGCGCGCGCCTGTGACACCGCCGACGAAGCGCGGAAGGCCGCGCAGGCGGTGCTGTCGGGCGAGTAGCAGCGAGCTGGCGACCGAGGGGCCTTCGCCGGTGGCGGGGGCCCCTCGGCCGTACGTGCTACTGGTGGGGGCCGGGGCCGTCCACCTCGTACCCGGGGCAGTATTCGACGCCCGGCTCGGGGGCGACGGGTTCCCCCGTGTCGGCGTCGGTGCAGTAGGCGTTGAACACGGCTGCCGCGGAGAGCGCGACCAGGCGTCCCCGGTCCAGGCGCCAGCCGTGGACCCGGTCGCGGAAGCCCTCGGTGGTGCTGCGCAGCACCAGTCCTCCGGGGCCGCCGAGAGCCAGGCCCGCGGCGAGGACGGTCACGAAGTCGAGGCTTTCGCGGCCGGCGATCCGGGGCGGGCCGGCGGGCTGTTCGGCCGCCTCCGCGTGGAGGACGGCGACGAGCTGCTCGTCCCGGGTGGGGACGCTGCACACCAGGTGGTGGTGGCCGGGGCCGGCTCCTTCCAGGAGGCGGGAGAGCGCCTCGGTGGCGCGCTCGAACGAGGCGTGGCCGATGTCCTCGCCGCAGTCCGCGCAGCTTCCGACGCCGGCGAGGAGGGTGGTGGCGTACTCCCAGGTGGCTTGGCGGACGGCCTCGTCGACGAGGAGCGGGACCAGTTCGTCGATGGGCTGGCCGTTGTAGGGCAGGCCGGCCCCCGTGCCGGCCAGTTCGGCGGTGAAGCGGGTGCGGGCTCCGGCGCTGTCCGGGTCGAGGGCGTGGTCCGCGCAGTATTCGGCGTACTCCTCGGGGTCGAAGAGGGCGACGGTGGTGTGGATGCCCTGGGCTGCCAGAGACGTGAGCAGGGCCTCGACGTGGCGCAGGTACTCCGCGTAGTCGGCGGGGTGGTCGAAGGTGAAGCTGCGGTAGCCGCACATGGCCGCGAAGTCCCCGGCTTCGGCCAGGAGGCCGAGGGTGCTGGGGACTTCGCGGCGCAGGGTGCGGCGCCTGCTGCTGTGGACCGGGGCGTCTTCCGCACTGTTCGCAGCGGGCGCGGTGCTTGCGGCGCTTTCGGTGTCGGTGGTGTCGGTGGTGTGGGCGGTGCCCGGCGTGTGGTCCGGTCGGCGTGGCATGGTTCTGGCTCCCCCTGAGTGTGCTCCCTTTGCTCACTCACCGTAACCATGACCACTGACAGTGACCCCGGGGCGTCCTCAGGCGCGGGTGCGGGCCAGCTCCTCGTAGAAGCGGAGGAGCTCCACGTTGTCCACCGAGCCGGGGTTGACCGCCTTCGCCATCGGCGTCCCTTGCAGGAGCCGCTTGACCGGCACCTCAAGGCGCTTGCCGGTCAGGGTGTGCGGGATGCCCGCCACCTCGATGATCTCGTCGGGGACGTGGCGCGGGGACAGCTGCTCGCGGATCGTCGCCTTGATCCGGCCGCGCAGCTCGTCATCGAGCGCGGCACCCGGCGCGAGGTGGACGAAGAGCGGCATCCAGTAGCCGCCGTTCGCCTCCTCCAGGCCGATGACCAGGGACTCCTTGATCTCCGGAAGGCGTTCGACGGCCTCGTAGATGTCGGCGGAGCCCATCCGGACGCCCTGGCGGTTGAGGGTGGAGTCGGAGCGGCCGTGGATGACGACGGAGCCGTGGTCGGTGATCGTGATCCAGTCCCCGTGCCGCCAGACGCCGGGGAACATCTCGAAGTAGCTCTCGCGGTAGCGGCTGCCGTCGGGGTCGTTCCAGAAGTGGATCGGCATGGAGGGCATGGGGTTGGTGACCACCAGCTCGCCCACCTCACCGGTGAGCGGCTTGCCCGACGGGTCCCAGGACTGCAGGTCCGTGCCGAGGCAGGCGGCCTGGAGTTCGCCGATGTGGACGGGGAGCGTCGGGACGGCGCCCGCGAAGCAGCTGCACACGTCCGTGCCGCCGCTGACCGAGGCGATCCACAGGTCCTCGGCCACCTCCTCGTGCAGCCAGCGGAAGCCGTCGGGGGGCAGCGGCGAACCGGTGGTGGCCACGCACTTCACGGCGGAGAGGTCGAAGTCGCGCGCGGGGCGGACCCCGGCCTTGCGGCAGGCCATGACGTAGGCGGCGGAGGTGCCGTACAGGGTGGCTCCGGTCCGCTCGGCGATCCGCCACTGCGCACCGGTGTCGGGGTAGCCGGGGCTGCCGTCGTACAGGACGACCGTGGTCCCCGCCAGCAGTCCGGAGACGAGGAAGTTCCACATCATCCAGCCGGTGGACGTGTACCAGAAGAACCGGTCCTGCGGGCCGAGGTCGCAGTGCAGGCCGAGCTGCTTCAGGTGCTCCAGGAGGATGCCGCCCTGGGACTGCACGATGGCCTTGGGCAGTCCGGTCGTACCGGAGGAGTACAGGACCCACAGCGGGTGGTCGAACGGGACCGCCTCGAAGACCGGGTCTGCGGTGCCCGAGACCAGGTCCGCCCAGGTCAGGGCCCCGTCGGGAGCCCCGGTGCCGAGCAGCGGGATGTGGACCACGGCGCGCAGGGACGGGAGCTCGGCGCGCAGTTCGGCGACGGTGTCGCGGCGGTCGTGCTCCTTGCCGCCGTAGCGGTAGCCGTCGACGGTGAACAGCACCACCGGCTCGACCTGCTGGAAGCGGTCGAGGACGCTGCGGGCCCCGAAGTCGGGGGCGCAGGAGGTCCAGACCGCCCCGACCGCGGCGGTGGCGAGGAGGGCGGTGACCGCTTCGGGGATGTTGGGGAGGTAGCCGCTGACCCGGTCGCCGGGGCGTACGCCGAGAGCGCGCAGTTCGGCGGCGAGTGAGCCGACCTGGCGGCGCAGCTCCGACCAGGTGACGGGCGTGGGCTCGTGCGTCTCGTCCACGTACAGCAGGGCGGCGTCATCGGCGCGCGCCGGGTCCTCGGCGGCGCGCAGCGCGTGCTCGGCGTAGTTGAGGGTGGCGCCGGTGAACCAGCGTGCGCCGGGCATGGACCGGTCCGCGAGGACAGACTCGTACGGGTCGCCGAAGCGTACGTCGAACCAGGCGGCGATGGCCTCCCAGAAGGTGTCGAGCTCGTCGACGGACCAGCTGTGCAGCGCCGGGTAGCCGCCGTCCGCGGGCGCTCCGTAGTGCTCGGCCGCCCAGGCCTGGAAGGCCGTGATGCGGGCCGCGGCGATCCGGTCGGGCCCCGGGGACCAGAGGGGTTCCGGCTGGGTGGCTGAGGTCATGGATCGGCTCCCGGTCAGTCTGCGGCTCGCGCGTGGTGTGCGTACGGTGCCACCGCGCGGTGGGTGTGCGCGCGGCGGCTCACAGGGACCATGCCATGTGATCTACATCCGCACCAGGGGTGTCCTGGGCGGTCGGGCGGCGCCGCGCGGGCCGGCCGCGCGAGGTGCCGCCCGTCGTGCTGCGCTTCCCGTGACGGTGAACGGAAGTTGAACGCGGCCCGCTCGGCGGGCGGCCGGTGGCAGGGTGAGCAGCATGAACGGTCGCGATCTGGTGCGTGCGGTGAAAGACCTCGGTACGGAACGCGGACGGCGCGCCTGGCGTTCCGCCCTGCGCCACCGGCGCGCGGACGCCATGGGGCTCCCGCGGCGGGGCGCGGAGCGGGCGCGCGTGCCGGGTCTGCTGACGGGTACGGAGTCGCGCCCGGGGGGCGGGGTGCTGCGGTTCACGCGTTCGGAGCTGCTCGTACGGGTCACGGTCGGCGGGGCGGTGTTCTGGGGATGGGACGGGGCCGAGCCGGGTCCCTCGTACGCGGTGGTCGGCGGCGGTCCGCAACCCGACCCGCGGGCCGTGCTCGAACCGGACACCGGGGGCGGCTGGCGCGTGGTGGCGGAGCGGGTGACGGTGGCGGTGTCCCGGCACGGGGCGGTGGAGGTGCGGACGCCGGGCGGGACGGTGCTGCGCCGGGAGTTGCCGCCGCGCTGGTGGGAGCCGGCCGACGGGTCCCCGGCCGGGCCGGACGGGCCGCGGTGGAGGCAGCGCGCGGAGGTCCCGGCGGACGCCCGCTTCTTCGGGCTGGGCGGCCGGGCGGCGGGGCCCCGGCTGCGGGACGGGGTGTACCGGCTGTGGAACACCGACCCCAAGGGGGGCTTCCGGCAGGGCGACGACCCGCTGTACATCACCATGCCGGTGCAGATGGTGGTCGCGGACGCGGGGACGCACCTGGTGTTCCACGACAACCCGTGGGACGGGCGGGTGCTCCTGCGGGAGGGCGAGGACGGCGCGGGCTCGGGGCCGGACCGGCCGGGCTCGGTCGAACTGCGCATGGAGGGCGGGCCGTTGCGGGCCTGGGTGCTGGTGGGGACGCCGGCGCGGGTGCTCCAGGGCTGGTCCGGTCTGACGGGCGCGGCCGCCGTACCGCCCGAGTGGGCGCTCGGGTACCAGCACGCGCGGTGGGGGTTCGGGAGCGCCGCAGAGGTACGGCGGGTGGTGTCGGGCTACACCTCGCGGGGGCTCCCCCTGTCGGCCGTCCACCTCGACATCGACCACTACGAGGGGCACCGTGTCTTCACCGTGGACGAGGCGCGCTTCCCGGACCTGCCGGGGCTCGCGGGGGCTCTGCGGGAGCAGGGCGTGCGGCTGGTCTCGATCGTCGATCCGGCGGTGAAGGTGGACGACGCGGTCCACGCCGCCGGACGGGCGGTGGGTCCGCAGGGCGCGTTCGTACGTGACGCCCGGGGGCAGGAGGTGCGGGGCGAGGTCTGGCCCGGGGAGTGCGTGTATCCGGACTTCACCGATCCGGCGGTGCGCTCGTGGTGGGGCGGGTTGTACGCGGAGCGGCTGGCGCAGGGCTTCTCCGGGGTGTGGCACGACATGAACGAACCGGTGTCCTTCGCCCCCTTCGGGGACCCGAGCCTGCCCCGGTCGGCACGGCACGCGCTGGAGGGGGCGGGCGGCGACCACCGGGCCGCGCACAACGTGTACGGGCTCGCCATGGCGCGGGCGGGCTGGGAGGGGCTGGTCCGGTTGCGGCCGGACGAGCGGCCGTTCCTCTTCTCCCGGTCGGGGTGGGCGGGGATGCAGAGGTACGGGGGCACGTGGTCCGGGGACGTGGAGACCGGCTGGGAGGGGCTGCGGGCCTCCCTGGCGCTGGTGCTGGGGCTCGGCCTGTGCGGGGTGCCGTACTCGGGGCCCGACGTCGGCGGCTTCTCGGGGTCGCCCTCGCCGGAGCTGTACCTGCGGTGGCTGCAGCTGGGGGCGTACCTGCCGCTGTTCCGGACCCACTCGGCGATCTGGGCGGGGCGGCGCGAGCCGTGGGAGTTCGGGCCCGAGGTGGAGGAACACGCCGGGGCCGTACTGGCGGAGCGGGAGCGGCTGCGGCCGTACTTCGTGACGCTGGCGCACCTGGCGCGGCGGACGGGCGCCCCGTACGTGCGGCCGCTGTGGTGGGGGGCGCCGGAGGACCGGGTCCTGCGGGACTGCGAGGACGCGTTCCTGCTCGGTGACGCGCTGCTGGTGGCCCCGGTGCTGGAACCCGGGGCGGACCGGCGGGCCGTGCGGCTGCCGCGGGGCCGGTGGTACGACACCGCCACGGGAGCGGCGTACGAGGGCCCGGGGCAGGTGCTGCTGGACGCGCCGGCGGGGCGGATCCCGGTGCTGGCACGGGCCGGAACACTGCTTCCGGTGCGTTCGGCGGACGGGGCGGTGGTGCTGGAGGCGTGGGCTCCGGCGCGGGGGCGCACGGGCGGCGGGCTGGTGATCCGCGACCCGGGTCCGGGCTTCGAGCCGGGCGAGGTGGAGCGGTACGCGGTGCGGTGGGCCGGGGACGCGGTGGTGGTGGAGGACGAGGCCGGGGGCGTGGTGGAGGGGGTCGTGGTCCGCGGTCTCGGCCAGGCGGCGGACCGGGGCACGGCGACGCAGGCCCTCGGGGCGGGTACGGGCGGGGGCGCGGCGGCTGCGGGCGGGGGTGAGGCGGCTGCGGCTGCGGCCGGAGGCGCGGCGGCGCCTGCGGGTGGCGGTGTCGAGGCGGGCTCGACCACTGATGTAGGCCCTCTGTAGCGGGTGTCGGGATGCTGGCGCGGGGCGGGCGGCGCGGACGCCGCCCGGCGGCGTGCGCGTCCCGGGCCGCAGGCCTGAGCCAGCCCTCCCACCCTCCACCCGTGCGATCAGGGAGTCTGTGATGGTTTTAGCGAGCCCGGCGCGGCCGTATCCGACGACGCGGCGGATCCGACCGCGCCGGGACACTGCCCCGGGCGCCGAGGCGGTGGGCGCCTGGCAGTTGCTGACGGTGTGGACCCTGGTGGTCGTGACGGAGCAGGCACCGGTCAGATCGCTCACGGTGATCGGCGCGGTGTCGGTCGGGGCCGTCGCGGTGGGATTCCTCCACGGGATGCTTCTGGTCAAGCCCCTCGCACTGGCGGGCAGTTGGACGGCCCGGGTGACGGCCTGGCCGGAGCCCGTCGCCGTGGTGGCGGTGCTGGCGCCGGTGTCGGCTGCGGTCGCCGCCGGTGTGGCCTGGGGGCTCGACTCCCCCTGGCTGGTGGGGCGGGCCGGCTTCCTGGAGGTGTGGGCGTGGACGGCGGCCTCGGCGGTGCTGCCGCTCGCCACGGGCGCCGTCCTGCGGGGCCGCCGGGTCGCGACGCGTGAGGTGTGGCGGCGGGGGGCCGTGGTGGCCGGGAGCATCACGGGTGTGGTGGTGCTGATGAGTTTCGTGATGGAACTGCCCGTGTAGCACCGGCGAGCCCCGGTGTACGCGCCCGCTCAGGCGGCCGGATCGAGCGGCCCGGTCAGGCGTAGCGTCCCGCGAACCACGCCGCGGCCGCCTTCGTGTGCAGCGGGAACGCCAGGGGCGCCGGGCCGCGCAGGACGTGCCAGCCCGTGGTCTCGTCGGTGGCGGCGGAGGCCGGGAGGGCGGCCGCCGGCCGGAGGGGGAGGAGGCCGAAGAGGAGCAGGTGCCCTCCGGGCGAGCTCATGGCGTCGGCCAGGACCATCTCCGAGGCCGGGGCCTGGATGCCGGTCTCCTCGCGCAGCTCGCGCACCACCGCGTCGCGCCAGTCCTCGCCGAGGTCCATGAAGCCGCCGGGCAGGGCGATCCCGCCCAGCCCCGGCTCGATGGTGCGGGTGATGACCACCAGACCCGTGCCACTCTGGTCCTCGACCGGCAGGAGGGCGACCGCGACCGGAAGCGGGTTGCGGTAGACGGTGGCGCCGCAGGACGGGCAGATGCGGGGCCAGTCGGTCGTACCGTAGGGCGCTCCGCAGGTGGAGCAGTGCGAGTCCTTCAGCTGTGCCGGCATTCCGCGATGGTATGCCAAGGCATATGAGGATGCCGGCTGTTGTGAGCTGCCTGGCCATGCTGGTCGGCGGGGCGTCCGCGCCCGGTTTCGTAACCCTGTCCGACCTCGACCCGAGTATCCGGCAGGACATCCGGTACGCCACTGCCGACAATTTCACCGGCGGCGTCGTGGACGGCTACGAGGAGCCCGTCTGCCTGCTCGCGCGTCCCGCCGCCGAGGCATTGCGGCGGGCCCAGCGCGGGCTGCTGCGGCGCGGGTACACGCTGAAGGTGTACGACTGCTACCGGCCCCAGCGGGCCGTGGACCGCTTCGTGCGCTGGGCCGGGGAACCGGATGACCTGCGGCGGAAGGCGGAGTTCTATCCCGGTGTGGACAAGCACCGGCTCATCCCCGACGGGTACATCGCCGAGAAGTCCGGCCACAGCCGGGGCAGTACGGTCGACGTGACCCTTGCGGAGCTGCCCGGGCGGGACCTGGACATGGGGACCCCTTTCGACTTCTTCGATCCGCTCTCGCACACCGACTCCCCCGGGATCGCCGGCGCCGCACGCGCCCACCGCAGGCTGCTGAAGCAGGCGCTCGCCGAAGAGGGCTTTGTGAATCTGCCCGAGGAGTGGTGGCACTTCACCTTCGTGCCGGAGGAATTCCCCGCCACGTATTTCGACTTCCCGGTCGCCGTCGCCTCGGTCCGGCCGTGAGCACCGCCGCGGGCGGAGCTGCCCGAGACCGACCGGAACCGGCTCGCCCGGAACCGGTGACCGGGGCGGGTGCACCGTGACACACTTCTGACGCTACGTCAGATCCTGCCCGGGAGGAACCTTGGCACGCACACGGATACCCGTCGTCGGCGGGTGGTTCACCGACGACGACGCGGAAGGCGGCTTCCGCCTGCTCGGCACCCGGTGCTCGGCATGCGACGCGGTGTTCTTCCCGCGCGAGGACACGTACTGCCGCAACCCGCACTGCCCCGGCGGCGGCCGGCTGACCGAGGTGCCGCTCTCGCCGCGCGGGCGGGTCTGGTCCTACACCGACGGGCGCTACCGGCCGCCCGCACCGTACGTGTCGGAGCCGTCCGAGCCCTGGGAGCCGTACACCCTCGTCGCGGTCGAGCTGGAGGCCGAGGGCATGGTGGTGCTCGGGCAGGCGGCGCCCGGGGTGGGCGTCGCCGATCTGGCGGTGGGCATGGAGGTCGAGGTGGTGGGCGGCGTACTGAACGAGGACGCCGACACCACCTGGACCACCTGGCGGTTCCGCCCCGTGGACACCCTGGGAGGCCGCTCGTGAGCAGCGCAGCCGGCGAGGTCGCCGTCCTCGGGGCGGGCATGCACCCCTGGGGCAAATGGGGCCGCAGTTTCGTCGAGTACGGGCGGGCCGCCGCCCGCCACGCCCTCACCGACGCGGGACTGGAGTGGACCGACGTGCAGTCCGTCGTCGGCGCCGACACGGTGCGCGGCGGCTACCCCGGCTACGTGGCCGGCGCGACCTTCGCCCGGGCCCTCGGCTGGCAGGGCGCCCGGGTGACCAGCGTCTACGCGGCCTGCGCCTCGGGGGCCCAGGCGATCGGGGCGGCTCGCGCGCAGATCCTGGCCGGGCTCGCCGACGTCGTCCTCGTCGTCGGTGCGGACGCGGCGCCCAAGGGGTTCTTCGCCCCGGCGGGCGGGGACCGGCCCGACGATCCCGACTGGCTGCGGTTCCGGGTGCTGGGGGCCACGAATCCGGCGTACTTCGCCCTCTACGCCCGTCGCCGGATGGCCGTGTACGGGGACACCGCCGAGGACTTCGCCCAGGTGAAGGTGAAGAACGCCGCGGCGGGCGCCCTCAACCCGCTGGCCCGCTACCGCAGGCCGGTGACGGCCGACGAGGTCGCGGCCTCGGCCGTCGTCGCGGATCCGCTGCGGCTGCTGGACATCTGTGCGACCTCGGACGGGGGCGCGGCGCTGGTGCTGAGCAGTATGGACTTCGCCCGCTCGCGCGGGATCGCCGATCCGGTGCGGATCCGGGCCGTGTCGACGGTGACGCCGACGTATCCGCGCACGGTGCTGGACCTGCCCGACATCGCCACCGATGCGACATCGGCGTCGGCGCCCCCGCCGGGGTCGTTCCGGGCCTCCATCGCGCGCGCCGCCTACGAGGAGGCCGGGCTCGGTCCCGAGGACCTGTCCCTTGCGGAGGTGTACGACCTGTCCACGGCATTGGAATTGGAGTGGTACGAGGACATCGGGCTCTGCGGCGAGGGCGAGGGGGCCAAGCTGGTACGGGAGGGGTCGACCGCGCTCGGGGGGCGGGTGCCGGTCAACACCAGTGGCGGGCTGGCCTCCTTCGGGGAGGCCGTGCCGGCGCAGGCGATCGCCCAGGTGTGCGAGCTGACCTGGCAGTTGCGGGGCAGCGCCGGGGAGCGGCAGGTTCCCGGGGCGAGGGCCGGGATCACCGCGAACCAGGGGCTGTTCGGGCACGGTTCGGCCGTCGTCGCCGTGCGCTGACCTGGTCCTGTTGTCCGTTCTTGTCCGAACGCTTGACGGCCCCCGGCGGCAGGTTCACACTCGCTCCACAGTCCCGCGCCGCGTCCGACGCCGCGACGGGGACCCCTGATCCCCCCATGAGAGCTGCGGCCCGTACCCCAGTCGGCGGGGGTACGGGCCGCCTCCATGCACCAGGGGCCTCAGGCTCCCGCCGTCAGGCTCCGGCGCCGGGCCCGTGCCAGGGACATGGCGTGCTCCACGACCCCGACCAGCACGTCCTTGACGGACTCCCGGTCCCGCGCGTCACACAGGAGCACCGGTACCTCGGGGTCGAGGTCGAGTGCCTCCCGTACGGTGACCACGGGGTGGCGTTCGGCCCCGTCGAAGCAGTTGACGGCGACCACGAAGGGGATCTGGCGCCGCTCGAAGTAGTCGACGGCGGCGAAGCAGTCGGCGAGGCGGCGGGTGTCGGCCAGGACCACGGCACCCAAGGCGCCCTGGGCCAGTTCGTCCCAGAGGAACCAGAAGCGGTCCTGCCCGGGGGTGCCGAACAGGTACAGCACCAGGTCCTCGCGCAGGGTGATGCGCCCGAAGTCCATGGCCACGGTGGTGGTGGACTTGGCTTCCACTCCCCCGGTGTCGTCGATGCCGACGCCCGGTTCGGAGAGCAGTTCCTCCGTCCGCAGCGGTCTGATCTCACTCACCGCACTGACCAGGGTGGTCTTGCCCACCCCGAAGCCGCCCGCGACCAGGATCTTCAGGGTCAGCGGCTCGACCGGCGACACGGCATGCATGGCGCCGGTGCGGCTAGAGCGCCCGAAGGCCATCGATCACCTCACGCAGAATGGATTCGTCGGGCAGTTCGGCCGGCGGTACCGGCCTGGTCACGTGGACCAGTTCGTCGTCGACCAGGTCACCGATGAGGACCCGCACCACCCCCACCGCGAGGTCGAGCTCGGCCGCGAGTTCGGCGACGGACTGCGGCCGTTCCCGGCACAGCCCGAGGATGTGGGCGTGTTCCGGGGACAGCGTCATGTCCCAGACCGGGTCGTCGGCGGCCGGTTCGGCGACGACGAGCGCGATCAGGTCGAGCCGGTGCTGGCCGGCGTGGCTGGTCCGACCGCGGGTCATGGCGTAGGGGCGTACGACCGGACCCGCCTCGTCGTCGAACCAGTGCGGGTGGGCGGGCTCGTGCGGACCGCCGGGGGTGTGGGAGGGGTGGTCCTGGCGGTTGTGGCCTGAATCGCTCATGCCGTGCGCCTCACCCTCCGGCTGGCAGCCCGGAGCGCGGCGCGGTCGCCAGGTGGTCGCCCACCCGCTTGACCATCAAGGTCATCTCGTACGCGACCTGCCCGACGTCGGAGTCGGCGTCGGAGAGCACCGCCAGGCAGCTGCCGTCGCCGGCGGCCATGACGAAGAGGAACGCCTCGTCGAGCTCGACCACGGTCTGGCGGACCTTGCCGGAGTCGAAGTGGCGCCCCACTCCCTTGGCCAGGCTGTGGAAGCCGGAGGCCACGGCCGCCAGGTGCTCGCTGTCCTCCCGGGTCAGGTCCTTCGAGCTGCCGGTGGGCAGGCCGTCGCCCGAGAGGACCACCGCCTTGCGGATGCTGCCGACCCGGTCGACGAGCTCGTCGAGGAGCCAGTTGAGCGGGCCGGAGCCGCGGCCCCGGGTGTCGTTGCCGGTCTGCGGTGCGGTCATCGACCGTCCCCCTCGTTCTCGTTCGCGGGACCGGAGGCGGCGGAGGTGCCGGTTCCGGTCTCGGACTGCTGCTGTGCCTCGTGTCGGCGGCCCGCCGTCCAGCCGCGCTGGAGTGCGGACATGCGTGTACGTACGTCTTCCGCGTCGCGCTCCTGCACCGCGTCGGTGGCCGCCTCGGCGGGTACGGGGGCCGGGGCGTTCTTGAGCTGGGGCGCCAGGTTGGCCTGGCGGACGCGCTTGGGCAGGCCGCCGGGCCCCTCGACCGGGCGGGCGTCGCCGGTCCGGGCGGCGGGGGCCGCGGGGGGCTCCGGCACCGCCGTGGCCGGACGCGGCTCCACGCGGCGGCCGTGGTCGGCGACCAGCGTGGGCGTGGGCCGGCGGCGCGGGAGCGGTACGGCCCCGTGGGCGCGCGGGCCGTCCGGACGTGCCGGGTCCAGGCGGGAGCTCTGCAGGCGCACCGGGCCGGTGGGCGCGAGCGGTTCCCGCTCCCGCTCGCGGTCGGCGCGCGGGCGGTCGGTGTGCGGGCGGTCCGGGTGGGAGCGGTCGGCGCGCGGGCGGTCGGCCGGGCGCAACCCCAGCAGGGCGCTGCGCGGGGTGCCACCCGGCGGGGTCTCGTCGTCCAGGGTGGCCATGGCGGGCGGCCGGCCACCGACACCGCCGAGGCCCGCGGGGCGCGGGGCGGCCTCGTCGACGGCGTCGTCGATGCCGTCCAGGCCGAGCACGCCGAGCGGGGCCTCCAGTTCCACGGGGCCGCGCAGGTCGGAGGCGGGCAGTGAGCGGCCGCCCGCGGCGTGCCGCACGGCGCTCCGGGCCGGGCGGGCCGTGGCCTTGCCGTTCCTGGCGCCCTTGCCGTCCCCGAGGCGCAGGCCGGTGCCGTTGGTCTCGGGCGCCTCGGTCAGCAGGTCCGCCGGGAGGAAGACCACCGCGGTGGTCCCTCCGTACGGGCTGGGCTGCAGGACGACCTTGACGCCGTGGCGCTGCGCGAGGCGGCTGACGACGAACAGGCCCAGCCGGTCGGTGTCGGAGAGCTCGAACTCGGGGGTCTCGGCGAGCCGGAGGTTCGCGTCGAGCAGGGCCTCCGGGTTCATGCCGAGCCCGCGGTCGTGGATCTCCAGGGTGAAGCCGTTCGCGACGCGCTCGCCGTGCACCTGGACCGCGGTGTGCGGCGGGGAGAAGACGGTGGCGTTCTCCAGGAGTTCGGCCACGAGGTGCGTGACGTCGGCGACGGCGGGGCCGGCGATGCCGAGCCGCGGCAGGCGGCGTACCTCGATGCGCTCGTAGTCCTCGACCTCGGCCACGGCGGCCCGGACGACGTCCATCAGCTGGACGGGCTTGCGCCACTGGCGGGAGGGGGCGGCGCCGGAGAGGATCACCAGGCCCTCGGCGTGGCGGCGCATGCGGGTGGTCATGTGGTCGAGGCGGAAGAGGTCGGCGAGCTCCTCGGTGTCCTCGGTGCGCCGCTCCATGGTGTCGAGCAGGGTCAGCTGGCGGTGCAGCAGCACCTGGTTGCGGCGGGCCAGGTTCACGAAGACCTCGGAGACGCCCCGGCGCAGCTCGGCCTGCTTGACGGCGGCCTCCACGGCGGCGCGCTGGAGGGTGTTGAGGGCCAGGCCGACCTGGCCGACCTCGTCCTTCTCGTACTCCAGGCGGGGGGCCTCGGTCTCCACGTCGACGTGTTCGCCGGCCGCGAGGCGGCGCATGACCGCGGGCAGCCGGACGCCGGAGACCTCGTGGGCCTCCTTGCGGAGCCGGGACAGGTCGCGGACCAGGTCGCGGCCGATGCGTACGGACAGCACGAGGGAGACGACGAGGGCGATGAAGCCGAGGATGCCCGCGACGGCGGCCTGCAGCAGGACCTTCATGGCGACGGGCTCGACGCGCTTCTGGTAGCGGTCGCCGGCGGCGGTGCCCATGGCGGCGACCTCGTCGAGGACCTTGTTGGCGGCCTCGTCCCACTGGGCCGCGGTGACGCGCGGGTTCTTGCCGGGGCCGCCGGCGATGAAACGTTCCTCGGCGTCGCGCAGCGGCTTGGTGTCCGGGCCGGCCCAGTACTGCTCGAACAGCTCGCGTTCGGCGGCGGGGAGGATCGCGAGGTTGAACTCGTAGAGCAGCGCGCGGTTGGCGGCGAGGTCGGAGACGCGGCGGATGTCGGCCGGGCTGACGCTGCGGGCGGCGAGGGCGGACGCGATGACGGCGTCCTCGCGGGAGAGCGCCTCGCGGGCGCGGGTGATGCCGACGAGCGCGCGACCCTGCTTGTCCATCTCCACGTCCTGGAGGGCGTGGAGGTTCATGAGGAAGTCGTAGCAGGGGTCGACGAGGCGGCTGTACAGCTCCAGTGCCTGGCTCGGGTCGAGGGTGTTCTGGTCGACGGAGCGGCGCAGGGCGCCGATGCCGTGGAAGGCGTCGAGGATGGAGTCGAGGCGCTGGGCGGTCGCGGGGGTGAGCTCGTCGACGACCTCGGGGTCCTTGGCGTCCTTGCTGATCCGGTCGACGAGCTCGTCGGTCGCGGTGCGACGTTTGGTGAGTTCGGCGGTGGCGGTGGCGGCCCGGGGGTCACCGAGGACGACGAGGGTCTGGCGGCGTTCCTTCTGGATGACGCGGACGACGTCCTCGATGGGGTAGCCGACCTTGTCGATGACGTAGGCGACGTCGAGGAGTTGGACGGCCTGCTGTCCGGTGATGACGGTGGCGAAGCCCCACAGTGCGGTGAGGGAGACGAGCGGCACCAGAAGCAACGCCACGATCTTCCGGCGGATGGACTTCCCGCGAAAGCGCATGGCGTCCTCAGCCTCCCCCAGCTCAACCCCGTTGGCGGGGGTCGGTGTTCCGTCATTTAAACGGCGTGAGCCTACTACTGCCGGGGGGCGGCTTCGAAGGCGTGTCCGGACGTTTTCGGCCGGACCCCTGGGCGTAGATCACGAGTTGTCCGACACTTCCGGTCAAGAGCAGCCCGATATGTGGCAGATGACACGGGGTGGGGTATCGGTTCCCGCAATCGGATGGATGGCTGGAATTATTCGTTCCGGGTTGGGTAGCCGCGCAGAAGAAGTCCGCGATACGGGAATCTCCCGACGGGGCCGAACGTCTACCTGTTCGAGGGGATACGTCGGGGTAGGGGTGCACCATGGGGTTCTACGAGGACGAGGACGAGGACAACGGCGCGGCCGGTTCGGTGAGGCGGTCGCTGTGGCAGGTGGAGTCGGCCGAGCGGCGCCGGATGCCGGATCCGGTGCGCGAAGCGGCGGTGCGGGCGGTGCTGATCGTCGCCCTGACGCTGACGCAGTCGACGATCGCCTTCCTTCTCACGCTCACCGGCTCCTGGCTGGCCCTGCCGATGGCGCTGGGGGCGATAGCCGGGACCGTGGTCGCGACCTGGGGGGTGCTGGACGTACTGATCACCCGGCAGACGTGGAACCAGCGGTACGGGGTCGTGTCGGAGCCGAGCAGCACGGCGCGGGCGCTGCGGCGCGAGCAGCGCCGGGCGCGCCGGGCGGCCCGTGCCGCGGCGCAGCCCGGTCCGGCGGGCCGAATACGCCGGCCCGTCGCGGGCGGCCGGGTGGCCGCCTGGTCGTCGGCGGCCGGTGACCGGCACTACCAGGCGACCTCGGGCCGGGGATAGGCGGGCCCGGGGGCGGCCAGGCCGGGGCGGCCGGGTCGGCAGTCGGCACGGGGTCGTGCCGGCCGAGGCCTACCGACGGCCGGCCCGGCGCCGCCGGGGTCGTGCCCGCGGGGCACTGCCGGCGGCCCGCTTGGGGCCGCTTGGGGCCGCCGTCAGGAGTTGACCGTGGAGCGGCGGAACATGCGGGTCGCCGTGATCTCGCCGTGGATGGTCTCCTCCTCCGCGGACGGCTGGGGGAGCCCCGGCCGCAGGTGCTCCTCGACGCTGATGTACTTCAGCCCCGCCCGCAGGTCGGCATCGTTGCGCAGCCGGATGACCAGCGGGAACTCCGCGAGCGCCGTGGTGTCGAACAGGCCGGTGGTGTAGAGCAGCTGCACACCGAGCGCGTCGGAGACGGCCCGCTGGAGTTCCAGCAGGTACGTGGCGTTCGCGCGCCCGATGGGGTTGTCGAGGAACAGCGTGCCCGCGTGGCGGTGGCGGTCCCGGCCCCGGTCGTTGCTGCGCAGCGCCGCCATCGTGCAGTACAGGGCGATCGCGGCGGTCAGCAGCTGACCGCCGGAGAACACGTCGCCCATCTGGCCGACCGGCACCCGCTCGGCGCGCAGCACCGCGTCCGGCTTGAGGATCTCCACGGAGACGCCCTTGGGCTCCAGCGCCGCCTGGACCCCGCGGAGCAGCAGGGACATGCCGTCGCGGCGGCCCTCGCCGAAGGAGGCGCCGCTGTTCTTCTTCACGGCCGTGCGGGTCGCCTCGTCGATGACCTCGCCCAGCCGCTCGGTCAGGGTCGCCTGGTCGGGCTCGTCGAAGCGGATGCGCAGGAACTCCTGCCCCGACCACTCCCCCAGGCCCTCGGGGAGCTGGGAGAGCCGCTGGGCGGAGCGGAGGGTGGCCAGGGCGGATTCGACGAGTCCGCGCAGCCGGTCGACGATGCTGTCGCGGTTGCGCTCCAGCTGGGCCAGTTCGTCGGTGAGGACGCGCAGCCGCGGGGCGAAGGCCGCGGCCCAGGCCGCCGCGTGCTCGGGCAGGGCGGAGGCGGGCAGTTCGCGGATCTGCTGGCGGGCCGGGGTGCGTACCTGCTCGTAGCGGGTGGCGTTGGCGTGCCGGACCAGGATGTCGCTGGACTCGCGCACGGCGGCTTCGGCGGCCGAGAGGTCGGCGGCGCAGCCGCGCAGGGAGCGGCGGGCCTCGGCGGCGGACTGGCGGGCCTCCTCCAGCGTGCCCCGGTGGGCCGCCGGCTCCTGTTCGTCGTCCTGGTGGGTGTGGTCGCGCAGCAGGTCCCGCAGCATCGCGGCGGTCTCGTCGAAGCCGCCGGCGCCGTCCTCGGCGGCGCGGTGGGCGCGCAGCAGGTCGGCGTGTGCGGCGCGGGCGGTCTCGACGGCGGCGGTGTGGGCGGCCAGCTGGGCGGTGGCGGTGCGCAGCAGGGCCTGGGCGTGTTCGACGTCCGCGGGGACGAGTTCCTCGGGGAGGTCGGTGTGCGCTTCCCCTTCGGTCGGGGCGTGCCGTTCGGCCTCGCCCCGCAGTCGGCCGAGCTGCTCGCTGGCGGCCGACGCGCGGGTCTCCAGCATCTGTACGAGGGCTTCGGCGCGGGCGGCGGCGGCCTGCCGGGAGGGGCCGTCGGCGCCGTCGGTGCCTTCGAGGAGCTGGGCGGCGCGGGTGCGGACCTTGTTGGTGAGCCGGTCCAGTTCGGCGAGGGCCGCGCTCTCGTCGCTCTCGGCGCGGGCCTGCTCGGCGCGCAGGTCAGCGCCGACGCCGACCTTCTCGTAGAGCCGGGAGGCGGCCCGGTAGGCCTCGCGCAGATCGGGCAGGGGTGCCTTGGGCGCGGCGTCCTCCGCCGGGAGGGCCTCGGGGGCGCCGGCGATCTCGGCGCGTTCGGCGCGCAGGGCGCGGGCGGTGCGGCGGGCGTCGTCGGCGGCGCGCTGGGCGGCCCGGCGGTCTTCGTCCGCGGCGCGGGCGCGGGCCAGGCAGGACTCGGCGCGGGCCTCGGACTCGGCGGCCTCGTCGGCGAGTTCGCGGACCTTGGCCTGCCAGCCGGCGCGTTCGCGCAGGCGGAAGGCGAGGCCGGCGAGGGCGTCGGCGACCCGGCGGGCGCGCTGGGCGGTGTCCTGGCGTTCGTCGCGGACGCGGGCCGCGTCGGCGGCGGCCTCGTCGGCCTCGGCGCGTACGGTACGGGCCTCCGCGAGTTCGGCGTCCGCCTCCTCGGCGAAGGCGCGGGCCGCCTCGGCCTGCCGGGCGAGTTCGGCGAGGCGGCCGGGCGGGCAGCCGGTGCGCCAGGAGGCGAGCCGGGCGGCGAGTTCGCGGTCCCCGGCGAGCCGGGCGGCCAGGTCCCGGATCTCGGTGTCGCGGGCGGTGGCGCGGCTGCGCAGCGCCTGGCGTTCCTCGTCGGCGGCGTGCTCGTCGTGCATGGCCGGGTTCGGCGGGACGATGAAGATGCCGGAGGCTCCCGCGGCGTCGCCGCCCGCCGGGGGCACGGGTGCCAGCAGGGCCGCGGCCGTGCCGACGGCGACGGTCGAGCGGGGCAGCAGGGCCGCGCCGGACAGGACTTCGCGGGCCCGGGCGTGGGTGTCGGGGTCGGTGATGACCACGCCGTCGACGAGTTCGGGGCGGGCGGCGAGGACCGCGGCGTGGTCGGCGGGGTCCACGGACTGGGCGAGGTAGCGCCAGCCGGGCAGGGCCGGGATGCCGTGCTCGCCGAGGTACTCGACGGTGGCGAGGACGTCGGGGCCGGGCGGCAGCAGCCCGCCGTCGCCGAGCGCGCCGAGGATCCGGGCGTCGTCGGCGGCGGCCGTGCGCAGCTCGAACAGCTGGCGTTCGGCCGAGGCGACCCCGTCGGTGAGCAGGGTGTGGAGCTCGTCGGCGTTCCGGTCGAGTTCCTCGGCGGTGAGCCACCCGGCGGTGGCGTCTGCGGGGCCGTGGGCGGCCGCCCCCGGTGCCCCGGGGTCAGCGGAGGCGCTGCCCGATCGGGCGGAGGCGGCGTCGGGGGTGCCTGCGGGAGTGGCCCCGCGCGGGTGCGGGAGGAAGGTGTCCGGCGCCGACGGGAGGCCCAGGAGCTCGGCGAGGCGGGGGGCGGCGGCGAGGGACTGCGCGGCGCGGTGCTCCGCCTGGTGGGCGGCTTCGGCCGCGTCGGCGGCGTCCGCGGCGCGGGCGGCGGTGAGTTCGGCGCGGGATTCCGCGGCGGCGGCCTCGCGGGCGGCTTCGGCTGCGGTGCGGGCGGCCTCGCGGGCCTCGTCCCAGGCGGCCACGGCGGTCTTCTCGGCGTCGCTGGCGGCGAGGGCGGCGCGGGCCGGGTCGGCGTCCGGCGCCGAGTCGTCGAGCCAGCCGGCCCGGACGGCCTCGGCGGTCTCCTGCTGGACCTCGGACAGCCGCGCCCGCAGGTGCTCGGCCTCGCTGCGGGCGCGCTGGGCGGCGGTGGCGGCGGCGGTGGCGTCGCGGTGCGCGGCTTCACCGGCTTCCTGGAGGGCGGCGGAACGCTCCTCCTCCTCGTTGGCCAGGCGTTCGCCGTCCTCGGCGGCGGTGTGCAGGGCGCGTACGAGCGCGGCGGCCGCGGTGGCGCGCGCGGCCAGGGCCGGGGCGGCGTCCCGCTCGGCCTCCAGGATCGCGGCGGCGACCCGGGCGGAGCGGTCGGCGGCCGCGCGGTGGCGCAGCACCGTCTCGGCGGCCTGCCAGGCGGAGTGCAGGGTGCGGGCTTCGAGGAGCTCGCGGCGCTGGGCGGCGGCGGCCTTGTCGGCGACCGTCAGGGCCAGCGAGGCGTGCCGGTAGGCGAGTTCGGCGGAGATCGCGGCGCTGCGGGCGCGCGCGGACTCGGCGGCGGTGACGGCATGGGCGGCAGCGGTGACCCGCTGGGCGAGATCGGCCGCGCGCCCCCGCTCCTCGGCGGCGCGGGCGGACAGCCGGCGGGCCAGGGTGCGGGTGCGGCGTTCGGCGCCCGCGTGGACGTCGCGCAGCCGGGAGCGGGTCTCGGCAGCCTCAACGATCTTGGTGAGGAGGTCGACGGAGCCGGCGGTGAAGTCCCGTTCGGCCATGAGTTCGGAGCGGCGGCCTAGCTTGTTGCCGAAGCCGTGGACCAGGTCGGCGAGGCCGTCGGTGTCGCGCGTGTCGGTGACGGCGCGCAGCAGCAGGTCGGTGAAGTCGGAGTCCTTCTTGACCGCGAAGAGGCCCGCGGCTTCGCCCTCGTCGGCGTTCATCTCGCGCTGGTAGCGGAAGAGTTCGGGGTCGAGGCCGAGTTCGGTGAGGTGTTCGTTCCAGCGGTCGTGGATCTCCTCGAAGTACACCTCAAGGTGGGGGTAGGCCTTGCCTGCCTCGGTGAGGGCGTCGCGGAACCCCTTCATCGTGCGGCGCCGGCCCTGGGCGCCGGAGGCCCCCTCGACGGGCGGGCGGACGGCGGTGGCCTCGGCGACCGGGAGGTTGTCCAGGCTCAGGCCGGGCCCGGGCCGGAAGGAGTACCAGGCCTCGGCGAACTTCCGCGGGTCGTTGGAGACCTGGCGGCCGCGCCATTCGCTGACCTTGCCGACGACCACGCACTCGCCGGTCTGGGTGTGCTGCCATTCCAGCGCGACGTGGCCGCAGTCGTCGGCGAGGAGGAACTTGCGCAGCACGCCGGAGCTGGCGCCGCCGAGGGTGTTGCGGTGTCCTGGCAGCATCACCGAGAAGATCAGCTTGAGCAGGACGGACTTGCCGCCGCCGTTCTCCAGGAAGAGCACACCGGCGGGCGCGGGCCGGCGCGGCGGGCCGGTCGGCTCGTCCTCGAAGAACTCCGCCTGCGCGGGCGCCGGGTGGGGCACCGGCTCGCCGACTCCGCGCAGGTCGAGCACGGTGTCGGCGTAGCGCGCGCCGGCGGGCCCGATGGAGTAGAGGCGGATCCGGGACAGCTCGTACATGGCGGCGGACTCTCGTGGTCTTTCGTAGGTCGTACGGGACGGGGGCGGGGGCTCAGGCGTGGAAGGGCAGGCCGGCGTCGGCGGCGAGCTCCAGGTCGTCGCCCTCGGGCGGTGGCAGGAGGCTCGCGGAGCCGTCGCTGACGGGGACCACGCCGAGGTCCAGGAGTTCGGCCATGGCCGCGCTGCCCGCCATGTCGCGCACCTGGAGCTGGTAGCGGGGGGTGGTGCGGTACGTACCTCCGGCGTCGTCACCGGTGCGCTGGAGGAAGCCGGAGTCGGTGAGGAAGGCGGCGGCCTTGCCGACGATGCCGGTGGTGGAACCGGCGAGGCGGCGGGCGTCCTTGGTGGCGCCGGTGGCGCTGCGGCGGGCGTAGACGCGCCAGGCGGCCTCCAGGCCGGGGCGGTCGGTGGCCGGGTCGGTGTTCTCCCCGAGCTCCTCGGCGCGCTCCTCCAGGCGGCGGCAGGCCTGCCGGACGAAGGCGTCGACCCCGTTGACGGTGACGCGGCCGATGTAGGCGTCGTCGGCGAGGTCCTCGGGGCGGGGGAAGGCGAGGGCGGCGAGGGCGAGGTGGGCCAGGCCGTGCAGGAACCGGTCGGCGGAGTCGGCGGTGGTGCGCCGGGCGTAGTCGCCCATCCGCACGGCGAACACCGAGTCCTCTCCTGCGGCCACGGCCATGCCCGCGCGGGGCGAGACCTCCAGGACGACGAGCCCGAGGCCGGTGGCGACGGCATCGGCGAGCCGCCCGAAGGCGGGGTCCTCGCGGTAGCGGCGCAGCAGCTCGGTGTACTCGGCGTCGCGGGTGGGGAGCAGTTTGGGCTGCAGCCCGAAGGCGACGAGCCGGGCGGCGTCCGCGGCGTCGGCGGGGGTGACGCCCGTGCTCTGCGCGGGCGCGACCGGGACCGGCGGCGCGTCGGCCTCGCTCCACGCGGGGTGCTCGGCGTGGTGGTCGCTCACGGGTACTGCCTCTCGTGGTGTGCGGTGGTTTCGGCGGCGGTTCGCGGGGCCCGCCCGCGGGGCGTCAGTGGGCGGGGGGCGGGGATCATGAGGCCTCCGTGCGGTCCGCGGTCATCGCCGCCGCGTCCAGCAGGGCCGTGCCGACGATCAGGTCCGCGCCGCCGAATTCGGGGTCGTCGAGCGTGGTGCCGTCGTCCACCGCGAACAGCAGCCGCTCCTCGCCCTGGCGGTAGGCCGTGCCCACCGCGGGGCTCGCCGCGTGCACCGCCAGCAGCGCGACCAGGTACGGCAGGTCCGGGTCCGTACGCCGGGCCTCGGCCAGCAGGCCAGACAGGCGGCGCGGCGCGTCGTGGGGGAGGTCCAGCAGCTGCATCGCGGCGGCGAGCTGCTCCTCGCTGAAGCGGCTGTCGTCGGGGGTGGCGATCAGGTCCGGCTCCGGCATCTCCGCGCCGAGGTGCTCCCGTTCCACCGGCGGGGTCAGGAGTATCTCCACCAGGTCGGCGACCCGCACGGAGACGGGCGTGCGCAGCCCCGTGCCCCGGGCGAAGAAGGCGTCGGTGACGCGGGTGGCGTCGGCGAGCGGCAACGGCAGGACGGGGGCGACCAGTTGGCCGTAGAGGTCGATGCCGGTGCGCCGGGCCGGGGCGGCGAAGGCCTGGCGGTCCTGTTCGGCGCGGAAGAGCGGGCCCGCGTCCAGGAGCCTCGACTGGAGCTGGGTGTGGCGGCGGATGCAGTCCTTGACGATGTCGACCAGCTCGGCGGCGCGCCGCTTGTTCTCGGGCTCCGCCGCCTCGTCGCGGGCCTTGCGGATGTTGGTCAGGATCGCGTTCTCGTGGCGGTAGCGGTCGGCGACGTGGTCGAGCGCCTCCTCGATCATGTCGGGCACGGACTGCAGCCAGTCGACGGCCCGGACGTTTCGCCGCGTCGCGTCCAACGTACGGCGCAGGGTCTCGGCGTACTGCACGGTGCGGTAGCGGGCCTGCTCGGCGGCCAGCTGGGCGTCCGCCAGCCGGCCCCGGCTGATCAGGACCTCCAGCTTCACCTCGGCCGCGATCTGCGCGCTGGTGACGTCCGTGTCGAGGGCGCCGACGAGGACGTTGACGGCCTCGTCGGTCGTGCGCAGGTACACCGCGCCCCCGTAACCGGGGACTTCCTCGATCAGCTTGAAGTCGTAGTCCCGGCGGACGTACACCCCGTCGGGGCCGAACGTGCCGTAGATCGCACGGAAGCCCCGGTCGACGCTGCCGACGTTGATCAGGTTCTCCAGGACCCAGCGGGCCACCCGCTCGTGCTCGGCCGCAGGACGGGCCGGCGCCTGGGCGGCGACGCGCGGGAGCAGCCTGGCGACGATCTGCTCGTGGTCGGCGCCCGTGTCGAAGTCCATCGTGAGCGTGACCAGGTCGATCGCGGCGAGGGCGACCTCGGCCATCGCGTAGATCCCGTACTCGCCGGCGAGATTGGCCTTGCGTACGTCGAGGTCGTGCAGCGGGGCGGTGCAGGCGAGCGCGCGCAGCCGCCGGGCCAGGCCCTCGTCGGCGGCCGGGCCCGGCGCCGGGGACGGGAGGGTCTTTGCCGGGGCAGGGAGAGTCACGGACAAAGACTAGGCGCTGTCACGGACAACATCCCAAACGGCATGGTTCGGCCGGATCGGTCCCCGGCGCTCGGCAACGCGGCGCGGGCGCTGTTCTACCCTCACGGCATGGCCTCCATGATCACACCTCTGATCGACCTCAACGCCGACCTCGGTGAGGGTTTCGGACGCTGGACGCTGACGGACGACGAGGCGCTGCTGTCCGTCGTCACGAGCGCCAACGTCGCGTGCGGATTCCACGCCGGCGACCCGTCCACCATGCGCCGGGTCTGCGAGCTGGCGGCGCAGCGCGGGGTACGGATCGGCGCCCAGGTGTCCTACCGCGACCTGGCGGGCTTCGGGCGGCGCGCCATGGACGTGCCGGCCGGTGAGCTGGCCGACGAGGTGGCTTACCAGATCGGGGCGCTGGAGGTGTTCGCACGGGCCGCCGGCTCCCGGGTGTCGTACGTGAAACCGCACGGCGCGCTGTACAACCGCACCGTGTACGACGCCGAGCAGGCGGGGGCCGTCGTCGCCGGGGTGCGGACGGCGGCCGGGTCCGGGGTCCTGCCGGTCCTGGGCCTGCCGGGGTCGGTGCTGCTGGCGGCCGCCGAGGCGGCGGGGCTGACGGCCGTACCGGAGGCGTTCGCCGACCGCGCCTACACCCCGGCGGGCACGCTCGTACCGCGCGGTGAACCCGGGGCGGTGCTGCACGATGCGGATGCCGTGGTCGCCCGGGCGGTCGCGATGGCCGCCGAGGGCGCGGTGACCGCCGCCGACGGCTCCCGGGTGGCGGTGGCGGCGCGCTCCCTGTGCGTCCACGGGGACACGCCGGGGGCGGCGCTGCTCGCCCGCCGGGTACGGGAGGCGCTGGGGGCCGCCGGGGTCCGGGTGGAGGCCTTCGCGTGAGGCCGCTCGTGGTGGGCGGCGAGGCGCTGCTGATCGAGCTGGACTCGGCCGCCGAGGTGGCCGCGCTCCACGCCGAACTGCTGCGCCGCCGCGACGCGGGCGAGCTGGGCGCCGTACGGGACCTCGTGCCCGCGGCCCGGACCGTACTTCTCGACGGCGTACGGGACCCCGCCGCGCTCGGCGTCCGGATCGCCCGGTGGGAGGTGCCCCCGCTCGCGCAGACGCAGGGGGCCCTGGTGACCGTCCCGGTGCGCTACGACGGCCCGGACCTGGCCGAGGTGGCCCGCCTGTGGGGCGTGGCCCCCGAAGAGGTCCCGGCCGTCGTCGGCGACACCGTCTTCCGGGTGGCCTTCTGCGGCTTCGCCCCCGGCTTCGGCTACCTGACGGGGCTCCCGGAGCGCTTCCACCTGCCCCGCAGGGCCACCCCGCGCACCGCCGTCCCGGCGGGCTCGCTGGCGCTCGCGGGCGAGTACGCAGGGGTGTACCCGCGCTCCTCCCCCGGCGGCTGGCAGCTGATCGGGACCACGGACGCGGTGCTCTGGGACCCGGACCGGGAACCGGCGGCGCTGTTCGCGCCGGGGGTACGGGTGCGGTTCACGGAGGCGGGCCGGTGACCGGGTCGGTGACCGGGCTTGTGGTGATCCGCCCGGGGGCGCTGACCACGGTCCAGGACCGCGGCCGCCCCGGCTACGCGCACCTCGGGGTCCCGCGTTCGGGCGCGCTCGACACGGCGGCGTACGACCTGGCCAACCGGCTGCTCGGCAACGCCCCGGACGCGGCGGCGCTGGAGACGACCCTGGACGGGGTCGGGCTCCGGGCCCTGGCTGCGACCAGCGTGGCCGTCACGGGCGCGCCCTGTTCCGTACGGGTGTCCGGCCGCCCGGTGCCCTGGGGAGCCGCGGTCGGGCTGCCGGCCGGGGCGGAGCTGGAGGTGGGCCGGGCCGAGTCGGGGGTGCGCAGCTACGTCGCGGTGCGGGGAGGCCTGGACGTCCCGCCGGTCCTGGGCAGTCGCTCGACGGACCTGCTGTCGGGGCTGGGGCCGCCGGTCCTGTCGGCCGGGATGCCGCTGCCTGTCTCCCCACCCGGCCCGCAGCCGGTGCCGTGGGCGGATGCCTGCCCACTGCCCGGGGCGCCCGCGGAACTCCTCCTCCCGCTCCGCCTCGGGCCGCGGGCGGACTGGTTCACGGAGGCTTCGCTCGCCGGGCTCTGGCGTTCGGTGTTCCGGGTCGCGGCGATGTCCAACCGCATCGGCCTGCGCACGGAGGCGGGCCCCCCGCTGGCCCGCAGCCGCCCGGGGGAACTCCCGAGCGAGGGCATGGTCCTGGGCGCGGTCCAGGTCCCCCCGGACGGCCTGCCGGTGGTGTTCCTGGCCGACCACCCGGTGACGGGCGGCTACCCGGTGGTCGGCGTGGTCCCGCCGGGACCGGCCCTGGACGCGGCGGCCCAGGCCCGGCCGGGGGTACCGGTCAGGTTCGTGAGGGCGCGATGAAACGTTCCGGAGGCCATCGGCAAGTAGGGGGTGAGGGGGCCGACCGGGTCCCCTGTGCAGGGGAGGAACCGGGTGCGCAGCCCACGACACGAGACCGGACCACCGGATCTCACCACGCCCGAGGGATTCGGGGCGTTCTACGAGGGACACATCGATGCCGTACTCGGCTTCGTCACCCGCCGGGTCGCCGACCCGCACCTGGCGGCGGACCTGACGGCGGACGTCTTCCTCGCCGCGATGGGCTCGGCCTCCGGTTACCGGCCCCACAGGGACCGTCCTGGTCCCGAAGCTGCCGCAATCCCAGTGCAAGGAAATCCAGGGCTGGGGCCGCGGCCCCCAGGACGATCCCGCGGCCGCTCTGTCGCACGGCGGTGACGGCCGCACCCTCAAGGTCAACCCGAAGGCGGTCCCCCCGGGGTACACACTCGTGTTCACGTGGGCGGACTACTTCCCCCCGGGGGAGGGGAAACAGGGACTCATCTTCGGAGTTCTGGAGAACGCCGACGTCCCGTCCTGTTCGGTCGACTACATGGAGGAGTTCCTGAGGTCACACCCGTGGCCCCCTACCCTGCCCCCCGGCGTACCCACCCCCGTTGCACCCCATTCCACTCCGTGACCGCAGGTGGTCACAGCACTCGGCCCGGCTCCCTCCCGTCAGGGGGGCCGGGCCGAGTGGTGTCGGTGGGGTGGCCGTCGGGCTACACGGCGGATTCCGGTGCGATGCGGCTGCGGACGGCCGACTGGACGTCCTCCTCCTCCGCCGGGTCGGCGGCCAGGCGGCGCAGGCGGGGGGCCACGCGTACGTCGGCGGTCTCCGCGTGGAGGGCGGCCACCTCGCGGGTGGTCTCCTCGCAGTCCCACAGGCATTCGACGGCGAAGCCCGCCGCGAAGGAGGGATCGGTGGCGGCCAGGGCGCGCGCGGCGCGGCCGCGGAGGTGGGACGAGGCCGTCTCGCGGTAGACGTGGCGCAGCACCGGCGCCGCGCAGCCGATCGACAGCCGGCCCGCTCCGTCCACCAGGGCGAACAGCCGCGGGGAGTCCGGGCCGGAGCCGCGGACGGTGGAGCGGAGGGCGCCCAGGACCAGGCCGGCGTCCTCGGCGTCGCCGTGGGCGGCCAGGAGGGCGGCGGCGGCCGCGCCGAGGGCGTCGGGGCGGTGGACCCAGCGTCGGGCCCGCTCGACGGCCGCGGGGCCGCTCATGCGCTCGTAGGCGGCGACGGCGGGCTCGTCCGCGGCTGCTTCGATGAGGTCCAGCACGGCCGGGTTGTCCGGCTCGGCGAGGACCAGGTGGTGCAGGGCGGTGGCCCGGGCGGCTTCGCCGAGGGTGCCGGCGGCGGCCGCGAGGATGGCGGAGCGGTCTTCGGGGGCGGCCACGGCGGCGAGGCACCGCGCGGCGGGGACGTGCAGCGGGGTTCCGCGGCGCAGCCCGTCGGCGGCCCAGTCGAAGACGGCCTGGACGCCCCAGCCGGGCCGGGGGCCGTTGGGGGTGAGCTGGCGCTGCCAGCGGTCGAAGGAGCCCTGGCGGCGGGCTGCGCGCAGCCGCTCTCCGTAGGCGGGCAGTTCCTCCCAGAGGAACCATGGCCGGGGCTCGTAGGCGTCGCGTACGGCGGCGGCCAGCCGCGCCTCACCCTCCTCGCCGGCGGGGAATCTCGCGAGGACCGGCGCGGCGAGGGAGCGCAGCCCCTGGTCGTCGTCGCGCAGGGCGAGCTCGTCGAGGGCCCAGGCCCAGTTGGCGCCGGAGGCGGCGTAGCGGCGCAGCAGCATGAGTGCGTCGTCGCGCCCGTAGGAGGCGAGGTGACCCAGGACGGACAGGGCGAGGCCGGTCCGGTGGTCCGTGTCGTCGACGAGGTCGTCGGCGCTGAAGAGGTGGCTCTCGATCTCGCCGAGGGGCCCGTCGAGGTCGAGGTACAGGCGTGCGTAGTACAGGGAGCGGTTCTCGACCTGCCAGTCCTGGCGCGGGTCGCGGAGCACGCACTGGTTGAGCGCCGCGAGGGCTTCCGCTCTGGGCGCCGCGAGCGCGTGCAGCGTGCCGTCGCCGCGGCCGCGCTGGAGGAGCCCGAGCAGGGTGCCGCTCGGCGCTATGACTGGTTCGAACATGGGAATGGCCTCAAATCAAGCTGGGGACGCAACCGGGAATCGGGATTCACAGGGCCGCGTAACAGCATGTGAGGACGTCCGCCGTCTTGTTCCGCTCGATGTAGACCATTGCCTTCTCACTCTCGTCGGTGCTTCGCGACCTCGGCGGCCGGTTCGGCAGGTGGGCTCGGACACCCGTCGTGTCCTGCCCGGTCCTGCCCGTCCGTCGTGCTCGCGAATCGAATCCGACGCCATGATGACCCAGCCGGTTTGTGCACCGCGACCACATTTACGGCTGTCGTGATCAACCCGTGAGCTGGGGGACCGGTCGGACCGTGCCAGGTCACGGCCAAAAACGGACTACTTGGCTCCGAAGAGTTCCAGCAGGTTGGCCTTGGCGAACATGCGGGCCGTGTCCACGGCGGAGGGGGTTCCGGCGTTCGGGTCGGCGCCTCCGGCGAGCAGGGCGCGGATGACGTCCTCCTCGCCCTTGAAGACGGCGCCGGCGAGCGGGGTCTGGCCGCGGTCGTTGGCGCGGTCGGCCTCGGCGCCGCGGGCGAGCAGGGCGGTGACGGTGTCGGCGTGGCCGTGGTAGGCGGCCAGCATCACCAGGGTGTCGCCGCGGTCGTTGGTGAGGTTGGCGGGGACCCCTGCGTCGAGATAGGCGGTGAGCAGGACGGTCTGGCCTTGGCGGGCGAGGTCGAAGATCTTGGTGGCCAGTTCGATGACGTCCTCGTCGGGGGCGCCCGGGGCGCCGCCGGCGGGCTCGTGCTGCTCGCTCATCGGTCGTGTCCGCCTTTCGTCAGCGAGTCGAGTCGGGATGGGGGCAGGCCGGGCGGGCAGCAGGGTGCCCGGTGCTGCGTCCGTACGGGTGAAGCGTCAGAGTAGCGCCCCGACCTGCACATACGGGGGCGTGTCCACGGCAAGGATCCCCCGCCGGGCCAGACGGGCCGATGCGCGGCCGGTCCGCGGCGGGCGCGCCAGCCAGGCTCGGCCGGTCAAGTGAAAAATGCCGGGATTCACCTAATTGCACCTTTTATCGCATTGATACTTCCTGTGAGCCTGGAACAACTGATGGTGACTGTCCCCACCCACCAGGAGAACTTCATGATCCTCTCCATCTCAGGCGTCGTCCTGCTCGGCATCATCGCCTTCCTGTTCTTCAAGAAGGACGGGCTGAAGCTCTCGCACGCGTTCGTCTGCTCGCTGTTCGGTTTCTTCCTCGCCGGTTCCGCCATCGCGCCGAGCATCACGGCGAGCACGGCGAGCCTGGCGAGCCTGCTCGGCGGGATCAAGCTCTAGCGTCCGCTGCCGCTCCGTCCCGCCCGACCGGACAACTCCCCGACCGGACAACTCCAGGAGACGCCCGTGGCCCGGCGCCCACTCCCCCGCATCCTCAGCAGCGGCACCGCGTCGCTGGCCCGGGGCCGCGATCTCGCGCGCACGGCCGCCGACAGTGCCACGGACGTCCTCCATCCGCTCCTGCTCATCGGGCGCGGCCTGCGCCTCCTGGCCGCGGCCGGGCGGCGCAAGTGGGCCGGGACCCCCAAGGACAAGCGTGGTCCCGCGCTGTTCCTGGGGGCCGCCTGCGTCCTCGTGGTCGCGCTCGCCCCCTACGGCCCGCTGCTGGCCCTGATCACCCTGATGGCGGCGGCGGCCTGGGCCGGACGGGACCGCAAACCCGTCAGGACGGGCCCCAGCGAGGCGGAGACCGAACGCCTCGTCTCCCTCTACGAGGCCCTCGTGCCGTACTTCTCCACCTCGGAGGACCCCGATCCCCTCTTCGCCCACGGCGGGAGCTGGGACCGTGCCTTCAGCGACTGCGCATTCGACCAGGAGGGCCGGATCACCCGGCTCCACATCCGCTACCCGGCCTACTTCACCGACGGTGAGGCCTCCTCGCGGGCCCGGATCGAGGCCCTGCTGCACGCCAAGTCGGGGCGGGGCCGCGAGTACCTCTTCCAGTGGGACGAGGAGGGCAACCAGCTCGATCTGACGGTGCTCCCGCCCCTGCCGACCGGGATCGCCGCGCAGCCGTTCGTCACCTCGCCCGGGGAGACCGTGCTCGGCTTCACCGACGCGGGCAGCGTGCAGCGCACGCTGCCGGTCACCGACGGCGGGCAGCCGCGCGACGTGCCGCCGGTGATCTGGCGTACGGGTCCCCGCTCCACCGAACCCCACCTGCTGGCCGTGGGCCAGCCGGGCAGCGGCACCTCCACCCTGCTGCGCTCGATCGCCCTGCAGGCGCTGCGACAGGGCGGCGAGGTCCTGGTCGTGGAAGGCGGCGGCAGCGGCGACTACGCGTGCCTGGCCGGACGGGCCGGCGTGCACGCCGTCGAGTGCGCGCCGAAGGGAGCGCTCGCCGTGCTGGAGTGGGCCGCCCAGGAGACCGGCCGGCGGCTGGCCGAGACCCACCGGGCCAGGGAGGAGGGCCTCCCGGCGCCGAAGGACACCCGGCGCCCGCTGTGGATCCTGCTGGACCGGCCGAGCGTGCTCGCGCACCTCGCGGCTGCGGAGGGGAGCCCCGACCCGCTGGCCCAGCTCCAGGTGCCGCTCCGGCACGGTCGTACCGTGCACGTCACCGTGGTGGTGGCCGAGCACTTCGACCATCTGGAGCTGCTGAACGACGCCGTCTGGCAGCACACCCGGGCGCGGGTCGCGCTCGGAGTGGCCGCCGCCCAGCAGCTCGCGGACGTGCTGGGGCTGCCGCCGCACACCACCCCGCCCGCGCAGGTCCCCGCGGGCCGCGGGTACGCCCGGCTCGGCACGGGTCCGGTGCACCGGCTGCAGGTGCCGGCCACGCCGGATCCGTACGACGACGCGGCGCCTCCCCTGCACCGCCAGGCCGTACGGGAACTGCTGCCCGCGCGGGAGGCCCCCGACCGGCCCGTCGCGCTCGGCAAGCCGCTGCAGGCGCAGCCGCCGGCGCAGCTCCAGGGCTCGGTGACGGACACCGCGGAGATCCCGAAGGTCCCGGACGCCCCCGAGGTCCCCGCCGAGGCTCCCTGAGCGGGTTCCGCGCGGCGGGATCTACGCGACGAAGGTGCGCGGGGGTTCCGCGCCGCTGCCGCCCGCACCCTTGCCGACCAGCCGGGCCGCCGCCGCCAGCCGCGCCGCGGCCTCCTCGGCCACCGGCCCGCCGACGGTGAACGGCAGCCGGACGTATCCCTCGAAGGCGCCGTCCACGCCGAACCGCGGGCCCGAGGGGACCCGTACGCCGACCCGCTCCCCCACCTCGGCGAGCCGCGAGCCGGACAGGCCGCCCGCCCGGGCCCACAGGGTGAGCCCGCCGAGCGGCACCTCGAACTCCCAGTCGGGCAGCTCCCGGCGCACCGCCGCGACCAGGGCGTCCCGGTTCTCCCGGGCCTGGGCGCGGCGGATCCCGACGGCTTCCTCCCAGCCGCCGGTCCGCATCAGCCAGTTCACCGCGAGCTGCTCCAGCACCGGCGTGCCGAGGTCGGCGTACGCCCGCGCCGCGACCAGGCTCCGGATGACGTCGGGGGCGGCGCGGACCCAGCCGATCCGCATGCCCGCCCAGAATGCCTTGCTGGCGGAGCCGACGGTGATCACGGTCGAGCCGGCGGGGTCGAAGGAGCAGACGGGCCGGGGCATCTCCAGCTCGGGGTCGAGCTGGAGCTCGGTCATGGTCTCGTCGACGACGAGGACGGTGCCGGCCGAGCGGGCGGCCTCCACCATGGCGCGGCGCTGCTCCGCCGTGGCGAGCGCGCCGGTCGGGTTGTGGAAGTCGGCGACGACGTAGGCGAGGCGCGGGGCGGCGTCGCGCAGCACCTGGCGCCACAGGGACATGTCCCAGCCGCCGAGCCCGTCGGCCATGGCGACCGGTACGAGCCGGACTCCGGCGGCGCGCATGAGCTGGAGGATGTTGGCGTAGGAAGGGGATTCGACGGCGATCCGCTCACCGCGGCCCGCGAAGAGGCTGCAGATGGCGTCGATGGCGCCCATCGCGCCGGTGGTGACCATGATCTGCTCGGGCATGGTGGGGATGCCGCGCTCGGTGTAGCGGTCGGCGAGCATCCGGCGCAGCGCGGGCAGTCCGGCGGGGTAGTCGCCGTGGGTGTGCGCGTACGGCGGCAGTTCCTCCAGGGCGCCCTGCACGGCCTTGGTGAGCCAGGGCTCGGGGGCCGGGAGGGCGGCGCAGCCGAGGTCGATCATCGAGCCGAGGGACTCGGGCGGCAGCGGTTCCAGGCCGCGGGCGGGCAGCGGGTTCCCGGCCGGCACGGAGGTCCAGCTGCCCGCTCCGCGGCGGGACTCCAGGAACCCCTCGCCGCGCAGGGCCTCATAGGCGGCGGCGACGGTGGTGCGGCTGAGGGAGAGGGCGACGGCCAGTTCCCGCTCGGCGGGCAGCCGGGCGGCGACGGGGATGCGGCCTTCCAGGACGAGCAGCCGGATCCCGTCGGCGAGGGTGCGGTACGCCGGGAGTTTGCGCGCCCCGGGGATGCCGGGCCGCTCCTGCTGGGAGGTGATGAGCCGCGCGAGCTGCGCGGCACCGACCGCCGAGGTCCACTCTGCCATGCCGTCCGGTCCACCTTTGTCGCATTGGCCTCACCACACCGCGGCAGCGGCGGGTATTGGATTGCTCCGTTCCCGCACAGCCTGTCACGCCGGGGGCCACCGGGCCAGAGCCGGCCGGGGACCGGGGCGGCCCGGGTCCACACCGACCCCGGGGTCCACAGCCGCCCCGGGTCCACCAGACCGGCGTCCACACCGGCCCGGTCGGCCGGGTCTCCCTCTGGCGGCCAGGTGTCCTTTCGGCGGCCCGGTGTTCACCGGGGCTCCATGCCGTCGCTCCCGGCGCCGGGGGCGGAGCGTGCATACTGCGGCGGGTGACGCACGTACGCCTTCGCCATCCGTATCTGGACCACCCGGCCCCGATTCCCTTCGCGCACCGGGGAGGTGCCGCGGACGGTCTGGAGAACACCGCCGCCGCCTTCCGGCGGGCCGCCGCCGCGGGGTACCGCTACTTCGAGACCGATGTGCACGCCACCGCCGACGGCAAGCTCGTCGCCTTCCACGACGCGACCCTGGACCGGGTCACCGACGGGCGGGGCCGGATCGCCGAGCTGGCCTGGAGCAAGGTCCGCGAGGTGCGGGTGGGCGGCAGCGAGCCGCTGCCGCTGTTCGAGGAGCTCCTGGAGGAGTTCCCGGACGCCCGCTGGAACATCGACGTCAAGTCAGAGTCGGCCCTGCACCCGCTGGTCAACCTGATCGCCCGCGCCGGGGTCTGGGACCGGGTCTGCGTCGGGTCGTTCTCGGAGAGCCGGGTGGCCCGGGCGCAGAAGGTCGCCGGCCCCCGGCTGGCCACCTCGTACGGGGTGCGCGGAGTGCTCGGCCTGCGGCTGCGCTCGTACGCGATCCCGGCGGCGCTGCGGGCCGGGGCGGTGGCGGCGCAGGTTCCGGAGACGCAAGGGGGTATCCGGGTGGTCGACCGGCGCTTCGTCCGCACGGCGCACGAGCGGGGCCTCCAGGTGCACGTGTGGACCGTGAACGAACCGGAACGCATGGAGGCTCTCCTCGACCTGGGAGTCGATGGCATCATGACCGACCGGATCGACATCTTGCGCACGGTGCTGGACCGGCGCGGGGCCTGGGCCTGACGAGCCCTTACGGCCGCCGCGTCCGGTGGAGCGGCCGGGGCGGCACGGGGACCAGCGAGGGGGCACCGATGAGTGCGCGCACGACAGAAGAAGCGGAACCGGGCGCGGAGGACGGCAGAGCGGGTGCCGCAGCCGCGGCGGCCCGCAAGCGGGAGCAGCACGGCTGGTACTTCTACGATTTCGCCTGCTCGGTGTACTCGACGAGCGTGCTCACCGTGTTCCTCGGGCCGTACCTGACGGCCGTGGCCAAGGCCGCCGCGGATGCCGAGGGCTATGTGCACCCGCTGGGCCTCCCTGTCCGGGCGGGGTCCTTCTTCGCGTACGCGGTGTCGGCGTCGGTGATCGTGGCCGTGCTGGTGATGCCGCTGGTGGGCGCCGTGGCGGACCGCACCGGCCGCAAGAAGCCGCTGTTGGCGGCGGCCGCCTACACGGGGGCCACGGCCACGGCCGGAATGTTCTTCGTGGGCGGCGAGCGCTACCTGCTGGGCGGCCTGCTGCTGATCGTCGCGAACGCCTCGCTGTCGGTCTCGATGGTGCTCTACAACGCCTACCTGCCGCAGATCTCCACCCCGGACGAGCGGGACACCGTCTCCTCCCGCGGCTGGGCCTTCGGCTACACCTCGGGCGCTTTCGTGCTCGTCCTGAACCTGGTGCTGTTCCAGGGCCACGACGCCTTCGGCCTCGGCGAGGGTGCGGCGGTGCGGATCTGCCTGGCCTCGGCCGGTCTGTGGTGGGGGGCCTTCGCGATCACCCCCCTGCGCCGGCTGCGCGACCGGGCCGTGGTGCGGGAGCCGGGCGCGGGGCCGGCCGTCAGCGGCTGGAAGCAGTTGGTGGCGACCTTGAAGGACATGCGGCGCTACCCGCTGACCCTGTCGTTCCTGCTGGCGTACCTGATCTACAACGACGGCGTGCAGACGGTGATCTCGCAGGCCTCGATCTACGGGTCGCAGGAGCTGGAGCTGGAGCAGTCCACGCTGATCGTGGCGGTGCTGCTGGTGCAGATCCTTGCGGTGGCGGGTGCGCTGGCGATGGGCCGGCTGGCCGTGGTGTACGGCGCCAAGCGGACGATCCTCGGTTCGCTGGCCGCGTGGGGGCTCACCCTGGCGGCCGGATACTTCCTGCCGGCCCGGACGCCCGTGTGGTTCTTCGCCCTGGCGGCGATGATCGGGCTGGTGCTGGGCGGCAGCCAGGCGCTGTCGCGGTCGCTGTTCTCGCACCTGGTGCCGGCGGGCAAGGAGGCCGAGTACTTTTCCGCGTACGAGATGAGCGACCGCGGGCTGAGCTGGGTGGGGCCCCTGGTGTTCGGCCTGACGTACCAGGTCACCGGGAGCTACCGGGACGCGATCATCTCGCTGGTGGTGTTCTTCGCACTGGGTTTCGCGCTGCTGGCGCGGGTGCCGGTGCGGCGCGCGGTGGAGGCGGCGGGGAATCCTGTTCCCGAGCGCATCTGACGGCCGTCGGCAGCCCGGCCGGGGCCGGATCTTCATACGAATTCCGAACGGATTTCGACGTTGAAGCGAAGGGCCGGTAGTGTACGCCTTTGGCCTGCCAGGCGGACCGTTACTGCGTGCGTAAGAAGTAAAGACGTTGGGTGACATCTGCTGCCAGATGTGACAAAACGGGCATTGGTGGGTACAACAAGGGGCGGCACGACGGGCGACGCACGACCCGGAGCGGGAATCTATACCGCCGACCGGACGTTGACCGGATGACGACGACAGCGACACCTGTCCTGTGGGCGACAAGCCCGGGAGGCACGATTCATGAGTGAGCGAGCTCTCCGCGGTACGCGGCTCGTGGTTACCAGCTACGAGACGGACCGCGGCATCGATCTGGCCCCGCGCCAGGCGGTGGAGTACGCATGCCAGAACGGACATCGATTTGAGATGCCGTTCTCGGTTGAGGCAGAGATTCCGCCGGAGTGGGAGTGCAAGGCGTGCGGCGCCATGGCACTCCTGGTTGACGGGGACGGGCCCGAAGAGAAGAAGGGCAAGCCTGCGCGAACGCACTGGGACATGCTCATGGAGCGGCGCACCCGCGAGGAGCTGGAGGAGGTGCTGGCCGAAAGGCTGGCGGTCCTGCGTTCCGGCGCCATGAACATTGCCGTGCATCCGCGGGACAGCCGCAAGTCCGCCTGACAAGCGGACGGATTCACACACAACAAGCCGAGGGCCCCCGCCACGCATGTGGCGGGGGCCCTCGGCTTGTTGTGTTCCTGCCTCAGGGAGCCAACGGCGGCCTGTACCCCGTGTCGGGCCGGGCCGCGCCCGACTGCTGTCCGCCGTCCTCCCGGATGACCTCGCCCTGGACCACCTTGCCGTCCGGGTGGTGGATACGGGCCTGCTGGAACGCGTCCCCGAAACCGCCCTTGGAGGCCGAGGCCATCCTGCGCTCCAGCGAGCGCGCGAAGCGCCGCCCGACCCATGCCCGCACCGGCGGGATCAGGCAGAGCAGGCCGGCCAGGTCGGAGAGCAGGCCGGGCAGGATGAGCAGCAGACCGGCCAGCATGGTGAGGCCGTTGCCGCCGCCCGGCTGCTGCGGGGCGGGCCGGATCCCCTGCTGAGCCTGCTGGAAGGTGCTCGTCAGATTTCTGAAGGCCCGCCGTCCCGCGCGCTTGATGACCACCGCGCCGAGGACGATGCCGCCCGCGATCAGTGCGGCGACGGTCACAGCGCCGGCCGCCTCCGCGACCAGACTGAGCAGCCAGATCTCCAGGATCAGCCAGACGGCGACCGCCAGGGGCAGGAACGTGCGGGCGGGCGAGCGCCGCCGCGGGGCCGTGGAAGTGGAAACGCCGCTCATCATGGGTCCAGTGTGCCGGGAGCAGCATAAAAGCGACCTCAGCCGGGGGTGGCGGGCCTCCCCGAGGGACCGTGCCCTCGGTCCTGTCCCGGCCCCGGCCTGTCCCCGGCCTTGGCCTGACGCTCGCTACCCCTTGGCCTTGTCCTGCCCGGTCAGCTTGGCCGCGTGGGCCTTGAGCCCCCACTGGGTGACCCGCCACAGGGCCTCCACCACGATGTCCTTGCTCATCTTGCTGTCGCCGAACTCCCGCTCGACGAAGGTGATGGGCACTTCCACGACGCGGAAGCCCTGGCGCACGGCCCGCCGGGCCAGGTCGACCTGGAAGCAGTACCCCGCGGAGGCCACCTCGTCCAGGCCCAGCCCCTCCAGCGTCTCGCGCCGGAAGGCCCGGTAGCCGCCGGTCACGTCGCGGATCGGCACGTCCAGCATCAGCCGGGAGTACGTGGAGCCGCCCCGGGAGAGGAACTCCCGGCTCTTGGGCCAGTTGACGACCCGGCCGCCCGGCACCCAGCGCGAGCCCAGGACGAGGTCGGCGCCGGCCAGCGCGGTGAGCAGCCGGGGCAGCTCCTCCGGCTGGTGGGAGCCGTCGGCGTCCATCTCGACGAGCACGCCGTAGTCGCGCTCCAGGCCCCAGGCGAAGCCGGCCAGATAGGCGGCGCCGAGGCCCTCCTTGCCCTTGCGGTGCAGGACGTGCACGTGGTCGTCGCCGGCTGCCAGCTCGTCGGCGAGCTTGCCGGTGCCGTCGGGGCTGTTGTCGTCCGCGACCAGGATGTGCGCCTCGGGCACCGCCGCGCGCACGCGGGCGACGATCGGCCCGATGTTCTCCGCCTCGTTGAAGGTGGGGATGATCACCAAGGCCGTGCCGAGCGGTCCGTGGCCTCGCTGTCCGCCTTCGCTCACTGGGTCCGCCTTCGTGTTCTTGTACGTCCTGTCACAGAGGATGACTCTAGAACAGTGGTCGGGGCCCGCGGTCCTTCGGGCCGGTCCGGTCCCCGCTGGCTGCGGATCGCCGTCACCGTTGTCTACTGGACCGCCGGGCCCCGACGCGGGGCCACCTCCCCCGGCTACCTTCCCCAGACCTCGTCCGGGGGTACCCCGGGGGTGCCCCCACCGGCGAAACCTTCCCTCGCCCCCGAGGCGCGGGCGCGCTGAGCGGACGGATCCGTCCGGTACGGACGTCGTTTGGTGGACCCGGCCGAACCTATCCGGGTCCGGCCGCCGGTACCGAACCGAGGCCCGCCGGATCACCCCTGTGGCCGTACGAATACCTCCCGCCCGCCGACCACGGTGGCCAGGCACACCGGCAGATCCCTGCCCGGGGTCAGGTCGGGCAGGCCGGGGGTGCCGGAGCGGGGGTCGGTGGACCAGCGGGCGACCCGGTCGTCCGGGGCCTGGACCACCAGTTCGGCGTTCTCCCACACCGCGTAGTCGGCCGGGGCCCCGGGGACGAGCACGCCCGCGCCGTCCCGGCCCAGCGCCCGCCAGCCGCCGCGGGTGTGGGCGGTGAAAGCGGCCCGTACGGAGATCCGGTGCTCGGGGGTGCGGTGGAAGGCGGCCGCCCGGACGGTGCCCCAGGGGTCGAAGGGGGTGACCGGGGCGTCGGAGCCGAAGGCGAGCGGTACGCCGGCCTTGAGGAGGGCGGCGAACGGGTTGAGGGTACGGGCGCGCTCCGCGCCGAGCCGGTCCGCGTACATGCCGTCCTCGCCCCCCCAGGCGGCGTCGAAGGCGGGCTGCACGGACGCGGTGAGTCCGAGGTCGGCGAAGGCGGCGATGGTGGCGGGGGTCATCATCTCGGCGTGCTCGACGCGGTGCCGGGCGGCGCGCACCCGGCCGAGGCCGACCTTGTCGGCGGCGGCGCGCACCCCCTCGACCACGGCGGTGAGCGCGGCGTCGCCGATGGCGTGGAAACCGGCCTGCAGGCCCGCTTCGGTGCAGGCGGCGACGTGCTCGGCGATGTCGGCGGCGTCGAGGTAGCCGGTGCCGGTGTGCGGGGCGTCGGCGTACGGGGTGTGCAGGCAGGCGGTGTGGGAGCCGAGGGCTCCGTCGACGAAGAGGTCGCCGGCGGCGCCGATCGCGCCGAGCGCGGCGGCCTGTTCCAGGTCGCGGTCGGCCCAGTAGCCGAAGACGCGCGGCCCGGGCCGTTCGCGGGCGAGGTTGAGCAGGTCGCTGAAGTCCTCGGCGGAGGAGATCCCCGGGCCGCCGCACTCGTGCACGGAGCCGATCCCGAGGGAGGCGGCCCGGTCGAGGGCGGCCTGCTGGGCCTCGGCGCGCTGGGCGGCGGTGACGGCGGAGAGGGCGGCGGTGCGGACGGCGTGGTGGTCGTCGCGGACCAGCGGCTCGTCGCCGCGGACGACGAGGCCGGGGACGAGGTCCAGCAGGGCGGTGGTGACGACGGCGGAGTGCACGTCGATGCGGCTGAGGTAGAGCGGGCGGCCGCCGACGGCCTCGTCGAGCTCCGCGCGGCGGGGGGCGCGGCGCTCGGGCCAGCGGGCGGCGTCCCACCCGTGGCCGAGGAGCACGCGGTCCGCGGGGCGGCGCTCGGCATAGGCGCGGACGAGGCGGAGGGCGTCGGCGAGGGAGGCGGCCCCGGAGAGGTCCAGCCCGGTGAGCGCGAGGCCGGCGGCGGTGGTGTGGACGTGGGCGTCGGTGAACGCGGGGGTGACCAGCGCCCCGCCGAGGTCGACCACCTCGTCGACGCCCTGCGCGAAGGCGTCGGCGGCGCCTTCGGAGCCGACCCAGGCGATGTGTCCGCGCTCGACGACCATCGCGGTGGCGAAGGGGTCGGCGGGGCTGTGGACCTCGCCCCCGCGCAGGAGGACGGTGCGTGCGGGGGCGTCTGCTCCGGCGGCGGTGGCGGTGGCGGAGGTGGCGGTGCGGTCAGTCATGGCCCCAGTTTCGCGGGTCGACCGCCCCCGCTCCGACACGACCCCCCTGCGGGCGGGTGCGGCCCCTGCCGAACGGAGTCCGGCGCAGCGGCTCGAAGCCCGGGAGGCGCCCCGGCGCCGAACGGTGCGAGGGACGCATAAAGAATCAGACGCGGGGCGGGCGGGCCTCGTACGGGGTGGAGAGGACCACCGTGGTGCGGGTCGAGACGTGGGCCAGGGCACGCAGCCGGCCCAGGAGGTCCTCCAGTTCGAGCGGCGTGGCCACCCGGACCTTGAGGATGTAGTTCTCGTCGCCGGCGACGCTGTGGCAGGCCTCGATCTCCGGTACGCCGGCCAGCCGCTCCGCGATGTCGTCGGGCGCGCTCGGGTCGAAGGGCTTCACCGAGATGAAGGCCGTCAGCGGCAGCCCGACGGCCTCGGGGTCGACCACCGCCGCGTACCCGCGGATCACCCCGCGCTGCTCCAGACGGCGTACTCGCTGGTGGACCGCCGACGTGGACAGTCCCGTGGCCTTGCCCAGGTCCGTGTAGCTCATCCGCCCGTCCCGTACGAGCAGATCCACGATCTGGCGGTCCAGCTCCTCCATTGCGCTCATAGCCGCACAACCTACGGCCCAATGCCCCTCCAGGCCCAGTGCTGTCCGCCCACAAGTGGCACCTGCGGCGGGCATGTGACCAAAGCCACAGGGGTATGTACGCGTACGCCGGGATGTCGTGGTTACTCGTGCCGCGCGACGGGAAGTGCTTGCTGTGGCCGAGGCCGTGGGAATGCCCGCCCGGCCCACTCAAGGGGGAGTACATCCATGCAGAACACCCAGCGCGCCGGTCGCACCGAACGGGAGCCTCTGGAACCGGGCGGTTCCGCGTACGCGGACGACGCGGAGTACCTCGACGACACCGAGGGTTTCGACATCCACCACGCGACCTGCCCGGACTGCGGTCAGGCGATCGCCCTGGTGGCGGACGAGGAGTACCTGCCGGAGCACGCGCTCTGCCTGACCCCGTGGAACCCCTTCGGGCTCACGGTGTGCGCGGGTACGGGCCGGCCGGCCGCCGACGCGCTGCCGACCGTGGGCACGAGCGGCGGTGAGGAGGCGCGGGACCTGGAGGTCGTACTGCTGACCCTGCCGCAGGGGCTGGACTGGCGGACGCAGCCGTTCTCGCACGTGGGCGGCCCCGGCTCGCGGCCGGTGCGGATGCCGGCGCCGACGCTGCTGCCGCAGATGCGGCAGCACGCGCAGGCCGCCTGACCCGAGCACCGGAGCACCGGAGCACCGGAGCACCGGAGCACCGGAGCACCGGAGCACCGGAGCACCGGGCCGGAGCTACCAGTACGTTCCCTGCACCATCGCCGCGAGGCCGGCGTGGTGCAGGATCAGGGCGTCCGGATCCGCCGGGATCTCGACCTCGCCGAAATGCGCCTGCCGGTAGGCGATGCGCAGCATCACGATCCCGTGCCGCAGGGCGGCGTACAGGGTGTGGAACTCCATGTCCCGCGGGGTGTGCCCGGTGAGTTCGGCGTACCGGCGTTCCAGGTCCGTGCGGCGCAGGAAGTCGGGCAGGCCCGGCTGGCCGAAGCCCACCGTGAGGTCCTGGAAGAAGCGGTGCAGGTAGACGGTCCAGCCGAGGTCGACCTCGCGCGGGGCGTAGGCCGCCATCTCCCAGTCGAGGACGGCCACGGGTTCGAAGCCGTCGTAGACGACGTTGCCGATGCGGGCGTCGCCCCAGTTGAGGACGGCGGGGCCCTCGTCTTCGGGCCACAGCTCCTCCAGGCGGTCGAAGGCCCGTTCCAGGAGCGGTGAGGGTGCGAGTCCCCGCACCACCCAGGCGTAGTAGGCGCGTTGGGCGTCCACGTGGCGGCGCAGCGGGCTGCCCGCCCCCTCGGGGAGGAGGAACTCGGCCTCCTTCGCCGGGAACTGGTCGTGCAGGCGGGCCAGCAGCGAGATGCTGGCCTCCTGGAGCGCGGCGCGTTCGGTGTCGCTCGCGGCGTGCAGCCAGTTGCCCTCGTACGTGTAGGGCATGACGTCGGGCGGCACCCGGCCCTCGGCGCGCGCCATGACGAAGAAGGGCGCTCCGAGCGGTCCGGGGTCCTCCTCCAGCCAGTGCACGCGCGGGACCGGCAGGTCGGTGTGGGCGGCGACCAGGCCCATCACCCGGTGCTGGCGGGCCATGTCGTACGTGGGGAAGACGGTGTACGCGGCCGGGTCGGCGGCGAGCCGCAGGGCGCAGGCCCGTACCGGGGTGTCGGGGTGTTCGATGTCGAAGAGCAGGGTTTCGCTGGACATGCCGTTGGAGGCGGGGACGCGGACGTCCGTCACCTGCGCGCCGGGGAGCCGGGTGTCGAGCCAGGCCGCGAGGCGCCGGCCGAGTTCTTCCGGTTCCCGGGTGGAGGTGCGGGGACGTGGTGCCGGTGCTGCTGCCATGACTGCCCCTTTGCTGCTGCTGGTTCTGCTGCTACTGGGCCACTGAGCCGTAGTCGGTGAAGCCGCTCGGGTCGTGGCGGCCGAAGCTGCCGTGTTCGAAGATGCCGTGGCCGGTCTGCCCGTCGAGGGTGAAGCGGGCGGCGTGGTCGGTGACGCCGAAGGCGGCCATGGGGTGGGCGGCCGGGTCGGAGAGGTCGTAGACGCGGCGGTCGGTCCAGCCGCGGCCCTGCCAGCTGCCGTGCTGCCAGTCGGTGGCGGGCGGGTAGCCGGCGCCGACGGCGAGCGGGGAGGAGTTCAGGATCTCGACGCCGAGTTCGAGGGGTTTGCGGGCGGGGTCGGTGAGGTGGACGACCGCGCTCTCGGGGTGGCGGGTGCCGGGGCGGTAGCGGATGTCGGTGTGCGGCCAGCCGAGCTGGACGTCGCTCCGGCCGCTGCCCTCGGGGAAGACCTGGACGGCTTCGCTCAGGGTGCGGTGCCCGTCGGCGTCCTCCTGGGCGATGACCATGAGGAAGCGGTCCTCGAAGCGGACAGGGATCCAGAGCCAGTGGAAGCCGTCGGGCCGGTGCTCCTCGGCGGCGCGGCCGCCGTCCTCGCCGGGAATGGGGCGGACCCCCCAGCTGCGGTCGCGGGTGCCGGTCCATTCGCCCGGGGTGAGGGCGAACTGCTCGCCGCGGGCCCGCAGGGTGCCGGTGACGTGGCCGGCCTGGACGAAGCGGCGGCCTTCGAGCATGAGGCGGTCGCCGCGCCGCTGGACGTGGTGCGGCTCCCAGACGGCGGGGAACTCGGCGGTCCAGGTGAGGGCGTAGGAGAGCCCCTGCGGGTCGGCGGGGTCGGCGTCGCAACGGAGGGTGATCCGCTTGAGCGGTTCGTCGACGATGATCCGCAGGGGGCCGACGGAGAGGTGCATGCGGTCGTCGGTGAGGGCGTCGGAGGCCCGCACGGCGAGGAGTTCGTCGCCGAGGCGCAGGGTGGCGTACGCGTCGATGACGCCGGCGTTGGGGTAGACGCCGAGGCCGAGGATGAGGACGGCGCGGCCGGCGTGGTCGAAGACATGGAAGATGCACCGGTCGTAGGCGTTGCGGTCGCCGGTGACCAGGTGTTTCATCGACAAGGGGGCCTGGTGGACGGGGTATTCGTCGAGGGGTACGGGTCGGTCCGCGGGCATGGCAAACCTCCTGGGCGGCGCGGCGGTGTGCGAGAGCTCGGCGGAAATGACGGTACGTCAGAAACCGTTCTGACGACCATACTTCTGGCACGTTCTGACAGCTCGGCACGCCCGGTCGGCCACCCGGGGAAGGATCGAACGGAAACCCGCAGGGCAAGGGCGGTTACCCGCGCGGCCGGTGGCGCGTTTGGCCCTGCATGACCACGCTTGAAGCTTCCACGCCGCGGACGGGACGTCGCCGCAGGCCGATGCTGGCCGGCTACGAAGAATCGGTTCAGCAGAGGCAGCCGGATCCACCGATCTACCGCGCGCTGCTGGCCCGCTGGGCCGACGACGGGCGCACCCTGCCCGGGCGTCGGGACCCCGAGTGGTCCCGGGTCGCCGGCGCCCCCATCTGGCCGAGCGGGCCCCTCTTCGGCGATCAGGCCGGGTCGTGGAGCGAGAGCAGTCCCGCCACCGCCGAACGCACGCCGCAGCGGACGTAGCGTGCTCGGCCGTGGGCACCCGCGGTACGGCCGTTGGCGTTAAGCGCTTGATCATGGCAGTCAGCTGCGGGTCTCGGCGTTCGGGTGGGGCTGGGCCTGGAGCCGTTCGCGCAACTCGACCTCCTCGGCGGTGAGCGGGTCTTCGGGCTGGCGGATGCGGGTGGGCTTGGGCCGCAGCGGCAGGCCGTCGTCCAACGCAGCGACCCCGGCTTCCGCGAGTGCCCGGTAGAGCGAGGCGACCGAGAGGGACTTGCCCGCGTTTTTCCCAACCTTGATGGTGAGCTTCTTCGCGAGGTCGGGGACGGGGACGCCCTTGTCCTTCAGCGCGATGGCGAAGGTCAGCATGTCGTCGTCGATGACCTTCGGCCGTCCGCCGTGGTTGCCCTTGGACGCGGCGATGACCTGCCCTTCGAGGGTCTCCTCCCGTGCGGGTCTTGAGAGGATTTTTCGCGAGCGGTGATCTGCGGCAACGCGGTCACTCCCGAGGTCAGTCGCAGAACTCGCAGGTGAACACGTATGAGAATGACCGTGTGTGACGCACCGTCGGCGGCGGAGAGGTCCTCCATCATTTCTCCGCCGTGGTGAGGTCTGCTCGCGATGCGGCTGTGGAAATCGCTGTCCAAATGTCGGAACGCAGTGATAGAGATTCAGGGTGACAATGACCCTTGAGTTCCCCGTTCTGCTGCGACTGATCGACGAACGGTCGACTGCCTTCCGCGCCGCGGTCGCCTCCGCGCCCAGCCTGGACGTACAGGTGCCCACCTGCCCCGAGTGGACGCTGTTCGATCTGGCGCAGCACATCGGCGAGGGGCGCCGCGACTGGGCCGCCACCGTCGCCGCAGGGCCCGCTCCGGCCAAGTCCGCAGCGGAGGGCGCCCCGGCTGCGCCTCGGGAGCGCGAGGCCCTGCTGGCCTGGTTGGCGGAGTCCACGCAGCAACTGCTGGACGCGTTGCGGAAGTCCGGCCCGGATCGCGGTTGCTGGACGTGGTGGGAGACGTCGCAGTCGCCGCAGACCTCCGGTGCCGTAGCTCGGCACCAGCTCCAGCAGATGGCGGTGCACACGTACGACGCCCAGATCACCGTAGGTGCCCCGCAGCCGCTGCCGGACGAGGTGGCGCTCGACGGTGTCGACGAGTTCCTGTCCACCTGCGTCGCAACGACAAGTGCCTGGCCGCACAAGCCCGCTGCCATCGACTTCCACGCCTCCGAGGGCCGCTCCTGGCGCCTCTCGCTCTCCGCCGACGGCGCACGGACCGCCCGCCTCGCCGGGCCCGGCGCCATGCCGGCCACCGCTGCCGGCCAGGAGCCCGACGGGGCCGCCGCCTTCTTCTCCGCTCGGGGCACGGCCAGCGAGCTGGTCCTCATCCTGTACGACCGTATCCCGGTCGACTCCCTGAAGCTCGACGGCGACCGACGTCTCTTCGAGCAGCTCAGCGCCTGGGACCCGGATGAGTAGGACGTGACGATGCGCCACCTCGTACGCTCCGGGGCATGCCTCCCGCCAACGGCCACAACCACGCCGTGGTGGCCTCGGGGCCGCGGGGGGAGCAGACCGTCACGGCTGCGAAGCGGCTGACCAAGCCGGCGGCTCACAAGCTGATCGGTGCGCCTGGTCGGCCCCTGACGCCGTCACTTCTCAGCGCCGCCCTCGTCGTCATCGAGTCCGGCCGCGTCCGGGTCGCGCAGCGGGCGCAGGGTGCCGCCCGCCGGCTGGGTGGGGGTGAAGCCGTAGCGGCCCAGGACGTTGAGGTTCTTGTGCTTGAGCGGAGACAGCCGGCCCGCGTTGAGCTTCCGGAAAACCCCCGCCGGTGCTGCGCTCAGGACGTACGCGACGGAGGCCCGCCCGGCGCCCCGGCCGGGCGGCGGCGAACAGTTCGTTCGGCTCCGCTTGGGACGGGGAGCGGGCGGACCTCCGACGGCAGCGGCGTCAGCGCGACTCGGGTCCCGCGAGGTGGCGGGCGATGACCATGCGCTGGATCTGGTTGGTGCCCTCCACGATCTGGAGCACCTTCGCCTCCCGCATCAGCCGCTCCACCGGGAAGTCCGCGGTGTAGCCGTAGCCGCCGAGGACCTGGACGGCGTCCGTGGTGACGGCCATCGCCGCGTCCGTGCAGAACAGCTTGGCCATCGCGGCCTGCCGGGAGAACGGCTTGCCCGCGTCCCGCAGCCGCGCCGCCGCGAGGTACAGCGCCCGGCCCGCCTCGATCTTGGTGGCCATGTCGGCCAGCATGAAGCGCAGGCCCTGGAAGTCCGCGATGGGGTGGCCGAACTGCTTGCGGTCCAGGGCGTACGCGAGGGCCTCGTCGAGGGCGGCCTGCGCGACGCCGATGGCGCAGGCCGCAATGCCCAGGCGCCCCGCGTCCAGCGCGGCCAGCGCGATGGTGAAGCCCTGGCCCTCCTCGCCGATGCGCCGACTGTCCGGGACGCGGACGCCGTCGAAGTGCAGCTGGGCGGTGGGCGAGCCCTTCATGCCCATCTTCTTCTCGGGGGCGGCCGCCGTCAGGCCCTCCGCGTCGCCCGGCACCAGGAAGGCCGTGATGCCCTTGGCTCCGTCGCCCCCGGTGCGGGCGAGGACGGTGTAGAAGTCGGCGACGCCGCCGTGGGTGATCCACGCCTTGGTGCCGGTGATGATCCAGTCGTCGCCGTCGCGCACCGCCTTGGTGGTCAGCGAGGCGGCGTCGGAGCCCGAGGAGGGTTCGGAGAGGCAGTAGGCACCGAGCAGGCCGCCGCCGAGCATGTCCGGCAGGTGGGCGCTGCGCTGCTCCTTGGTGCCGTAGCCGGCCAGGCCGTGGCAGGCGAGGGAGTGCACGCTGACGCCGAGGCCGACGGTCAGCCGCGCCGCGGCGAGCTCCTCCAGGACCTGGAGGTAGACCTCGTACGGCTGCTCGCCGCCGCCGAACTCACCCGCGTACGGAAGTCCCAGCAGACCGGCCTCGGACAACAGGGTGAAGATCGCACGGGGGAACGTGCCCGTGTCCTCCTCCTCGGCGGCCGTGGGGCGGATCTCCCTCTGCGCGATCTCGCGCACAAGTGCGAGGAGGTCCCGGGACTCCTCGGTGGGCAGCTGTCGGTCCACCGGCTGCGGGGCGCGGTCGTTCATGGCGGCGCTCTCCTCCCTCGTCGGGCACGGCGGCGACGCGCGAGGTGTGGGACGCGCCGCCGGATCTCGGTGCTCTCACAGCCGATACTGCCCTCCCGGGTCGCGGAAGGAGCAGTTCAGGGGCTGCGGCGGCTTGAGTATGCCCGATCAGGGCCGTCCCGTCACCGGGGCAAGATCACCCGCCCGACCGAACGGCCTTTCGGGAGCGGACGGGGCCGGACACACCGGCACGAACCGCATCCGGAGAGGGGGTCAGAGCCAGCCGACCTGGGTCACGAACATGGCCACGACGACCACGAGCGTCCAGCCGAGCACGTGCTCGACCCAGGCGGAGGAGTCCTTGGGACCGCCGGTCCCGACGAGGTTGCGGGCGCGGGCGGTGAGGGTGGCGGTGTATGCGGTCATACGGACCAATGTGACAGCGTATGCGGCTTTCACGGTAGAGACGAGGCTCACGGGTGGCGCGAATCACGTGGCCGGGCCCCGGCCGTCTCGCGGTCGGGGCCCGGCATTCCGTGGGTGTCGAGCGGGTGTCAGCGGGCGGTGCGGCCGACGCGGTTGCGGCCCGCCATGGCGGCCATGGCCAGGGCGAGCAGGCAAGCGACGATGCCCGTGATGATGTTGTTGACCACGGTGCGGGTCGTGTCGACGTTGCCCGCGATGACCCAGGGAGCCACGATCGTCCAGGCCCCGATGGCCAGAGCCGTCCAGGCCATCGCGTGGGTGCGTTCGTAGGCCGAGCCGAGACCGCTCATGCACAGGCAGTACGCCAGACCTGCGATCAGGTTGTTGACGGTCAGCGCGGTCAGCACACTGAACCCGGCGATCCACGGCGAGGCCGCCAGGTACAGGCCGGTGATGAGAGCCAGCGCCTCCACGGCCTGGGCGGCCGGGGTGCTGGTGACCCGCTCGAACCGCGTACGCATCTCGGCGAGGTCGGGGTGGTGTTCGATGCTGCTGTGGGTGGTCATGGGGGCCGCCTCCTGTAGAAGACTTATAAGCCCTTTACCCCCTTATGTTCGCCTTATCCCGATTTACGGTCAATGCAGGTCCGGCCTTTCCTCACAGCACGCCGGCCGACCGCAGCGCCTGGATCTGGGCCTGGCTCGGGCGGGCCGGGGCGTAGAGGTAGCAGATGCCGCCGGAACCCGAGACGGTCTTGCCCGCCGCGTCGTGCCGCTTGGTGCGCAGCCACACGTTCTCCCACTCCCGGCGCCGGTAGACACGGCGGACGGAGGGGTTGTCGGGCGAGTTCGGGTCGTTCGCGATCACGTCCCCGGCCGCGGTGAAGCCGATGACGGTCATCAGGTGGCCCGCCGTGCCGTAGCCGGCTCCGGTGAGCTCCTCGGCGCGGAAGGACTGCGAGGTGATCACCGGGATTCCGGCCGCGATCAGGGCCTCCAGGTCGTTGAGGGAGCCGAGCCGGGTGACCACGCCCGCGAACCCGGGATAGGTCGCGGCGTAGGCGGCGTTGAAGGGCCAGTTCCCGCAGCCCTTGAACGCCCAGTCGTAGGTGGACCGGGCCGCGTGGCAGACCTGGGGGTCGGCGTAGGAGGGGTTGACCCAGGCGAGGTCCCGGGCGGCGGGCCGCAGACCCCAGGACTCGATGATCATCTGGGAGGAGGTGGGGCTGCACCACGCCTCGCCGCCGTTGTCGTACTCGGGGTACTGGCCGACGTGGAGCTCCTGCGAGTACCGCGGGACCTTCAGCTCGCGGGCCGGGCGGGAAGGGGTGGAGGCGGGAACGGTGAACCGGTCCGGTACGTCGGAGGCCATGGCCCCGGCCAGCCAGACCGTCGGCCCCGCGACCGCGCCGCCCGGGGTGCGGTACAGGGTCAGGCGCAGCTGCCAGGCCTCGATCCGCAGGCCGCCGGCCTTGGCCGGGGCGTCGAGGGCCAGGGTGTCGGTCCACACGGTGGAGCGGCCGTCGGTCTGGCCGTTCACGGAGGTGCGCCGGATGTCGCCGTCGCCGGAGGCCCAGCGGCCCATCACGTACCACGGCGTGGCCGTGCCGTCGGTGTACGTGCCGCGCACCTCGGTCTGGATCCAGCTGCCCGCGGGGGTGTGCGCGTTCCAGGAGGCGATGATCTCGGAGGCGGGGACGGTCGAGTGGTGCACCGGGGAGGTCCAGGTCGCGTACTCCCAGGTGCTCTTCCTCCCCGTGTGCGGGTCGGCGTACTCGGTCCGGCCGGCCGGCGTAGCGATCCGCACGCCGGGACGGGTACCGGAGACGGCGGCGGTCCCCCGGTGCGTGCCGGCCCGCCAGTGCGAGTCCGTGAACCAGAACCGGTTGTCGACGGCCTTGCCGACGGCTCCGGCTCCGGTCGGGCGGCCGGAGTCCGGGCCGGCGGGGGCCGCGCCGTTGCCGGACACGGCGTTACCGGGCAGGCTGGTGCCGGACACGGCGGTACCGGACGTCGCGGTACGGGCCTGTGCCCTGCCGCCGGGAACGGCGGCGGCGGTGGCAGCCGCGAGGGCGATCGCGAGCAGGGCCCGGCGGGGCGTGGGTGCGGTCATCGAGGCGGTCCCCCGGAGTCGGTCGGGTGCGGTGTTGCCGGTCGGCTTTCCCAGCCTTACAGTTCCCGGCAGCCGGACGGTGAAGCCGCGGGCGTGTCGGGGTCATACCCTGACCGGGTGGAGTCACAGCAGTCACCGGCACCCTCACCGCTCCTCGGCCGGCCGCAGCCCCTGGAGCGGCTCGCGCACGAGATCAGCGGCCTGCCGCCCTCGCTCGGCCCGGTCAGGCTGATCGGCATCGACGGCCACGCCGGCTCGGGCAAGAGCACCTTCGCCGGACACCTCGCCGCGGCCCTGGGCGGGGCGCCCGTACTGCACCTGGACGACGTCGCCACCCACGAGGAGCTCTTCGACTGGCCGGCGCGGCTGCGCGCGCAGGTGCTGGAGCCGCTCGCCGCCGGGCGGGCCGCCCACTGGGCCCCGTACGACTGGGCGGAGCGCCGCTTCGGCCCGGAACGGGTCCTGGAGCCCGCGCCCGTGCTGCTCGTCGAGGGGGTCGGGGCGGGGCGGCGGCTGCTGCGCCCGCACCTGGCGCGGCTGCTGTGGATGGAGACACCGCGCGCGCAGTCCTGGGGGCGCGGACGACACCGGGACGGGCGGGAACTTTCCGAATTCTGGGACGGGTGGGAGCGCGCGGAGCTCGCGCACTTCTCGGATGATCCTTCGCGCCCCTTCGCCGACACGCTGGTACGCCAGAGCAGTACGGGATACGAGTGGACTTCCGGGACGGCTGGGACGACGCGACAGCCGAGTTCCGTCACGGAAGGTAACGAACTCCCCCGGGCCTGAGCGGCCTCCGGAATCCGGCCGCGCGGGCCTTCACCGACGTGCTTGACCTGGGCCCCGCACCGGCCTTACGTTCTCAATGCGCGGTCTTTCCAGGCCGCCGCGGACGCGAAGCCCCCGATTGTTCCCCCGTGATCGGGGGCTTCGTTCTGCCCCCGCCGCCTCCCGGGCGGCCGCCGCTCGCGGCACTCCTCCCCGAAATCTTCACCCTGTGTCACCCCGCCTCCGTCGGGGCTCTGCGGGTCCGCGCCTCCCGCACCCTGGGTAAGGTGCGTCCCCGCAGGTACGATGCACCCCTGGTTTCATCGGCGCGGTGGACAACTCGCGGGCTCGATGCGGGGGTTGCCGGGCACCACGGGGCAGGCTTGTGGGGGATGTGATGGATTTCGCCGCGCCGGGCAGTACGCACGCCCCGGCCGAACTCGCCTGGCTGCGCGGGGTGGACGCCTGCACGATGGGTGCCTATCCGCAGGCCGAGGAGGAGTTCCGGACGGCCGTACGGCTGGATCCCGCGATGGCCGACGCCTGGCTGGGCCTGCACGCCCTCCGGGTGGACACCACGAACGCGTTATTACGCATGTACGCCCATCGGGACCGCTTCGGCGAGCAGCGGGCCCGCCACCGCCGCACGCTGAACTCCTGGTACTGGCTGGGCTGGTGGGTCCAGCCCGTACTGGAGAGCCGCCGGGACCTGCTGCTGGCCCACGCCTCGCATTGGCTGGACGGCCGCCACGTGCCCGAGCTGGACCAGGCACTGGCCGCGCTGCCGCCGGTGGACACCGACGCGCAGGTACGTTTCCTGCACGCCTGCCGGGCCTATCTGGTCAAGGACTGGGAGCAGCTGGTCCGGCACACCGAACCGCTGGTGGACGATCCACTGCTCGGCATCGAGGCGGGCCTCTTCGGCGGGATGGCCCGGGTCCGGCTGGAGATGTACGGGCAGGCCGAACCGATGCTGTCCGCGGCGCTGATGCGGTGCCGCAGCGAGCAGCCGCAGCGCAAGGAGCTGCGGTACTGGCTGGCGCGGGCGCGCGAGGGGACCGGGCGCAGTGCGGCGGCGCTGCCGCTGTACCGGGCGGTGCACCGGGTGGACCCGGCGTTCATGGACACGGCGGCGCGGCTGACGGCGATCGAGGACAGCGAGGACGCCGACGGGTACGCCGGATACGCCGGGCATGCGGCGGACACCGGGTACGCCGGGCACGGCCTGACCTCACTCGGTGGGGATTTCGCCGCGGTGGCGCTGGGCGGCGTCCCGGTCCAGGACATCGCGGCGGACGGCCAGGCGGAGCCGGACCCGCTGCTGTCGCCGGAGCCGCCGGACCCGCGGTTCGGGGCGCCCGCCACGGACCGGGTGGAGGACGTACGGCGGAAGGCGCCCGTCCCGCCGCAGACGGCGCCCGGGGGGCTGCCGGCCGGGCCGTCCGACCCGGAGCTGCTGGCCCGGGCGCTGTCCGAGCTGGAGCGGATGGTGGGCCTGGAGCCGGTGAAGCGTCAGGTGAAGGCCCTGTCGGCGCAGTTGCACATGGCGCGGCTGCGGGCCGGTCAGGGGCTGCCGGTGCAGCCGCCGAAGCGGCACTTCGTGTTCTCGGGGCCGTCCGGTACCGGCAAGACGACCGTGGCGCGGATCCTGGGCCGGGTCTTCTACGCGCTCGGCCTGCTGGGCGGGGACCACCTGGTGGAGGCCCAGCGGGCCGACCTGGTGGGCGAGTTCCTGGGCCAGACCGCCGTCAAGGCCAATGAGCTGATCGATTCCGCGATCGGCGGGGTGCTGTTCGTGGACGAGGCGTACAGCCTGTCCAACTCCGGGTACAGCAAGGGCGACGCGTACGGGGACGAGGCCCTGCAGGTGCTGCTGAAGCGGGCGGAGGACAACCGGGACCGCCTGGTGGTGATCCTCGCGGGCTATCCGGCCGGGATGGACCGGCTGCTCGCCACCAATCCAGGGCTGTCCTCGCGGTTCACCACGCGGGTGGACTTCCCGAGCTACCGGCCGCCCGAGCTGACCGCGATCGGCGGGGTCCTGGCGGAGGCGAACGGGGACCGCTGGGACGAGGAGGCCCTGGAGGAGCTGCGCAGCATCAGCGGGCACGTGGTGGAACAGGGCTGGATCGACGAGCTGGGCAACGGCCGCTTCCTGCGCACCCTGTACGAGAAGAGCTGCGCCTACCGGGACCTGCGGTTGGCGGGCTTCGCCGGCGAGCCGTCCCGGGACGATCTGGCGACGCTGCGGCTCCCGGACCTGATGCAGGCGTACGGGGAGGTCCTGTCGGGCCGGGGCCCGCAGGACCGGGGCCGCCCGGAGCCCCCGCCGCTGTGAGCGCGGCGGCGGCCCGGGCGGCCCCGGCGGCCCGGCCGGGCGGGGTCAGCCCGCCATCGCCCCGTCCCGGCGGGGCGGGCGCAGGGCCGCCGCGACGGCCCTGCGGTGCGCGGGGTCGCGCACCTCGCCGACGAGCATCTCCAGGACGTCCTCCAGGGCGACCAGGCCCAGCACCCGTCCGGCCGGGTCGGCGACCTGCGCCAGATGGGTGGCGTCCCGCCGCATGACGCTGAGCGCGTCGTCGAGCGGGAGGGTGGAGGACAGGGTGGTCATCCGGCGCCAGACCCGCTGGGGCACGGCCCGCTCCCGCTCCTCCAGGTCCAGCACGTCCTTGACGTGCAGGTAGCCCATGAAGGCGCCGTTCTCGGAGCGGACGGGGAAGCGGGAGTAGCCCGTACGGACGGTGAGCTGCTCGATCTGGCGCGGGGTGGCCGAGGGCCCGACCGTGACGAGCCGTTCCCGTGCGAGCAGCACGTCGGTGACCGGGCGGCTGCCGAGCTCCAGGGCGTCCTCCAGCCGTTCCTGCTCACCCGGGTCCAGGAGGCCCGCCTGCCGGGAGTCCTCGACGAGCCGGCCGAGCTGGGCGCTGGTGTAGACGGCTTCGACCTCGTCCTTCGGCTCGACCTTGAACAGGCGGAGCACGAAGTGCGCGCACGCGCCGAGCGCGGTGGTGACGGGCCCGCACAGCCGGGCGAACGCGACCAGGCCGGGGCTGAACCAGAGCGCGGTGCGCTCGGGGGCGGCCATGGCCAGGTTCTTGGGCACCATCTCGCCGATGACCAGGTGCAGGAACACCACGGCGGCGAGGGCGAAGGCGTAGCCGAGGGGGTGGATCAGCCCCGGCGGGACGCGGACGGCGTGGAAGAGGGGCTCCAGCAGGCTGGCCACGGTCGGCTCGGCGACCGCACCGAGGGTCAGCGAGCACACGGTGATGCCGAACTGGGCCGCGGCCATCATCCGGGGCAGGTTCTCCAGGCCGTGCAGCACCTGGCGGGCCCGCTTGGAGGAGGCGGCCAGCGGCTCGATCTGGCTGCGCCGGACGGAGACGAGGGCGAACTCGGCGCCGACGAAGAAGCCGTTCGCAAGGACCAGCAGCAGGGCGAACAGCAGTTGCAGGGCGTTCATCGGACGGCCGCCTCCACGTCGCCGCGCAGAGCGGGGGCCGGCTGCCCGGCGCCGGGGCCGCCGTGCGGGTGTGCCGCGGGGCGGGCGGCCGGGGACACGGCCGGCCCGGGGTGCGGGGCGGGTACGAGCCGGACCAGCCGGACCCGTTCGGCCCGGTAGCGGCGGACCTGGCGGACGGAGAGCTTCCAGCCGGGGAGTTCGGCCCGGTCCCCGGGGGCGGGGATGCGGCCGAGCAGGTCGGCGACGAGGCCGGCGACGGTCTCGTACGGCCCTTCGGGCACCTCCAGGCCTATCCGGCGCAGGGTGTGCACCCGGCAGCTGCCGTCGGCCTCCCAGGAGGGGCGGCCGTCCTCGGCGGGGACGGCGGCCAGCTCGGGGGTCTCGTTCTCGGCGAAGTCGTGCTCGTCGCGGACCTCGCCGACGAGCTCCTCGACGATGTCCTCCAGGGTGACCACGCCGGCGGTGCCGCCGTACTCGTCGACGACCACGGCCATGGGCTGCTCGCTGCGCAGCCGCTCCAGCAGCGGCTGCACCGGCAGGGAGCCGGGCACCAGCAGCGGGGCGACGCAGATCCGGCTGACGGTGGTGCGGCCGCGCTCGGACTCGGGCACGGCGAGGGCGTCCTTGAGGTGGACGACGCCGGTGATCTCATCGATGCGCTCGCGGTAGACCGGGAAGCGGGACAGGCCGGTGGCGCGGGTCAGGTTGAGCACGTCGGCCGCGGTGGCCGTGTGCATCAGGGCGCTGACCTTCACCCGGGGGGTCATGACGTGCTGGGCCGTGAGCTCGCCCAGCGACAGGGTGCGGACGAAGAGGTCGGCGGTGTCCTGTTCGAGGGCGCCGGCCTGGGCCGAATGGCGGACCAGGGAGACCAGTTCGCCCGGGGTGCGGGCGGAGGCCATCTCCTCGGCCGGTTCCACGCCGAGCGCCCGCACGAGCCGGTTGGCGACGGCGTTGAGCGCGGCGATGACGGGCCGGAAGGCGCGGGAGAAGACCTGCTGCGGGCCGGCGACGACCCGGGCCACCTGGAGGGGCCGGGAGACGGCCCAGTTCTTCGGGACGAGCTCGCCGACGACCATCTGGACGGCGGAGGCGAGCAGCATGCCGATGAACACGGCGACGCCGGAGACGGCTCCCGCGGGCAGTCCGGTCGCGGCGAGCGGCCCGGTCAACAGGGCGGCGAGGGCCGGTTCGGCGAGCATGCCGACGACCAGTGAGGTGATGGTGATGCCGAGCTGGGTGCCCGAGAGCTGGAAGGACAGCTCCCGCAGGGCCTCGACCACCGTGCGGGCACGGCGGTCACCCTCGGCTGCGGCACGCTCGGCCTCGGGTCTCTCGACGGTGACGAGGCCGAATTCGGCTGCCACGAAGAACCCGTTGGCGAGGATCAGGGCGAAGGCCGCCACGAGCAGGAGTAGCGGGATGGTCATGCCGCCGCCTCCGCGGGGAGGGCGGCGCGGGTACTACCGGACGATCCGTCCATTGCTGGAAGGAGTCACTCCTCTGGTTGCAGGTGCCCACAGGCCACGAGGTCCCGGGGCCGGTGGGAGGGCGCACGGCTGCGCCCCGCCACCAGGGTAGTCATTGAGATCGCCGCCGCAATGGGACGCAGCGGTGTTCCGTCGGCCCGGCGGCCGGCTCGAAGCCCGCTCAGGAGGGGTTCGAGCCGGCACGAGCCCGGCGCGGCGGCGGCTCAGCGGTCGTGGGGGCCGGTGCCCCGGGCCTCGGCGAGGGCGCGCAGGGCGCGGGCGTCGCTGATGGCCTGCTGCCGGGCCACCCCGGGCTGGATGCCGAGGGCGGGCAGGCTGGTGCCGTCGCTCAGGTCCAGGAACACCCAGGGGTCGCCCGGGCGGAGGTTGACGCGCAGGATCTGCGCCCACTCCAGGCGGCGGGTGGTGGTGAGGTTGACGACGGTGACGCCCGACTCGTCCGCGACGACCTTGGGGCGGCTGAGCAGGACGAGCACGGAGGTCAGCAGGACGGCGGTGAAGACGAAGCTGATCCGTTCGCCGGGGCTGAGGTTCTCCAGCAGGAAGGCGATCGCCGTGATGGTGGCGAACACGGCGAGTCCGGTGCCCAGCAGGACGGCCCGCGTGCGGGTCGGCCGGAAGGTGACCGGCAGGGCGGGCGGTGCGGGCTGGGTGGTGGACTCGTCCATGGTGCTGGTGTTGCCTTCTTCAGGTGGCGTACGGATCGGCGGCAGGCGTACGGGTCACAGGCGGCAGGCGTGGATCGAGGTGGTGAGGATCGCGCGCGCGCCGAGCTCGTACAGGTCGTCCATGATCCGCTGTGCTTCCTTGGCGGGAACCATGGCGCGGACGGCGACCCAGCCCTCGTTGTGCAGCGGGGAGACGGTCGGCGACTCCAGGCCCGGGGTGAGGGCGACCGCGCGCTCCAGGTGCTCGGCGCGGCAGTCGTAGTCCATCATCACGTAGCTGCGGGCCACCAGGACGCCCTGGAGACGGCGCAGGAACTGCTGGGCCTGCGGGTTGTCGGCGTCGGTGCCGTTGCCGCGGATGACCACGGCCTCCGAGGTGAGGATCGGCTCGCCGATGACCTCCAGGCCGGCGTTGCGCAGGCTGGTGCCGGTCTCGACGACGTCCGCGATGATCTGGGCGACGCCGAGCTGGATGGCGGTCTCCACGGCGCCGTCCAGGTGCACGACGGAGGCGTCGATCCCGAGGTCGGCGAGGTGCTTGGCGACGATTCCCTCGTACGAGGTAGCGATCGTCATGCCCTGGAAGTCCTCGGGGCCCTTCGCGGTGCCGGGCTTGGTGGCGTAGCGGAAGGTGGAGCGGCCGAAGTTCAGCGGCAGGATCTCCTCGGCGCTGGCGCCCGAGTCGAGCAGCAGGTCCCGGCCGGTGATGCCGATGTCGAGCTTGCCGGAGGAGACGTAGATCGCGATGTCCTTGGGGCGGAGGTAGAAGAACTCCACCTCGTTCTCGGGGTCGACGACCACGAGTTCCTTGGACTCCTTGCGCTGGCGGTAGCCGGCCTCATGGAGCATCGCCGACGCCGGTCCGGAGAGTGAACCCTTGTTGGGGACGGCGATGCGCAGCATGGGGATTCCTCGGGTGCGTAGGTGCGATGGTGGGTTCGGGCGGGGGGCCCGCGGACGAGCTCCGGCCTAGAGGTGCGCGTAGACGTCGTCGAGGGAGATCCCGCGCGCCACCATCATCACCTGGACGTGGTACAGCAGCTGGGAGATCTCTTCGGCGGCGGCTTCCTTGCCCTCGTACTCGGCGGCCATCCAGACCTCTGCGGCCTCCTCGACGACCTTCTTGCCGATGGCGTGGACGCCCTTGCCCACGAGTTCGGCGGTACGGGAGGTGCTGGGGTCGCCGTTGGCGGCCTTGAGCTGGAGCTCGGTGAAGAGCTCTTCGAAGGTCTTGGAGGATTCGTTCGCCATGATGGTCCTCAGAATAAGGGGTCCCCCGCCGCCACTCAGCGCCAGGGTTCGCTGACGGTCCGCAGGGTCATGGCGGTGGAGACGGCGGCGGTGACCGCTTCGTGCCCCTTGTCCTCGTTCGACCCTTCGAGTCCGGCGCGGTCCAGCGCCTGCTCGTCGTTGTCGCAGGTCAGGACGCCGAAGCCGACGGGGACTCCGGTGTCGATCGACACCTGTACCAGGCCCTGGGTGACGCCCTGGCAGACGTAGTCGAAGTGCGGGGTGCCGCCGCGGATGACCACTCCGAGGGCGACGATGGCATCGTAACCGCGACCGGCCAGTACCTTCGCCACGACCGGGAGCTCGAAGCTGCCGGGGACGCGCAGCAGGGTGGGCTCGTCGATGCCCAGTTCGTGCAGGGCGCGCAGGGCGCCGTCGACGAGCCCGTCCATGACCTTCTCGTGCCACTGGGCCGCGATCACGGCGACCCGGAGGTCGCCGCAGTTCTTCACGCTCAGTTCGGGTGCGCCCTTGCCGCTCACAGCTCTGCTCCTCGGTACGTCTGGTGTTGGCTGGTTGCCTGTTACTGGTTACGGGTTACTGGTTGTTGCAGGTGGAGACGGCCTGGGCCGGGTCCAGCCAGGGCAGGTCGTGGCCCATCCGGTCCCGCTTGGTGCGCAGGTAGCGCAGATTGTGCTCCCCGGCCTCCGTCGGCATCGGCTCGCGGTGCGCGACCTCGATCCCGTGTCGTGCGAGGGCGGCGGCCTTCTCGGGGTTGTTGGTCAGCAGCCTGACGCTCTTGACGCCGAGGTCGGCCAGGATCTGGGCGCCGGCGGCGTAGTCGCGGGCGTCGGCCGGCAGGCCGAGTTCCAGGTTGGCGTCGAGCGTGTCGCGGCCGCGCTCCTGGAGCTCGTACGCGCGCAGCTTGGACATCAGTCCGATGCCGCGGCCCTCGTGGCCGCGGAGGTAGACGACCACGCCCCGGCCCTCGTCCTTGATCCGGGCCATGGAGGCGTGCAGCTGGGGGCCGCAGTCGCAGCGCAGGGACTGGAAGATGTCCCCGGTCAGGCACTCGGAGTGGACCCGGACCACGATGTCGGCGCCGTCGCCGATCTCGCCGTGGACGAGTGCGACGTGTTCGACCCCGTCGACGGTGGAGCGGTAGCCGTACGCGGTGAACTCGCCGAAGGCGGTCGGCAGGCTGACCTCGGCCTCGCGGCGCACGGTCGGCTCGGCGGAGCGGCGGTAGGCGATCAGGTCCTCGATGGAGATGATCGTCAGGCCGTGCTTGCGGGCGAAGGGGATCAGCTCGGGCAGGCGCAGCATCACGCCGTCCTCGCCGGCGATCTCCACGATCGCGCCGACCGGGCGCAGGCCCGCGAGGCGGGCGAGGTCGACGGCCGCCTCGGTGTGGCCGTTGCGGACCAGGACGCCGCCGGGCTTGGCGCGCAACGGGAAGATGTGGCCGGGGCGGACGAAGTCGGAGGCTTCGGAGACGCCGTCGGCCAGCATCCGCAGGGTGGTGGAGCGGTCGGCGGCCGAGATTCCGGTGGAGACGCCGTGGGCGGCGCTCGCGTCGACGGAGACGGTGAAGGCGGTCTTCATCGACTCGGTGTTGTGCTGCACCATCTGGGGCAGTTCCAGGCGCTCCAGCTCCGGGCCCTCCATCGGGGCGCAGATCAGGCCGCGGCACTCGCTCATCATGAACGCGACGATCTCCGGGGTGGCCTTCTCGGCGGCGATGACGAGGTCGCCCTCGTTCTCGCGGTCCTCGTCGTCGACCACGACCACGGGCCGGCCGGCCGCGATGTCGCGGATGGCCTGCTCGACGGGGTCGAGCCGGAAGGCCGCTTCGAGGTCGAGGTCGAGATCGATCGCGGGCACGGGGTCGAGGGTGTTCATGCCGTTGCTCCTTCCAGGGCCGGGGCGGGGGCGGTGCGCGAGCGCTGGTACCAGTCGTAGGCGCCCCAGAGGACGAGCGCGAAGTAGACGACGTAGACGAGGCCGGAGAAGGCCAGTCCGTTGTTGAAGGCGAGCGGGACGCCGACGAGGTCGACCAGGAGCCAGGCGAACCAGAACTCGACCAGGCCGCGGGCCTGGGCGACCATCGCGACGATGGTGCCGACGAAGATGTAGGCGTCGGCCCACGGGCTCCACGACAGGTTCGGGAAGAGGGTGAACAGGCCGCCGACGGCGAGGGTGCCCAGGGCCGCGCCGGCGAGGAGCAGTCCGCGCTCGGCCCAGCCGGCGGTGCGGACGGCGATGGACCCGTCCTGGGCCTGCTGTCGGCCGCGCTGCCAGGCGCGCCAGCCGAACACGGCCACCCCGATGACGAGGAGCTGCTTGCCGACACCGCCGGCGAGGTGGGCGGAGGCGTAGGCGGCGATGAGGATCAGGCCGGACAGGAGCTGGGCGGGCCAGGTCCATATGGAGCGGCGCCAGCCGAGCGCGAGGGCCGCCAGGCCCATCAGGTTGCCGATCATGTCGGACCAGATGACCTTCTGTCCGAAGACGGTGAAGGCCTCCGCGTTGAGCCAGGTCAGGGCGCTCACCGGTGGTCCTCCTGGGCGTGCAGCGGGTTCACGCCGGCGGCGAGCAGGCGCTCGACGTACTTCGCGAGGACGTCGACCTCCAGGTTGACCGGGTCGCCCGGCTGCTTGATGCCGAGGGTGGTCAGCGCGAGGGTGGTCGGGATGAGGCTGATGCTGAAGTGGTCGGCACCGGCCTCGACGACGGTGAGGCTGACGCCGTCCACCGTGATGGAGCCCTTCTCGACGACGTAGCGCGCGAGGTTCTGCGGGAGGGAGATCCGGACGATCTCCCAGTGCTCGGAGGGCGTCCGGGACAGGATCTCGCCGGTGCCGTCCACGTGGCCCTGGACCAGGTGGCCGCCGAGCCGTCCGCCGAGCGCCATCGGGCGCTCCAGGTTGACGCGGGAGCCCTCGGTGAGCGCGCCGAGGCTGGAGCGGTTGAGGGTCTCCTGCATGACGTCGGCGGTGAACTCGCCGTCGGCGGTCTCCACGACCGTCAGGCAGACGCCGTTGACGGCGATGGAGTCGCCGTGCTTGGCGCCCTCGGTGACGACGGGGCCGCGCAGGCGGAAGCGGGAGGCCTCCGAGAGCTGCTCGACGGCGGTGACCTCGCCCAGTTCTTCGACGATTCCGGTGAACACTCAGTGCTCCTTGGGGGCGGTGGCGGGAACGGCGGTGATGCGCAGATCGGTGCCGACGCGGACGGTCTCGGTGAGGTCGAGGCGTACCGCGCGGGTGATGGTGTGGATGCCGGCGTCGGCGAGGGCGGCGGGGCCCGCGCCCAGGAGGGCGGGGGCGAGGTAGCCGATGACCCGGTCGACGGCCCCGGCCCGGAGGAAGGCGCCCGCGAGGGTGGGGCCGCCTTCCAGAAGGATGGAGCGCACGCCGCGGGCGTGCAGGCGGGTGAGCAGGTCGGGGACGGCGATGCGGCCCTCGTGCAGCGGCATCCGCAGCAGGTCTACGCCCGGCAGGTGCCCGGTGTCGGCGTCCTCGCCGACGACGAGCAGGGTGGGCGCCGCCCCGTCGAGGATGCGGGCGGTCGGCGGGAGGGCGGCGCGGGTGTCGAGGGCGATGCGCAGCGGCTGGGTGGCGCCTTCGATGCCGCGCACGGCCAGGTGCGGGTCGTCGGCGCGCAGGGTGCCACCGCCCACGAGGACGGCATCGGACTCGGCGCGCAGCCGGTGGACGTCGGCGCGGGATTCCGGGCAGGTGATCCAGCGGCTGGTGCCGTCCGAGGCGGCGCTGCGGCCGTCGAGGGTGGCGGCGTACTTCCAGGTCACGTGCGGGCGGCCCAGGCGTACGGAGGTGAGCCAGGCGGTGTTGCCGGCCTCGGCCTCGGCTTCCAGGAGCCCGCCCTCGGTCTCGACCCCGGCGGCGCGCAGCGTGGCGGCGCCCCCGCTGGCCTGCGGGTTCGGGTCGGCGACGGCGTAGACGACGCGGGCGATGCCGGCCTCGGCGAGGGCCTGCGCGCAGGGTCCCGTACGGCCGGTGTGGTTGCAGGGCTCCAGGGTGACGTAGGCGGTGCCGCCGCGGGCGGCTTCGCCTGCGGCGCGCAGGGCGTGCACCTCGGCGTGGGGGCCGCCGGCCTGCTCGTGCCAGCCCTCGCCGACGGGGGCGCCGGCGGCATCGGTGATGACGCAGCCGACGACGGGGTTGGGGCTGGTGGAGCCGAGTCCGCGGGCTGCGAGTGCGATGGCGCGGCGCATGGCGGATACGTCGGCGTCGGCGCTGTGCGCTGCGTACGCGGCGTGGTTCGCCACCGGGTCCTCCTGCCTCATCGGGCACGGACTCCGGGGCCTGTCGGGATACGACAGATGAAGCGGTACAGCACACACGGAGACGCCGAGGCCGGAGAAACGGTCCGTCCGGACATATCCGCAGGGATACGCCGATGAACCGCCGACGGCGGCGTACCGGTGACTGGCCCGCCGCGCACTGCCTCCCATCCGGACTTTCACCGTCGGTCCAGGAATTTCACCTGGTCAACCGGCCGCTGGCTGCGGACGGGTCGCGGACTATACCGCCGGTTCGGAATTACACCGACCCCGGAGTGCGCTGCTTACTGGTACTGGAGCCAGTCTGCCACGGGTGATCGGCGGCCATGCGAGTGAGGAGCTGTGGCCTGGGTCACAGGACGGCCTTCCGGCCGGAGTCCGTCAGGTCCCGCCGCGGTTGGTCCAGACCTATTGACGAGGTGGTCTAGTCCTCTTAACGTTCCCTTCATCTTCCCCGGGAGACAGCCCGTCAGATGTGCGCACGTCACGGGCCGACACGCACCACACGTACGCCTGTTGTGCCCTTTCCGTGCCCCCCTCCTCCCCTCCCCAGGAGGCACCATGCTGTCCCCCACACGTACGAGAGCGATGCTCCTGGTATCCGGCGCCGCAATAGCCGGACTGCTGGTGGGCGGGCTTTCGGCGGGCGTCTCCCAGGCCGCCGACAACGAAGGCTGTCGCCCGGACGGGCTCTACAAGACGGCCGGCGTCGACGTCCCCTACTGCTCGGTCTACGACTCCGAGGGCCGCGAGAAGATGGGCGCCGACCACCAGCGACGCGTCATCGGATACTTCACCGGCTGGCGCACCGGCAAGGACGGCACCCCCGCCTACCTCGCCGGCAACGTCCCCTGGTCCAAGGTCACCCACCTCAACTACGCCTTCGCCCACGTCGGCGCCGACAACAGGATCTCCGTCGGCGCGGACAACGCGAACAACGCCGCCACCGGGACGACCTGGCCGGGCGTCGCGGGCGCCGAGATGGATCCGGCCCTCCCCTACAAGGGCCACTTCAACCTGCTCAACAAGTTCAAGAAGCAGTACCCCGGCGTCAAGACGCTGATCTCGGTCGGCGGCTGGACGGAGACCGGGGGCTACTTCGGCGACGACGGCAACCGGGTCGCCTCCGGCGGCTTCTACTCGATGGCCACCAACGCCGACGGCTCCGTCAACCAGGCCGGCATCGACACCTTCGCGGACTCCTCGGTCGAATTCATCCGCAAGTACGGCTTCAACGGCGTCGACATCGACTACGAGTACCCGACCACGATGAAGGACGCGGGCAACCCGCTGGACTGGCAGCTCTCCAATGCGCGGCGAGCCGGGCTGGTCAAGGGCTACGCGGCCCTGATGAAGTCGCTGCGCGAGAAGCTCGACCGCGCGGGCGCCGCCGACGGCAGGCACTACCTGCTCTCCGTCGCTGCCCCCTCCTCCGGCTACCTGCTGCGGGGCATGGAGACCTTCCAGATGCAGAAGTACCTGGACTACGTCAACATCATGTCCTACGACCTGCACGGCGCCTGGAACGAATACGTCGGCCCGAACGCCTCCCTGTTCGACGACGGCAAGGACGGCGAACTCGCCGCCGCGGGCGTCTACTCCACCTCCCAGTACGGCGGCATCGGCTACCTCAACTCCGACTGGGCCTATCACTACTTCCGCGGCTCCATGCCGTCGGGCCGCATCAACATGGGCCTGCCGTACTACACCCGCGGTTTCAAGAACGTGCAGGGCGGCACCGACGGCCTGTGGGGCAAGGCCCCGGCCACCGCGTGCCCGGCCGGCGCGGGCCTGACCAAGTGCGGTGACGGCGCGGTCGGCATCGACAACCTGTGGCACGACCTGGACACCAACGGGGTCGAGTCCCCGGCCGGCTCCAACCCGATGTGGCACGCCAAGAACCTGGAGAAGGGGGTCGTCGGCGACTACGCCACCCGGTACGGTTTCCCCGCGAACACCACCCTGACCGGCACCTACGTACGCAAGTACAGCTCCACGCTGGTGGCTCCGTGGCTGTGGAACGAGCAGAAGAAGGTCTTCCTGTCGACGGAGGACGAGCAGTCGGTCGCCGCCAAGGCCGACTACGTGGTGAACAAGGGCATCGGCGGCACCATGGTCTGGGAGCTGGCGGGCGACTACGCGTACAACTCCGCCAAGGGCCAGTACGAGATGGGCGACACGCTCACCACCACGATGTACGAGAAGTTCAAGTCGGCGGCCCCGTACGGAGCCAAACGCGCCACCACCGCCCTGCCGAGCCAGGCGATCAAGGTGGACGTGGACTTCGGGCAGTTCCCGCTGGGCGACTCCAACTACCCGATCAGCCCCAAGCTGAAGATCACCAACAACACGAAGGCGACCCTCCCGGGCGGTACGGAGTTCCAGTTCGACTACTCCTCCTCGGCGCCGAACAACGCCAAGGACCAGTCGGGTTGGGGCACCGCGGTCATCCGCAGCGACCACACGGGCAGCAACGTCGGCGGTCTCAAGGGCGACTACAACCGGGTCTCGCTCAAGCTGCCGTCCTGGCAGTCGCTGGCACCGGGCGCCTCCGCGGAGATCGACTTCGTCTACTACCTGCCGACCTCGACCCCGTCCAACTGGACGGTGAGCTTCGGCGGGAGCACGTACGCCCTCGCCGGTGACCTGGCCCGCGGTACGACCGTCGTCGAGCCCGGCGGTGCGACCACCACGCCGACCACCCCGCCGACCACTCCCCCGCCCACGACCACGCCGCCGACCAGCCCGCCTCCGGGCGGCACGTGCACCGGCCAGGCGTACGCGGCGGGCACGGTATACACCGCCGGGCAGGTCGTGTCCCACAAGGGGCACCGCTGGAAGGCGCAGTGGTGGACCCAGAACGAGGAGCCGGGCACCACGGGCGACTGGGGCGTCTGGAAGGACCAGGGCGCCTGTTGACGCGCTCCGGATGAGGAAGCGTGAGGACCCGGTGGCCCGGCGGCCACCGGGTCCTCGCACGTACGCTGCTGCCGTGAGCACACAGACAGCCGCCTCGGCCGCGGATTTCGAGGAGCACCGGGGCCGGATGTTCGGCATCGCCTACCGCATGCTCGGCTCCGCCGCCGAGGCCGAGGACACCGTCCAGGACGCCTACCTGCGCTGGAGCTCCGCCGACCGCGAGCAGATCGAACACCCGGGGGCCTGGCTCGCCAAGGTCGTCACGCACCTGTGCCTGAACCGCCTCACCTCGGCGCGGGCCCGGCGCGAGGAGTACGCAGGGCCCTGGCTTCCGGAGCCCGTGCTCACCGGGGACGGAACGCTCGGCCCGCTGGAGTCGGCGGAGCAGCGGGACAGCGTCTCGATGGCCCTGCTGGTGCTGCTGGAGCAGCTCACACCGGTCGAGCGGGCGGTGTACGTGCTGCGCGAGGCCTTCGCGTACGGCCACCGCGAGATCGCCGGGCTCCTGGACCTGTCCGAGGCCAACTGCCGCCAGCTCTACCGGCGGGCCGCGGGCCGGGTGTCCGCTCCGAAGCCGCGCTTCGCGCCGGACCCCGAGCAGTGGCGGAGCCTGGTGGAGACCTTCCTGACGGCGGCGCGGGACGGCGACCTGACCCGGCTGGAGAGCCTGCTGACCGCCGATGCGCGGTTCGTGGGGGACGGCGGCGGGGTCGTCAGCGCGGCCCGGCGGCCCGTCCTGGGCCGGGACAAGGTGGCCAGGTTCCTGGTGGGCGTGCTGCGCAAGTGGACGGGCGGCCACTCGCTCACCTTCGCGGAGGTCAACGGGGAGCCGGCGCTGGTGTTCGGCGGGGCCGGAGTCCTGCTGGTCGAGTTCGAGGACGGGCTGGTCAGCGGTATGCGCAGTGTGCTGAACCCGGAGAAGCTGGAGTTCCTCCAGCGGCAGCTGTCACATTCCTGAGGGCTGTCCGGTCTCGGCTGGTGAACGCATCCCCTTCTGGGAAGGAACGGACACCATGAGCACCATCCTCGTCACCGGAGGCACCGGGACCCTCGGCACGCTGGTCGTCGCGAGGCTGCGCGCGGCGGGCCACGACGTGCGCGTCCTGAGCCGGCGCGCGAAGGACCACCCGGTGGACCTGCGCGACGGCAGCGGGCTGGACGCGGCGATGGCCGGCGCGGAGGTGGTGGTGCACTGCGCGAGCACGCCGCGGGGCGGTGACGACGTGGCCGCCGGACATCTGGTCGAGGCTGCCCGGCGGGCGGGGACGGTCACGAACATCGTGTACATCTCGATCGTCGGGGTGGATGTGGTGCCCTTCGCGTACTACGAGGTGAAGTACAAGGTGGAGCGGCTGCTGGAGGACTCGGGGCTGGGCGCGACGATCCTGCGGACGACCCAGTTCCACGACCTGGTGGCGACGGTGACGGAGACGCTGGCGAAGGTGCCGGTGCTGCCGGTGCCGCTGCCGAAGGGCGTCCGGGTGCAGCCGATCTCCGTCGAGGAGGTCGCCGACCGGATGGCGGAGCTGGCGGTCCCGACCCCGGCGGGCCGGGTCCCCGACATGGGCGGCCCGGAGATCCACACCCTGGTGGAGCTGGGCCGCGCGTACCTGGCGGCGACGGGGCGCAGGCGGCCGGTCGTCCCGCTTCCGCTGGCGGGCAAGGCGTACGCGGCATTCCGCCGCGGCGGCAACCTGGCGCCGTCGCATGCGGTGGGCCGCACCACCTTCGCGGAGTTCCTGGCGCGCCGCGGTTAGGCCCCCGCGTCCCGCGCCTTCCGGACCCTGCGTCTCGTGCCGTTCACCGACGGTCGCGCTCCCGGCTCGCCCTAGGCGTGCGGGCCCGCGGCCACCGGGCCGATGGTGAGGTCGGGCAGTCCTTCGAGGATCGCGGCGGTGCGTTCCGCCTCGCGTTCCAGCGCTCGGCGGTGCGCGGCGTCGAGTGCGGCCAGCCGCGGGGGCCGAACGTCTTGACCAGCGACCGGTCCGTCCACAGCGCCCGGTGGACGTCCGTGCGGGTGGCTCCGTCGAGGCGGAGCGCGAGGGAGAACTCGGCGGCGGACAGGACCTGGGCCTGCGCGCCCAGCATGGCTGCGGCGACTTCGGCGGCGTGGACGCCGGGTGGGGCGGGGCCGGTGAGGAACTGCCGGCGGAGCCGCCGGGCGTTCACCGCGGCCCAGGCCACGCTGCTGGTGGGCACGTCCCCGACGCTACCGGCCGGCCGGCGGCTCGGCCGCCCGGGACTCGGCTGCCCGGGGCTCGGCCGACAGGGGCGCCGCCGTCAGGCACTCGGCCGCCCGCGGCTCCGCCGCCCGGCGCTCGGCCGTCAGGGGCCGAAGAGGGTGTTCTGGGCGGCTTCGCGGGCGGCCAGGCGGGCGCCCGTGAGGACCGCCGGGCCTCCGAGTGCGGTGGCGCGGACCTCGGTGGGGACCGGGGTCAGCGTGGCCAGCCGGGCGGCGACCGCGGCCGCCAGCGCGTCCCCGCCCGCCCGGCCGAGCTCCCCCGCCAGGACCACGCACCCCGGGTCCAGGACGGCCGCGACGGCCGCCGCACCGAGGGCGAGCCGCGCCGCGAGGGCTTCCAGGAAGGCGGTCCCGGCGGCGCCGGCCACCGCCTCCTCCACCGGCCCGGTGAAACCGTGCTCCGTGGCCAGCGCGGCCACCGCCTCGCGGCCCGCCAGCGCGTGGAAGCCACCCCCGCAGTCCCTGGCGGAGGGCAGCCCGTCCGTGCCCGGCACCGGCAGGAAGCCGATCTCCCCCGCCCCGCCGGAGGCCCCCCGGCGCAGCCGGCCGTCCAGGACCACTGCCGCGCCGACGCCCGCGCCGAGCCACAGCAGCACGAAGGAGTCCAGGTCCCGGGCGGCGCCCACCCGCTGCTCCGCGAGGGCGGCGAGGTTGGTCTCGTTCTCCACCACCACCGTGGCCGGCAGCCGCCGCCCGAGGGCGGCGACGAGGTCGCGGTGCCAGGAGGGCAGTCCGGCCGTGCCGCGCAGTTCCCCGCTGCCCGGCGCGACCAGGCCCGGGGCTCCGACCACCACCGTGTGCAGCGGATCGGCGCCGGCCTCCCTGGCGAGGGCCTCCAGGACGTCGACGGCCTCGTCGACGGCGTCCACCGGCAGTGCGGCCTCTGCGAGCGGCCGGCCCAGCAGGTCCGTGACCACCGCGGTCGCACGGTCCGTCCGTACGTCGAGGGCCGCCAGATGGGCCCGGCGGGCGACGATCCCGTACAGCCGGGCGTTCGGGCCGCGGCGCTGTTCCCCGGACTCCCCCACGACCTCGATCAGCCCGGCGTGGGCGAGCCGTTCGACCAGGTCGGCGACCGACGGGCGGGAGAGGCCGGTCTTCGCCTTGAGCTGGGTGGCCGTCAGCGGCCCCTCCTCCTGGAGGAGTTGCAGGGCGAGCCGGTCGTTGATGGCCCGGGCCGTGCTCGGCGACGCCGGCGTCACGGGCGGGGCGGGGGAGACGGACGACGTCGATGCAGGTGACACGGCGACGGCGGTCAGGGCATTGGCAGGAGTCACGGCGCCCATCCTAGGCAGCTTCCCGCCCCTCACTATCAGGCAGGTTCCCTGATAGTTTAATGCCATGACCGGGGAAACCGACCTCAGCCCTGCGCGCCTGCGCCAAGCCCGCCTCGCCATAGCCGCCGTCTTCTGCACGCACGGAGCCGTCACCGGCTCCTTCGCCACCCGCATCCCGTGGATCCAGGAGCACGCCCACCTCGGCGCGGGCTCCCTGGGGCTTGCCCTGGCCTTCCCGGCCCTCGGCGCGGCGCTCGCGATGCCGCTGGCGGGGCGGATCAACCACCGTTTCGGGGCCCGCCCCGCACTGCGCGGCCTGCTGGCCCTGTGGACCCTGTCCCTCGTCCTGCCGGCCCTCGCGCCGAACCTGGCGACCCTGTGCTTCGCCCTCCTCGTCTACGGGGCCACCTCGGGGATGTCGGACGTGGCGATGAACGCACTGGGCGTGGAGACCGAGAACCGGCTCGGCCGCTCGGTCATGTCCTCCCTGCACGGCATGTGGAGCGTGGGCGCGCTGCTGGGCTCGGCCGCCGGCACCGTCGCCGCCCACACCGGTGCCGACGCCCGGCTGCACCACCTGCTCGCCGCGCTGGCCCTGACCGCGGCCGGGCTGGTCTGCGTACGGGGCGTGCTCGATCTGCGCAGCGCGGCCGGGGCCGAGGCTCCGGCTCATTTCGCACTGCCGCCGCGGTCCGCGCTGCTGATCGGGGCGATCGGCTTCTGCGCGGTCTTCGCGGAGGGGGCGAGCCTGGACTGGTCGGCGGTCTACCTGCGGGACGTGCTCGACACCGACGCCGGCCTCGCAGCCGCCTCGACCACCGCCTTCGCTCTCACGATGGCCGCCGCCCGGCTGGCCGGCGACCGGGTGGTGGACCGGTTCGGGCCGGTGCGCACGGTCCGGGCAGGCGGCGTCCTGGCCACCGCGGGCGGGCTGCTCGTGGTGACGGCCGGCCATCCGGCCGCGGCCCTGGGCGGGTTCGCACTGATCGGGCTCGGCATCTCGGTCGTGGTCCCGCTGGCCTTCGCGGCGGCCGCCCGCAGCGGGCCGGCCCCGGCGCAGGCCATCGCCGGTGTCGCCACGATCACGTACACCTCGGGACTGATCGCGCCCTCGGCGATCGGCGCGGTGGCGGACGCGAGCTCCCTCGTGGTCTCCTTCGGGCTGGTCACCCTGCTGGCGTTCGCGCTGGTGGCGGGTGCGGCCGTACTGCGGCAACGGCCGGCCGCGCGTGCGGCGGAGCCCGCCGATCGGGATGAACCCGCCCGTGTCCGCCCGTATCCCCCCGTCGCGTAGGGCCCGGCCGTCGGCACGGCCGTTTCGTACGCGGGCCGTTCGCTCTCGTTCTCGGCGCTCTTCCGCAACCGGGTTCGCCCGAACCGGCGAAGCGCACGGCCAAGTTCCCCGGATCCGCGCCCACGGCTGGGACCCTGCCTCCCATGGAAGCGGTGCTCGCGCGGATGCGCGCCCTGGACGAGCGGCTCCCCGCGCAGGACGGTGTCGCCGTCTTCAACCGGGTGTACCTGACGGTCACGCAGACCCTGCACGAGCGCATCGGCCGCGGGGAGTTCCCCTCGCCGCGGCGGGCGCAGACCCTGAGCGTCCGCTTCGCCGAGCGGTACCTGACGGCGGTGGAGGCGGACCGTGCCCCGGCCTGCTGGCGGCCGTTGCTCCAGTACCGCCGCCATCCCGGGGTGCGGCCGCTGCAGCACGCGCTGGCCGGGATCAACGCGCACATCGGGCACGACCTGGCCCTGGCGGTGGTGTCCACCTGCCGGGCGCTGGACTGCGAACCGCGGGCCCTGGAGGCCGATTTCGACCGGGTCGGCGACACCCTGGTCTGCCTGGAGGAGCACATCCGGGAGGACCTGATGCCGGGCCCCGACCTGCTGGAGATCGCCGACCCGCTGACGCACCTGCTCGGCTCCTGGAGCCTGGACCGGGCCCGCGGCGCCGCCTGGTCGGCGGCCCGCCTGCTGTGGACCCTGCGCCGTACGCCCGAACTGGCCGAGGAATTCACGGAGTCCCTGGACGCGGGCGTGGGTCTGGTGGGCCGCTGCCTGCTGACCCCGACCGGCTGATCCCACCGGCCGAAGCGCCCCGGCGAAGCACCCGGCAGGAGCCGCGTACGGCATGTGAAAACGGGCCGCCGCCGCGCTGTGTGCGCGGGGGCGGCCCGTGGTCACGGGGCCGGAGGGACCGGGCGGGTCAGTCCTCCGGGAGTTCGACCGGGGCGATCTCGTCGTAGACGTCGCCCGGGCCGGGGTTGGTGGCGTCGGTCGAGCCGCCGAGGTGGTGCATGACGCCCCAGACGGCGTTCAGGGCGGTCTGGACCGCACCCTCGGCCCAGCCGGCCGTCCAGGAGATGTCGTCGCCCGCGAGGAAGATGCCGCGCTTGTCCTCGGGGAGGCGGTCCTGCATGAAGTGGGTGAACAGGCGCCGCTGGTAGCGGTAGTGGCCGGGGAGGTTGGCCTTGAACGCGCCCATGAAGTACGGCTCGTTCTCCCACGACACCGTCACCGGGTTGCCGATGATGTGGCGTCGGATGTCGACCTTCGGGTAGATCTCGCCGAGAGACTTCAGCATGACCTCCATCCGCTCGTTCGCGGACAGCGGCAGCCACTTCAGGCTGTCGTCGCACCAGGTGTACGACAGGCAGATGACGGCCGGCTGGTCGGGACCGTTGTCCAGGAGGTACGTGCCGCGCGTCATGCGGTCCGTGAGGGTCATCGACATGACGTCGCGGCCCGTCTCCTCGTCCTTGTCGAGCCAGAACGGGCGGTCCACCGGGATGAAGAGCTTCGAGCTCTCCATGTAGTGGGTGCGCTCCATCGCCGTCCAGTGGTCGATCGGGAACAGCGAGTCGTCGCACGCGATCTTGGACAGCAGCATCCAGGACTGTGCGGTGAAGATCGCCGCGCGGTAGGTGCGGATGTCGCCGGAGGCGTCGGTGACCGTGATGCGGTTCCCGGCCGTGCGGTGCAGGCGGGTCACCGCCGGGCGCGGGGTGCCCTCGTGCAGGGAGGACAGCGAGGTGCCCGGGGCCCAGTGGACGATCTTCTCGGGCTCGCGCTCCCACAGGCGCAGCGGCAGCTGCTGCGAGCCGCCGACGATGCCGCGGTGGTGGTCGTCCGCCTCGGTGTAGACGACGCGCAGGATCTCCAGGATGGAGTTCGGGAAGTCGGTGTCCCAGCCGCCCGTGCCGAAGCCGACCTGGCCGAAGATCTCGCGCTTGCGGAAGGACTGGAAGGCCTCGGACTTGCAGAGGAACCCGTAGAAGGTCTCGTTGTCGAGCTTCTCGACGAGCTTGGCCCAGATCTCGCGGATGCGCGGGACGTCGCGCTCGCGCATCGCCCGGTTCATGTCGGAGAAGTCGGCGCCCTCGTCGAGGCACGCGTTCCACGCGTCCGCGACGTCGCGGTAGATCTGCGGCAGGTCGGCGATGGTCTCGGCGTAGTGGGTCTCGCCCTTGAGGTCCACGACGGTCGAGGGGGTGGCCTCGGCGAGCGGGTTCGGGAAGGGCTCGGTGACCAGGCCGACGAGGTCGATGTAGTGCTGGAGCGCCGTGGAGGAGGGCGGGAAGCGCATGGCGCCCATCTCCGCGGTCAGACCCTCGGTGCCGGTACCCTCGAAGCCCACGGTCCGCAGCCGGCCGCCGATCTGGTCGGCCTCGTAGACGACGGGCTTGAGGCCCATCTTCATCAGCTCGTACGCGGAGATGATCCCGGACAGGCCGCCGCCGATGACGGCGACCTCGGTGCCGTGCTCCGTCGCCGGTATCTGGCCCAGCCCCGCCGGGTGGGCGAGGAAGTCGTCGTACGCGTACGGGAAGTCCGGGCCGAACATGGTGATCGGCGGCTGTCCGTCGCTGTGCGGGACGGCGGTGGTGGGCACCGTGGACGTCATGGGGTACGGCTCCTTGCAGGGTGGGGCAGGGGGGGAGGGCGCGGGCGGGGCTCAGACGAGGGAGGCGTAGAGCCCGGGGCGGCGGTCGCGCAGGTAGGGGTTGGTCTCGCGGGAGGCGCGCAGCAGCTCGGGGTCGGCCTCGCCGAACACCAGCTCCTCGCCGCGGCCGGCCCGGGTGCGGGTGGCCCCGTCGGGGCTCGCCAGGCAGCTGAGTCCGACGAACTCGAACTCGCCTTCGGGGCCGGTGCGGTTGACGTACGCGATGTACATCTGGTTCTCGAAGGCCCGTACGGGGACGAGCTGTTCGGCGACGAACTGGAACGGGTGCATCTGCGCGGTCGGCACCAGGAGGAGGTCGGTGCCGGCCAGCGCGTGGGCCCGCACGTTCTCCGGGAACTCCACGTCGTAGCAGATCATGATGCCGATGCGGAGGCCGCCCAGGTCCGCCTGGACGACGGGGGTGTCGCCGGGCGTGAAGGCCTCCTGCTCGAAGCAGCCGAAGAGGTGGGTCTTGCGGTAGTTCGCGAGCCGCGTCCCGTCGGGGCCGATGAGCTGCGCCGCGTTGTAGACGGTCTCGCCGTCCCGCTCGGGGTAGCCGTACAGGACGGCGACCCCGTGGCGGCGGGCGATCGAGCCGATGGCGTGGGCGGATTCGCCGTCGGCCGGCTCGGCGAGACCGGCGATGTCCTCGACCGGCAGGGCGTAGCCGGTGAGGAACATCTCCGAGGTCACGAGGAGTCCGGCCCCCGCCTGTGCGGCGCGCGCCGCGGCCTCGTCGAGCGCCTTCAGGTTCTCGGCGGTGTCGCCGAGCCGTCCGGAGCTCTGGAGGAGGGCGGTGCGCAGCGGGGGCATGGGCGTACCTCTGGGGCAGGAGGGGTGGGGTGTCCTACGAAGGTACGTTTGCGCGTTCGACCCCGACAAGCCGTGACTGTTGCGCTCCGCGCATCGAATCGTTGCGTGTTTCCGGCGCGGGGCGGAGATTCGTTGCGCCGGGGCCTGTGGTGCCTCGCGGGAGGGCGGTCTCAGGCGTCCCCGGCGCCTCCGGGGTCCCCGCGGAAGGCGGGGTGGGCGCTCATGCGGCGCAGGTCCTCCAGGATATCGGTGGTGTCGTTGCTGACGATGCGACCGCTCCAGGTGTCGCACAGGGCGGGGACGGCCAGGGTGCCGTCGTAGTGGTGTCCGGCGGCCTCGTAGGCCCGGCGCAGTGCGGTGTACGAGGCCTGCGGCCCGAGCACGGTGGCGGCGACGCTTCGATCCAGCCCGAGCAGGGCCAGGGTGTCCGCTACGCGCCCGGAGAGCGGACAGCCGTCGGACAGGTAGAGGCGGTAGCGGTGCGGGACCGGGGAGAACCCGGCGCCGATGCGGCCCCGCAGGGCGGGCGCCGGGCCGGTACGGGGCAGGACCATCTGAAGCATGACTCTCCTGGGGCGTGGCGGAACGCCCGGCGGCGGGCTGCGCGCCGGGTCACGGGGCCGTGCGGGAGACGTACGCGGCCGGGGCGGGCGCCGGCGAACGACGGCCGGGGCGGGCGGGCGCCGGCGGGCGTCGGCGAAGGACGGCCGGTGCCGGCGGGCGTACGGAGGCGGGAAGGTCAGGCGGCGGCGCGGAATGCGCTGCAGACGCGCAGGAGGTCGATGTGCAGGCGCCGGGTGAGCCACCAGCGGCGGAGGGTCTGCGCCCCCGCTTCCGCCGTCCAGGCCATCTCCACCCGCTCCGTCCTGCCCTCTCGGCGCGTCGGGGGCTTGGCGCCCCGGGGATGTGGCGCCCCCGGGGGCATAAATTCACCCGCGTCGGACGCTGACCCTCGTGACCGTCGTCCCCAGCAGTCTCGTGGCGGCGCGCAGAGCCGTCAAGAAGGTGTCGGCGCCCGGCCCGGACCGCCCGAGTAAAGGAGCTCTCCCCCTCATGTCGCCCGACACCGGCACGGTTTCCCCCGCCCCCGCTCGCGATGTCGCCGCTGTTCTGGACAACCCCGTCTGGTCGGCTCTGACCGGGCCCGCCCGCGACTTCGCCGAGACGGGCCCCGCGGGGCTCGCCGCCCGCTACGTCGGGGACGCCTCTCCGTTCGCGGCGCTCGCCGACCCGCAGGACCCGGCCGCCTGGGCGGATCTGGCCGCGCTGGCCGGCCCGGGGGCTCCGGTGTGGGTCACCGGGCTGCTGACACCGCCCGCGGGGTGGACGACGGTGGCTTCGATAGCGGGCGTACAGCTGGACGGCCGGGCGGTCCGGGCCGAAGCGGCGCCCGAGGCGGTCCCACTGGGGCCGGCCGACGTGCCGGAGATGCTGGAGCTGGTGGAGCTGACGAAGCCGGGCCCGTTCCTGGACCGCACCGTGGAACTGGGCACGTACCTCGGGATCCGGCACGAGGGGCGGCTCGTCGCGATGGCGGGCGAGCGGATGCGGCCGCAGGGCTGGTCGGAGATCAGCGCGGTGTGCACCCACCCGGACCACCGCGGCCAGGGCCTCGCGGGCCGCCTGATCCGCGCGGTGGCGGCGGCGGTCACCGCACGCGGCGACCACCCCTTCCTCCACGCGGCGGCGGACAACGCCCCGGCGATCGCCCTGTACGAGTCGATGGGCTTCACGCTGCGCAGGCGCCCCCTCTTCCTGGGCCTCCGAACCCCGGACGCGCAGGCCTGAGGCAATCCCGGCGCCGCGGCCCGAGGATGAGGGGATGAGGGGATAACAAGCAGTACACCAACGCCGCCCGCACGACTCGCAGTCGACGCTGTACAGCTACAACAAGCTCGGGCAGCTCGCCCAGGTCACCGACCCGGGCAATGCGAAGTGGACAGCCACCTACGACGCCCGCGGACGCCAAGTCGAGTCGAGTCGAGTCGAACGACCCGGACAAGGGCGTCACGAAGGTCACCTACGACGCCGGTGACCGCACCGTGGACGTCACCGACGCCCGCGGTATCACGCTGGACACCGACTACGACGACCTCGGCCGCCCTACCGCCGTCAAGCAGGGCGCGATCGTGCTCATCGCGCAGGTCTACGACACGGTCGCCAAGGGCCGGGTGGCGAAGTCCACGCGCTACGTGGATGGCACGGCGTACGAGTCCCAGTTCCTCGCCTACAACAACCTCATCGCCGGCCAGATCCTGACGGCCAAGCAACCGGCCATGGGTGACCTGCCCGCCGAGACGGTCGGCAACCGCAAGACCGAGACCAAGCACAAGACGGCCTCGGGTCCGACCGCCGACACCATCCGCACCTACACCCCGCCGACCGCCGGCAATCACGATCTCACCAAGGTCATCTAGACAGGCACCGACCCGCACGACGAAACCTTCACCTACGACGAGAGCGGCAACGTCAAGGCCCGAAAGAGCGGCACCGGCGAAACCCAGTGCCTCGCCTGGGACGTCGAAGGCCCCCGAAGACCCTCCACCTGGGCACCACCAGCAACTCCTTCCTTTACGGCGCCGTGGCCGTACGGGAAGGCGGAAAGCTCACCTTCCTCCTCGCCGATCACCACGGCTCCGGCACCACACAGATCACTGCGGACGCCTCCCGGGCCGTGACCCGCCGCAGGACCGGGCCTTTCGGCGAGATCCCTGGCACCCAGCCCATCGGGGGAGATTTCTGAGATTAAATGGCAGAAATCCACTCTCGGATATCGACTCCGCCTGGTAAATGGAGCGGCTGACGCAGCCAAGAAGTTCTACCCAAAGGCCTTTCAGAAGACCCGGGATGGGAAAGGGGCAAGGACGCGGCTCTTGGCTGACACGGAAGCCATGAGAGATTCCTCGTCCAGTGGGTCGGGAGACCCGCTGCGACATCAACGGTCCGGCTTCGCGCCGGAAATCGTCTCCGTGGCCTTCTTCATCCTCTGCTTGATCGTGGCACTGACTGGCCAGTGATCACGATGGGCGGTCCGGCGGGTACTACCTGCCGGACCGCCGTGGGGGAACCGGGGTACCGAGGCACACCGACTTGATGGCGCTCCTGAGGGGCAGTTGGGACAGTGCGCGTGGTCCCGACTGCCCCTCAGCACGTTCACCGACTCCGGCAGCTTCCCAGCGCGTGCCCTGACACTGGCACGGCTCCCTGCCGAGGCGGCCGAGGCGGCTGGAGTGCGGTTGCGGGGTTTTGGGAGGCGGGGAGCGGTCAGACGCGGGGGTAACCCACCGAAAGGAACTGCCATGACCGACGTCTCAAGGCTGCCCGGCGCCGCCAGCCATCACTGGCAGTGGCAGCTGCGTGCGGCTTGCCGGGAGCTGGGCCCGGGCCGGTTCTACCATCCGGCCGGGGAGCGGGGTGAGGAGCGGGAGGACCGGGACCAGGCCGCGAAGCGGGTCTGCGCGGTCTGCCCGGTCCGCACCGCGTGCCTGGAGCATGCCCTGCGGACCCGGGAGCCCTTCGGGGTGTGGGGCGGGCTGACGGAGGAGGAGCGCCGGACGCTGCTCAGCCGTACCTCCACCGAGCAGGAGCGGCGCCGGCTGATAGGCCGTGCCTCGGCCGAGGCCGCCCACGCCACCGCGGGGGCACGGGCCTAGGCCGGGGCGCCCGAGGTGAAGCGGCGGAGGAGCGGGGAGAGGACCAGCACCGATTTGGTGCGCTCCACGAACGGCTCGCCCGCGATGCGTTCCAGTACCCGCTCGAAGTGCCGCATGTCGGAGGCGAAGACCTGGACGAGGGCGTCCGCGTCGCCGGTGACGGTCGACGCGGACACCACCTCGGGGTAGCGCTCCAGACCTCGCCGGATGTCGTCGGGCGAGGTGTTGTGGCGACAGTAGATCTCTATGAACCCCTCGGTCTCCCAGCCCATGGCGGCGGGGTCGACCCGGACGGTGAAGCCGGTGATGGCTCCCTCGGCCCGCAGCCGGTCCACGCGCCGCTTCACGGCGGGGGCCGAGAGCCCGACCTCGGAGCCGATGTCCGCGTAGGAGCGGCGGGCATCCTCGGCGAGGGCGTGCACGATGCGTTCGTCGAGATCGTTCAGTCGCACTGCGGGTGGATCACATTTCTGCTGTGGCCAGTCGGGAGCGGCGGATGCCGTACACGAAGTACACCACGAGGCCGACGGCCATCCAGACACCGAACGCGACCCACGTGGCGACCGGCAGGCTGTACATCATGTAGCCGCAGGCGAGGAAGCCGAGGATCGGCGTCACCGGGAACAGCGCCACCTTGAACGTGCGCGGCATGTCCGGCTTGGTGCGGCGCAGGATGACGACGGCGACGTTGACCAGGGCGAAGGCGAAGAGGGTGCCGATGCTGGTGGCGTTGGCGAGTTCGCCCAGGGGGATGAAGGCCGCCAGCGCGCCGCAGAAGAGGGAGACGATGAGGACGTTGGCGCGCGGGGCACCGCTCTTCTCGTCGACCTTGGCGAAGACCTTGGGCACCAGGCCGTCGCGGGACATCGCGAACAGGATGCGGGTCTGGCCGTAGAGGACGGCGAAGACGACGGAGGCGATGGCGACGACGGCGCCGGCCGCGAGGACGACGCCCCAGACGCTGGTGCCGGTGACGTCGGTCATGATCTGGGCGAGTGCGGCCTCGGTGCCCTCGAAGTCCTGCCAGGGCATGGCGCCGACGGCGACGAAGGCGACGAGGACGTAGAGGATGGTGACGATGCCCAGCGAGAGCATGATCGCGCGGGGCAGGTCCCTCTTCGGGTTCTGGGCCTCTTCACCGGCGGTGGAGGCGGCGTCGAAGCCGATGTACGAGAAGAAGAGGGTGGAGGCGGCGGCGCTGATGCCGGTGACGCCGAGCGGCGCGAGCGGGGCGTAGTTGCCGGACTTGATGCCCATGACGCCGATGCCGATGAAGAGCACCAGGGTGACGATCTTCACCACGACCATGATCGTGTTGATGCGGGCGCTCTCCTTGGCACCGCGCATCAGGAAGACCATGGCGAGCAGGACGACGACCAGGGACGGCAGGTTGATCCAGCCGCCGTCGCCCAGCGGGGCGGCGGAGAACTTCTCGGGGAGGGTGACGCCTATGGTGCCGTCGAGGAGCTCGTTGAGGTACTGGCCCCAGCCGACGGCGACGGCCGAGACCGAGACGGCGTACTCCAGGACCAGGCACCAGCCGCAGACCCAGGCGACGAACTCGCCCATGGTGGCGTAGGAGTAGGAGTACGAGGACCCGGAGACGGGGACGGATCCGGCCAGCTCGGCGTAGGACAGGGCCGAGAACAGCGCGGTCAGGCCCGCGATGATGAAGGAGATCGTCACGGCCGGGCCGGCCTTCGGGGCGGCCTCGCCGAGGACCACGAAGATGCCGGTGCCCAGGGTGGCGCCGATGCTGATCATCGTCAGCTGCCACATGGTGAGCGAGCGGCGCAGGACGCCGCCCTCGCCCTGGCCGCCCTCGGCGACGAGCTGCTCGACCGGCTTGCGGCGCAGCAGGGGGTGCGCGGGCTTGCGGGTCTCACCGTCGAGCGGTGGCGCCTGGCCGTGATCGAGCACGAGAGGACTCCTTTGACACTGCGGATGGGGACTGAGGCATCGACCGCAGCGGTCCGGAGCAGGACAGGCGTGAGCCTGGGCATGGGGGACCGCCGAGCAGGCGGTCCACGCCACTCCACGTACAGCGAGTGAGCCTACGAGCTGAGTGATACTGCCCGTAATGCACCATCCTTGCACATTGGCGCACGATCGTTGCGCGGATCTGTCCGGGATGGCCCTTTGTTGCGCGTGGATGTTCGATCAGTGCGCAGGCACCTCCAACCCCCTTTCTTGACACTTCGTCAGTCCTGCCGCAGCGTGCCGCCATGGATCCGGACCCCCGCCGGGCCGACTCGCCGAGATCGCGGACATCGCGGACACCACAGACATCACGGCCGCCCGTACTCGTCTTGTACGTCCCGGCCGCGCCCTGGCGGCGTACGCCATGGGCAGACGTTGGCCGCGCACGGCGGGGTAGGCGTCAAGTTCCCCCATCCGAAGATCGGAGGCGAGCAGTGACCACCGAGGACACCGCCCCGCACGCGCCGTGCACCACCCCGTGGCTGGACCCGGCGCCGTTCCTGCGCGGGGTCGCCTGGCTGGACCGGGGCCGCCCGGTACGGGCCGACCCGGCCGACACCATGCGGCTGCCCTGGGACACCGGCGAGCGGGCCACGCTGCCCATCGGGGTCCGGCTGGAGTTCACGGCCGAGGGGGCGCACGCCGTGGAGATCCGTTACCGGGCGACCGTCCCCGGGCCCACCGACGCCCTGCGCGACCTGGCGCACGGCTTCGCGCTGTGGGACCGCCACGGGGTGGTCCGGGAGGTCTGGACCGAACCGGCCGAGGAGGCCCTCGTACGCATCGAGCTCCCCGGGGGGCGCGGACCCTTCACCATCCACCCGCCCGAAGCCCAGGCCCCGGTGATCCTCGGCGTGCGGGCGGTCGGCGGCGCCCTCGCCCCCGCCCCGCCGGCTCCGCGCTGGGTGGTGCACGGCGACTCGATCACCGAGGGCTGGTGGTCCACCCGGCCCGCCCACGGCTGGCCCGCGGTCGCCGGCCGGGCGCTCGGCTGGGACACGGTCAACCTCGGCTACGCGGGGGGCGCGCGCGGCGAACTCGCCACCGCCGAGCAGCTCGCGGCCCTGCCCGCCGATGTCCTCACCCTCGCCTTCGGCACCAACTGCTGGTCACGCGTGCCGTTTTCGGCGCCGCTGATGTACGAGACCACCCGCGCCTTCCTCGACCTGGTCCGCCACGGCCACCCCCGTACCCCGCTGCTGCTCCTCTCCCCCGTCCTGCGGCCCGACGCCGAGCGCACCCCGAACCGGCTGGGCGCCACCCTCGGCGCCCTGCGCGACGCCATGGAGCGGGCCGTCCGGGACCGGATCGCCGCCGGGGACGGCCGGCTGGTCCTGCTGCCCGGGCACGACCTGCTGGGCCCCGAGCACCTGGCGGACGGCCTGCACCCCAACGACAGCGGACACCAGGTCCTCGGCCTCGCTGTGGCCACGGCTCTGCGGCGGGCCGGGTTCGCCGCGGGGTGAGTGAAACAGCCCACACCGCCCCTCGTGAACAGAACGGCCACCACACGGCGTGTCCTTCGCAAGCTGCCGACGCACCGCACCGGCGGGGCGGCGGACACGGAGACACCACACGTGGGAGAGATCAAGATGGGCATCAAGCGCGGAACCACCCTGGCCGCCGTGGCCGTTGCCGTCGCACTGACCGCGACGGCCTGCGGCGGGGACGACACCAAGGCCGGCGCCGCCAAGCCGGCCGGGGCCGCCGCCGCCGCTCCCGCTTCCGGCTCCGACTACGGGTCCGACTACGGCGCGGGCTCTGCCGCCGGTTCCGGTGCGAAGGCCGCCGGGCAGCTGGCCGTCGCCCAGAACGACACGGCCGGCCCGGTGCTCACCGACAGCGCCGGCCTCACCCTCTACCGCTTCGACAAGGACACCGCCAAGCCGCCGAAGTCGAACTGCGAAGGGGACTGCGCCACGACCTGGCCGGTGGTCGCGGCCGGTGACGCGACCGCCGCCGCCGGGATGGACCCGGCGCTGCTGGGCGAGGTGGTCCGCGGCGACGGCAGCAAGCAGCTGACCGTGGCGGGCTGGCCGGTGTACCGCTACGCCAAGGACACCAAGGCGGGCGACCTGAACGGGCAGGGCGTGGGCGGCACCTGGTTCGCCTTCGCGCCCGACGGGAAGAAGGCGGCGAAGGCGGCGGCCGCGCCCCAGGCCCAGGATGCCCAGGGCACCCAAGGCGCCCAGGCCGCCCGGGGCGCGCTGACCGTGGCCAAGGACCCCAAGCTCGGCGACCACATCGTCGACGGCAACGGGATGACCGTCTACCGGTTCAAGAAGGACACCGCCTGGCCGATGGCCTCCAACTGCACGGGTGACTGCGCGGCCAAGTGGCCGGTGGTGCCCCCGGTGGACAAGGCCGACGCCAAGGGCATCGTGGAGAAGGGCTTCTCCGTCCTGGACCGCCCCGACGGAAAGAAGCAGCAGGCGATCGACTGCTGGCCCGTCTACACCTTCACCGGCGACAAGAAGGCCGGTGACATCAACGGGCAGGGGGTCGGCGGTACCTGGTACGCCGTCTCCCCCGACGGCAAGCTGATCACCACCTCCTGATCACCACCTGCTGATCACCACCTCCGGATCATCACCTCCTGACCGCCCCCTCCCTCCACTCACGAGCCGCGCGGCCCCCTGCCCCCTCCCCCCGGCAGGCGGGCCGCGCACCGTTTCCCCGCGGGCCGGTCGTCCCTAGACTCCCTCGCATGCTGCGCGTACTGGCCGTCGACGACGAGAAGCCGCTCCTTGAGGAACTCCTCTACCTGCTGCGCTCCGATCCCCGGGTGCTCAGCGCGGAGGGCGCCTCGGACGCCACGGAGGCCCTGCGCCGCATCACCCGGGCCCTGGAGACCGGCCCGGACGGCCCCGACGGCATCGACGTGGTCTTCCTCGACATCCACATGGCCGGACTGACCGGCCTGGACATCGCCCGGCTGCTGGCGGGCTTCGCGCGGCCGCCGCTGATCGTGTTCGTCACGGCCCACGAGGGTTTCGCCGTGCAGGCCTTCGACCTCAAGGCCGTGGACTACGTACTCAAACCGGTCCGCCCCGAACGGCTGGCGGAGGCCGTCCGACGGTCCTGCGCCCAGCTCGGGCGGGCCGCCGAAGAGCCGCCGGAGCCCGCCGGCCCCGCCGTCCCGGTGCAGCGGCGGCCCGCCGCGCCGGAGGTGGCCGTGGCCGAGCGGGCGCCGGACCAGATCGCCGTGGAGCTGGGCGGGGTCACCCGCTTCGTGGCGATCGCCGACATCGCGTACGTCGAGGCCCAGGGGGACTACGCCCGGCTGCACACCGACGAGGGCAGCCACCTGGTCCGCATCCCGCTGTCCACGCTGGAGGAGCGCTGGGCGGCACACGGGTTCGTCCGGATCCACCGCCGCCACCTGGTGGCGCTGAGCCGGATCGACGAGCTCCGCCTCGACGCCGGCACCACGAGCGTCCGGGTGGGCTCGGCAGAACTCCAGGTCAGCCGCCGCCACGCACGGCAGCTGCGGGAACTGCTGATGCGCCAGGCCACCGGCTGACGGGATCCGCCCACCGTCGGCCGGCCGGATCCGCCGACCGTCCGGCGTGCGCAGGCGCCGTTCGTCGCGCGGCACGGGGCGTACGGCGATCCGCCGGTGCCGCCGGTCGCAGGAGCTCCCGGGGGGACCCGCGGTGGCCGCGGGCCGCGCCTATCGTGGAGCGGCAGGGGCGGGAGGAACACGAGATGGCTGAGATCCAGGCGCTGCTCGACGCGCTGGCCGCGTTGCCCCGGAGCCGGCCGGCCGGTCCCGCCGAGGCCGAGGCGCTGCTCGCCCGGCTGCGCAGTGCGGCCGCGCGCTGGGCCGAGGTCCTGTACGAGGCGAACGAGGGCGCCCGGCGGCAGCTGCCGCCCCGGGCGGAGGCGGCGCTGACGCTGGCGTTCCGGCGGGCCGAGGACTCGTACGTGGAGCTGGAGATCGCCCTCAGGGACTGCGCGGAGCACCGCGACCCGGCCCGGTGAAGCGCCGCCCGGAGGGGCGGGCGCTCCTCAGCGGGCGTAGGAGCCCAGGCCGACCAGGCAGTAGACGTACTCGTTGAGCGTGATCCCGCCCCGGGTGTAGCGGTACGAGAAGGCGTACTGCGTCTTGGGGTTGTCCTCGCAGCGGTTGAGGTCGGAGGTCAACGGAATGCTCTCGATCACCCGGTAGTGCGCGTCGTCCGCCGAGCAGGAGACCTCGCGTACTCCGGTGACGCGCTGCGCGGTCGTCGAGTCGGGCAGCTGTCCGTTGAGGCAGGTGCCCCGGTCGAAGGGGCTGGGAGCGGCTTCGGACGGGGTGGCGGGGGCCTCGGTCGCGGGGTCGGTCGCCGTGTCGGTCGCCGTGTCGGCGGGGGTGCCGGCCGGGGCCGGGGCCGGGGCGGGCGACCAGGAACCGGTCGAGGTGCTGGGCGTCGGGGTGGCGGTGGCCCGGTCGTTCTCCTCGTCCCCGCTGTTGAACAGCACCAGACCGACGATCACCGCCGCGGCGACGCCGAGCACCAGCAGGCACCCCTTGGCGCCGGAGGCCCCCGGGGTGGCGGGCCGCGCCGTGCCCGCGCTCGGGGACACCCGTATGCGCAGCAGGACGTCCGTGTCGCCGACGCGGGTGCGGACGAGGTCGCCGTCCCGGGCAGGCGGGATGCGCAGGTGGGAGGTGCCGGTGGACAGGGGCAGGGCGATGACCACTCCGGAGGCGGCCTGCTGGGGGGTGAGCGTGAGGGGGATCTCCTGCGAGGACACCGGCTGCTCCAGGGGGGGTGGCGCGGACACGGCCTGACGGACCCTCACGAGTGTGCCGCGTGCACGCAGGGTGACGCAGGGGTTCCGCCGGATCACGCCTGTTGCCGGCCCGCGGGCGCGCTTAGACTCCGGTACCTCCCCCTCCCTGCCGAAGGACCTGCCGGTGAACCAGACGTACGCGCTGACCGCGGTCACCGTCGTCGTCCTGGTCACGGTGCTGGTGGGGGCGCTGGGGCTGCGGATCTCGCGGACCACCTCCGACTTCTACGTCGCCTCCCGCACCGTCGGCCCGCGCCTCAACGCGGCGGCGATCAGCGGGGAGTACCTGTCCGCCGCCTCCTTCCTGGGGGTGGCCGGGCTGGTGCTGCTCCAGGGACCCGGGATGCTCTGGTACCCGGTCGGGTACACCGCCGGGTACCTGGTGCTGCTGGCTCTGGTCGCCGCTCCGCTGCGGCGCTCGGGCGCGTACACGCTGCCCGATTTCGCCGAGGCCCGCCTGGAGTCGCAGGCGGTGCGCCGGATCGCGGTGCTGTTCGTGGTCGGGGTCGGCTGGCTGTACCTGCTCCCGCAGTTGCAGGGCGCGGGGCTGACGCTGGAGATCCTGACCGGGGCACCGCACTGGGCCGGCGGGGTGGTCGTCGCCTTCGTGGTGACCGCGGCCGTGGCGGCCGGTGGCATGCGGAGCATCACCTTCGTGCAGGCCTTCCAGTACTGGCTGAAGCTCAGCGCCCTGCTGGTGCCGGCCTTCTTCCTGTTGGCGGCCTGGGCCGGCGACGGCGCGCCGCGCGCCTCCTTCGACGCCCCGGCGGTGTTCCGCGAGCACACCGCCGTCACCCTCGCCGAGGACGTACGGCTGTCACTGGACGCACCGCTGACCCTGACGGTGACCGGCCAGGTGGACGGGTGGACCTACGCGGGGGCGCCGGTGCGGCTGGAGGCCGGGCAGCACCTCGTACGGGCCCGCGCGCGGCTGGAGTTCGACCCTGCCACCCGGGTGCCCGAGACCCGGCCGGCGGCCGCGCCGGGGGTGTCCAGCTGGTCCGAGCCGCTGGACGGGAACCGCCCGGCGCTCGGGCTGTACGCGACGTACGGGCTGGTTCTGGCCACCTTCCTCGGCACGATGGGCCTGCCTCATGTCGCGGTGCGCTTCTACACGAGCCCGAACGGTCCGGCCGCGCGGCGCACCACGCTGGTGGTGCTCGGCCTGCTCGGCTTCTTCTACCTGCTGCCCCCGGTGTACGGGGTGCTCGGGCGGACGTACACGCCGGAGCTCGCCCTGACCGGGGACGCGGACGCCGCGGTGCTCGTGCTGCCCGAGCGGATGCTGGGCGGGGTGCTCGGCGAGCTGCTGGGGGCGCTGCTGGCCGGGGGCGCGTTCGCCGCGTTCCTCTCGACGGCCTCGGGCCTGACCATGGCGGTGGCGGGGGTGCTGCACCAGGACGTGCTGCCGACGCGCGGGCTGCGGACGTTCCGGTTCGCCGTGCTGGTGGCGATGCTGGTGCCGCTGGCCGGGAGCATGGCGCTGACGGATGTGCCGGTGGCGGACGCGGTGGGGCTGGCCTTCGCGGTGTCGGCCTCCTCGTTCTGCCCGCTGCTGGTGCTGGGCATCTGGTGGCGGGGGCTGACCCCGCCGGGCGCGGTGGCCGGGCTGGTCGCGGGCGGCGGGGCGGCGCTGGGCGCGGTGCTGGCGACCCGGGCCGGGCTGGCCCCGGCGGGGTGGGTGCACACGCTGCTGGCGTGGCCCGCGGCCTGGTCGGTGCCGCTGGGGTTCCTGACGATGGCGCTGGTGTCGCTGGCCACCCGGTCGCGGATACCCGCGGGGACCGCGGCGACGCTGGCGCGGCTGCATCTGCCGGAGACGCTGCGGCTGCGGGAGACCGGCGGCGGGGCCCGAGGTGCGGGCGGGGCCCGAGGTGCGGGCGGGGCCCGGGGTGCGGGCGGCGCTCCATGAGCGGAGCAGTGCTCGCGGTGCTGGCGGTGGCGGGTGCGGTCCTGCTGCTGGGCCTGGGCTGGGCGGGCGGCCGGTGGCAGGCCCGGCGTGGCGAACGGGCGACCGGGCTGGACCTGGGGACCCCGGTGGAGCGCGCCACCTTCCACACCCTGCACACCGCTTCGCTGGCCGCTCCCCCGCTGCGCGCCGGCCTCACCGAGGACGCCGCCCGCAAGGCCGCCAGGCGGCTGCGCTCCCTGCTGGGCACCGAGGCCCTGTGCCTCACCGACCGGCAGTCGGTGCTGGCCTGGGACGGGCCCGGTGCCGACCACCACCAGCGGCGGGCAATGGCCCGGGTCGCCGTCATGCTGGACTCGGGACGCAGCCAGAGCGTTCGGACCGAGTGCCACCGTCCCGACTGCCCGCTGAAGTGGGCGGTGGTGGCCCCGCTCACCGGCGAGGACGGAGTGCTGGGCGCGCTGGTCGCCTACGGCTCGCGGGAGTCGGCCGTGCTGGTGCGGGCCGCCACGGAGGTGGCCCGCTGGGTATCCGTTCAGCTGGAGCTGTCCGAGCTGGACCGCTCGCGGACCCGGCTGATGGAGGCGGAGATCAAGGCGTTGCGGGCGCAGATCTCCCCGCACTTCATCTTCAACTCCCTCGCCGCGATCGCCTCCTTCGTACGCACTGATCCGGAACGGGCGCGCGATCTGCTGCTGGAGTTCGCCGACTTCACCCGCTACTCCTTCCGGCGGCACGGCGACTTCACCACCCTGGCCGAGGAGTTGCGCTCCATCGAGCAGTACCTCGCCCTGGCCGGGGCGCGCTTCGGGGACCGGCTGAAGGTGACCCTGCAGGTGGCTCCCGAGGTGCTGCCGGTGGCGCTGCCGTTCCTGTGCCTCCAGCCGCTGGTCGAGAACGCCGTCAAGCACGGGCTGGAGGACTCCACCGAGGAGTGCCGGATCACCATCGCCGCCCGGGACGCGGGCGCGGAGGCGGTCATCACCGTCGAGGACAACGGGGTCGGGATGGACCCGGACCTGCTGCGCCGGATCCTGGCCGGGGAGCGCGCCGGATCCTCCTCCGGGATAGGGCTGACGAACGTCGACGAGCGGATCCGGCAGGTGTACGGGGACGTGTACGGCCCGGTGATCGAGACCGGGGTCGGGGCAGGCCTCAAGGTCACCCTGCGGATCCCCAAGTACCGCGCGGGCGTGCACAGCGCACCTCTGGGCGACGAGCCGCCCGGGCACTGAACGCCGCGGTCCGTGCGAGCCGGGACCGTGCGCGCGGCGCAGCGGAACGGGTTGCCGTGCTGCGAGAGGCACAGGTCTGCGGCCGAGCCCGGCGGTGCGTCGGCGGCGGCCGCTGCCCCGGCGGCCCGGGGTGGAGCTGCTGTGCGCGGAGCCGGGGGCGGGTCGTGGGGGCGTGCGGTCCGACCGGAGTCGGCCGAGCTGCTGCACGGGGCGGCCCCGCTTCCGGGATCGGCGCTGCGGGCAGGGCCCCGTACGGAGGACTGCCCGGGCCGCTCGTACGGCCGGGCTCGGTCCCGCGCGGACCGCCGAACAGCTGCCGGCCGCGGTGCGCCGGTCGGCCTGGGCGGCCTGGGCTCTGACCGGGGCCGGCGGCCGGATACGCCGCCGGGCGCCCCCGGCCTATGGCGGGGCGCGGTGGTGGCGCCGACGATCCAGACGCGGCCCGCTCGCCGGGGGGACGGAGGAGGCGTGGGCACAGGGGCAGCCTTTCCCGGAAGACGAGCGTGACGGACCGGACACGAAGAGTTGTGCGACCGTGCGACCTCATCCCGCCGCGGGCGGCGCCGACCGGTCGAACGGCACGCCGCCACGGTCCACCGCGCCGGGTACGCCCGTGGCCCCCGGCCGTCCGCAGGGGACGTCCGGGGGCCACGGGGAGGAGACGGAGACCCGCTCCGGAGGGGGACTAGCTCCAGCTGGCGTGCAGCGGCTTGCCCTCGGCGTAGCCGGCGGCCGACTGGACGCCGACCACGGCCTTCTCCTCGAACTCCGCGAGGGAGCCCGCACCGGCGTAGGTGCAGGAGGAGCGCACACCGGCGATGATCGAGTCGATCAGGTCCTCGACGCCGGGGCGCGCCGGGTCCAGGAACATCCGCGAGGTGGAGATGCCCTCCTCGAAGAGTCCCTTGCGGGCCCGGTCGTACGCGGACTCCTCCGAGGTGCGGTTCTGCACGGCGCGCGCGGACGCCATGCCGAAGGACTCCTTGTAGAACCGGCCGTCGGCGGACTGCTGGAGGTCGCCCGGCGACTCGTAGGTCCCGGCGAACCAGGAGCCGATCATCACGTTCGACGCGCCGGCGGCCAGTGCCATCGCCACGTCGCGCGGGTGGCGGACGCCGCCGTCGGCCCACACGTGCTTGCCGTACTTCTTGGCCTCGGCGGCGCACTCCAGCACCGCGGAGAACTGCGGGCGGCCCACGCCGGTCATCATGCGGGTGGTGCACATGGCGCCCGGGCCCACACCGACCTTGATGATGTCGGCGCCGGCGTCGATCAGGTCCTTGACGCCCTCGGCGGCGACGATGTTGCCGGCGACGATCGGGACCTGCGGGTCCAGCGCGCGGACGGCCTTGATCGCGTTGATCATCGATTCCTGGTGGCCGTGGGCCGTGTCGATGACGAGCGTGTCCACGCCCGCGTCGAGCAGCTGCTTGGCCTTGCCCACGAAGTCGCCGTTGATGCCGACGGCGGCCGCGATGCGCAGCTTGCCCCCGGCATCGGTGGCCGGGGTGTAGAGGGTCGCGCGCAGCGCGCCCTTGCGGGTCAGGATGCCGACGAGCTTGCCGTCCTTGTCGACGGCCGGGGCCAGCTTGCGGTGGCCGGCGTCGAGCTTGTTGAAGGCCTCGCGCGGGTCGATGTCGGCGTCGATGAGCAGGAGCTCCTTCGACATGACCTCGGAGAGCTGGGTGAAGCGGTCCACGCCGGTCAGGTCGTGGTCGGTGACGACGCCGACCGGGCGGCCCTCGGCGTCGACGACGACACCGGCGCCGTGGGCCCGCTTGGGCAGCAGGGACAGTGCGTCGGCGACGGTCTGGGTGGGCGCCAGCGTGATCGGGGTGTCGAGCACGAGGTGGCGGGTCTTCACCCAGGAGATGACGTCGGTGACGACCTCGATCGGGATGTCCTGCGGGATGACCACGATGCCGCCGCGGCGGGCGACGGTCTCGGCCATCCGGCGTCCCGCGATGGCGGTCATGTTCGCCACGACGAGCGGAATGGTGGTGCCGGTGCCGTCGGGCGAGGAGAGGTCGACGCCCTGGCGGGAACCCACCGCGGAGCGGCTCGGCACCATGAACACATCGTCGTACGTCAGGTCGTACGGCGGCTTCTGGTCATTGAGGAAACGCACGTGCAGAACTTCCCAGTCGATCGGAGTGCCTCGGACAGGGCAGCCGAGGAAACGCACGTACTTCATTCTCCCATGGCCCGGCATCAATGCCGCCCCGGCTGATCGTCCAGGACATACCGGGCCCGGTGGTCGGTTCCTACGGACGGGCGGAAGGTGGAAGGACAGGAGTGACAGATCGACGGTGGAGGCACCATGCGGGCAACGACGCGGAGCGAGACGCCCGTCGCCCTTGAGGGCGGCGGCCTGGAAATCCGGCTCAAGGAGATCGGCGGGGACCTCACCGTCGGGTTCTTCCGCCTCCCCGAGGGTGCGGACCTCACCGAGGCGCTCAAGGGTCTGCCGGGCGACATGTGCCAGTGCCCGCACTGGGGCTATCTGCTCAAGGGCCGGCTGCTGATGCGGTCCGCGGACGGGGAGAGCGTGTACGAGGAGGGTCAGGCCTTCTACTGGGGCCCGGGGCACGTTCCGGTGGCGCTCCTCGACACCGAGTACGTCGACTTCTCCCCGACCGAGGAGCTACGCAAGGTGCTCGACCACGTGAGGGGTGCGTCCGGGTGAGGGGCGCGCACGGGTGAAGGGTGCGCACGGGTGGTGAAGGGTGCGCACGGGTGAGGGGCGCGTCCGGCTGGGTCCGCGCCCCCCTCGCGGCGGCGCCGCGGCCGGTCGGCCGGCCGGCCGCTCCGCCGGCTGCTCAGCGGATGTACTCGCGTCTGGGGCTCTGCCCGGGGATCAGCGGGCGCGGCGGCAGCCTCGGCGGGGTGGCCGGGCGGGTCATGGGTGCTGTCGCGGTGGCGGCGGGACGGGCGGGGCCGGGATAGCCCTCGGGGATCCGGCCGCGGGCGGTCAGCAGCATCGACGCGTGGGCGACGCTCGCGAGCGTGGCGTGGTGGTGCCAGCCACGGAAGGAGCGGCCCTCGAAATCACGGATGCCTACGGGTTCACAGGTCTCGGTGAAGTCGAGGGACACCCGGTCGGTGAGTTTGGCCAGCAGGAACAGCTGGGCGAGGGGCCGGTCGCCGATGTTGGTGATCCAGAACTCGGAGGGCAGCAGGGCCGCTTCGGTCCAGGCGCCCATGAGCAGCAGCGGGGTGGCCGGTACGGGGGCGGGCCGGTCCTCGCTGGGGGTGGCGAGGATGGCGGCCGAGGTCAGCAGGGTCACCGCTCCTTCGGCGCGGCCGTGCCGGGTCCATTCGACGACCCGGCGCTGGGAGCGCAGCGAGTCGATCAGTTCGCGGGCGGGGGCGACGTGCGGGCCGGGCCGCTGCCGGCCCGCTCCGCCGAAGGCGACGGGCAGCGAGCCGTCGACCTTGAAGACGAAGGGGATGTCCTGGAAGGCGAAGGACTCGACGCTCTGCGCGATGTCGGTGTTGGCCACCTCCATGACCACCGGACGGCGCTGGAGCTGCCAGGAGGCGGCCATGCGCTGGACGGCGTGCACGGCGTCCTGGACGGGGGTCAGCGAGCGGGCGGTGTCGGGGATGCCGGCCCGTCGGCGGCGCAGCAGTTCGCTGGTCCACGGCCCGGGCAGGGTGAGGGTCCATTCGACGGGGAAGCTGGCCTCGCTGGAGGCGAGCCAGATCCCGCTGGACTGCTGGCAGTTGGCGGTTCGGCCGAGCTGGGGGACGAACTGGCGGCCGACGCCGACGGAGCGGTCGCCCGCCTTCTCGATGACCATGGGCTGGACGACCCAGGCCAGCGGGCGCTGGGCGGTGCGTTCGAGGTACTGGGCGAGCGAGCGGCGGACGGGCGTCCAGTCCCACGGCGACTTGCTGATGAACTGCTGGAGACTCTGCTCGACGGAGCTGGCACCCGTTCCGGCGATGTTACGGATCGTTTTCTTCCCGTTGGTCCTCACCAGGCCGTTGAGATATACGCGGGCCCAGTTTCGCTGGTCCCGCCTGGGTAAGGACTCGAAGAAGAGAGAGATCAGCATGTCGATCAATTCGGAGATTTCCTTTGTGGATTCCTCCGGCAGAACTACGCGCGCCATCTGGGCCTCCCCCGCGACCACTAGATCCAATACCCTACTTGACCGCACGAAACGGCCGTAGGGCCCCGCAACTACTTCCTGAGGTCGCTCGCAGTTTCGAGCCGCTCTTCTTCCACCACGAGGGGGATCGGGATCTGGTTCGCCGCATAGTAGAGAGCGATCAGGAAGTGCGCGACGAGCGTGAGGGGCGCGGAGAAGAAGGACAGGACGACCGTCAGCGGGTAGGCCACGGCGCCCAGGCCGAAGCGCACCCGGGTGGCCCGGGCACCCTCCCGGTCCACCCGTTCGTGGAACAGGTGGCCGACCCGGGTGACGTACCACCAGAAGGCCAGGAACGCCAAGGCGTACAAGACGGTGATGGAGCTGTAGAGGACGGCCGCGGCGTTGGCGGAGCCGCCCTCCTCCACGAGGTGCTCGGCGAGCACGGTGGTGGTGTACGGAATCACGGAAACCACCATCAGCACCAGGAGATTCAGGAACAACAGCGGACGGTCCACCCGCTTGAGGTGACTGAAGATGGTGTGGTGGTTCACCCACATCACACCGATGATGAGGAAACTGACCACGTATGCCGCGTAGTGCGGCCACTGTTCCCGGACCCCGTGCCAGAAGTCCGATCCCGTTTCCTCCGGAACCTTCAGTTCCAGGACGAGAATCGTGATGACGATGGCGAATACACCGTCACTGAATGCCTCGATCCGCCCGGTTTCGCGTTCCATGACCTCCCCTTCGGATTCCACGTGCACGAGCAGGGAGGGCGCTGCCTCCGCCCTCCCCGCACACGCTACCCAGATATTCTTGATCAGCTGCCGAACCCGGCGGTCTGGCGCCAGATCCGGCCATCGCGGACCACAAGTGTCCCGAACGCGTGCTCCGGTTCACCGTTCAGATTCATGATCGCCCGGTAGAAGATCGTGTCCTCGGTCTCGATGTACTCCTGGAGCTCCACCAGGGTCGGCTTCAGCGTCAGGTAGCCGGTGAAGGTCTCGCGGACGGCGTCGATCCCGACCGAGGCCCCCTCGAAGCGCAGGAGCACCGCGTCGTCGGTGTAGTTCTTCATCACCGCCTCGATGTCCAGGGCGGCCAGCGCCTCCATCTGGCGGACGAAGACCGGGTGCAGCGTGGAGATGTCGTACGTGGCCATCTGACTCCCTCTCAACGGGTGCTGGTGGGTGGGGCGGGTGGTTCGGCGCAGGCGGCGGCCGCGGAGAGCGGCAGCCGCACCACCATCCGGGTCTCCCCGGGACGCGAGCGGGCCGTGATCGACCCGTGGTGGCGCTGGGTCACGATGCGGTAGCTGAGGTGCAGCCCGAGGCCCGTGCCCTTCCCGACGTCCTTGGTGGTGTAGAACGGCTCGAAGATCCGCGGCAGGGACTCCTCGGGGATGCCCCGGCCCGTGTCGGTGATCTCCACGACCAGGCAGGCCCCCTCGGCGCGGACCCGCAGGGTGAGCGTGCCGGCGCCCTCCATGGCCTCGGCGGCGTTGTCGACCAGGTTGGTCCACACCTGGTTCAACTCGCCCGGATAGCCTGTCAGTTCGGGCAGGCCGGGCTCGTACGCACGCACGATGGTGATGCCGGAGAGCTTGGCACGCAGCACGACCAGCGTGTTCTCCAGCCCGTCGGTCACCGGGAAGCGCTGTTCGGGGGCGCGGTCGAGATTGGCGTAATCCCGGGTGGCGGCGACCAGTTGGGAGATCCTGGGGCCGGCCGCGCGCAGCTCCGCCGCCAGCGAGCGGACCTCCAGCAGGGCCGCCAGGTGGTCCAGGGCGGCGGCCAGGGCCGGTTGGCCGATCCCTTCCAGCCGCTGCAGCAGCCAGCCCAGCTCCAGCCCGAGGTCCGAGATCCCCGAGCCGAGCAGTCCGGGCCGTTCGGTGCCGGCCTCCTCGGCCCAGTCGGTGATCTCCTCCTCGGCGTCGGCCTGGGCCAGCGGGTCGGTGGTCGCCGGCGGTGGCAGCTTGTCCAGCTCCTCGCTCAGCCGGTCGAGTACGGAGCGCTCCGCGCCCGTCGCGGCGGCCCCCCAGGCGTGGGCGGTCCGGGTGAGCCGGTCCAGGGCGGGCGCCAGCTCCTGCGCCGCCCGGGCGACGGCCGCCGCAGGGTTGTTGAGCTCGTGGGCCAGTCCTGCCGCGAGGGTGCCGAGCGCCTCGACGGTGGCCCGCTTGCGGGCCTGGACCTCGGAGGACTTGATCCGCCAGGCCAGCACCGGGATCAGCACCGCCGCCACCCCGTGGCAGCGGGTGAGCATCTCGAAGAACACCGGCTTGGGATAGGCCACGACGGTGGTCGACGGGCCACTGGCCGCGGCGGTGGCCACGTAGGCCCCGTCCGTCAGCAGGGGCAGCTCGCCGGTGAACCGGTGCGCGGCGGAGGGCTTGCCGTCGTGGTCCTCGGCGGCCGCGCTCTCCTCCTCGGTGGAGTGCCGGGTGAGCACCTCCTCCCGCCCGTCCACGACCTTGGTGACCACCAGCCCGCCCGAGAGCAGGACGTGGAAGCCGGTGGCCTCCTCGCCGTCGCGGAAGAGGACCTCCCCGTCGGCGAGCACCCGGGGCTCGGAGACGGAGACCAGCCAGTCGAGCTGCTCCTCGGTGAGCCCGGCGAAGATCTCCAGACCGCGCAGCGCCGACCGCAGGTCGAGGCCCGCATCCCCAGCGTTCATGCCGTACTCCCTTCGGACCGGGTGCGGGCGGCCAGCCGCAGCGTGGCCAGCAGGGCCAGCGCGCACACGGCGGCGACGGCGGCCATGAAGCCGACCGAGGTGCGGTGCAGCCCGTGGATGTTGGTGAGCATTCCGGCGAGCACCGCCGGCACGCTCATGGCGAGGTACGCGAAGACGTAGACCGCGGCGGTCAGTTCGCCCCGGTGCGCCGGCTCGGCGAGCGCGCTCAGCGCCCGGAAGGCGCCGAGGAAGGCCGCGCCCCAGCCGCTGCCGAGGACGGCGGTGCCCGCCAGGAACACCGCGGCCGAGCCCAGGCCCAGGGCGAGCAGCACCAGCCCGAGCCCGGCCAGCAGCCCGCACAGCCCGAGGACGGCGGTGCGCAGCGCCTCGGTGCGGCCCAGCAGCAGCTGGGCGGCGGTGGCGGCGCCCGCGAGCAGGGCGACGGTGGCCCCGCCGACCAGGTAGTTGGTGCTCCGGAGCAGGGACAGGGCCAGGTGCGGTCCGAGCGAGAGGTAGAAGCCGCCGACGGACCAGACGGCCACGATGGTCAGGACGAGGACGGTGAACCGGCCGCGGACGGCGGTCGGCACGCTGATCCGGTGGACGGCGATCCTCATCCGCCGGCGGCCCTCCGAGGCGCCGACGGGAGCGCTCTCCGGCATCCGCACCACCCCCACCAGTGCGGCCGAGAAGGCCGCGACCAGCAGCAGGTAGCTGAGCACGGTCGGGGCGGGCGCGTACTGGACGAGCAGCCCGGCTCCGATCCCGCCCAGCCCGATCCCCACGGTGGGGCCCGCGCTGTTGACCTGGGCGCCCAGCGCGGGCCGGGAACGGGGCGCCAGTTCGAGCAGGGCGGCGCCCATCGCCCCGGTGGCGAGGCCCACCGCGAGCCCCTGCACGGCGCGGGCGGCGAGCAGCAGCCCGAGCCCCTCGGCCCCGGCGAACAGCCCCATGGAGACGATCGCCAGGACCAGCCCGGCACCGAGTACGGGGCGCCGGCCCAGGGTGTCCGACAGGGAGCCGAACAGCAGGAGCCCGAGGAGCACGGTGACGGCGTACAGGGCGAAGACGACCGTGATCGTGCCGGAGGACAGGCCCCATCTCTGCTGGTAGAGCACGTAGAGGGCGGACGGTACGGAGGAGGAGAGCATCAGCAGGACGAGGACCGCCCCCACCACCCGGAAGCCGGAGCCTCTGGGCGCGGCGGCCGGCCGGGCGGCCGGGTGCGGCGGAACCCCCGTGGTCGTCCTGGACATGTCGGCCACTGCGTCAACTCCCCCTTGTGGGCGGTCAGGCGAGGGCCTGGTCTGCCCTCTGCAGCGCGCGGGCGGTCAGCACCCCCGCGAGATGGCCGAGGTACTCGGCCGAGGTGCCGCGCCCCGGGACGAACAGCTCCCGGGGCTCGGCGCGGAAGGCCGCGAGCACGGCTTCCGTCGTGTACGGGCCGCCGCGCAGCCGGTCTTCGACGCCGCGCAGCCGCAGCGCGCGGGCGGTGGCCCCGGTGACCGCGATGCGCGGCCCGCCGGGGGTGATCCGTACGGCGGCTGCGCACACCGGGTAGCGGGTGGCCCGGTCGGCGGTCTTCTCGAAGGCGGCGGCCCGTCCCGCGGCCGGCACCAGCAGGGCGGTGATCACGGCCCGGGCGGGCACCCCGGTGGCGGCGAGGTCCTCGGCGGTGACGGTGGAGCGCCCGCCGAGAGCGGCCAGTTCGACCAGGGCGTCGGCGGCGACGGCCGCCACGGGCAGGTCGGTGGCGCGGCCCGCGGCGGCCAGGTTGCCGCCGGCGGTGCCGAGGTTGCGGACCTGGGGGTCGCCGTTGGCCCGGGCCGCCGCGGCCAGTTCCGGGGCCTCGGCCCGCACCAGCGGGTCGTCGGCGAGTTCGGCGAGAGTGGTGAGGGCGCCGATCCGGAGCCCGTCGGGGGTCCGCTCGATCCCCCGCAGCTCCTCCAGGTGGCGTACGTCGACCAGCAGCCGCGTCCCCTCCGCGTCGAGGGCGGTCTCCCCGGTGCGCAGGCCGGGCAGCAGGCTCTGGCCGCCGGCGAGCACCCGGGCGCCGCGGGTGGCGGACAGCAGGGTCAGGGCCTCTTCGAGGGTGAAGGGCCGGGCGTAGTCGAAGTCGGTGAGGATCACTGGGCTTCTCCTCGCAGGCGGCGCCAGACCTTCTCGGGGGTGAGTGGCATGTCGATGTGCTGGACGCCCAGCTCGGAGAGGGCGTCGACGACCGCGTTGACGACGGCCGCGGCGGGCGGCACGGTGGCGATCTCGCCGGCGCCCTTGGCGCCCAGCGGGTTGTGCGGGCTGGGTGTGACGGTCTTGTCGAGCGCGAAGAACGGCACGTCGGCGGCGCGCGGCAGGGCGTACCGGGTCAGGTCGCGGGTGACGAGCAGGCCCTGCTCGTCGTACTCGGCGGCCTCCAGCAGTGCCTGGCCGAGGCCGTGCACGATGCTGCCCTCGATCTGGCCGAGGACGATCTTCGGGTTGCCGATGTTCCCGGCGTCGTCGACGGCCGTGTAGGCCACCACCTCGATCTCACCGGTGAGTTCGTCGACCTCGACGACGGCGACGTGGCTGCCGAAGGGGTAGTTGAAGTCCGGCGGGTCGAAGTGGGTGGTCTCGTCGAGGGCGGGCTCGATCTCGGGGGGCAGCCCCCAGCCGTACCACATGGCCATCGCCAGCTCGGCGAAGGTCTTGGCGTTCTCCTCGTTGCCCTCCTCGTGGATCTTGCCCCGGGCGTAGACGACCTTGTCTTCCGGGATGCCGAGGAAGACCGCGCCGGCCCTGACCAGCTTGTCCTTGATCTTGCGGGCGGTGAGGGCGATCGCGGGTGCGGCCATGCTGTACGAGCGCGAGCCGTAGGTGCCCTGCCCGTACGGGGCCTTCTGCGTGTCGCCCTCCAGGACCTGCACCTGCGCCGGGTCGATGCCGAGCTCGTCGGCGGCGACCTGGGCGAAGACGGTCCCGTGGCTCTGGCCGGTGGAGGCGGAGCCGACGGTGACGGTGACCTCGCCGGTGGGGTGGACGCGGATGTTCGCGCTCTCCCAGGTGCCGCCGAGCATGCCCTCCTGGGACATCCGGGTGGAGGGGCCGACGCCGCAGATGGCGACGTAGGTGGCCAGGCCCACGCCGAGGCGCTTGCCGCGGGTGCGGGCCTCGGCCTTGCGGGCGGGCATGTCGGCGTAGCCGGACAGCTCCAGCGCCCGGTCGAAGTTCAGCTGGTAGTCCCCGGAGTCGTAGGTCCAGCCGAGGCCGTTGTCGTACGGGAACTTCTCTTTCGGCACCAGGTTCTTGCGCCGTACGGCCGCCGGGTCCATACCGATCTCGGAGGCGTACCGGTCGACGAGGCGCTCCATCAGGAAGGCGGCCTCGGCGCGCCCGCTGCCGCGCTGGGCCCCCAGGGAGACGGTGTTGGTGAAGGCGGCGTAGACCTCGCAGAAGGCGGCGGGGATGTCGTACATGCCGGTGATGGAGCGTCCCATCAGGGCGGTGGCGACACCGGGGCCGATGGTGGAGGGGTAGGCGCCGAGGTTGGCGTAGCTGGTGGCGCGCACGGCGGTGATCCGGCCGTCGCGGGTGCCGGCGAGGGTGACGTGCTGGCGGTGGTCTCGGCCCTGGACGGTGGAGTTCATCAGGCCGGTGCGGGTGTCCACCCATTTGACGGGGCGGCCGAGCGCCTTGGAGAGCAGCAGGACCAGGGCCATGTCGGGATAGAGGTAGCCCTTGGTGCCGAAGCTGCCGCCGACGGTCGGGGCGATGACGCGCAGTTTGTTGAAGGGGATGCCGAGGACCAGGGCGGAGAGCAGGAAGCGGTGGTTGTGCGGGCCCTGGGTGGAGGCGTAGAGCGTGTATTCGCCGGTGGCGGCGTCGTAGTCGCCGACCGCGCCGCGCGGCTCGATGGGGCTGTTGATGGTCCGCTGGTTGACGAGGTCCAGCTCCACCGTGACCTCGGCCTCGGCGATGGCCGCGTCGGTGCGGTCCTTGTCGCCGCAGGTCCAGTACGCGTTGAGGTTGCCGGGCACGGCCTCGTGCAGCTGGGGCGCCCCTTCGGCGAGGGCCTCGTCGGCCCGGGTGACCACGGGCAGCGGCTCGTACTCGACGACGATGGCGGCCAGCGCGGCGGCGGCCTGGCGCGGGGTCTCGGCCACGACCACGGCGATCGGGTCGCCGACGTGGCGGACGGTGTCACCGGTGAGGACCGGGCGGGCGCCGGGAAGTCCGTAGGGGTGCGGCGGGAAGTGGCTCTCGACACCGCCGGGTATCCAGATGCAGGGCAGCGGCATGACGTCGGTGAAGTCGGCGGCGGTGGCCACCTTCAGGACGCCCGGCAGCTGCTGCGCGGCCTTGGTCTCGATGGAGAGGATCTTCGCGTGGGCCACCGGGCTGCCGAGGATGGCCATGTGGGCGGTGCCCGGCAGGTCGATGTCGGCGACGTACTTCGCCTCGCCGCGCAGCAGCTGCGGGTCCTCGCGGCTGTCCAGCGGCTGTCCGAGCACCCCGGATCCGGGGAGGGCGCTCTCCCCCGTCACTGCGGTCATGGCTCAGCCCTCCTGACCGGACGCGGCGGAGGCTGCGGACGCGGTGGACCCGGCGCTGACGGCGTCGGCTCCGGCGGCCTCGGCCCGGGCGGCGGAGCAGGCGCGCTGCACACCGCGGACCACGCTGTGGTAGCCGGTGCAGCGGCACAGGTTGCCGGTGAGCCATTCGCGGATCTCGGGCTCGGTGGGGGCCTCGCCGCCGGCGGCGTTCTTGATGAGCGCGGTCTCGACGAGCTCGCCGAGGGCCATCACCATGCCGGGGGTGCAGAAGCCGCACTGGGTGCCGTGCTCCTGGCGCAGGGCCTCCTGGAGTCCGGTGAGTTCACCGCCGGGGGTGGTGATGCCCTCGATGGTGGTCACCTCGGAGCCGGCGGCCGTCGCGGTGAGGACCAGGCAGCTCTTGACGGACCGGCCGTCGAGCCGGACGACGCAGGATCCGCACTGGCCGGTGTCGCAGCCGACCTTGGTGCCGGTCAGCCCGAGGCCGTCGCGGAGCCGTTCCACGAGCAGTTCGTTCGGCTGGGCCGAGAACTGCTCGGGTCTTCCGTTCACGTTCAGTGAGAGATCCATGCCAGCGCCTGCGCTTCCGTGAGCGGCCGGTTGAAGAGGGGCCCGCCGGGCTGCTGGAGAATTCCTCCGGAGTGCAGCGAGCCGGTGTCGACGGGCGCGAATCCCAGATCCGTGATGATTCCCGCGACGATTTCCTTCGCCTTTTCGTCGTCGCCCGCAGTGAAATGGGCCAGACGTTCGCCGCGTGCGGTGCCGGCAATGGCGAGGGTCTCGTAATGCATGGTGTTCAGGGATTTCACGACCCGGGCGCCGGGATACCACTCGGCGACCAGTTCGCTGGAACTCCGGCCGCCGAGATCGGCGGGGGTGCCGGCGCCGCTGAACGCGTTGGTCGCGTCCACCATCACCGTGTCCCGTACCGCGTCCGCGGGGAGGAGCCCGCGGACGCTCGCGAAGGGCACCATCAGCACCAGGAGTTCGGCCCGGTCGGCGACCTCGGCGGGGTGCGCCGCCGAGGCCGCCGGGCCCAGCTCGGCCAGCAGCGGACCGAGGGACTCGGGGCCGCGGGCGTTGGCCAATAAGACCTCGTGCTCCGCGGCCACCAGGATCCGTGCCAGGGTGGATCCGATCCGCCCGGTGCCGATGACGCCTGTCCGCATTGCCGCTCCTTGTCGGGTCGGGTGGGTCAGTCCATGCCGATCCAGACCGACTTGGTCTGGGTGTAGCTTTCGAGGGATTCCGGCCCGCATTCGCGGCCGTAGCCGGAGGCCTTGTAGCCGCCGTAGGGCACCGAGGGGTCGTACTGGTTGTAGCAGTTCACCCAGACCGTCCCGGCCTTGATCTGCGAGGCGACCCGGTGGGCCCGGCGCAGGTCCTTGGTGTGGACGCCGGCCGCCAGTCCGTACGCGCTGTCGTTGGCGATGCGGATGGCGTCCTCTTCGGTGTCGAAGGGGATGATCGACAGCACCGGGCCGAAGATCTCCTCCTGGGCGATGCGCATGCTGTTGTCGACCCCGGTGAAGACGGTCGGCAGGAAGTACAGGCCCTGACTGGAGGCATCCTCGGGGGTCCAGCCGGTGCCGCCGGTCCGCAGGACGGCGCCTTCCTTCTCGCCGATCTCGATGTACGAGCTGACCTTCTCGAACTGCCCGCGGTGGGCGAGCGGCCCGAAGAGGGTGGCCGGGTCCCTCGGGTCCCCCGGCTTGAGGGCGGCGGCCCGCCGGACCAGGCGCTCGACCAACTCGTCGTGGACGGGGCGCTGCAGCAGCAGCCGGGAGCCGGCCGTGCAGATCTCGCCCTTGTTGTAGTAGATGCCGAAGAAGGCGAGTTCCTCGGCGGCGTCCAGGTCGGCGTCGGCGAAGACGATGTTGGCGGACTTGCCGCCCAGTTCCATCGTCACCTTCTTCAAGGTGCCGGCCGATTTGCGGATGATCGACTGGCCGACCGCGGTGGAGCCGGTGAAGGCGATCTTGTCGATGCCCGGGTGGTCGGTGAGGGTCTCGCCCAGTTCCACCCCAGGACCGGTGATCACGTTCAGCACCCCGTCGGGGATCTCCGCCTCCTGGAAGAGCTCGGCGATCTTCAGTGCCGTGAGCGGGGTCGCCGGGGAGGGCTTGTGGACGACCGTGTTGCCCGCCGCGAGGGCCGGTGCGATCTTCGTCATCGACAGCAGCAGCGGGAAGTTGAACGGGGTGATGGCACAGACCACGCCCAGCGGTTCGCGCAGGGTGTAGGCGAGCTGGCCGCCGGCCGGGGCCCGCGAGGAGCCGTCGACCCGGGTCACGGCGCCGGCGTAGTAGTGCATGAGCTGCGCGGCCATGGGGGCGTCGACCGTGCTGGAGAAGGCGAACGGCTTGCCCATGTCCACCGTCTCCAGCAGGGCGATCTCCTCCAGGTCGCGCTCGATGAGCTCACCGACCCGGTTCAGCCTCAGCGCGCGTTCCTGGGCGGACAGTCTGCTCCAGGGACCTTCCTCGTACGCCGCGCGGGCCGCCGCCACGGCCGCGTCCGCGTCGGCCGCGGTGGCCTGGGCCACCGGCACGATCTCCTGTCCGTCCACGGGGCTGATGTCCGGCTCGGTACGGCCGTCCTGGGCCGAGACCCATGTGCCGCCGATGAACAGCTTCCCGGGGTTGGCCAAGGGCTGGTCGCTGAGCGCGCGCTTGGTCATGGCTGCCTTCCGGTGTCGGTGTGCGGGGCGTGGTACTAGCCCTTCGCGAGCTGCCGTAAGAACGTCTCGGCGAGGGCCTTGGAGGAGTACGGGTTCTGACCGGTGGTGAGCTTGCGGTCCACGACGACGTGCGAGTCCCAGATCGCCTCGGCCTTCTCGTAGCGGGCGCCGAGCCGGGTGAGCTCGGCCTCCAGGATCAGCGGGAGGCGGCCGGCCATGTTGGTGACCAGCTCCTCGCTGTGCGAGAAGGCCGTCATCCGGTAGCCCTCGAAGGGCCAGCGGCCCTCGCCGTCGCGCAGCGCGAGCAGCGCGGTGTGACCGTGGCAGACGGTGGCCAGCGGCTTGTCCTGGGCGAGGGCCCAGCGCAGGATCTGGGCGAGCTCGTCGGACTTGGGCAGGTCGCCGATCGCGCCGTGGCCGCCGCTGACGTAGATGCCGTCGTAGTCGGCTATGTCCTTCTCGTCCAGGGACTCCAAGGAGATCGGGTTCTTGAGCTGGGGGATGCTCTCGATGACTCTGACGTACTCGGCGGCGTTGGCGGCGTCCTCGTCCGGCGAGCCCTCGGGACGGACCCACCGCAGGAATGCGGGGTCGATGCTGGTCCGGTCGACCGTCGGGGCCTCGCCCCCGATCGTCGCCACGTCCACGGTGTGGCCTGCTGCCGTGAAGAGGGTGTAGGGAACGACGAATTCCTCGGCCCAGAATCCCGAGGGGTGCTGCTCGCCGTCCAGCAGATGGAGCGTGGACTTGGCCGTCATGACGACGAGAATCTTCATGACTGTTCTCCTTGTTCTTGAATCGCTGCCGATTCAACACGCCGCCCGCGAGGGGCGTAAGGGGGGAGCGTCAGGCGCGCGATACTTCGTCACGTGCGTCCAACGCCGTGATGATGGTGCGGAATTCACCGACCAGGGGGTGGTCGGGATGGGCTTCGGCGAATATGCGTTCACCGTAGAGGGCGGCCATTTCCGGCACATAGGGAAGTATTCCGGCCAGGGGGGCGCCATAGACTTCCTGTGCGCGCCGGTGGGCCTGCGTGGGGTCGACGCCCTCGGGAGCCATGCTCATGACCAGAGCCCGCCGACAGGCCAGCCGCCCGGCGAGGGCGATGGTCTCCTCGACCCCCGAGAGATCGATCCGGTCCGCCCGCGCCAGGATCATCAGCACGTCGGCGCTCGCCATGGCGGTCACCGACTCGTTGTTCAGCCCGGCGTGGGTGTCGAGCAGCAGCACGTCCAGGGCGTAGTACTCGGCCAGCCGGTCGAAGCCCTCCGGCAGCAGCCCGACGTCGTATCCGCTGGTCATGATCTCGCGCAGGGCCGCCGTCCCGGTCCGGGCCGGCACCACGTACAGCCCTTGCACGCCGACCTGCTGGGCCGCGGCCTCGATCTCGCAGCGCCCCAGCAGGTAGTCGGCCAGGGAGGGGCCCGGGCCGAGCCGGAACAGCAGGTCCAGGGTGGGCGACTGGATGTCGGTGTCGACCACCCCCACCCGGCGCCCCTCGCCCGCGATGAGCAGGGCCAGGTTCGCCAGCACCGAGGACTTTCCGGTGCCGCCGCGGTGCGAGTGCACCACGATGGTCCGGGCCATCAGGCCACCGCCGTACGGGCGGCCGCGGTCCGGTCTCCGTGCGGCCCCCGCGCCGCACGTGGCCGGTGCAGGGCCAGCATGGTGACGTCGTCGTGCTGTTCGGCTGTGCCGGTGTGCTCGCGTACGGCCGTGTCCATCCGGTCGACCACCTCCCTGCCGCTCGCCGGGGGGCCGGCGAGCAGCTCCAGCATCCGTTCGTCACCGAGGAAGGTGCCGTTGGGGCAGCGGGCCTCGGGCACTCCGTCGGTGAACACGAAGAGGGTGTCTCCCGGGTTCAGCTGTGCGTAGCCGAGCGTGTACACGCAGTCGGGCAGCACCCCGACGGCCGGCCCGGTCACGTCCAGCGGAACCGGCTCGCCGCCGTCGGCGCGCAGCAGCAGCGGCGGGTTGTGGCCGCCGTTGATGTACACGAGGCTTCCGGTCTGCGGGTCCAGCACCCCGAAGAACAGGGTGGCGAAGTACCCCTGCCTCAGGTGGTTGCGGGTGAGGTACCCGTTGGTGGCGGTGACCGCGTTGAGCAGCGGTGTGGCGCCGACGACGGGAACCCGCCGGCTGCCCGCCCGGCCGACGGCCACCAGGTGCTGCAGTCCGCTGTTCTCGGCGGTGTGCCGCAGCAGCGAGCGGATCAGCGCCATGAACAGTGCGGCGCCGACCCCCTTGTCGCAGACGTCGGCGACGACGAAGGCGAGCCGGCGGCCGCGGGAGATCTCGAAGACGTCGTAGAAGTCCCCGGCGACCTGCCGGGCGGGCCGGAAGCGGACGTCGATCTCCCAGCCCTCGGGGACCGGCATCGATTCGGGCAGGAACCCGGCCTGGATCTCCCGGCCGATCTCCAACTCCTTCTCGTATCCCATCAGTTCGGCGCGGGCGTCGGCTTCGCGCAGGGTGCGTCCGAGTCCGGCCCGCTCCGAGCAGCTGTGCAGCCGGGCCCCGACCAGGGCGGGCAGGAAGGGCGGTACGAGGTAGTCGTGGCCAAGGCGCACGTGCTCCTCCAGGGCCGCGAACCCGGTCGCCGTCCAGACGACCACGATGGGCGCCCCGGCCCAGCGGCGCAGCCGGCGTACGGCCAGCCGTACAGATTCCCCGTCGCACTCGGCGGGCGCGAGCAGCACGTCCGCGACGGGCAGCCCGTCCATCGGGCCGGCCAGCAGCTCCGGCAGGGTGCGGGCGACGAGTTCGGCGTCCATCGTCCGCAGGGCGTCGAGCAGTTCGAGCGGGGGCGGCGGGTACTCGTCGAGGATGATCACGGTCGTGGAGGGCATGGGTCCGTCCCCTCAGCCTTCACAGTCAGCATGCTGATGTTGCGGCCGTCCCTGCGTACGTAGCTGAATTCGTCCACGCTGGTCAGCGCCAGGTGGATGCCGAGTCCACCGATCCGGCGCCGCTCGGGGGGAACCCCGGGGGCGGGCGGCAGGCAGCCCTCGACCGGGTCGAAGGCGGGTGCGGAGTCCACCAGGGTGATCTGCACCCGGCCCGGACCGGAGCGGCCGCGGACGGTGATCCGCCCGTCGCCGCCCCGGTACCCGTGCATCACGATGTTGGTGGCCAGTTCGTCCACGGCCAGCCGGATCCGGTACGCGGCCCGCTTGTCCAGGTCCGCCCGGCCGGCCAGCCGCAGGACGAACGCGGCGATCGCGCCCAGGGCCCCCATCGTCGCGGGCACCTCCAGCTCTGCGGGCGTCCTCGCCAGTTCGACCGTGTCACGCACGGAGTCGGCCATCGCCCTTACTCGTCCGAGAGCACGATGCTGCGGTCCAGCCCGGCCGTCCGGATGGTCCGGGAGACGGGCTCGATCGCGCCGACCACCTTGATGGTGACGTGGTCGGCGATCTTCTGCTGCGCGAAGACCAGGGACCGCAGCCCGGCACTGGCCATGTAGCCGACACCGGCCATCCTGATCTCGACGGTGGTGGTGCCGTGGCCGGCGGCCTTCTCGATGGTCTGGTGGAATTCCGGCGCGGTGTTGGCGTCCAGCTCGCCCGCCAGCTCGATCACGGTGGTGTCGCCCTCGATGCTCAGGGACACGGAAAGCGGCATGTCAGGTCTCCTTCGGCCGTACGGTTCGGTCGCTCATGGCGCGGACGGGCTACAGCTCGGGTGCGGGCGTACGGCCGACGAGGATCACGACTGAGCGCGGACCGATCAGGTACTTGCCGGCGTTCTCCAGCTCGGCCTCGCCGCCCGGGGTGCGGATGTCGTACGGGGCCTCGGCCCCGGTGTCCGCGAAGAGGTGCCAGCTGCGCCCGTGGGGCAGGGCGGGCAGCTCCAGGTCGTGCGCTTCCCAGTGCGCGTTCATGGCCACGTACACCACGTCGTCGTCCCCGGTGCCGCAGCGGGCCACCGCCAGCAGCCGGCTCTCGTCCGACCAGTCGGGCTGCCAGGCCCGCTCCCCGTGCCAGCTGATGTCGGGCAGCCCGAGGGTGTCCCGCATCTGCCCGGTGGGGTGGGAGGTGGAGCGCAGTTCGCGGTGGTGGCCGCGGAAGGCGATCATCTCCCGGGTGAACCGGAGCAGTTCGGCGTTCTGGTCGACCTGGTCCCAGTCGAACCAGGAGAGCTCGTTGTCCTGGCAGTACGTGTTGTTGTTGCCCTGCTGGGTGCGTGCGACCTCGTCCCCGGCCAGCAGCATCGGGATGCCCTGGCTGGTGAAGAGGATGGCCAGGGCGTTCTTCATCTGGCGCAGCCGCAGCGCGTTGACCTCGGGATCGTCGGTCGGCCCTTCCGCCCCGCAGTTCCAGCTGTTGTTGTCGTTCGCCCCGTCGTTGTTGCCCTCCCCGTTGGCCTCGTTGTGCTTGTCGTTGTACGAGACGAGGTCGGCCAGGGTGAAGCCGTCGTGGGCGGTCAGGAAGTTGACCGAGGCGGAGGTGCCGCGGGTGGAGTACAGGTCCGGCGAGCCGGCGAGCCGGGTGGCGAGCTCCCCGGTCACCCCGGCGTCGCCCTTGAGGAAGCGGCGCACGGTGTCGCGGTACTTGCCGTTCCACTCGGCCCAGCGGCCGTACGCCGGGAAGTTGCCGACCTCGTAGAGGCCGCCCGCGTCCCAGGCCTCGGCGATGAGTTTGGTGTGCCGCAGGACGGGGTCGTAGGCGAGCATCTCCAGCAGCGGCGGGTTGGGCAGCGGAGTGCCGTCCGGAGAGCGGCCGAGGATGGCCGCGAGGTCGAAGCGGAAGCCGTCGATGTGGTAGTCGGCGACCCAGTGGCGCAGGCAGTCGAGCACGTAGTTGCGGACGACGGGGTGGTTGCAGTTGACCGTGTTGCCCGTGCCGCTGAAGTTGAAGTAGTACCCCTCCGGCGTGAGCATGTAGTAGGTGGCGTTGTCGAGCCCCTTGAAGGAGATCGTCGGGCCCTGCTCGTTGCCCTCGGCGGTGTGGTTGAAGACGACGTCGAGGATGACCTCGATGCCGGCCGCGTGCAGGTCCTTGATCAGGGTGCGGAACTCGTCGCCCTGCATCCCGTAGCGTCCGGTGGCCGCGTAGCCGGCCTTGGGCGCGAAGAACGAGACGGTGTTGTAGCCCCAGTAGTCGAAGAGCCGCTCACCCGTCTCCGGGTCGGTGCGCGGGTTGTCGCTCTCGTCGAACTCGAACACCGGGAGCAGCTCGATGCAGTTGATCCCGAGTTCCTTCAGGTACGGGATCTTCTCCCGCAGCCCCGCGAAGGTCCCGGGGGCGGTGACGCCCGAGGAGGGGTGCCGGGTGAAGCCGCGCACGTGGGTCTCGTACACGACGAGGTCCTCGGCGGGCAGCCGCAGCGGTGTGTCGTCGCCCCAGTCGAAGTCCTGGAGGCAGACCCGCGAGCGGTACTGGTAGCCGCGGCTGCGGTCCGGCTCCACGCCCCACACGTCGCGACCGGAGATCAGCCGGGCGTACGGGTCGGAGAGGACCTGGCGGGCGTCGAAGCGGTGTCCGGTGACCGGGTCGTAGGGGCCGTCGGCCCGGTACCCGTACTCGATGTTCTCGTGGTCGAGGCCGAAGACCGTCATGGCGAAGACGCTGCCGGTGCGGAACTCCTCGGGGAACTCCAGCTCGGCCATCGGCTCGGGCTCTCCGCGCTGGTAGATGACCAGGGTCATGGAGGTCGCCTGGTCGGAGTACACGGAGAAACTGACCCCGCCGGGGACCACGTTGGCCCCGAAGGGGAACGGCTTGCCCGCGCGGACGCGGTACCCGCCCACCTCGTGGGTCGGGTACGCGTCGACGCGCAGGACCTGCTCGGACTGCGTCTCGGTCATCGCGCGACCGCGCTCTTGACGGCGGTCTTCGTGGAGGCGGCCCTGGCCGCGGCCGCGGCGGCCTCGCCGGTCTCGAAGAAGTCGAGGAAGCCGGTGGCCGACATGACGAAGCGGACTTCCTCGCTCACCCCGTACAGGGTGACGGCCACACCGGCGTGCTGGGCCTCGCGGTAGACCACGAGCAGGGTGCGCAGGCCCGCGCTGGACACGTAGGTGACGGCCGTGAGGTCGATCCGCAGCGGCCGGCCCTCCCGGACCAGCGGCAGCAGGGTCTGCAGCAGCGATCCGGAGGTCTCGCTGTTGATCTCACCGGTGGCGACGAGCACGGTGCCCGCCTTGTTCCGGCGTTCCTTGAGGTTGAGAGTCATGATGTTCCCCTCTATCTGGGGCGCCCCCCGTTGGGCATTACTTGGTCACCGGCCGCAGCCGGACCTTGACCTTGACGCGGCCCTGGACGTCGGGCAGCTTGACGGTCAGAGCGTCGGCGTCGAAGTCCCGGTACGGCTTCTCATCGATCTCGACGGACGCGATCTGCACCGATCCCGCAGGGAGCAGGTCGGGTGAGACGCGCAGGATGCGGTCGGGCAGGTCGGTCGGCGCGGGCTTGAAGTGGAAGTCCATCTCCCGGCCGTTGACGAGCAGGTTGTTGTACACGGCGGAGAGGTAGCAGAGCTCCGCCGAGTGGTACATGGACATCGAGTGGCTGCCCTTGAGCCGCTCGGTGCCGAGCAGGTACGGCGTACCGCTCGCGAGCACGTTGAAGTAGACGGCTCCCTCGTCGTGGTCGAGGAAGAAGGTGTTGTAGAAGGCCTGCGCCTGCCGGGCCTCGCGCAGGAAGTCCTCGCCGCCGACCGTGCCGTTCAGGATGAGGTAGGCGAGGATCGCCTGCTCCTGCTGCCACCAGGCCTTGCGGTCGTGCCAGGCGAAACGATACGTCTCCTGGTCGCCCTGCTTGATCCGCTCGACGACGTCGTACCAGCCGCCGCGCTGCCGGTCGCTGCCGACCGCCGGCATGATCTCGCCGATCTTGCGGGCGAGCTCCTCGTAGGCCGGCTTGGGCTTCAGCGAGTTCATCCGCATGAGGTTCCAGGCGATCTTCAGGTTGTGCCCGACCACCGCGCGGTTCTGCTGCCAGCTGTGCGCGGTGTCGTGCGACCAGTCGCGGAAGAAGCGCTCCTGGACGAACGGGCTGTTCTTGTAGTCCGGGAACTTGTCCGCGATGGTGTCGAAGGTGTACTCCAGGAAATCGGCGTACTTCTGCTCGCCGGTCGCCAGGTACAGGTTGATCAGGTACGCGGGCGCGTGGTCGCCGACCGAGTTCCAGTTCTTGCGCTCGGCGTTCTCGCCGAGGGACTCGTGGTCCGGGCTGAAGAGGATCGGGTCGATGTGCGAGTAGTAGCCGCCCTGCTCGCGGTCCAGGAAGAACTTGTCGAACAGCCGGATCGTGGCGTCCGCGTCGTTCTTGATCCGGACGTCACCGGTGACCCGGTACGTCTGGATCGGGCCGGCCAGCGCGTAGATCTGCTCGTACATCGGGATCGCGTCGTAGTCGTCGGAGAACTCCGAGGTGAAGAGCTTGCGCTCGCTGTCCCCGTCGACGCTGATGCCGTGGTACCAGAAGACCACGTCCTCCTCGCTGTCGACGACCCGCATGTGCTTGCGCAGGTACTCGGTGCCGCGCTCGGCGACCTCCAGGTACTCGTCCTTGCCGGTCAGCAGATAGGCCGAGGCCATGCCGTAGACGAGGCGGGAGATCGTGTCGGTCTCCTGGACGTGGCTGGCGGTCTTGTCGCCGCCGAGGCGGATCTCGGTGCGGTACTCGGTGAAGTCCACCGGGCCGTCGCCGAACTGCGCCCGCCTGTAGAAGTCGGCCAGCGACTCGATCTGCTTGACCCACCAGCTGGGCTCCTCGAACCGGTAGTCCTCAGCTCCGCGGCCCAGGAACACCAGGCGCTTGGCGTCGAAGCGCCCGCCGTGCTCCGGGTAGTGGATGCCGTAGGCGAAGAGGAACCGGCCGGGCGAGAGCATCTCGTCGATGTGCCCGGAGGCGTCGATGTAGGGCTCGTCCAGGTTCCGGACCAGCTCGGCGCTCGGGTCCCCGGCCAGCGAGACGTCGAACTCGCGGCCGTCCGCGGTCTTCAGCCGCAGCAGGCGGGACTGGGAGTCGAAGCGGCCGACGTAGCCCGCGATCGTGTCGGAGAAGGAGAAACCCACGGCGTCAGCCATGTTTCACACACCGTCCTTGTCGTGAGAGCTGTCGTCCTCGAATCCCTGGCTGACTTCGACGATGACCCCGTCGGGGTCGCGGACCCACACGGTCCGCCAGCCGCAGATGAAGCCGTCGAAGTCCAGGGGTCCGAGGGTCACTTCGGCCGCGTCGCCCAGCTCGGCCAGGAACGCGTCGACGTTGTCCGTCTGAAAGGCCAGGTGGCGCATCCGGCCCGGGGCCTGCGGCCCGTCCTCGTACGCCGGCCGGGCCGGTTCGGTGCCGGCCGCGAAGAGCTCCAGGTACGCGTCCCCCTTGCGCAGGAACACGATCTGCGCCTCGCCGAGGTCGACGACCCGGGCCCGGGTGAAGCCGAAGTACCGGGTGTAGAACTCCTCGGTGGTCTTCTGGTCCGTGCAGTTCAGGCCCACGTGCGACCACACCATCCGGCCCATCAGCCGGCCCCCCGGCCCCGGCCCGCCGCGATCAGCTCGATGATCCGGCGGGCGAAGAGGTGGTGGTGGGCGCCGGTGCGGCCGGTGACCAGGTCACCGTCGACCACCACGTCCTCGTCGACGTACTCGGCGCCCATGTTGCGGACGTCCCCGATGAGGTTGTTGTGGCACACCACCTTGCGGCCGCGCACCTTGTCGGGGATCGAGGCCGCCAGCCACATGCCGTGGCAGATGATCCCCTTCAGGACCGTCGGCTCCTCGAACGCCCGGCGCAGCAGCTCGGTCGCGGGCGCCAGCACGTCCACGTCCTCGGTGTAGCGCAGCCGGTCGGCCACCATGCCCGAGGGCACGATGACCGCCGCGTACCGGCGCAGCTGCTCGTCGCTCAGCCCCTCCAGGGACCGGCTCGCGGTGAACGGCGCCCGGTACTCGTGGCCGGAGAAGGTGAGGGAGTCGTTGCCCCACAGCCGGGTCAGGAAGTCGACCTCGGCACCCTCCTCGGCGAACCGGTGCTGGTAGTAGAAGATCTCCGGCTCGTAGAAGTCGCTCTCGACCAGGACCGCGATCCGGGTCCCGGTGAGGGCGCCCTCGCGCAGGACGGCGTCAGGCACGGGACACTCCCTTCAGGAAGTCCGCCGCGCGCTCGGCGATCATCGCGATGGCGGTGTGGCAGTTGCCCGACGGGACGGCGGGCATCACGCTGGCGTCGACGACGCGCAGGTTGCGCACCTCGTGCACCCGCAGCTCGGGGTCGACGACGGAGAGGTCGTCGATGCCCATGCGGCAGGAGCCGGCCTGATGGTGGTAGCTCTCGGACTTCTGTTTCACGAAGGCCCGCAGGTCCTCGTCGCTGCCGAAGCCGGGGCCGGGCTGGAGCTCCTGCTTGTACCAGGGCGAGAACGCCGAGGTCGCGAAGATCTCCCGGGCCAGCTTCACGCCCTGCACCATCCGCTCCAGGTCCCACCGGTCACCCAGGTAGTTCGGGTGGATCAGCGGGTGGGCCAGCGGATCGGCGCTCGCGAGCCTGATCCAGCCGCGCGAGACGGGCCGGACCACACCGGGCAGGATGCTGACCGTGTTCGGGTGGTCCTGGCCGACGATCACGTCGAAGGGCACGTGCACGAAGGCGATCTGCAGGTCCGGTGCCGGCAGACCCGGCCGCGACGAGAGGAACAGGGCGCTCTCCGACAGGTTCTGCGCCGGCGGCGGCAGCTCCTGGGTGACCTCGGCCATCAGTCCGGTCAGGACGTGGTTGTGGAAGTTCTCGCCGACCCCGGGCAGGGCCGCGGTGACCTCGATGCCGTGCTCGCGCAGCCGGGCCGGGTCGCCGATGCCGGAGAGCAGCAGCAGCTTCGGGGACTCGATCGCCCCGGCCGCCACGATCACCTCGCGGCGGGCCCGTACGGTGTGCAGGCCGGGCTCGGCGGCGGTGTCGACGGCGGTACGGCTGTCCCGGACGGTCCGGCCTGGGACGGCCGCGGGCGGGGCGAGCTGTGCGTACTCGACACCCGTGCAGGTGTCCCCGTCGAACAGCAGCCGGGTGCTCTGCGCGCTGGTGCGCAGGGTGAGGTTGGGCCGGCCGAGGGCCGGTTCCAGGTACGCGGCCAGGACGCCCTGGCGGCGGCCGTCGGCCACGTCGATGTGGTGCCAGCCGGTGCCGAACAGGCCCCGCCGCGGTCCGTCGGCGTTGAAGTCCGCGATCTCCTGGTGGCCGAGTTCCACGGCCGCGTCGATGAAGGCGCGGGAGACGGGGTTCGGGCCGTGCAGGCCCGCGTTGGTGATCCGCTGCGGGCCCCGGGTGCCGGTGGTCGCGGCGGTGGCGTCCTCCTGGCCCTCCAGCAGGGCGAAGTACGGGAGCACGTCCTCGTGGGACCAGCCCGCGGCGCCCTGGTAGGCCCAGTTGTCGAAGTCCGAGGCGTGGCCCCGGATGTGCATCATGATGTACAGGTTGCTGCTGCCGCCGGGGGCCTTGCCGCGCGGTTCGTACGTACGCCGCCCGTCGAGGCCGGGCTGGGGAACGCTGGTGTAGCCCCAGTCGACGGGACCGCCGAGCAGTTTGTACCAGGAGGACGGGTCGTCCACCTCGGGCGGGATGCGGTTGCCTCCGGCCTCCAGGACCAGGACGGAGACGTCCGGGTCCTCGGAGAGGCGGCTCGCGAGGACGCTGCCCGCGGTGCCGGACCCCACGACGACGTAGTCGTACTCCTCTACAGCCATCACGTGTCCCCTCAGCCCTGGCCCAGCACCTGGAAGGGGACGGTGTCGTGGTAGTTCGCCATGTAGGCGATCTTTCCGTCCACGATCCGGAAGAAGTTCATGACCTCGGCCTCGATCGCCTCGCCGGAGGCGCTGACGGCGCTGAGGTGGGAAACGGCCGCGGCCTTCTCCCCGTCGACGAGGAAGTGCAGGGGCTTGTTCCGGAAGACCCGGTACATCGTCCCCATGCCCTTCATCATCGAACGCAGCACTTCCAGGCCCTCGATGTGCCCGGCGAGCTGCTCGTCCATGACCTGGTCGTCGGCGAACAGGTCGCACCAGCGGTCCCAGTCCCCGGCGTTGGCGTAGTCGTAGTACTTCTCCAGGATCTGTCGTGCGTCCAGCGTGCTCATCGCGCTCATCCCCCTATCGGTCCCGGCGGGTTCCGTCCGGCGCGAACGGCGCCCAGAACTGGCTGAAGGCGGTGGCCGAGTCGCCGAAGAGGCCGTCGCGGCCCTCGGTGATCCGGCCGTCACGCCACCGCATGAAGTGGAAGACCGGATAGTCCATCCGCTCGTACGGCGACCGGCTCGCCTCGTCGGCGCCGTCCCGCACGGCGACGTTGCGGCACACGTCGGCGCTGCAGTCCTCACCGACGAGCACCGCCTGGATGTCCATCCGGAAGGTGCCGCCCGTGAGCTTGTGGGTCTGGCCCATCAGCTCCAGGAAGGCGTCGAGGCTCTCGTACCAGCCGGCGAGCGGGTGGTTGCCCGGCACCAGCCAGCGCAGGTCCTCGGAGTAGAACTCCAGGATGCGTGCGCGGTCTCCCGAACCGAGGGCCTGGTAGGCCGCACGGACCCGCTCCGGTGTCACTTCGGTCATCGCCGCTCCTCCTTCGCCGGCGCTCAGAGGGATCCGGAGCCCGGCATGGGGGCCAGCTCGTTGACGGTGTACTGCTTGATCAGCGGTCCGTCGGGGCCGGCCACCACGGTCCAGGTCTGGTCGGCGTCGAAGCCGAGCCACTGGCTGCGGGCGGCCGGGGCGTCCCAGATCCTGGCCTGCCAGTTGACGAGGACCCGGACGATCGCCCGGTCGCCCTCGATGACGGGCTCCACCTTCGTGACCGTGTGCACCTCGTCGAAGAAGCGGTGGGTCACGGCCTCGTACCAGCGGCCGAAGCCCTCGCGGCCGAGGAAGGTGTCCTCGGGGACCTTGAACTCCAGATCCTCGGTGATCATGGCCAGCACCCGGTCCGGCGCAAGGTGCTGGTCCAGCGCCACGTACCAGTTCTCCGCGAAGGTGCGGATCGCGTCCTCGGTCAGCCGCTCGGCGGGCATGCGGTCTCCTCCTGTCCGTGGGGATGGGGTGTGCGGTGGGTCAGATCTGGACGTCGACGAGGAACGGACCGGGGTGGTCCAGCATCCGGCCGACGGCGGCGACCGCCTCGTCCGGCTTCTCCACGCGGGTCCCGCCGGCGCCGAGCGAACGGGCCAGGGCGGCGAAGTCGATCTCGGGGTGTGAGAGGTCGAAGGAGCCCGGGAAGCCGTGCTCCGGGATGTCCCGCTCCCGCCAGTACTGGGCGATGTTGTCGTCCAGCAGCCGGTACTTGCGGTTGTTGCAGACCACGAACTTGGCGTCGATGCCGTGCCGGACCGCGGTCCACAGCGCCTGGTACGTGTACATCGACCCGCCGTCGCCCGCGAAGCCCACGACCAGCCGGTCGGGCCGGGCCAGCTTGACCCCGACCGCGCCGGGGAAGCCCACCCCGAGCGAACCGCCCCGGGTGAGGTGGTAGTCGCCGGGGCGCTGGGGCGGCAGGTACCGGGTGACCAGCGGGGAGGTGGTCAGCGCCTCGTCGAAGACGATCAGGTCCCCGCCGGTCCGCTCGGCCAGGGTCCGCAGGAAGACCGCCATCGGCGAACCGTCCTGCGCGGTCTCTGCCGCGCGGGCGTCGAGCGCCCGCTCCCGGGTCCGGGCGTCCAGCCGGGCGGCCGCGGCGGCCCGCTGCTGCGGGGTCAGCCGCTGTTCGAGTACGCCGGCCAGGGCGCGCAGCGCCTGGCGCGGGTCGGCGGCCAGGCCCAGGTCCACCGGATGGTTCTTGGCGATCTCATAGGCGTTGAGGTCGATGTGGACGACCTTGGCTCCGGCCCGGAAGGGGTTCTCCAGCTCGGGGAACACCTCCGGGAAGACGTACGTGCCGACGATCAGGACCCCGTCCGCGTCCCCGACCAGCTCCTTGCTGTGCGGGCCGAACATGTGGCCGGTCTGCACGCGGCGCAGCGGGTGCGAGGCGGCGATGTTCACCTCGGAGGAGTCCACTTCGTACACGTCGGCGCCCAGCAGCTCGGCGACGGCGACGAGTTCGCGCTGCGCTCCCGAGAGGGAGACCCCGTCGCCGACGAGCACGACGGGCCGCTGCGCGGAGGCGAGCAGCTCGGCCGCCCGCCCCACCGAGGCCGCCGAGGGCGCCACGTCGGTGAGCGGGACCGTGGCGGGAACGACGGGTTCGGTGTTCGGCTCGTCCAGCACGTCCATCGGCAGCGCCACGAACACCGGGCCGCGCGGCGGGGTCAGGGCGATCTTCACCGCCCGGCGGATGGTGCGCAGCACGGACCGCGGATCGGTCACCCGGGTCGCGTACTTGGTCACCGGCTTCGCCATCGCCACCAGGTCGGACGCCATCTGCGCGTCCATGGCGTCGTAGCGGACGCCGGCGTCGCCGGCGATCACGACGAGCGGGGTGTGGCCGCGCAGCGACTGGTAGAGCATGCCGATGCCGTTGCCGAGCCCCACGCCGGAGTGGAGCTGGAGCAGGGCCGCACCGCCGGTGGCCCGGGCGTAGCCGTCGGCGATGCCGGCGGCCACGGTCTCCTGGAGGGCGAGGACGTACTGGAAGTCCTCCGCCGCGTCCACCGCGTCGAGGAATCCCTGTTCCACCGTCCCCGGATTTCCGAACATCACTGTCAGGCCGTCGGCCTTGAACTGCTCGATCAGCCTTTCCCGTCCGGGAGTGGCTTCCATGAATTCCCCCTCTTTTCACCGCGGTTACGGGGCCGCCGGAATCACCACCCGTAACGGGTGAGGCCTTCTTCGAGGACTTCCACGATCTTCTGCCCCGTGAGATAGGAGTCGGGGGTCGAACGGCCGGTCACGAACGGGAAGTCGACGATCACCGAGAGGGGGTGGCCGAAATTCCCGTGATACGCCCCGCGCGGCCCGGTCGCATCGCGCAGGATGTACTCCAGCGGGTACGGCGGCGGCCCCATGTTGAAGTCGGTGCCGAGGAATCCGGTGCCGTCCTTGTAGTCGTACTCCTTGCAGTGGCCGGTGACGTGCTTGCCCCAGATGATGCTCCGGCGGTCTCCCCAGTCCCGGGCGAAGGCCAGACAGGCGACGCCGTAGCACTCGGCGGCCACGACCTTGCCGGCCTTCTTGAAGGCCAGGATCAGGGCGTGCACCCGCTCGTTGTTGGCGAGGTCGACGATGGGGCCGCTGCCGCCGACGACGAGGATCGCGTCGTATCCGGCGATGTCCGCGTCGAGCTTGTCCAGATCGCGGTGGTACTGCTCCAGCTTGCGCAGGTAGCCCTCGTCGCTCGTGTACGGGCGCTCCGGCACCCACGCCTCGATGTCGAGCGGCGAGTCCAGCCGGCTCGACTGCTCGAACTCGCGTCCCAGCCGGGCGTTCTCCTCGGTGGTGACCGAGCGTCCCAGCGGAGGGTCGATGAAGTTCGCGTCGAGGCTCGGCGGAAGAGCGTGCGCACGCTTTCCGGTCGGCGTGGCGAATACGACTTCGTAGCCCCGCTCGTCGAACTTCGACACCGGGCCTATGAGTTCTTCGGCCCAGTAACCGTGTTCGGAGACAATGACCAGAATCTTTCTGCTCACGGATTCCTCCAGGCGCCGCCTGTTGTCGTTGGCGTCCACCACACTGCTGGCGCCCGGACCCGGCGTCAAAGCGCCCGAAGGCGACTTCGTGAGGTAGGAAGGCAGGTCCTCGGCCCACTTCACGTAGTCACTCACCGAGGTCATGAAGTAGCCGCGGGACTTCCTGACTTCGGCCGAATCACTGAACCATTGCCGGGGCCCCGCCCTATGGTCTGGACGCGCCGTGAATCACGGGTGCACGGAGGACAGAGGAGAGGGACGGGGACGATGACGACCGACCTGTTGTGCACACACATCGAGCAGATACGTCCGGTGAAGCCCGGCACGGAGGGCTGCGAGGAGTGCCTCGTCCTCGGCGACAGCTGGGTGCACCTGAGGATGTGCCTCAGCTGCGGGCACGTCGGATGCTGCGACTCCTCGAAGAACCGCCATGCCACCAGGCACTACCGCACGACCGAGCACCCCATCGCCGCCTCGCACGAGCCGGGCGAGGACTGGGCCTGGTGCTACGCCGACAAGCTGATGCTGGACCCGGCGTGAGCGCGGCCCCGGAGCACGCCGCCGCCCCCGCGACGACGGCGACGGCGACGGCGACCGAGCGCGCGGAGACCAGGAAGCCCGTCATCCTCGCCGTGGACGACGACCCGCAGGTGCTGCGGGCCGTCCGCCGGGACCTGCGCAGCGCCTACGGGGACCGCTACCGGGTCCTCGGGGCCTCCTCGGCCGCCGACGCGCTCAAGATCCTGGACTCCCTCGACGAACGCGGCCACGACCCGGCGCTGTTCCTGGTGGACCAGCGGATGCCGGACGTGACCGGCGTCGAGTTCCTCCTCGAAGCCGTCAGCCGCTTCCCCGACGCGCGCCGCGTCCTGCTCACGGCGTACGCGGAGACCGACGCGGCGATCACCGCGATCAACCGGGTCCGGCTGGACTACTACCTGCTCAAGCCGTGGGACCCGCCGCACGAGCGGCTCTTCCCGGTCCTCGACGACCTGCTGTCGGACTGGCTGGCCACCTACCGCCCGGCCTACGACGGCATCATCGTCGCCGGCCACCTCGTCGCCCCCGGAACGCACGCCGTACGGGACTTCTTCACCCGCAACGGCCAGCCCTTCCGGTTCCTCAACGTGGAGCGGGACCCGGAGGCGCTGACCCTGATCGCCGCCCAGGCCGACGCGCCGCTGCCCCTCGTCCGCTTCCCGGACGGGTCGGTGCTCTCCGCACCGAGCGACACCGAGCTCGCCCAGCGGCTGGGGCTGGCCACGACCGCCTCCCGCCCGCACTACGAGTGCGTCATCGTCGGCGCGGGGCCCGCGGGCCTGGCAGCCGGGGTGTACTCGGCCTCGGAGGGCCTGTCCACCCTGATGCTCGACTCCCGGGCCCCCGGCGGCCAGGCCGGTACCTCCAGCCTGATCGAGAACTACCTGGGCTTCCCCTCGGGCCTCTCCGGCGGCGACCTCACCCGCCGGGCCACCATCCAGGCCTCCCGCTTCGGCGCCGAGATCCTGCACCCGGTGGAGGTGGTCTCGCTGACCCGGGACGACCCGGCGAAGATCCTCACCCTGGCGGACGGCACGGAGATCAGCGCGGAAACGGTGCTGCTGGCCACGGGTGTTTCGTACAACCGCCTCCAAGCCCCGGGCGCGGACCGCTTCGAGGGCGCGGGCCTCTACTACGGCGCGGCCACCACCGAGAGTTCGGCGTGCATCTCCCAGCACGTGTTCATCGTGGGCGGCGCCAACTCGGCGGGCCAGGCGGCGGTCCACTTCGCCAAGTACGCGGCCCGCGTGACGGTCCTGGTCCGCGCGGAGTCCCTGGACGCGAGCATGTCCCGCTACCTGATCGACGAGATCGAGCGCACCCCGAACATCGAGGTGAAGGTCCACACCACGGTCGTCGCCCTGTCCGGTGAGGACCACCTGGAACGGATCACCCTGCACTCCTCCGACACCGGCGAGGACACGGAGGTCCCGGCCCGCTTCATGTTCACCTTCATCGGCGCCCGCCCGCACACCGACTGGCTGTCGGGCGTGGTCGAGCGGGACGAGTACGGCTTCGTCCTCACCGGCTCCGACCTGATCGCCAACGGAGGCGAACTCCCGGCGGAGTGGAGCCTGGAGCGCGCCCCGTACCCGCTCGAAACCAGCGTCCCCGGGGTCTTCGCGGCGGGCGACGTGCGCGCCCACTCGGTCAAGCGCGTCGCGTCGGGCGTCGGCGAGGGCGCGATGGCGGTCTCCCTGATCCACCGTTACCGCTCCATGGGCTGAGCGCGCCCCTGGGCTGAGAGCGAACGCCGTGGGCTGAGAGCGAACACGATTCCCTTGCGATCAAGCTGCAAGCGGATGCAACGTTGATTACATGATTACAGCAGAGCAGAGCGAGCAGCTTCGCACGTGGTTCGCGGACCGCCTCCCGGTGGACGTCTACGAATCCCTGGTCGAGGTGGCCGTCGACCGCGAGGAGATCACGGTCGTCGGCACCCTCCCGGCGAACGAGTCCGTCAGGGAGTTCCGCGAGCGCACCCGCGAACAGCGCATCGAGGTGGCACGGGAGGCGGAGGAGCTCTACCGCCGCAAGGTCGCCTGGGCCGTCCAGTCCGGCGACGAACGCGTCCTGTTCACGCACCTGGCCGTCCCGGTGATGACGCGCCTGCGCCAGCCGGAGCGCCAGGTCCTCGACACCCTGGTCGCCGGCGGCGTGGCCCGCAGCCGCGCCGACGCCCTGGCCTGGTGCGTACGCCTGGTCGGCCGCAACACGGACGAGTGGCTGACCGAGCTCCGGGACTCCCTCGCCAAGGTGCAGCAGGTCCGGGCGGCGGGCCCCGACGTCACCCCCGAGGGCAGTGCCGATGCCGCCGACTCCCAGAAGTCTGAGTCGGAATGAGCAAAGCCCTCCCGGCCCGGGCATGATCACGCAAGTCTGACGAGCGACCAGGACCCGATCACAGGGAGAGGCCCGTTCCATGACCACCACCGTCGAATACATCCGCTACCGGATCGCATTGGACGACCAGCAGGCCTTCGAGGACTCCTACCGGCAGGCCGCGGAAGCCCTGGCCGCGTCACCCGAGTGCATCGACTACGAGCTGGCCCGCTGCGAGGAGGAGAACGACCGCGAGCACTACATCCTGCGCATCCGCTGGACCTCGGTCGAAGCCCACCTGAACGGCTTCCGCAAGGGGGAGCACTTCCCGGCGTTCTTCACCGCGATCCGCCCGTACGTGAAGGCCATCGAGGAGATGCAGCACTACCGCGTCACCGACGTGGCCGGCCCCGGAAAGGCCGCACCCCAGTCATGAGCACCACACCCGGCACCACCCCCACCATCTACGAGTGGATGGGCGGGGCGGAAGCCATGCAACGCCTCACGGACGTCTTCTACGCCCACGCCCTCCGGGACGAGATCCTCGCCCCGGTCTTCGCGGGGATGGACGCGGAACACCCCCGGCACGTCGCGGTCTGGCTCTCGGAGGTCTTCGGCGGCCCGAAGGACTACACGGCCCACCACGGCGGCCACCCGCACATGGCCACCAAGCACCTCGGCCGCGGCATCACCGAGAAGCAGCGCCGCCGCTGGGTGGACCTGCTCCTGGACACGGCCGACGAGGTCGGCCTCCCCACGGACCCGGAATTCCGTGCGGTGTTCGTCTACTACATCGAGTGGGGCACCCGTATGGCCCTGATCTACTCGGGCCCCACCCCGCCCCCCGTGGACGCGGCCGACATCCCGGTCTGGTCCTGGGGGCAGACCCCGCCCTGGATCCCCAAGAGCTGACCCGGTTGGGGGCAGGATCCGCCTGCCCCCACACCACCGGGCCGCAGCGCGGTACACCGGGCGCGCCGGGCGGAAGCGCGGCACCGGCCCGCCTCAGTCCTGCGCGGGCTCCCCCGCGGAGGCGAGCAGGACCGTCAACGCCCCCTCGTCGCCGGAGCGCCAGAAATCGACGGCCTCCTCCAGCACCTCCTGGAGCGTCGCCCAGTCGCCCGGACGCGCGCCGGCGTAGCCCCGCCACGAGGACACCGCCACCAGCCACCCCGGCGGCGCCGGCTCCCACCACGACAGGTCCCTCAGGGCGTCGGCCAGCGCATCCCAGTTCCCCCCGAACCACTCCGGCACGCGCAGCGCCGCCCCCCAGCGCCGCATCAGCTCGGCCTTGCTCCGTACGCCGTCCAGGTCCACCCGTACGGTCGTCCAGCCCGCCTCCTGCGCGGCGGCGAGCGCCGGTGCGAGCGGCTGCGGCTCCAGGGTCATCGCAGGACCGCCTTGAAGGTCTCGTAGTGGTCGGCGGTGTAGAAGAACTCCCCGCCCTCACCGGTCACGATCCTCCGGGCCCCGCGATCGCGCTCCCCCGGCGTCCTGACGGTGAACTCGTGGTAATAGCCGCGCGGGTGCGGGGGCAGGGCCTTCTCGAAGTTCCCGAAGACCGACCCGTCCTGCCGGTACGGGTACGGCCCGCCCTTGTCGATGAGCGCCAGCACGTTCCGCGCCTCCTGCGGCAGCGCGTCGGCCCGTACGGTGGCCATCCCCTTGGCCCATCCGGGCGCGGACGCACCGGAGCCCGAGGGCACGGCTGTCCCGCTGCCGGCGCTGCCTCCGTCGCCGCTCCCGCAGCCCGCCGCGCCGACCAGCGCGGCGCACAGGAACAACGCCCCCAGCACACGCAGCAACGATCGGGGCATGCTCCCGAAGATCATGCACCGATCGTGCCAAACATCCGATTCGCTCGCGAATCGCGCGGTGACCGCGGTGTCCGCGGTGTCCGCGAGGTCCTCAGAGTGCGGACATCTTGGTGTACGGACTCAGAATGCGTTTCTGGACGGACCCGAAGTCGACCAGGACAGCGATCCCCTCCTCGATACCGACGACACGGCCGAGGCCGTGCTCGTCGTGAGAGACCCGGTCGCCGACGCTGAACTGCCGGAGCGGCGGTTCCACGGGGGCCTTGAACGGGCTGGACGGCAAATGGCGGCGAGGTACTGCGGACTTTGTCATTGGGACCAGTATGCGCCCAGCGGGCCCCTGTACGGCCCTGGCTGAGGATCTCAATTCCGGCACCATCCGCCGCAGGCCCCCCACCGGGGACCCGCCCGGACCCCTCGGGCTCCCGGTCAGTCGTCGGGGTCGGCCCGCTCCAGCGCCGGGCGCAACCCCGGCGCCGACTCGGTCAGCAGGTAGTCCGCGACCGCCGTGTCCGTGACCAGGCTGGTCACCAGGCCCGACCGCAGCACCGCGCCGATGGCCGAGGCCTTGCGCAGCCCGCCGGCGATCGCGACGACCTCGGGGATCCGGCGCAGCCGGTCCGCCTCGACGGTGATGCAGCGCTCGCCGAGGTCCCGGCCGACCCGCCGCCCCTCGGAATCGAAGAGGTGGGCGGACATCTCGGCCGCGACACCGAGCGAGGCGTAGTGGGCCCGCTCCTCGTCGCTCAGCATGTCGTGGACCGTGGAGATGCCGGGCTCCCACGAGCCGATGGAGACGGCCGCGACGGTCACCTTGTCGAAGTACTCGAAGGCCCGCGCGATCCCGGTCTGGCTCCGCAGCGCGGCAGCGGTCGCGGGATCGGGCAGCAGCATCGGCGCGTAGATCGGGTGCGCGTCGCCTCCGGAGACCTGCGCGGCGCGCCGTACGGCTTCGACGGAGCCGCGCTCGGCGGTTCCGGCGTCGTACACCCCGGTCAGCTGGACGACGGTGCACTGCGGGAGGCGGTGCAGGGAGGCGGCCATGTGGATGGTCGACCGCCCCCACGCGAGGCCCAGTACGTCGCCCTCGTTGACGAGCTCGCCGAGCAGGTCGGCCGCGACCGCGCCGAGGTTCTCCGGGTCGGGCGCGTCCTCGGTCGCATCGGCCGGGGACTCCACCACCACGGCGTGCCGGAGCCCGTAGCGGGCCCGGAGGGCGTCGGAGCGCTCCGCATCGAGTTCCGCCGGGACCCGGATCTCGATGCGCACGAGGTCGCGTTCGAGAGCGGTCTCCAGGACCCGGGCCACCTTGAAGCGGCTCACGCCGAACTCCTCGGCGATCTGGATCTTGGACTTGCCTTCCAGGTAGAAGCGGCGGGCCATGGCCGCCGCCTGCACCAGCTCCGCGGGTCCCATCCGCAGGGCTGACCGTCCCGCCGACATTGCAGACACCGCGTTCTCCTCACTGCTGTTCACACTCTCGACTCGCCGTTCATCCTGTCAGATCCGGCGGCCGTTGATCAGCCCGGACAGCTGCCGTTCACCGAGCTGTTCACCAAGCCTTGTTCCCGTTGTTCCTGTTGTCTCCGTGGTCACACACGCCTCAGTGGTCGCACGCCCAGGGCGCCGCGGAGATCGCGGCGTCCGCCTGCTCGCGCAGGGTCCGTACGGCGGCGGCCGGGTCGACCGCCCCGTAGACCGCGCTCCCCGCGACGAAAACGTCCGCGCCGGCCTCTGCGCACTGCTCGATGGTGGAGGCCGAGACCCCGCCGTCGACCTGCAGCCAGAGCTCCAGGCCGTGCTTGGCGATCAGCTCCCGGGTCCGGCGGATCTTGGGGAGCATGATGTCGAGGAAGGGCTGGCCGCCGAAGCCGGGCTCCACCGTCATGATCAGCAGCATGTCGAGCTCGGGGAGGATGTCCTCGTACTGCTCGATCGGCGTCGCGGGCTTGAGCGCCATGGACGCCCGCGCCCCCTTGGCCCGGATCTCCCGCGCGAGGCGCACGGGCGCCGCGGCGGCCTCGGCGTGGAAGGTGATCGACCCGGCGCCGGCCTCGACGTACTGCGGGGCCCAGCGGTCCGGGTCCTCGATCATGAGGTGCAGGTCGAGCGGAGTGTCCGTGGCGCGGCTCAGGGACTCCACGACGGGCACACCGAGGGTGAGGTTCGGGACGAAATGGTTGTCCATGACGTCGACGTGCAGCCAGTCGGCCCCCTCGACGGCCCTCGCCTCCTCGGCGAGCCGGGCGAAGTCGGCGGACAGGATGCTGGGATAAATCTGAGCGGCCATGCCCCAAGCCTGCCATGCTCCCGGCCGGTTCCGGCCACGACCCCGAAGGTCCGGTCTTCCTTAGCTGGCCTAAAGTGATCATGGAGAACATTTAACTTGTCCTTCGCGATCGACTACGGCACGGTTCTGCTCTGTTCATGACACGAGCCGAATCCCGGCCCAGCCCCCACCCGACGCGAGGAGACCAGCCCCGGCATGCCCGCTGCCCCGCCCCCGGCGACCACATCCCCACGCCCCGCTCCCACCCCTTGGCGCAGCAAGGACTTCCGCACCCTTTTCACCGCCTCCACCCTCAACCAGTTCGCCACCAACACCGGCCAGGTGGCCGTCCCCCTCCTCGCCCTCACGGCCCTCGACGCCGGCGCCGCCCAGATCGGCGCCCTCGCCGCCCTCTCCACCGCCGCGTTCCTCCTGATCGGCCTGCCGGCCGGCGCCTGGGTCGACCGCCTGCGCACCCGCCGGGTATTGATCGCCGCGGACCTCGCACGCGCGACCCTCCACGCCTCCTTGCCGCTGGCCTGGTGGCTGGACGGGCTGACCCTCGCGCAGCTGTACGCCGTCGTCCTCGCGGGCGGCTGCGCCACCGTCTTCTCCGAGGTCGGCTCCCAGAGCGTGCTGCCCCGGCTCATCGGCCGCGACGGCCTGGTCCGCGCCAACGCCGCCCTGGTCACCCTGATGGCCGTCGCCAACATCGCCGGCCGCGGCGCCGGCGGAGCCCTCGTCGCCGCCCTCACCGCCCCCTTCGCCCTGGCCTGCTCCGCCGCTGCCTACCTCGCCTCGGCACTCCGCCTCGTCCGGATCCGCCCCACCCCGGCGCCCCCGCCCGCCCGGACACCGCTGGCGGCCCAGATCCGGGAGGGGGTGCGGCACGTACTGGGCCACCCCGAACTGCGCGCCCTCGCGCTCAACTCCGCCCTCAGCAACCTGGGCAGCGCCATCGTCAACACCATGCTCCCGGTGCTCTTCGTACGGGAGCTCGGTCTCTCCGCGGCCGCACTCGGCCTGTTCTGGGCGGCGGGCGGCGCGGGGCTCCTGCTGGGCGCGCGCCTGGCCCGACCCTTCGCCGCCCGCGTGGGCTACGGCCGCGCCCTGGTCCTGAGCCTGACGCCGGCGACGCTGCTGGTACCGCTGATGGACCGCGGACCGTGGCTCTGGGTGGCGGGGGCCGGGTGGCTGCTGGCCATGATGAAGGTCGGCGCGAACAACGTCCTGGGCGTCAGCCTCCGCCAGCACGTGACCCCGGACCCCCTCCTGGGCCGCATGAACGCCACCTTCCGCTTCCTCCTCACCGGCGCCCTCGCCCTCGGCGCAGCCGCCTCGGGCCTCCTGACGGAACTGACCACGCTGCACACCACCCTCTGGACGGGAGCCACGGTGATGGCCCTGTCATGGATCCCCCTGTCCCTGTCACCGATCCGCCACAGGGTGACGGGGCCGTAGGCGGGGGCCGCGGATGGGCGGGGCTTCGGGGGCGGGAGCCCGCGTGCGGCATCGGAAGGCGGGGCGGGGGCTTCGGGGGCCGGAATCCCCGCACCCGGCATCAGAGAACGTCCGGGGGCGTCCCGTCAGTCGACTGTCCTTCCGTGTCGGTCCGGGCCGTCAAGGGCGCTCCTTCGTCGCGTCGCTTCGCGATGGCCTTCGGCCACCCTTGACTGCCCGGCCCGCCCCGGAAAGACAACAGACTGCCGGGAAGCCCCCGAAGGATGGCCGGGGGGTTCGTGTTCAGGGGTGGGCCCGTCAGCGATGCCCGGGCCGTTTCCCGCCGCCAGTTCCCCATCCGGGGCCGACCGTCCCCTCTTCCCGAGCCCAGGTCGGGTCAAGCCGCAGCCGACGCCAATCAGATGGGCAATCCGGGGCCCGCGGGGGCCACCATCGCGTCAGATCGCTACACAGCCGGTCTCGGCATAGCGTCCGGCGCCCGTCTGGGGTTGCTCATAGCCGCGACAGATCGCTACACAGCTGATCTTGGTTTGGCGGCCGACGACCGTCTGGGGTTGCTCATAGGCCGCCACAGATCGCACAGGGCTTGTCTGCGTTGGCGCCCGACGGCCGTCGGGAGTCGGGAGGGGCGCGACGGATCGCTACACAGCCGGTCTCGGCTCGGCGTCCGCGGTCCGTCTGGGGTTGATGGGGCGAGATGACAAGCTCTTCAGCGGCTCGGGAAGGGAAACCTGGGGCTGGGGAGACGACGGCGATCGTGACGAGTCTCCTTGCGGACCGCCCCGCCCTACCGCTGCCCCGGGGTGCCGGTCCGGGCATCCGTCCGCCGCATCTGACAAGCCCACTGCCCGCCACTGACCGCCATCTGGACCGATCCAAGCGTCATTCAGGCCCCACGGCGGCCCATTGGAGACCTTGGCGGCCTCTTCGTGGGGCATCTGGAGGGCCGAAAGGGCTCAGAAGGAGCCAGATGCCAGGCTTTTCGTCATCACGCGCAGTCAAGAGCCCATCCATCGACCAACCGGCCGCCAAAACGGGACAAACAGGCCGCAGAGGCATGACTGGCGTCATGACCGCGTCGATGGCGCCCATTCCCCTCCCCCCAGACGGCCGCCGGACGCCAACCCATGCCCGGCTGTGTAGCGATCTATCGCACCTTCCCCAGACAGGCCGCGGACGCTATGCCGAGACCGACTGTGTAGCGATCTGTCGCGGCTATGAGCAACCCCAGACGGGCCGCGGACGCTATGCCGAGACCGACTGTGTAGCGATCTGACGCGATGGTGGGCGGATGGCCGCCGATGCCCATCTCATTGGCGTCGGCTGCGGCTTGACCCGGGCTGGGCTCGGGAAGAGGAGATGGTCGGCCCCGGATGGGGACATGGCAGCCGGGATCGGCCCGTGGATCGCTGACGGGCCCGCCCCTGAACACGAACCCCCCGGCCATTCCCCGGGGGCTTCCCGGCAGTCTGTTGTCTTTCCGGGGCGGGCCGGGCAGTCAAGGGTGGCCGAAGGCCATCGCGAAGCGACGCGACGACGAGGAACGAGGAGGAGCGCCCTTGACGGCCCGGACCGACACGGAAGGACAGTCGACTGCCGGGAAGCCCCCGGACTCCCTCTGATGCCGGGTGCGGGCATCCCGCCCGCCCCGCCCCCGCTCGCCTACCGCCCCCCGCACGCGGGCATCCCGCCCACCCCGATCCCGCCCCGCCTACCGCCCCCGCACGCGGGCATCCCGCCGACCCCGCCCCCCGACCCCCGCCCCCCGACGCCCCCCTACTCCTCCGGCGGGAACACCGTCTCCCCCGTCGCCGCCAGGGTGATCGTGATCGCCTCCACCGGGCAGCCCTCCGCCGCCGTCAGGACCGGCTCGTTCGCGTCCGTCTCCGGGTCGCGGGGGTGCGACTGGCGGGCCGAGTCCAGGGCGAAGCCCTGCGGTGCGTGGTTCACGCACATCCCCGAGCCGATGCAGACACCCCGGTCCACCTCCACGTGCCAGCGGTCGCCCATCAGGCACCCGCCCCGACCCCGTAACCCGCCGGCAGGTGGATCATCTTGTGCTCCAGGTACTCGCTCAGCCCCTCCGGGCCGAACTCCCGCCCGACCCCGCTGTTCTTGTAGCCGCCGAAGGGTCCCAGCATGTCCAGGCTGAAGGTGTTCACGTTGAAGGTGCCCGTGCGCACCTGCCGGGCGAAGTCGATGCCGTGTTCGACGTCCCCCGTCCAGACGCTGCCGCTCAGTCCGAATTCCGAGTCGTTGGCCACCCGTACCGCCTCCGCCTCGTCCGCGTACGGGATCAGGCAGACCACCGGTCCGAAGATCTCCTCGCGGGCGATGCGCATCGAGTTGTCCACGTCCCCGAAGAGCGTGGGCTCCACGTACCAGCCCCGCTCCAGCCCCGCGGGGCGGCCGCCGCCCGCCAGGACCTTGGCGCCCTCCTCCTGCCCGATCCGGATGTAGTCGAGGGAGCGCTGCTGCTGGCGCGGGGCCACCAGCGGCCCGAGCTGGGTCGCCGGGTCCAGCGGGTCGCCGACGACCAGGGCGCCGGCGGCCGCCGCGAGGGCCTCGGCCACCTCCTCGTACCGGCTGCGCGGCGCGAGGACGCGGGTCTGGGCCACGCACGCCTGCCCGTTGTTCATCCAGGCTGCGGGGACGATCCCGGCGACGGTGCTCTCCAGGTCGGCGTCGGGCAGGATGACGGCGGCGGACTTGCCGCCGAGTTCCAGCGTGACCCGGGTGAGGTTGCGCGCGGCGACCTCCATCACGCGCCGGCCCGCCGCCACCGAGCCGGTGAAGGCGACCTTGTCGACGCCCGGGTGGCCGACCAGGTACTCGCTGACCTCCCGGTCGGCGGGCAGGATCGACAGCACCCCCTCGGGCAGCCCGGCCTCCCGCGCGATGTCGGCGAGGATGTACGAGTCGAGCGGGGACTCCGGCGACGGCTTGAGGATCACGGTCGATCCGGTCAGCAGCGCGGGTGCCAGCTTGGCGGCGGCCACGAACTGTGGGACGTTCCACGGGATGACGGCCGCGACCACGCCCACCGGCTCCCGGCGCACCAGGATCGGCCCGAGCACGCCCTGGCGGTGTTCCTCGTAGGGGTAGGCGCGCGCGACCTGGATCGCGGCGTCGTAGACCATCATCGGGCCGAGGGCCTGCGCGAGGATGCTCCAGGAGTAGGGGGAGCCGTTCTGGGAGCTGATCGACCGGGCGATCTCCTCGTGCCGGACGGCGATGGCGTCCTTGATCCGGGTGACGACGGCGATCCGCTCGTCGAGGGACATCCGCGGCCACGGGCCCTCGTCGAAGGCCTTGCGCGCGACGGCGACGGCGCGGTCCACGTCCGCGTTCGAGGCGTGCGGGACGCTGCCGATGACCTGCTCGGTGTGGGGGGAGACGATCCGGATGGTGTCGGTGCCCAGCGGATCCGTCCACTCCCCGCCGATGAACAGGTGTCCGTGTTCCACGAGCTCGGTCATGGCTGCTGCCTCCTGCGGCTTGGCGTCCCAGAACTGATACCAGTTCTATTTCCAGGAGTCCACGGCCGGGACGCAACCACCCGGGTGATCCCACGACTGGTCAGGAAGCCCCGGAGATGGTCGACTTGGGCGACCACTGCAACACGTTCTCGTCACAGTGGAGGCCGGGCGGCCCACGCCCGCGGCCAGGCGCAGACAGGGAGCCCCTCATGCCAGCGGATCCGTCACAGGCGAAGCCCCATCCCGTGCCGCAGGTCACCGACCACGGCGGAGGCGTCCACGGCATCAAGGTGCCCATTCCGGACAACCCGCTGGGCCACACCCTCGTCCACGTCCTCGACACCGGCCGCGGCCCGGTCCTCGTCGACACCGGCTGGGACGACCCGGAGTCCTGGGACACCCTCGTCGCCGGCCTCGGCGCGCTCGGCATCGCCGTCGCCGACGTCCACGGCGTGGTCATCACCCACCACCACCCCGACCACCACGGCCTGTCCGGCCGGGTCCGGGAGGCCTCGGGCGCCTGGATCGCCATGCACGCGGCCGACACCGAGGTCGTCCTGCGGACCCGGTCCGCGGAGCCCGGCGTCTGGTTCGACTACATGAGCGACAAGCTCGCCGCCGCCGGGGCCCCCGAGGACCACATCGCCCCGCTGCGGGCGGCCCGCGCGGCCGGGCGGATGCGGACGCTGCCGGGGCTGCGGGCCGCCGTCCCCGACCGGGAGATCGTCCCCGGCGAGCTGCTTCCCCTCGCCGGGCGCAGGCTCCGCGCGATCTGGACTCCCGGCCACACCCCCGGCCACGTCTGCCTGCACCTGGAGGAGGAGCACCCGGCGCAGCTGCCCGGCAACGGCCGCCTGTTCTCCGGCGACCACCTGCTGCCCGGGATCTCCCCCCACATCGGCCTGTACGAGGACCCGGAGGACACCCGGGTCACCGACCCGCTCGGCGACTACCTCGACTCCCTCGAACGGATCGGCCGCCTCGGTCCGGCGGAGGTGCTGCCGGCCCACCAGCACCCCTTCACCGACGCCCCGGCCCGGGTCCGCGAGCTGCTGCGCCACCACGCGGAGCGGCTGACCGGGCTGTGGGAGCTGCTGGCCGAGCCGCTGACCCCGTGGGGTCTGGCGGAGCGGATGGAGTGGAACCGGCCCTGGGCGCAGATCCCGTACGGCTCCCGCAACATCGCCGTCTCGGAGGCCGAGGCGCATCTGCGGCGGCTGGTGAAACAGGGCCGGGCGGAGGCGGTCGCGGGCAGCGACCCGGTGGCGTACCGGGCGCTGTGAGGCCGCGTACCTGCGGCGCGTCGCGGGCGCTGCCACCGGGCCCGGTAAGGGGCGCCGACCGGCGGCGCCCCGGGCAGGCAGGCTACGGGCCGGTAGAGTGAACCCGTCGTCCACCCTGCCGTACGGGGGGAAGCCGGTGGGAATCCGGCGCTGACCCGCAACCGTGACCCGCCGGCACCGCCGGGACCGGGGAGCCGGATTGCCCCGTACGGGAGGTGCGCGGCTCGCGCCGCCGGAGCCCCCCGGCGGCCGGCACCGTCGAGGTAAACGGAGCCGGAGCCCGGTGCCTGAGCGTGCCTGCCTCCTGCTCCCCAGCAGGAGAGGCACCCGCCCCCATGAACGTCCGCCGCAGCGCCGCCGCGCTCGCCGCCTCCGCCGTGCTCTGCGCGGGCGCCGCCCCCGCAGCCCTCGCCGCGCCCTCCCCCTCCGCCTCCGCGGCGCCGGTCGTCCCGTCCGGGCTGTTCGGCGAGAAGGACCCGACGTACGACGGCGTGTGGCGGCAGTCCTTCGCCCTGCTCGCCCAGCGCACGGTCGGCGTGAAGCCCGCCCCGCAGGCCGTCGACTGGCTCGTCGGCCAGCAGTGTGCGAACGGCGGCTTCGCCTCCTTCCGGGCGGATGCGGGCGCGGCGTGCGACGCGGCGACGGTGTTCGACACCAACGCCACCTCGGTGGCCGTGCAGGCGCTGAAGGCGCTGGGTGGTCACGACGCCGCGGTGAAGAAGGCCGTGGACTGGCTGAAGTCCGTCCAGAACGAGGACGGCGGCTGGGCCTTCGTCCCCGGCACCCCGAGCGAGGGCAACTCGACGTCGATCGTGATCAGCGCGCTGGCCGTGGCGGGCGAGAAGCCGGCCGAGGTCAGGTCGAAGGCCGGCAAGTCCGCATACGAGGGCCTGCTGGCCTTCCAGCTGGGCTGCGCCGCCGAGCCGGCCGCCGACCGGGGCGCGTTCGGCTACCAGCCGACCGACGGGAAGCTGCCCGCGAACGCCGACGCGACGGCCGCGGCCGTCCTGGCCGGCCTGGGCAAGGGCGCGGTGGTCGAGCCGGCCGCCACGGACACCCCCGCGGCCCCGCCGGCCTGCCCGGCGGGCGCGGCCGACCCGGTGGCCGCCGGGCAGGGCGCGGCCGGCTACCTGGCCGAGGCCCTGAAGAAGGACGGCCACCTCACCGCGGTCACCCCGGGCGCGGACCAGCCGACCGCGGACACCGGCAACACCGCCGACGCGGTGATCGCCCTGGCCGCGGCCGGGCACAAGCAGTCGGCGGCGAGCGCGCTGGAATGGCTGAAGGCCAACTCGGCGGACTGGTCCAAGGGCAGCCCCGCGGCCCTCGGCACGCTGATCCTCACCGCGCACGCGACGGGCGCGGACCCGAGGTCCTTCGGCGGCACGGACCTGGTGTCGGCCCTGAACGCGACCGGCCCGGCCCCGCAGGCGGCGCAGGCCGAGAACAAGGACGAGAAGAAGAAGGACGAGGACGGCTCCGGCGGCCAGGACATCTGGTGGATCGTCGGCGCGGGCGCGGCGGCCGGCATGGGCATCGGCATCATGCTGAGCGGCCGCCGGAAGAAGAACCAGCTCTGATGCGCGGCCGCCCGACCCTGCCGGCGCTCGCCGTCGGCATCCTCCTCACCCTCCTCGCCGCGTCTCCCGCTCTGGCGTCGAGCTACCGGTACTGGTCGTTCTGGGACGGCGCGGGCGGCCGGTGGCAGTACGCCACCCAGGGCCCGTCGTCGGCCCGCCCGGCGGACGGCTCGGTCCAGGGGTTCCGCTTCTCGGTGAGCAAGGACGCGGCGGCGGAGGCGGCGCAGCCGCGGGCGGCGGCCGACTTCGCCGCGATCTGCGGCTCGACCCCCGCCGTGGAGGGCAGGAAGCGGGTGGCGCTGGTCGTCGACTTCGGTCTCGCGGCGGACGCCCCGGCGGGCGAAGCGCCGCCGCAGGAGGCGCCGCGTACGGCCTGCGCCCAAGTGCCCCCGGACGCCACGGCGGCCGAGGCGCTGGCGCAGGTGGCGAAACCGCTGCGGTACGACAGCGCGGCACTGCTGTGCGGGATCTCCGGCTACCCGAAGCAGGGCTGCGGCGAACCGATGGCGGACGCCGAGCCGAAGCCCGCGCAGCCGTCCGCCCCACAGCCGGCGGCCCAGGGCCCGTCGGACGGCGGCCCCTCGGCGGGCCTGCTGGCGGGCCTTGCGGCGGTGGCGGCCCTGGCCGCGGCCGCGGTCTGGCAGTCCCGCCGCCGCCGCACCCGATGACCCCGTCGGCCGGCTCCGCCAGCCCCGCCGACGGCGTCCCGGCCCCGCCGCGCGGTGGGGCGGACGCCGAAGCCAGCCGGCCGACCCCCGGGGCCACCCGCACGGGTGCCGCGGAGGGAAACCCGAGCGCGCCTGGGACCGCCCCCGGCAGCGGCAGCGGCCCGCGACCGCGGCCCGGGCGGACCAGCCGAACGGCCCGGGAAGAGACGCCGGCCCCGCGCAGCCGCAGCCGCAGGCACACGGCCCCGCAGGCCCGCCGGGGCAACGCACTGCACGCGGGTGCGTGGTGGCTCTGGGCACTCGGGCTGGCCACCGCCGCCTCCCGCACCACCAACCCGCTCCTGCTCGGCCTCCTCGTCGGCGTGGCCGGCTACGTCGTCGCCGCCCGCCGCACCACCGCCCCCTGGGCCCGCTCGTACGGCGCCTTCCTCAAGCTCGGCCTCTTCGTCATCGCCCTGCGCCTCCTCTTCTCCGCCGTCCTCGGCTCGCCCGTCCCCGGCGCGCACACGCTGCTGACCCTCCCCGAGCTCCCGCTCCCGGCCTGGGCGCAGGGCATCCGCCTCGGCGGCCGGGTCACCGCCGAGCAGCTCGTCTTCGCCTTCTATGACGGCGCGAAGCTGGCCACCCTGCTCGTCTGCATCGGCGCCGCGAACGCCCTCGCCAATCCGGCCCGGCTCCTCAAGTCGCTCCCGGCCGCCCTGTACGAGGCCGGCGTCGCCGTCGTGGTCGCCATGACCTTCGCGCCGAACATGGTCGCCGACGTGGCCCGCCTGCGCACCGCCCGCCGCCTGCGCGGCCGTCCCACCGGCGGCATCCGGGCGATCGCACAGATCGCCCTGCCGGTACTCGAAGGCGCCCTGGAACGTTCCGTGGCCGTGGCCGCCTCGATGGACGCCCGCGGCTACGGCCGTACGGCCGAGGTTCCGGCCGCCGTCCGCCACACCACCAACGCCCTCACCCTCGGCGGACTGCTCGGCGTGTGCGCGGGCACGTACGGCCTGCTCGCCGCCGAGGGCGCCGGGTACGGGCTGCCCGTCCTGCTCCTCGGCCTGCTCCTCGCCCTCGCGGGGCTTCGCCTGGGCGGCCGGCGCAGCATCCGTACGCGCTACCGGCCCGACCGCTGGGGCCCGCGCGCGTGGCTGGTCGCCGGGTCGGGCGCGGCCGTGGCCGCCGCAATGGCCTGCGCCGGGGCCCTCGACCCGGAGGGCCTGCACCCCGGGGTGGTCCCGCTGGTGGCGCCGACGCTGCCGCTGTGGCCTGCGGCGGCGATCCTGATCGGCCTGCTTCCCGCCTTCGTGGCACCCGTACCGCCCAAGGAGACAGCGCAGTGATCCGCTTCGAGCAGGTGTCGGTGACCTACGACGGCGCCGCGGAGCCCGCCCTCCAAGGCGTCGACCTGGTCGTTCCCGAGGGAGAGCTCACGCTCCTGGTCGGCCCGTCGGGCGTCGGCAAGTCGACGCTGCTGGGCGCGGTCAGCGGTCTCGTCCCGCATTTCACCGGCGGCACGCTGCACGGGCGGGTCACGGTCGCCGGCCGGGACACCCGCACCCACCCGCCGCGAGAGCTCGCCGACGTCGTCGGCACGGTGGGACAGGACCCGCTCGCCCATTTCGTGACGGACGTGGTCGAGGACGAGCTGGCGTACGGGATGGAATCCCTCGGCCTGGCTCCGGCGGTCATGCGGCGCCGGGTCGAGGAGACCCTGGACCTGCTGGGCCTGAACGAGCTGCGCGACCGTCCGATCGCCTCCCTGTCCGGGGGGCAGCAGCAGCGGGTGGCGATCGGCTCGGTCCTGACCCCGCACCCGCGCGTCCTGGTGCTGGACGAGCCGACCTCCGCCCTCGACCCGGCGGCCGCCGAGGAGGTCCTGGCGGTCCTGCAGCGGCTGGTCCACGACCTGGGCACGACGGTGCTGATGGCCGAGCACCGCCTGGAACGGGTGGTCCAGTACGCCGACCAGGTCCTGCTGCTTGCGGGCCGGGACGCCGCACCCGTGCTGGGGCCGCCCGCGGAGGTGATGGCCGTCTCCCCGGTCCACCCGCCGGTGGTCTCGCTGGGCCGCCTCGCCGGCTGGTCCCCGCTCCCGCTGTCGATCCGCGACGCCCGCCGCCTGGCAGCGCCCCTGCGCTCCCGCCTGTCCGAGCACGCCCCCGGCCCGCTCGCGGCGGGACCCGCACCGGCAGCCGTGGCGACGCCCGACCCGGCCGCGCCGGCGGTCGGCCCGATGGGGCACGGTCCCGCTGCCGGGAAAGTGCGGGCCGGGAAGGAAACCCCGGGCCGCGGCACCGGCTTCCGTCCCGCCCTGTGGTCCCGGCTCCGCCGTACGCCCGCCGCTGCGGCCGCGCCGCCGTCCCCGTCGCCGTCGGTGGCCGAGGCCCGGGGGGTCTCGGTGCGCCGTGCCCGCGCCGAGGTCCTGCACGGCATCGACCTCACCGTCTCCCCGGGCGAGACCATCGCCCTCATGGGCCGCAACGGCGCCGGCAAATCCACCCTGCTCGCCGCGCTCATCGGCATGGTCGAGCCCGCCTCCGGCTCGATCGGCGTCGGCGGCCGGGCCCCGCACCGGACGGCCCCGCACGAGATGGTCCGGCGGGTCGGCCTCGTCCCGCAGGAGCCCCGCGACCTGCTCTACGCCGACACGGTCGCCGCCGAGTGCGAGGCCGCCGACGCCGACGCCGGCGCGGCCCCCGGCACCTGCCGCGACCTGGTCTCGGCCCTGCTGCCCGGCGTGCCCGACGACACCCACCCCCGCGACCTCTCCGAGGGGCAGCGCCTGGCGCTCGCGCTGGCGCTGGTGCTGACCGGCCGGCCGGCACTCCTCCTGCTGGACGAGCCGACCCGCGGTCTGGACTACGCCGCCAAGGCCCGGCTGGTCGAGGTGCTGCGGGAGCTCGCCGCGGCGGGTCACGCCATCGTCCTCGCCACCCACGACGTGGAGCTCGCCGCCGAACTCGCGCACCGGGTCGTGATCCTGGCCGGCGGTGAGATCGTGGCGGACGGCCCGACGGCCGAGGTGGTCGTCTCCTCGCCCGCGTTCGCCCCCCAGGTGGCCAAGATCCTGGCTCCCGCGCCCTGGCTCACGGTGGCGCAGGTCGCCCGCGCCGTGGAGGGCGCCCGATGAGGCCCGTCCGTATCGGCCCCCGCGCGGCCGCCGCGTTGCTCCTCGTCACCCTCATCGGCATCGCGGCCTTCGGCTGGCCCCTGCTCGCCGACGGCGGGTCCGGCCTGGCGCACTCCGAGGACGCCCCCTGGCTGTTCGCGGCCCTGCTCCCGCTGTTGGTCGCCGTCGTCGTCGCGACCATCGCCGACCAGGGGATGGACGCCAAGGCCGTGGCGATGCTGGGGGTGCTCGCGGCGGTCGGCGCGGCCCTGCGGCCGCTGGGCGCGGGGACGGCCGGCCTGGAGCCCATGTTCTTCCTGATGGTGCTGAGCGGCCGGGTCCTCGGGCCGGGCTTCGGCTTCGTCCTCGGCTCGGTCACGATGTTCGCGTCCGCCCTGCTCACGGGCGGGGTCGGTCCGTGGATGCCGTTCCAGATGCTGGCGCTGGGCTGGTTCTCGCTGGGGGCCGGGCTGCTGCCGGGCGCGGAGCGGATCCGGGGCCGGACGGAGCTGGCGATGCTGGCGGCGTACGGCTTCGCGGGCTCGTTCGCGTACGGCACGATCATGAACCTGCAGGGCTGGGTGACCTTGCAGGGCATGGGCCAGGGCATCTCCTTCCATCCGGGGGAGCCGCTCGCCGCGAACCTGGCGCGCTTCGTCGCGTACTGCCTGGCGACCTCCCTGGGGTGGGACCTGGGCCGGGCCGCCCTGACCGTCGTGCTGACGGTGACGCTCGGCGGGACGCTGCTGAAGGCGCTGCGGAGGGCGGTGCGGAAAGCGGCGTTCGAGGCGCCGATTTCCTTCGGTTCGCGTTGATGGCGGCCACACCCACGCCCCTTTTCGCGTGACGAACCGATACATAAGGTGAGAATTCGGGCATCCGGCGGTGACCCGCCCCACAGGACCCACGTCACATCCGACCGCGGATAGTAGGCGCCGCGCCCCCCTCGGGAGCCCCTCCGAACCGGCTCCCACCTGCACGGACGCCGCTCACCTCGGGAAGGGGTCGAAAGGACCCGACTGCGAGGGCGCGTAGTAAGAGGGGCCGTTGCCAGACCCTTCTCAGCCTGGCTAACTGGTGTTGTCGCTACGGCGGCCGGGGTCTTCACCCCCCGCCCGACGAACCCCTCTCCTCCGCGTGAGTGGCTCACGCACGTCTTCGACGTGCCCGCGACCGCCCTTGCCCCCTTCGGAAGGTTCATCCGTGTCCAACGCTGTCATCCGCCGCATCGCCGCTTCCAAGAAGACCCTCGCCGGCTCCATCGTCGCCCTGGGCGTCGCCGGCACCATGCTCTCCACGGTTCCCGCCCAGGCGGCCCCGACGAGCGCCAAGGCGATCGCGCACCAGATGATCAAGGACCCGGCCCAGTTCGCCGCCTTCGACAAGATCATCTCCCACGAGAGCGGCTGGGACCACACCGCCACGAACGCCTCCTCGGGCGCGTACGGCCTGGTCCAGGCCCTGCCGGGCTCGAAGATGGCCTCGGCGGGTGCCGACTGGAAGACCAACCCGGCCACCCAGATCAAGTGGGGTCTGGACTACATGAACTCCCGCTACGGCAGCCCGGTCGGCGCCTGGAACTTCTGGCAGGCCCACCACTGGTACTAAGCCGCCAGTGGCCGTCCCGCGGTAACAGCAGTACGCGGCACCAGCAGTACAGCGGTAGCAGCAGTAGCGGTACAGCGGTAAGAGCAGTGCGAAGGCCCGGTGGCCGGCCTCCCCAGGCCGGCCACCGGGGCCTTCTGTTTCCCATCCCACAGGGTTTTCGAGGGCCGCCTACAGCCGCTGGATGATCGTCCCGGTCGCCAGGGCGCCGCCCGCGCACATGGTGATCAGCGCGAACTCCTTGTCGCGGCGCTCCAGCTCGTGCAGTGCGGTGGTGATCAGCCGGGCGCCGGTCGCCCCGACCGGGTGGCCCAGGGCGATGCCGCCGCCGTTGACGTTGACCTTGTCCAGGTCCTGTTCGAAGACCTGGGCCCAGCTGAGGACCACGGAGGCGAAGGCCTCGTTGATCTCGACGAGGTCGATGTCCTTGAGGGACATGCCGGCCTTGCCGAGCACGGCCCGTGTCGCGTCGATCGGGCCGTCGAGGTGGTAGTGCGGGTCGGCGCCGACCAGCGTCTGGGCGACGATGCGGGCGCGCGGCTTGAGCTTGAGCGCGCGGGCCATCTTGCGGGAGGCCCACATCACGGCCGCGGCCCCGTCCGATATCTGCGAGGAGTTCCCCGCGGTGTGCACGGCGGTCGGCATGACCGGCTTGAGCCGGGACAGCGCCTCCATGCTGGTGTCCCGCAGCCCCTCGTCACGGTCGACCAGCCGCCACATGCCCTGCCCGGCGGCCTGTTCCTCCTCCGTCGTCGGGACCTGGACGGCGAAGGTCTCCCGCTTGAACCGCTCCTCGGCCCAGGCGGTGGCGGCCCGCTCCTGGGACAGCAGGCCGAGCCGGTCGACGTCCTCGCGGGTCAGGCCGCGGTGGCGGGCGATGCGCTCGGCGGCCTCGAACTGGTTGGGGAGGTCGACGTTCCACTCGTCCGGGAACGGCTTGCCCGGGCCGTGCTTGGAGCCGGAGCCGAGCGGGACGCGGCTCATCGCCTCGACCCCGCAGGCGATGCCGATGTCCATGACCCCGCCGGAGATCATGTTGGCGACCATGTGGTTGGCCTGCTGGGAGCTCCCGCACTGGCAGTCCACGGTGGTGGCGGCGGTTTCGTAGGGCAGGCCCATGGCGAGCCAGGCGTTGCGGGCGGGGTTCATCGACTGCTCGCCGGCGTGGGTGACGGTGCCGCCGACGATCTGCTCGACGCAGTCGGGCTGGATTCCGGTCCGGGCGAGGAGCTCGCGGTAGGTCTCGCCGAGCAGGTAGGCGGGATGGAGGTTGGCGAGCGCGCCTCCGCGCTTGCCGATGGGGGTGCGTACGGCTTCGACGATGACGGGTTCCGCGGCCATGAGCTCGTCCTCTCCCTGCACTGCGCCGGCGCGGCGGGCCGTCCCGGCGCCCCGCCTCGAACTAGTACGCGTTCTAGTTCTCCTCGCAGTCTTATGACCCGGAGGCCCGGCACGCAAGGGTCTTGCACGCGGCTTACACGGATTCCACACGCAACAGTTGACGTGAGGACCCTTGTCACTTCTAGAACTCGTTACTACCTTCGAGCCAATCTCCTGATGGGCCGTCAGACTTTGGAGTCGCCCGATGCCCTGTCCCGCGCTGCCCGAAGGCTTCGACGCCACCGATCCCGACCTCCTCCAGGACCGCGTCCCCTTCCCCGAGTTCGCACAGCTGCGGCAGACCGCCCCCGTGTGGTGGTGCCCGCAGCGGCGGGGCGTCACCGGCTTCGACGACGAGGGCTACTGGGCGGTCACCCGGCACGCGGACGTCAAGTACGTCTCCACGCACCCGGAGTTGTTCTCCTCCACCACCAACACGGCCATCATCCGCTTCAACGAGCACATCCAGCGCGAACAGATAGATGCCCAGCGCCTGATCATGCTGAACATGGACCCGCCGGAGCACACCCGCGTACGCCAGATCGTGCAGCGCGGGTTCACCCCCCGGGCCATCCGCGGCCTGGAGCATGCCCTGCGGGACCGGGCCCGGCAGATCGTCCGGGAGGCGGCTGCCGCCGCGGGCGACGGCAGCTTCGACTTCGTCACGCAGGTGGCGTGCGAGCTCCCGCTGCAGGCCATCGCCGAACTGATCGGCGTACCCCAGGAGGACCGGCTCCGCATCTTCGACTGGTCGAACAAGATGATCGCCTACGACGACCCCGAGTACGCGATCACCGAGGAGGTCGGCTCCAACGCGGCGATGGAGCTCATCGGCTACGCGATGAACCTGTCGGCGGCGCGCAAGGAGCGCCCCGCCAAGGACATCGTCACGCAGCTGGTGGCGGCCGAGGGCCAGGGCAACCTGGGCTCCGACGAGTTCGGCTTCTTCGTCCTGCTGCTGGCCGTCGCGGGCAACGAGACCACCCGCAACGCCATCAGCCACGGCATGCACGCCTTCCTGACCCACCCCGACCAGTGGGAGCTCTACAAGGCGACCCGCCCCGCCACGGCCGCCGAGGAGATCGTCCGCTGGGCGACCCCGGTGGTGTCCTTCCAGCGCACCGCCACCCAGGACACCGAGCTGGGCGGCCGGAAGATCAAGGCCGGCGACCGGGTGGGACTGTTCTACTCCTCCGCCAACCACGACCCCGAGGTCTTCGAGAGCCCGGACGTCTTCGACATCACCCGAGACCCCAACCCGCACCTGGGCTTCGGCGGCGGCGGACCGCACTTCTGCCTCGGCAAGTCCCTGGCCATCATGGAGATCGACCTGATCTTCAACGCCCTCGCCGACGCCCTGCCCGACCTGCGGCTGGCCGGCGGGGAACCGCGCCGGCTGCGCGCGGCCTGGCTGAACGGCATCAAGGAGCTCCGGGTCAGCCACGGTTGAGCGGGTGAGCGCGACCGCGGCCGTACCGGTTCCAGGACGGCAGGGGCTGCTCCCTCTCCCACGCCCCCGGCCCCTGCCGTCCCCTGGAGTGCGCCGCCGCCGTCCCCGGCGGGCGGGCCGGGGAGTCCGCGCCTGCGGGTCCCCTGCGGGACGGTGGGCGTCGTATGCCGGATCGTTGGCGTCCGGAGCATTGTCCTGAGGCCTGTGGGGCGTCACACTGCGCGGATGAACCTTCACGCTGCCGAAGCCGACACCGCGGACCGGGTGGATGCCCGCTGGCAGCGGCTGCCCACGACATGGCGGCTGATCCTGGAACGCGGCGGGCCCGACCCGCTCAGCCGCGGGGTCATCGAGCTCATAGAGGCCGCTTCCGCTCAGCCGCAGCTGCGCCGGCTGTACCCGTTCACCCGCCAGTGGACCCTGTGGTTCAGCTCCCGCACCCGCCACCCCTTCGAGGTGGAGGCGCCGGCCGCCGAGCCGACGCCCGACGGCCGCTTCCGCGTCCGCAGCCCCAGCCTGAACACCGTGATCGCCGAGGCCGACACCGCGGAGGCCGCCATCGCGCTCATCGTGGACCGGCTCACCGCGGGCGGCACCACAGCCCCCTGAGGATCCGCTCCCCGACCCCGACCCCGACCGCCCCGAGTGGCGGGGGCGCCGCCGACGGCGGATCCTGACAGGACGCGGCGATCCACCGAAGGGGTGCCGGGGCAGGCGTACGGCCCGCCCCGGCACCCCTTCGCGGTGCGCGTGCGCCGTGGCCGTGGTCAGGCCCGGCTGCGGGTGGCGGCGCCCAGCCGTTCGGGCTCGCGCGGCTTGGGCACGGCGGCTCCGGCGGCCGCCCGGACGGCGCCGCGCGGCCCCGACAGTACGTAGACCAGCCCGAACCCGGCGCTGACCACGACCGCGCCCCCGACCGCGTCGAGCACCCAGTGGTTGGCGGTGGCGACGATCGCGCACACCGTGATCAGCGGGTGCAGCGCCCCCAGCAGCTTCTGCCACGCCTTCGGCGCCAGCATCATGATCACGATCCCGCACCACAGCGACCAGCCGAAGTGCAGCGAGGGCATCGCCGCGTACTGGTTCGAGATCGCGGTCATGGCCCCGTACTGCGGGTGGGCCAGGTCCTGCGGCCCGTGCACGGTGTCGATGAAGCCGAGGCCGGGCATCAGGCGGGGCGGCGCCAGCGGGTAGAGCCAGAAGCCGACGAGCGCGAGCAGCGTGGCCAGGCCCAGGGAGGCGCGCGCCCAGCGGTAGTCGCCGGGGCGGCGCCAGTACAGCACGGCCAGGATCGTCAGCGGCACCACGAAGTGGAACGACGTGTAGTAGAAGTTGAAGAACTTCTCCAGCCAGGGCGTGTTCACCACGGCCTGGTTGACGGCGTGCTCGATGTCGATGCCCAGTGCCCGCTCGATGCCGTGGATCTGGCTGCCGTTGCCTTCGGCGAGGCTGCGGCTGGTGGGTGCGGCGGCCCGGATGTGCGAGTACATCGAGTACCCGACCCGTATCAGCAGCAGTTCCAGCAGCAGGTTGGGGCGCGACAGCACGCGCCGCCAGAACGGCATCAGCGGCACCCGCGACCAGCGCGCGGCGGCGGGCCGCCCGTACGCCGTCGGGACCGGCTCGCGCCAGTACGGCGAGGACCTCGGCAGGAACGGCACGGCGCAGGCCGCCGCCAGAGCGGCGAGCAGCAGGACGTTGTCGCGTACGGGGGCCAGCGCGGCCAGGTTGGGCAGCAGCACATCGCTGGGCAGCGTCATGGCGAGCACCACGGCCACCGGCCACACGGGCCGGTCCGCCGCACGCCTGCCGACCTTGCCGGCCACCGCCAGCAGCACCCACAGCAGCTGGTGGCGCCAGCCGGTCGGCGCCACCGCGACGGCCACGCAGCCGGTGATCGCGACGGCGAGCAGCAGCTGCCCGTCCCGGGCGTAGCGCACCGCGCGGCGCAGGCCCAGCCAGGCGATCCCGGCGGCGAGCACCGCGTACAGCAGGATCTCGACGGGCCCGGAGAGGCCGAAGCGCAGCAGCGCGCCGTGCACCGACTGGTTGGCGAGGCCGCCGGGGGCACCGCCGAGGCCGGTGCCGGCCAGGTGGTGCACCCAGTACGTCCAGGAGTCGCGGGGCAGCGCCGCCCAGGACAGGGCGGTGGCCGCGGCGAAGGTGACGGTGGCGGCGCGGGCGGTGGGCCGGCGGCCGGTCAGCCAGAGCAGCGGCGCGAAGAGCAGCAGGGCCGGCTGGAGCGCGGCGGCGGAGCCGAGGAGGAAGCCGGACGCGCGCTCGCCGGGCACCCGGAAGACCGCCAGCAGCACCAGCAACACGGGCAGCACGGCGGTCTGGCCGGGCGAGGCCGCCTCGCGTACGGGCAGCGAGACCATCATCAGGCCCACCAGCGCGGGCGCGGCCAGCAGCGCGGTGCGCCGCGGCACGGGATCGGGCAGGCCCCGGGCGGCGACGAGCCCGACGGCCGCGACGAACAGCAGCGTCACACAGGTCCAGGCAACCTCCAGCGAGGGTGCCGCGAGACCGAGGAACGGCTTGAGCACCAGGCCCGCGAAGGGCGTCCCGGTGAACTGGCCGGCGTCGTAGAGCGACCCGGGCAGGGCGCCGGGAAGGTGGAAGCCGCTGAGCCACTCCCCCGGTGGCACGCGCAGTACGACGGCGGCCTGTCTGACGGCGAGGACGCCGGCCAGCGCCCACAGCAGCAGGCGCGCCGCCCCCAGTCTCCCGCTGTCACCGCCTATGACCCCGGCATGTCCGTTCGCACCACCGTGCTCTGCCGCGTTAGCCACGCCTCGCCGGCCTCCCGCCCTGTTGAACGCAACCCTGACTTAGCCTGGCTGCCGCGCTTCATGCACCACTTCATTACCTGGGAGGACGATATCCCCCGCGGGATCCCTAGGATGGCGGGCATGAGCATCGTGAAGATCAACGCGCTGACCGTTCCCGCCGAGCAGCGGGAAGTGCTGGAGCAGCGCTTCGCCTCGCGGGCGGGCGCGGTGGAGAACTCGGACGGATTCGAGTGGTTCGAGCTGCTGCGGCCGGTGGAGGGCACGGACCAGTACCTCGTCTACACGCGGTGGCGGTCCGAGGAGGACTTCCAGGCGTGGATGGAGGGCCCGATGAAGGCGGCGCACCAGGGTGGCGGCTCGGGGGAGGGTGAACGGCCGAAGCCTGCGGCCTCGGGGTCGTCGGTGTGGTCCTTCGAGGTCGTGCAGCAGGCGGCGCCGAAGCCGAAGGCCTGAGCCCGGGCGGGGCGGGGAGTAGACGTACGTCGGGTCGGCCGGGCGGGGCGGCCGACCGGGGGCGGCCTGGGCGGTCGACCAGGGGCCGACCACGGGGGCCGGCCATCTGGACCCGGGACCGGGGAGCCGGTCAACTCCAGAAGGCGTCTTCCTCGTCGATGTCCTGGGTGCACTGGTCGATGTCGCTGATCTTCCCGCCGACGATGGTGAAGAAGAGGCCTTCCTGGATCTCTATCCCGCGGTCGCCGCGGTCGCCGCGCGCCGTGTGGAAGGACATGACGTGCCCCCGCCCGTCCACCAGCACCGTGTGCAGGTCCACCTGGAAGGTTCCGTTCGTCTCCTCGCCCAGGCGCCGGTAGAAGTCGAAGACGGCTTCACGGCCCTTGTGGTGCCCGGACAGCGGGTTGTTGCCGGGCACGTGGTGGATGACATCGGCCGTCATCAGCGTGGCCAGCTTCTCCATGTCGCCCTTGGAGAAAGCCTCGTAGCCCCTGCGGACCAGGGCAGCGTCGGGGTGCTCTGACATGGCATTCACGCCCTCCATTAGTCCTATTTACCCTTTTCCCCATCATCGGTCTGTGCCTGTGGATATTCCACGCGGCGAGGCGCCCGCGCCTTCCACAATGACGCCATGAACATCAACACGAGCACCTCAGCCACAGCCGCAGCCGCAGCCGCAGCCACGACGACAGGGATGACGACAGGGTTGACGACAGCCACCTGGACCGTCGTAGCCGAGCACTTCACCACCGCCGACGCCACGGCCCTGCGCCGCGCGTACTACGCGGAGGTGGCCGGCCGGTATTGGAAGCGGTCCGTGACCGAGGCCGAGATCGACCAGGGCATGCTGGACTTCCCGGCCGACGGGCTGGTCCCGCCGACGGGCCGGTTCGTGGTCGGCCGACTGGACGGCCGGCCGCTCGCCTGCGGCGGCATACGGCTCCTCGACCCCGCCACCGCCGAGCTCACGAGGGTCTACGTGGACCCGGCCGCCCGCGGCACGGGCGGCGGGGCGGCACTGCTCGCCGCGCTGGAGGAGGAGGCCCGGGCGCTGGGCGCGGAGCGGATCCGGCTGGACACCCGGGCGGACCTGGTGGAGGCCCGAGCCTTGTATGCGCGCCACGGGTATGCGGAGATACCGGCGTACAAGGCCGACCCGTATGCGGAGCACTTCTTCGAGAAGCTCCTGGTCTGAGGCGCCGCGGTCAGTGCACGGCGTGGTCCCGGCGGGGACCTGCGTCGTAGGGCTCCTCCGCGTCGGATCCGCAGAGCTCGGCGTTGAGTTCCCTGACCAGCTTGACCAGGTCGGTCGGCCTGTCCGGGCCCCACCAGTCGCCGAGCAGTTCGGCGAGGGACTCCTGCCGCGCCTCGGCGAGCTTCTCCGCGTACCCCCGCCCGCGGTCCGTCAGGACCAGGGGCAGCCCGTCGCGTGCGGCGAGCCCGCGTTCCTCCAGCTGACGGGCGGCATCGGTGATCGCCTTCAGTGGTACGGCGGTCCGCTCAGCGAGCATCGCCGGCTCGGTGGAGCCGTACTTCTTGATCCGCAGCAGCATCCAGCTGGCCGCGGGCAGCAGGTCGAAGCCGGCCCTCTCGGTGATCTTCTCGTAGACGTGGCGGCGGCCCTCACGGGTGCCGAGCACCGAGAGCGCCCGGGCTACCTCCTCGTGGGAGGAGCGGTGGACGGGATTGGAGGCGAGGGTCTCGGTGACGTCGGGCGCGGTGACCGAGCCGCGCAGCTTGTCCTCCTTGAGGAACCAGGCGGTCACGAAGGCGAGGAGGACCACGGGCACGGCATAGAGGAAGACGTCGGTGATGGACGCGGAGTACGCGTCGAGCACGCGGGGCCGCAGCACCGGCGGGAGCCCCCCGATGGCCCGGGGATCGGCCTCCACCCGGGCGGCCGTACCGGGCGGGACGGGAAGACCGGCGAAGGCGGAGGCGAGCTTCTCCTCCAGCTGGTTGGTGAAGATCGTGCCGAAGATGGCGACGCCGAAGGAGGCTCCGATGGAGCGGAAGAAGGTGGCGCCCGAGGTCGCGACGCCGAGGTCGGCGTAACTGACGGCGTTCTGCACCACCAGCACCAGCACCTGCATGACCAGGCCCAGTCCGGTGCCGAAGACGAAGAAGTAGAGGCTCATCTCCCAGGCGCCGCTCGTGCGGTGGAGCTGGTGGAGCAGGAGCAGGCCGAGCGCGGTCACCGCCGTGCCCGCGATCGGGAAGACCTTCCACCGCCCGGTGCGGCTGACGATCTGACCGGAGGCCGTGGAGGAGATCAGCATGCCCAGCACCATCGGCAGCATGTGGACGCCCGACATCGTCGGCGAAACGCCCTGGACCACCTGCAGGAAGGTCGGCAGGTAGACCATCGCGCCGAACATCGCGAAGCCGACGACGAAGCTGATCACCGAGCAGAGGGTGAAGGTGCGGATCCGGAACAGTTTCAGCGGCAGGACGGGTTCCACGGCCCGCCGCTCGACGAGGAGGAATGCGACGAGCAGGACGGCACCGAGCACGGCCAGACCGATGATCCCGGCCGAGCCCCAGCCCCAGGTGCCGCCGAGGGAGGCGACGAGCACGAGGCAGGTCGCGACGGAGGCGATGAGGAAGGTTCCGAGGTAGTCGATGGTGTGCTTCGAGGGCCGTGCCGGGATGTGCAGGACCGCAGCGATGACGAAGAGGGCGACGAGACCGATGGGGAGGTTGATGTAGAAGACCCAGCGCCAGGACAGGTGGTCGACGAACAGGCCGCCCAGCAGCGGACCGAGGACGCTGGTGGCGCCGAACACGGCACCGAAGAGGCCCTGGTACTTGCCGCGCTCGCGGGGCGGGACGATGTCGCCGACGATCGCCATCGACAGCACGATCAGCCCTCCGCCACCGAGGCCCTGCAGCGCCCGGTACGCGATCAGCTGCGGCATGTCCTGGGCGAGCCCGCACAACGCCGAACCGATCAGGAAGATCACGATGGCCGCCTGGAACAGCTTCTTGCGTCCGTACTGGTCGCCGAGCTTGCCCCACAGCGGCGTGGCGGCGGTCGAGGCCAGCATGTACGCCGTGACCACCCACGACAGGTGTGCCATTCCGCCCAGGTCGCTCACGATCGTCGGCAGCGCCGTGGAGACGATCGTCTGGTCGAGGGCGGCGATCAGCAGTCCGAGCAGGAGTGCGCCGATGGAGACGAGCACCTCGCGGGAGGCGTGTTCGGCGGTGGGACCGGATGCCGGCGGGTCGGGAAGGGGGTCCACAGGGTCCGTGGTCATTTCCTGAGCCATCCGCTCCTCCTCAGGCCGGATCAACATTTCCATCCTGAGCGGTGTGTCCGGTTATGGCCTGTCGGGCGGGTTGGGCGGGCCCCGGCGGGTCTGCATAATCGCAGGCAATGCCCAGGGAGGGATGGATCCAGTGAGCGCTGAGCGCTGTCCAGAATGCGACGCCGTAGGCGTCGGCTGCGGGTGCGCGCCGGGTGCGGGCTTCGAGCCGTTGCGTATCCGCCCGTACGTGACCCTGTCCCACCCTGGCCTGCCCGACGGCCCGCCACCACAGCCGGCGCACCCGGTGCGGGGCGTGATGGCCGAGCCGCCGAGCCCGTACGCCCCTCCCGGCACGCCGACACCACCGGAGGCCGAGACCCCGGCCTACGGCACACCGGCGTATGGGGTGCCTGAGCAAGGCATGTCGACACACGGCGCAGCGGCTTACGGCGTACCGGCGCACGGCACGCCAGCGCACGGTATGCCGACGCACGGCACGGCAGCGCACGGCACGGAGGAGCAGGACACGCCTCCTTACGGCATACCGGTGCAGGGCACGCCGGCGTACGGCATGCCGGTGCAGGGCACGACGGTGCACGACACGCCGGTGACCTGGCCGGACGGCCCGCCGCAGGCGTCCTGGCCGGCCGGGATGGCCGGCACGGCTGGGCCGATCGAGCTGGGCACCCTCCGGCCACACACCGGGGGCGAGGGCAGGGGCGGGGGCGGGGGGCGGGGCGCGGGCGGGGGCCCCGAGAAGCGGCCCCGACCCAACCGCCGTCGCCAGCTCCCGACCATCCTGGCCGGCGCCGGAACGGTGGTCGCCGTCGGCACGGCCGCACTGGCCCTGGGAGTGCTCCCGGGCTCCGGTGACAGCGACACCGTCCTGCTGGACGACAAACCGACGGCCCCGGTGCTGAGCCTGGCCCCGATCGGCCCGACGCAGCCGACGACGGCCGGCCCCTCCCGTTCCGCCTCGCCGTCCCGCTCGGCGAGCGCCTCCAAGTCCGCTTCCCCGTCCCCCTCGGCCAGCGCCTCCCGCTCCTCGGCCGCGGCGGCCGCCCCGTCGGCGAGCAAGACCGCCGCTCCCACCACCCCGGCGCCTCCGGTGGGTCCGACGCTCAGGTACGGGGACTCGGGCCCGGAGGTGGAGAAGATGCAGCGGCTCCTGGCCGCGCGCGGGCTGTACCGGGGCAAGATCAACGGCAAGTTCGACGACCGTACGGAGAGGGCCGTATCGGAGTTCCAGTGGAACAACGAAATCGACGACGAGTGGGGCGTGTACGGCCCGGCGACCCGGCGCGCACTGGAGGGCACGGGCTGATCCGCAGGAGAGGTGGCGCGGACCGCCCCACGTTTTGTATCGTGTGGGAACAAAGTGGTTCCGTCCACACTCCCTGACCGGTGGACGGAACCGCTCTGTTCTCTTTTCCCGCCCCGTCTGGAGCCCGCCGATGTCGGCCAGCACCACCACCGCCCCCGTTGTCCTCACCGCCAAGGCACTGCTCCTGGACATGGACGGCACCATCGTCAACTCCGACGCGGTGGTCGAACGCTGCTGGCGCGACTGGGCGGTGTCCCACGGGCTGGACCCACAGGAAGCCCTCAAGGTGGTCCACGGCCGCCAGGGCTACGCCACCATGGCCCTCCTGCTGCCGGAGCGCCCCATGGAGATCAACCACGCCGAGAACACGGTGATGCTCGCCCGCGAGACCGCCGACACCGACGGCGTGGTCCCGGTGGCGGGCGCCCCGGAGTTCATGGCGTCCGTCACGACCCTCCCCCACGCCCTCGTCACCTCCGCCGACGAAGCTCTGGCCACGGCCCGCATGTCTGCCGCCTCGCTGCCGCTGCCGGACGTACGGGTCACTGCCGAGTCCGTGCAGGCCAGCAAGCCCGACCCCGAGGGCTTCCTCAAGGGCGCCGCCGAGCTGGGTGTGGACCCGGCCGACTGCATCGTCTTCGAGGACTCCGCCGCCGGCATCGCCGCGGGCCGGGCGGCGGGCATGCGCGTGATCGGCATCGGCCCCCGCGCCGCCGCCCACGCCCCGACGGCCCATGTCCCCGACCTGACCTCCGTGGAGGTCACCCCGACCGAGGACGGCTCGATCCGCCTCACTTTGGCGGCGCAGGGGTAAAGGGGCGGCCGAAGCCCCGACAGGCGAACTCGAAGGCCCAGCGGAGTCGGGATGGGCTGGGTCCCGGCTGACCGGCGTCAGAGAAAGTCCGGGGGCGTCCCGTCAGTCCACTGTCCTTCCGTGTCGGTCCGGGCCGTCAAGGGCGCTCCTCCTCGTTCCTCGTCGTCGCGTCGCTTCGCGATGGCCTTCGGCCACCCTTGACTGCCCGGCCCGCCCCGGAAAGACAACAGACTGCCGGGAAGCCCCCGAAGGATGGCCGGGGGGTTCGTGTTCAGGGGCGGGCCCGTCAGCGATCCACGGGCCGATCCCCGCCGCCAGTTCCCCATCCGGGGCCGACCATCTCCTCTTCCCGAGCCCAGCCCGGGTCAAGTCGCAGACATGTCAATCAGATGGGCATCGGCGGCCATCCAGCCCACCATCGCGTCAGATCGCTACACAGCGGATGTCGGCATAGCGTCCGCGGCCCGTCCGGGGTCACTCATAGCCGCGACAGATCGCTACACAGCCGGTCTCGGCGTGGCGTCCGGCGGCCGTCTAGGGCTGGGAACAGGCACTGAGGGACGGCCCGGATGCGACCCGATGTACGGGGTGGCAGCCTGGGAGGGACTGTCCGTCTTCGCGGGAGGTGTTCTCTCCGTGAGAAGCAAAGTTTCCCTCAGAAGAACGGCATTGACCCTCGCTGCAGCCGGAGTTATGGCCGCCACGCTCGCGCCGGGAACGTCACCGGCCGTGGCGTTGAGTTGTGACACCGCGGCCGCCAATCGGGCCCCGAGCAGCGGCAATGACGTTCAGGTGAACGACGTAGTGGTGTGTCTCATCAATGCCGAGCGGGCGCGGCGCGGGTTGCCGCTCCTCACCGTGAATCAGAGTCTGACGAAAGCTGCGCAGCAACACGCCGCCGCGGCCGTCCAGCTGAAGTGGTGGGGCCCCAACAAGGATTCCCACACCAACCCGCAGACCGGTTCCACACCGCAGAGCCGCATCATGGCTGCCGGGTACTGTCCCAATCCACGGTCATGGGCCGTAAATGAGATCACCTATACCGGGTGGGGCGGTTCGGGAACCCCCAAGGCTGCAGTCAACTGGTGGGTTAATGTCAGCACTTGGGGCCACCGTCAAATAGTTCTCGATCCCAATCTGCGCGACATCGGCCGGGCAGCCCTGCCGGGGGCCGCGGACCGAAGTGGAGCCGGGGCGAGCGGCGCCGGAACCTACGTCGTGACCTTCGGTCGCTGCCAACAGTGACGGCGGCCCCGGGGCCGTCAGGCCGGCTGCTTCACGCAGGTGCCGACCACGTAGCCGGTGACTCCGTACTTCGTCACCTTGACCCAACGTGTGCTGGTGATACCGCACTTGGTGTACGAGCCGCCGTAGTACATCTGGCAGGGCGACGTCGCCCTCTCGCCCTTGTTGAGCTGGGCGAGAGCCGTCCCGTTGACGCTCATCCGATCACGTATCACCACGGTCTCAAGGGCCAGCGCAGTGCAGCTCGCCGCGGACGCGTTCGTCTGCGCAATGGCAGGACTGCCGGCGATCAACGTGCCCCCGACCAAGGCGGCGGACATGACGGACACACCAAGAATCCGACGTGCGCGCATATTTGAACTCCCTTTTCGGCAACTACGGGCATGCCGCCCGCTGCGGTCAAAGGCAGCCTAGATCCCTCCGCGCCCCGGCCGACCGCCGGACGCCAGTCGAGATCAACTGCGTAGCGATCTGTCGCGGCTATGAGCGACCCCAGACGGGCGCCGGACGCTATGCCGAGACGGGCTGCGTAGCGATCTGACGCGATGGTGGGCGGATGGCCGCCGATGCCCATCTCATTGGCGTCGGCTGCGGCTTGACCCGGCTGGGCTCGGAAAGGGGACCGGTCGACCCCGAATGGGGACATGGCAACTGGAAGCCTGCTCGGGCATCGCTGACGGGCCCGTATGTCTGTCTGTCCCCCCGGCCATCCTTCGGGGGCTTCCCGGCAGTCTGTTGTCTTTCCGGGGCGGGCCGGGCAGTCAAGGGTGGCCGAAGGCCATCGCGAAGCGACGCGACGACGAGGAACGAGAAGGAGCGCCCTTGACGGGCCGGACCGACACGGAAGGACAGTCGACTGACGGGACGCCCCCGGACGTTCCCTGATGCCGAGTGCGGACACTCCGCCCACCTCGACCCCGCTCCGCCTTGCCCGCCCCCGGACGCCACCTCAGCCCGCAATCGCCTCGTACAGCGAGAACCCGGCCAGCGCCACCATCACGCATGCCGCGACCTTGGTGATCAGGCGCAGCGGCACGTACTTCATGAGGGTGCGCCCGCCCAGGATGCCGATTCCCGCGACCGCCCACAGGGCGAGGACGGCGCCGATGCCGACGGAGAGGGGGTTGTCGTAGCGGGCGGCGAGGTTGGCGGTCATGATCTGGGTCAGGTCACCGAATTCTGCTACCAGGATCAGCATGAAGCCTGCGCCGGAGACCTTCCAGAAGGACTGGTCGGCGGGGGCCTTGACGTGTTCCTCCTCGCCGCTCTTCTTGAGCAGCAGCATGGCCGCTCCGGCGAGGAAGAGGGTTCCGACGACCGCTTGCACCAGCCGGTGCGGGAGCAGGGTGAGGACGCTGCCGGCGGCGATAGCCAGTACGACGTGGATGGCAAAGGCGGCGGCGACTCCGGCGAAGACGTACGAGGCGCGGTAGCGAGTGCCGAGCATCAGGCCGGCGAGGGCGGTCTTGTCGGGGAGCTCGGCAAGGAAGACGACGCCGAAGGCGATGGCCGTGACGGTGATGCTGAAGCTGGTGCTGAGCACGGGGTGGAACCTCGATCGGTCGGGCAGGGCGCCATCGGTACCGAGAGACCTGGGGTGTTTCAGGGGTCGCTTCGGCTCGGCGGCGCCCTGACGGTGCCCACGCGCCCCGACGCGTGGACGGGTGCACATGAACCTGGGACAGGACACTGCGGCCGAAGGTCTCGCTGGCAGCCCGCCTGGGCGGTCTGCCTCCGGGCGCCGGCTGGGGTGACCCAGCAGTATGTCGACGGTCCGGCGAAGAGCTACTCCCCTTCTGCTCCTCACAGGGTACGCGACGTCGACGCACGCCCGAAATAGGCCAAAAGTCCCGCTGCCCCGACCACCACGCCCCCACCACCCGGGCCGCACACATACCCCTTAGCAAAAGCACCTCCGGACGCACCAACCGCACCAACCGCACCCCCGGAATCCCAACCTCCGCCTATGTAGAGCCGCCCATCCATCTCCAGCCCTGACGTGCGCATGCCATCTGGCTGTAACCTGACGCCCGCCCCCACGCAATCCGGGGCCGCCACCATGGCTGCGCCCCGCCGGGGCCGACCGACCCACCCCCCGCATCCAGGGAGCCCCCCTCATGGCCCTCACGGCTCACATACCCTCCGTCTACGCGCGTCGAATTGGCGTGCTCGCGTCAGCAGCGGCGCTCGCCGCCCTCACCTCCCTCATGACCGCGCCCGCCGCCCAGGCTTCCCCGCCCACCCCGATCAGCGCCGCGGCCGCGCGCTCCTACCTGGCCACCGTCACCCCGCAGGCGGAGGGCTCGACCAGCGGCTACAGCCGAAGCCTCTTCCCCCACTGGTCCACCGTCTCCGGCACCTGCAACACCCGCGAGACCGTTCTGAAGCGCGACGGCGTCAACGTCGTCGTGGACTCCAGCTGTGCGGCTGTCAGCGGAAGCTGGTACTCCGAGTACGACGGTGCCACCTGGACCGTCGCCGCCGACCTCGACATCGACCACGTCGTCCCGCTCGCCGAGGCCTGGCGTTCCGGCGCGAGCTCCTGGACCACCAGCAAGCGCCAACAGTTCGCCAACGACCTCACCCGTCCCCAGCTCATCGCGGTCACCGACAACGTCAACCAGGCCAAGGGCGACCAAGACCCGGGCAAGTGGCTGCCGTCGCGCACCGCCTATCGCTGTACGTACGCCCGCATGTGGGTCGAGGTGAAGCAGTACTGGGGTCTGAGCATGGACTCCGGCGAGAAGTCGGCCCTGGTCAACATCCTCAACGGCTGCTGACGGCGGCACCCCCCGAGCACCCCGGACCCCGGACCCCAGGCACCAGGCACTCAAGGGGAAGGCGGCAGGCAGCAGGCAGCAGGCAGCAGGCAGCAGGCAGCAGGCAGCAGGATCCCCTGCCCCCCTGCTCCCCTCCCCCACCGCCGCACATCCACCCCACCCACCGCCTCCCCCGCGTGGGCGGATGCTATCCCCCACCAGGGGGAGGCCAGGCTCCCTCTCCTCGTCGTACCGTGATCGAAGGGGCTACGGAGGAGGGGGAGTTCATGGCCGGGTTGCGTCTGGGGCCACTGCTGCGTCACGTCGACTGGGACACGGGCGGTTCGGCCACGATCTGGGTCGAGGCCGATCGCCCGTGCACGGCCGAGGTGCGCTGCGCCGACGGGGCCGGTGGCAGTGCGCGTACGTTCCAGATAGAGGGGCACCACTACGCGCTGGTGCCGGTGACCGGTCTGACTCCGGGGGCCACGACGGCGTACGAGGTGCTGCTCGACGGCCACCGCGTCTGGCCCCTGCCGGGCAGTGCCTTTCCGCCGAGCGTGATCACCACCCCGGCCGTCGCGGCGCCCGGGCGGCCGGCGCCTGCCCTGCGGGTGGCCTTCGGCTCCTGTCGGCAGGCCGCGCCGCCCGCCGACCGGCGGGGTCCGCACGGCCCCGATGCGCTGGACACCCTAGCGGCGCGGCTGGCAGCCGATCCGGAGGCGGTCCGGCCGGACGTGGTGCTTCTGCTGGGCGACCAGGTCTACGCGGACCATCTGTCGCGGGAGACCCGGCAGTGGCTCGCGGCGCGGCGGGATCTGCGTGAGGCTCCGGGTGCGCAGGTGGCGGACTTTGAGGAGTACACCCGGTTGTACTACGAGTCCTGGCTCGACCCGGAGATCCGCTGGCTTCTGTCCACCGTCCCCAGCCTGCAGATATTCGACGATCACGATGTCGTGGACGACTGGAACACCAGTGCTGCGTGGTTGGCGGAGATGCGGGCGACGCCGTGGTGGCGGGAGCGGGTGCTCAGTGGGCTGATGTCGTACTGGGTGTATCAGCACCTGGGCAATCTCTCGCCGGCCGAGCTCGCCGCGGACGCCGTGTACGAGCGGGTCTGCGCGGCTCCGGACGGTACGGATGCGTTGCGGGCCTTCGCGTCCGCGGCGGATGCCGATCCGAGTTCGGTGCGCTGGAGTTACCGCCGGGACTTCGGCCGGTCGCGGTTGCTGATGGTGGATACGCGGGCGGCGCGGGTGCTGGCCGAGGAGGGGCGGGCGATGCTCGACCCGGCGGAGCAGCAGTGGCTGCGGGAGAACGCGCTGGCGGGTCACGGCGGGTACGACCATTTGCTGATCGGGTCCTCGCTGCCGTGGTTGATGCCGCCGCTGATCCATGATGCGGAGGTGTGGAATGCGGCGCTGTGCCGTGGTGATCGGGGGCCTCGCTGGGAGCGGATCGGGGAGGATCTGCGCCGGCGCAGCGATCTGGAGCACTGGGCGGCGTTCCCGGCCTCGTTCGCGGCGCTCAGTGATCTGATCGAGGAGGTGGGGACGGGTCCTCGGGCACCGGCGACGGTGTGCGTGCTGTCGGGGGATGTCCATCACGCGTATGTGGCCGAGCCCCGAATACCCAGCACGGCCCGGGTGTTCCAGTTGACATGCTCGCCGGTGCACAACTCGGTGCATACGGTGGTGAAGTGGGGGTTTCGACTGGGCTGGTCGCGGGTGGGGCGCTGGCTGGGGCGCGGGTTCTCCCGGCACGGGCGGACGGGTCGGCCACCGTTGAGCTGGCGGCGTACGGGGGGGCCGTGGTTCGGGAACCAGTTGATGACGCTGGCCTTGACGGGCCGCACGGCCCGGCTGCAGCTTGAACAGGCTCGCCCCGCGGGCAGGAGACACAAGGGGGCCCGGCTGGTCACGGTGCTGGATCGGGATCTGACGGCGGCGGATCCGGCGACCTGACACACCGTGGGCTGCACAGGGGCACCTGGGCGACGGGGGCGCCAACGCCAGGCGTACGCTGTATGGCTGTCAAGCCGCCCCTGCCGCTCCCCCGCGACGTCGCGGCGCTTCACGCGGAAGCACGTCAACCGGACTGGGGAGTCCCGTTTGTTTGAGACTCTGGGGTCGCTGACCACGAGCCCATGGATTTACGCCGTGGTGGCGCTGTCCGTCGTGCTCGACGTCTTCCTTCCGGTGCTGCCGAGCGGGGTGCTGGTGATCACGGCTGCGGCGGCTGCGGCGGCTGCCGGGGCAGCGGGGCCGGTGCCCGTGCCGGGGCCCGAGCAGGTGCCGGACATCCTTGCCCTGCTGGTGATCGCCACGACCTCTTCGGTGCTGGGTGACATGGCCGCGTTTCGGCTGGCCCGGCGGGGCGGGGCGCGGCTTGACCGGGCCATCGCCCGTTCGCGCCGGCTGACCCGCGCCCAGGAGCGTCTGGGCACGGCCCTGGCCCGGGGCGGGGGGGCACTGGTGGTGATCGCCCGCTTCGCCCCGGCCGGTCGCTCGGTGGTCTCGCTGGGCGCGGGCAAGACGCACCGCAAGGTCATGGAGTTCCTGCCGTGGTCGGTGCTGGCGGGAATGGCCTGGGCCGGTTACAGCGTGGCCCTCGGATATTTCGGCACCCAGTGGCTCGGCGCCGCCTGGCTGGGCACGGCGGTCTCGGTCCTCGCCCTGTTCGCAGCGGGCGCCCTGGCCGCCTTCCTGGTCCGCCGCCCCACCCCGACGGCCGCCCGGGCGTAGCGGGCTCCCCCGGGCGGAGCAACGGCTCACCCGTTCACCCGGTCCCGATCGCCGCCGCGTGCCGGGGCTCCTAGCGTCCGACGTACGGTGCGCTGCCGAATCCGCGTCACATCCGTGGCCGGGCCGCGCCTTTTCGAGGAGCCGAGGAGTTCTCTCCATGCCCGCGACACGTTCCGCTCAGCTGATGAGGGCTGTGGCCGCGGCCGCGGTCATTGCCGCCGCCGCTCCCGCCACCGCCGCGTACGCCTTCCCCTCCGCCAGTGTCTCCCCCACCGTCGTCTCCCCGGGCGGCCGGGTCAGCCTGAACCTCTCGGGCTGCGGGACCAGCATCGGCAGGGCCTCGTCCAGTGCGTTCGGCGAAGCCAGGCTGACTTCCGGCAACCTGCAGAGCGGCACCCTCTTCGGCGCGACCACGGTCTACCGCGACGTCAGCCCGGGCTCCTACAACGTGACCTTCGAGTGCGGCGGCGGCGAGCGGGTCACCGTCTCCCTCCAGGTCTCGTCAGGGGCGGCGCGCGGCGGCCTGGGCGGCAGCACCCGCGCGATGAACACGGGGCAGATCGCGGTGGGCGGCGCCCTCGTCGCGGGCGCCGTCGGCGCGGGCATCTGGGTACTACGCCGCCGCGCCCGCGCGAGCTGATGACGCTGCACCTCTGATCTGGAGGCCGTCGAGGAGGTCGCGGGTGGCCTCCGCGACGGCGTCCACCGCCGCGTCGAAGACTTCCCGGTTGTGCGCGGCCGGCACGTGGAATCCGGAGACCTTCCGTACGTACTGGAGCGCGGCGGCGCGGATGTCCTCCTCCGTGGCCTTCTCGGGGAGGGCGGGCGGACGCAGGGTCTTAATGGAACGGCACATACCCCCACTATCCCGCTACTGGGGCAGCTCGGCCCCGGACAGCTTCATGATCAGGCCGGCTTGCAGGCGCGCCCGCAACTGGGGGTCGGCGACCTCGTCGAGCAGCGCGACGGCCTGCCGCAGGGCGGCGGCGGCCCGCCGGTCCTCGCGCAGGGAGGCGGTCTGCGCGGCCATGTGCCGCAGGGCGACATCGGCGCGCCGGTGGAAGAGGTGCCCGACGACCGTGACGACCAGCCCGACCGAGCTGGTCACGACCCCGAGGTACAGGTCCCCGGTGCTTTCGGCTTTCCACACGGCCAGGGCCACCCCGAGCAGCAGTATGGTGGCGCCCACTCCGGCGAACCGCTGGCTGGTCGCGAAGCTGCTGCGTGCCTGGGTCAGCCCGTAGGCGTAGTACTCGACGAGCACGGAGGTGAAGTCGACGTCGCTCTCCTCCCGCCCGGCCGGTATTCCGCCGACGTCGGCGTACTTCGGATCCTCCGCCTCCTCCGGCGCGGCAACCTGCGCGAGCAGCCGCGCCCGCTCCGCATCACGCCGCCTCTCGAACGCCGCCGCGGCCCCCCTCTCCAGTACGACCAGCACCCCGGCGACCCCCAGGACCGCCCCGCCCACCGCGAGCCACTCGCCCATCCCCCGACCATCCCACGCTCCGCCCCACCCCGAAACCCCCACGCACGACCACCGCGTCGGCGGCGATCAAGGCCCGGCCGCCGCGCCGGTCTTGGGACGGGCATTGCCGAACTCGCCGGTCGGCGGGCGGGTCCGTCGCCGCACCGGACCGGCGCAAACAATCAATGCTGATCTGCCGACCGGCGCCCCCGGCAAGGACGCAGGCGATCACCCTGGCGGGTCACGCAGCGGGGGGGGTGGGGCGGATCGAAGGTCCCCCGCCATGATCGGCGAGGGGCCTTTGGGTGGGCGCGGACGGTTTCGAACCGCCTACATCTGCTTTGTCAGCCTGGCACCCGCAGCTGATCCGTCATCGCAGCTCACCCCCTCTGTGCGCCACGACGACCGACACAAGCTGTGAACGCCGCTGCGATCCCCCAGTGACCGTGGTTGACCGCCCGATCTGGCACGCATCTGGCACGCGTGCCGCCAGCCCTCTCATTGACCGCGAGCAGCCGCACCTTCCGGCAGGTCGGTGACACGCCGGGCGGTCACCAGGTAGCCCGCGAAGCTCACGTTCGGCCTGGCCTTCGCCCACCCGTCCGCCTTCTCAACCGGAACCAGTACGGTCGTGCCCGGAACGGGGTAATTCACCTTGTCCGTGGCGCCCGGGGGTATCCCGTAACGGCAATGCACCTCGACGATCGACACCACCTCCACCGAGGTGGGCGTGTGCCCCTCCTCTTGGCCGTGATGCTCCTCGCGGAAGTCGATCTCATCCGCACGTTCGCTACCGACCACGTCGGCGTAGTCCTCCGGATCGACCTCCAGCAGCGTCCACGAAACAACATCCCCTGGCGCGAAGTTCTCTCCGCAGCACTGGATCTGCCAGTCATCGACCCAAATTTTCAACGTCATGCCGTCATTGTCCGCCGATCGGCCCACGCTCATGAGGGCCTCGGGCGGGAGCGCGGACGGTGGCACTGTTGATGCCAAAGGGAGAGATGTAGACGAGCGCTGGGCTCGACGCCCTTCGACAGTCAGCTCTTCGCTTTCCAGATCCGCGATGGTGCGCCGACGCCCATGACGGCCGACACTGAGTCTTCTCCAACGTTCCGGAAATCGCGTAGATCCCCGACCAGACCGCTCGGTCCGGCACGATGGCGTCCAGCCTGTCGGACTGCATCATGACGTCATAGAGCCAGTCAGACAGGACGAATGCCTGGTCACGCGTGACTTTGATGATCATTGGTTCTTCGTCCACATGGTGACCGTACGGCCGAGCCTCAGCCGCTTGTTCTCTTGCATCCCGGAGGGGTCGGGACTCCCCCGCATCCGCCCGCACGACGCCCGGCACGGGTGCGCCACGCTCCTGTTCGCCGCGGGCGTTCCGGCGCGAGTCGTGATGGAGAGCCTGGGCCACTCGCAGATCGCCGTCGCCATGAACATCTACGCCCACGTCTCCGACGATCATCGGCAGGAGGTGATGGGGCACATGGACCGGTTGCTGCGGCGGCGCCGGCTTGAGTGGGCTACTGCCGTCAGCTACTAGCGTCAAAGGCCCCCGCAGCGAGACGCTGCGGGGGCCTTTGGCTGGTGGGCGCGGACGGTTTCGAACCGCCGACATCTGCTTTGTAAGAGCAGCGCTCTACCCCTGAGCTACGCACCCGTGGATGAGTGGACAGCCTACATGGCGGGCACACCCCCCACGCAAACCCGTTCCCGTGGGGGAGAATGGATCAGGGCATGGCGGACGCGGTACGGGAGAGGGATTGTGACAACGGCATCCCGGCGGTGGTTCGGTGGGCGGGACGAGAGTCGGCGGGCCGATGCGCAGGCGGCGAAGGATGCCGCCGCCGCCGCGTTCTACGAGTTGGACACCGCGCAGCGTGATCTGCGGATCTCCATCGAGACCATCGCGGCGGCCGACGGGTCGCCCGCGGCGCGGGAGGCCGGGCAGGGGTTCGCCGCGCTCGGGCAGCGGATCGACCAGGTCAGCCAGGTGTACATCGAGGCCGTCGACGCCCATGACCTGGACCGGCCCGAGCTGGAGGGTTCCGTCGCCGCGCGGGCGCGGGAGCAGCTGACGCGGGCGCGGGACGAGCTCGTACGGGTCAAGGCGGAGCTGGACCGGTTCGCGCAGGGGTTGCAGCCGCTGCTGGACAAGGCCGAGACGCAGCTGGCCCGGGTGGCGCCCGCGCGGGAGCGGGCCAGGGCGGCGCTGCTGGCCGCGAGTACGGCGCTGGACGACGTCCGCGGCAAGGGGATGCGGGCCGATGACCTGGCGGCCCGGCTGGCTGCGCTCGGACCGGAGCTGACCCGGCTGAACCAGGGCGCCGCGCAGCACGGCGTGCAGGAGACCGTCCAGCGCGCGGACCGGATCCTGCGCGACGCGGAGGCGATACGGGCGGAGGCCGCGCGACTGCCGGAGCGGGCTGCGGAGATCGACCGGCGGCTGGTGAGCCTGCGGACGCGGGCGCAGGCGCTGCGCAACCGGGCGGACCGGGTCGATCCGGTGCTCAGTGAGCTGCGCCGGCGGTTCAGCGCCGCGTGCTGGCAGGACCTGCAGCAGGTGCCGGACGAGGCGGTACGGGACGTGGCGCGGGCCGAGGAGCAGTTGCGGGAGGCCGCCCGGGCCCGCGAGGAGCAGCGGTGGGCGGACGTGGGGGCGTTGATCGAGGCGGTCCGGGTGTCGTTGGACGCGACCGACGAGGCGGTGTCGGCTGCGCAGGACCGGCTGGCGCGGCTGGAGGCGGTGGAGCGGGATCCGCAGGCGGAGGTGCAGCGGACGCGGTTCGCGATCCGGGATGCGCAGCGGCTGGCGATGGAGGGGCGCAGCGTCCCTGATCCGCGGCATGCGCGGCCGCTGGACGAGGCGGTTGCCCGGATGGAACGGGCCCTGGGCGGGCTGGAGGGACGGCACCCGGACTATTGGCATTTCCTCCAGGAGATGGAGGGGGTCCGGGCGGCCGTGGGCCGAGTGGTGACGGACATGCGGGGCCGGCGCGCCGTCGGGTGAGGCCCGGAGGGTATGCCCGGAGGGTGAGGCCCGGAGGGTATGCCCGGAGGGTGAGGCCCGAAGCCGCAAGCGGGCTGCCGGGGGTGAGCTGCATGCCCGGCCGGAGTTGTCCGGGGGTAGGCATCGGTGGATGCTGGAGGTCCGGGAACGGAGCAGAGGAGGGCGGTATGGCTGCCCACACTTTCCACCTGCCTCGTGTGCTGCACAGGCCTCGCGCGTCCCGCGTGCCGCAGGTGCCCCCCGTACCGCATGAGCACGATCATGGGCACGCCCACCCCCATGGCCATGAGTCCTATGCACCTCATGCGCTCTACGGGTGCCACGAGCCCCATGAGTCCTATGCGCCGTACGTGGCCCACGAGCCGTATCCGACCCACGCGCCCCCGCCCGGCCCCGGGCCGCTGCAGCGCATGATGAACCCGGTCAATGCCCGGCTCGACGAGCATCTGCCCGCCGATCACAAGCTCAGCAAGGTGTACCGGGTCGGCGCCGGACTGACCGGGCTGCTGCTGGTCGCCTTCGGCATCCTGGGGCTCGTCGACCAGATCGGGTTCTTCGACACCGGCGGTGACACGGTGCTCGCGCTGAACACCAATGGTGCGCTGAGTGTCCTGTCGATCTGTATCGGGGGGCTGCTGTTCGTCGGGATGGTGATCGGCGGGACCTTCGCCTCCACCCTGAACATCGTGCTGGGGGTGGCGTTCATCCTGAGCGGGTTCGTCAATCTCGCCCTGCTGGACAGCGGTTTCAACTTCCTGGCGTTCCAAATCCAGAACGTGCTGTTCAGCTTTGTCGTCGGCGTGATGCTGATGTGGTTCGGGATGTACGGGCGGGTGGGCAGCGCGCTGCCGCACGACAATCCGTACTGGCGGGCCCGTCACCCGGAGCAGGCCGCGCAGGAGGACCGGATCCGGGCCGGGGGCAGGATCGGCGGGCAGACCGGTGGACGGGCGGGTGGTGGCAGGCTTCAGCCCGGCCGTCCGGCTCGGTAGCCTTGGCCCATGCCTCGTTACGAATTCCGCTGCCGGACCTGCGAAGACACCTTCGAGGTCAGTCGGCCCATGGCCGAGTCGTCCGCGCCCGCCGACTGCCCCGCCGGGCACGCCGACACCGTCAAGCTGCTGTCCGCGGTGGCCGTCGGCGGTACGAGCAGCGCCCCCGCCCCCGCCGGCGGCGGGTGCTGCGGCGGAGGCGGCTGCTGCTAGCCGGTGCTGACCGCAGCCCGCTGCGGTCAGCGATCAGCGGTAAGCGGTCAGCGCTTGCGCGAGAGGGTCAGGCCGTCCGAGATCCCCAGGAGCACGGATTCCATCCGGTCGTCCGCCACCACGTGGTCGTTGAAGGCCTGGACGCCCGCCGCCGAGGGTCGCGGCTCCGGGTCCAGGACGCTCCCGTGGAAGAGGGTGTTGTCCGTGACGATCAGACCGCCCTGGCGCATCCGCGGAACCAGTTCCTCCCAGTAGGCGATCTGGCTCTCCTTGTCCGCGTCCAGGTAGGCCATGTCGATGTGCGGCTCCGGGGGCATCGCGCGCAGCGTCTCCAGGGCCGGGGCGATCCGCAGGTCGATGCGGTCGGCGACGCCCGCCGCCTCCCAGGCGGCGCGGCCGTAGGCCGTCCACTCCTCCGAGATGTCGCAGGCGATCAGCGTGCCGTCGGCCGGGAGGGCCTGGGCCATCGAGAGGGCGGAGAAGCCCGTGAAGGTGCCGACCTCCACGATGTGCCGGGCGCCGGTCAGTCGGACCAGGAAGGCCAGCAGCGGACCCTGCTCCTCCGCCGACTGCATGCCGGCGACGTCCGGGAACTTGGCGTCCGTGGTCTCCATCAGCCCCCGCTGGTGTGCGTCCAGCGGCGGGTTGTGCGCCAGCATGTAGGCGTACAACTCGTCAGTCATCTTTGTCGTGTTGCCTTTGCTCATGCGTTCAGTCTCGCAACTGCGCCGCCGAAGCGCCGGAGGATTTCCTCACCCGCGAGGACGCCCACTTCCTCCAGTGCCGTCACGCCCTGCGCGCCCCACCCGGCGTCCGCCAGTTCGCCGTGGCCCGGGCGCCATGCGGCGTCCGCGGCGAGCAGCAGGTCTGCGTCGAGCAGGGAGTCGCCGGCGGCGAGGGTCGTCGTGGCCCCCGTACGGCGGGCCACCTCGTGCATGGCCGCGCTCTTGGTCAGCGGCCGCGGGACGGCGTAGATCTTGCGGCCTTGGAGGGAGACGGTCCAGCCGCGTGCCTCGGCCCATTCCGCCAGGGTCTTGATCCACTCTGCGGGGACCAGGGCGCGTTCGACGACGAGGTAGGCGAAGAGGTCCTCCGCCACCCGGGCCTTGCGCAGCCATGCCGGGTCGGCGGTGGCCAGCAGGTGTCCGTGGACCTCCTCCAGCGGTGCGCATTCCTCGGCCAGGCGCGCGGCGACCTGCCGCCGCCAGTCGCGGTCCGGTACGCCGTCCACCAGCAGCTGGCCCCCGTTGGCGCAGATCGCGTACGGGGCGGGGCGGCCGGGGAAGCGGATGCGCTGGTACTGCTTGCGGGTGCGGGTGGTGGTGGGGACGAAGACCACCGCCGGGTCGGCGGTCAGTCCGGCCAGCAGCTGCGCGGCCGTCTCGGTCATGTAGGACAGCGGCTTGCTCTCGTGCACCTCGACGCACAGCAGGCGCGGGGCCGCGGTGTCGGGCATGCTGAGGCCCAGCGCCGCCGTCGAGTAGATGAGCGTGCGGTCGAGGTCACTGGCTACGAGGACGGTCACTTGGAGGCCACGGCCTTTCCGTCGGCGCCGGTCGCGCCGCGCGTGAAGCGGGGGTGGATGAGTCCCACGCACGTGTAGGGCAGTCCGTCGACCTCTTCCACGGGCACGCCGCGCTGCTGCGCGAGGAGGCGTACGTGGTCCAGGTCGGGTCCGGCGCCGCGCTGGGCCAGGATCTTCCACGGCACGCGCCGCAGCAGCACCCGCGTCGTCTCGCCGACGCCGGGCTTGACCAGGTTCACGTCGTGGATGCCGTACTCCTCGCTGATGCGCTCCACCGCCGCCCAGCCCTCCCAGGTGGGGGCCCGGTCGGCTGCGAGCAGCTCCTTGACCTCGGCGTCGACGGCGTCGGCCACCTCGTCGAAGCGGGCGGCGACGGTGTCGACGAAGTCGACGGAGACGTCGGCGGCGGCGAGTTCGCGGTAGAACTTCGCGCCGTGGAAGTCGGCGGGGCCGACCAGGTCGGACCTGAGCACCGTACGCGAAATGAGGCCGGAGACGGTGGAATTGAGGCAGGCGGAGGGGATCAGGAAGTCCTCGCGGGTGCCGTACGTGCGCACGCAGGAGCCCGGGTCGGCGAGGACGACGATCTCCGGGTCGAAGCCGGGGAACTCTCCCAGGGCGTCCCTCAGTTCGCGCGTGATCGCCCCCTTGCCGGTCCAGCCGTCGACGAACACGACGTCGGCCGGGTCGTGGTGGGCGGCCAGCCAGCGCAGCGCGTTGGCGTCGATGCCGCGCCCGCGCACGATGGAGACGGCGTAGTGCGGCAGGTCCAGGCCGTGCCGTGAGCGGGCCCAGCGGCGCATCAGCACGCCGACGGGGGTGCCGGCGCGGGCCAGGGAGACCAGGACGGGGGACGGGGAGCGTTCGGCGAGGACGGTCTCGGTGACCGTGCCGACGGCCCGGGCGATCCGGGCGGCGGAGGTGTTCAGCGCGCTGCGGTAGAGCTCCTGGTACTGGGCCGAGGGCTGGTACTCGACGGGCAGCGACTCCGCGTAGTGGGCGCCGCCGGCCTGGATGGCCTCCTCGCGTTCCTCGGTCGGTGCCTCCAGCGGCACGTCGGAGAGGTCCTGGAGCAGCCAGCCGACGTCCTCGGCGGCGTACGAGGAGAAGGCGGGGCCGCGCAGGGGCTCGGGCATGGTCGGCTCCTGCCGGGGGTCGGTGGTGGTGCGGGGGCCGGACGGGCCGGGGGTGTACGCGGGGATGACGACGAGCAGGACCCGGCGGGTGTGCGGGGCCAGGCGGGCGAGGAGGCCGTCGGGGGCGTGCAGTGCGGGGGTGTCGCCGTGGCTGTCGACGACGGCGATGACGGTGTCGAAGCCGGCCCCCGCCACGTTGTACGCGTACCGGTCACCGGAGCCGTCGGCGGCGGGGGTCCCGCCGGCGGCGGCCGGCGGAGTGTCGTGGGCGGGGAAGACCAGCCGCGTGCGGATGGCGTAGCCGGGGTCGTCGACGGCGAGCACGGGCGAGCGGGTGGTGGTCGAGAAGCGGACCTCGTCGGCCGCACCGGAGTCCTCCAGGGCCTGCGCGAGGCGCAGCGGCGCGTACATCAGCTCCTCGTTGCCGAGTACGAGGACCCGCCCGGGCGCCGTGCCGAGCGCGTCGGTGAGCTGCCGGGCCAGGGTGGGCAGGGCCGCTTCGAGGCGGGCGCGGTGGGCGGGGGTGAAGCCGTGCCGGCCGCCGTCCGGGAGCCCGGCGGGCAAGTCCAGGGCGACCCGTTCCACGGGCGTGCGCGGGGCGGCGGCTGCGGCTGCGGGGGCCGTGGAGGCGGAGGCGGGGGCCGTGGAGGCGGAGGCGGTGCAGGCGGCCTCCTGCGCTTCGTGGGCCTCGACCAGGGCCTGTCCGGCGGCGAGGACGCCCTCGGGGAGGTGCACCGTGCCGCGGGCCAGGGCCAGCAGGTCGACGCGGGCGCCGACCTCGGCGGCGAAGGCGGCGAGCCGGTCCCGGTCGGCCTCCGCGCGCATGTCGACGAGGGCGACGACCACGTAACGGCTGCGGGGGTGGCGGGCGTGCAGGTCGCGGATGGTGTTCAGGACCGTGTTGCCGGTGGAGAACTCGTCGTCGACGAGGACCAGCGGTCCGTCACCCGCCAGCAGCTTGGGGTCCTCGGGAAGCAGCAGGTGGGAGGTGGCGTGCGAGTGGGCCTCCTCGAATCCCCCTGCGGGCTCCACGCCCGGGACGGGGCGGCGGGTGGAGTGCAGGTAGGGGGCCGTGCCAAGGCCGTCGGCCACGCAGTGTCCGAGCCCGGTCGCGGTCTCGGCGTATCCGAGGACGACGGCGTCGGCGGCCTCGTCGCCGAGCAGTTCCCGGACCCGCTCCCCGAGTCCGTATCCGGCGGCGTAGACGGTGCGCGGTGACTGCGGGACGTGCTTGCCGAGGACCTGGGAGACCAGGAGGTGGGCCCGCTTGGGGTTGCGGCGCAGGGCCAGCCCGAGCAGGTCGGTGAGCCGCGGCGGCGCCCCGCCCGCGGCGGCCGCGCCCGCCGGCTCCGGCGCCGCCGCGGCAGGGGCAGGGGCAGCGGCTCCCTGCGCGGCACGCGCGTCGAGGGCCTCGGCCTCCTGCAGGCGTACGCCCAGCCGGTCCGCGACCCAGGTTCCCGACCACACCGCTTCGATCGTCTTGCCTCTCTGCTCGGGGGATGCCACGGGCGCGCTCACGTCTGGAGCCCGGCGGCGAGGAGGTCGACGAAGCCGACCTCTTCCTTGGCCACGCCGAAGACCTCGGCGCGCAGCACGGTGCGCTCGGCCCAGGCCCGGTGCGGCTTCACCTCGTTCATCTTGTTCGTGTAGGCGGAGCGCATGACTCCGCCGCCTCCGCGCTCGGGGCGCAGGATGTCCTGGGCGTCGCTGAACTCCTCGTGGGAGACGACCGACAGCGCGTGGACGGGGGTGACGTGGGCGGGGTGGATGCAGGTCTTGCCCAGCAGTCCGTTGGCCCGGTCCAGCTCGACCTCGCGCAGGAGCCCGTCCAGGTCGTGTTCGATCAGCGCGGTGCGCAGTTCCTCGGCGCCTTCCTCCAGGAAGGGGCTGCGGCGCAACTGCGGCTTGAAGAGTCGCTGCTGGTGGCGGAAGTACTCCCAGACGGGTCCGGTGACCGTGAAGCCGGTGCCGTCGGCGCGGCTGAGCACGTTCACCACGTCGGCGATCACTCCGGCGACGATCTGGACGTCGTAGGCCGTCATGTCGGGGGTGCGGCGCAGCCCGTACACGGAGCAGAAGTCGGTGACGCCGAGCCGCAGGGCGAGCACCCGCTCGCGGTGGCGGTTGACCGTGCGGGAGATGCCGGCGAGGGCCTCGACGCGGGTTTCGAGGTGGAGGAGGTCGGGAGTCTCCAGGACGGGCATCGCATACAGCCGGTGCTGCCCGCTGCGCTCCTCTGCCTGGGCCAGGGCGTCGAGGAAGGCGGTTCCGCCGTGCTCGGTGAACTTGGGCAGTACGAATCCGGCCAGTCGGCGGGCGGACGCCCCGAGGCGGTCCAGGAGGTCGGGTATCTGCTCGGGGGTGCGGACCCGGATGAAGAGGAGGGGGAGCTCCCGGCCCGCGCCGGCGTCGGCGTCGAGGGCGGCGAACTGGCGCACGAGGTTCTGCTCGGCGCCCGCCACGTCGGCGTCGCTGATCGAATCCTCCAGGCAGATCACCATGGAGACGACTCCGCGGCCGGCCTGCTTGTGGATGTCGGCGGCGAGGTGGGGGCGGGTGGCCGGGCTGTAGAGGGTGGCACCGAGGGCAGCGGCGAGGATGCGGGCCGGCGAGGCGGCGGTGAACTCGGCCGGCTCCTGGTGGAAGAGGTCCTTACGGACCGCGGGCGATATGTGCCCAAAGTGACGCATGTGCTTCCCCCGTACTGCTTCGGCGGCCCGACTGGCGTGGCCGGTAATAGTACGTACGAATGTGAGTCAAGAGTTCCTCAAGCACATGAAGTTCAGGTAACCCTCTTGCACCATGCCCAGCTCTTTCCCCCAGGACAAGGCCCTACGGGGGGCCGCGTTGTTCCGCGGCCCCCCGGGAGGGCAGGATGACGGGCATGACGCACGCGATGCAGAAGGGCTCGAACATCCCCGTGGCCGCCGTGGCGGTCAGGGCGGTGCTGCGGTGGACCGGCGGCCCCGAGGTCCCGGACGTCGACGCCTCGGCCCTGCTCGTGGGCCCGGACGGACGGGTGCGCTCGGACGAGGACTTCGTGTTCTACAACCAGCCCCGGCACCCCTCGGGGGCGGTGTGGCGGCTCGGCAAGAAGCAGATCGGCGACGCGGTCACCGACGCCGTGCAGGCGGACCTGCGGGCCGTGCCCGCGGCGGTGGACCGCGTCCTCGTGGTCGCCTCCGCCGAGGACGTCCCCTTCCAGCGGGTCCAGGACCTGCGGATCCTGCTGTACGACGCCACGGCGACCGGCGGCTCGGAGCCGCTGGCCTTCTTCGACGTGCGGCCCGAGACGGGCGCCGAGACGGCCCTGATCTGCGGGGAGCTGTACCGGCGCGGCGAGGGCTGGAAGTTCCGCGCACTGGGTGAGGGCTACTCCGACGGGCTGGTGGGCCTGGCCACCGACCACGGGATCTCCGTGGACGAGAACGCCGCCGAGAACGCCGCCGAGGCCGCGCAGAACGCCGAGCGGGCCCCCGGCTCCGGGACGGCCTCCGCCGCCGGGCCGACCGCCGAGCAGACGGCCGCGATGCGCCCGCCGACCCCGACCGGCCCGGTCGCGCCGCCGACACAGGCCCCTCCGGCCGTACAGCCGGCCTACGGGTACCCGCAGCCGGTGTCCCCGGCGCCGGTGCCGGGTCAGGGCGGCGACGCCTTCCGGCTGCCGGTGCAGGGCCCGCAGTTCATCCGCCGCTGACCGGCGCCGAGCGGTCAGCTCGTGGCGGTCTTGCGGTCAGCTCTTGGCGGTCTTGTAGCCCCGCCCCCACTGGAGTCCCCACCCGTAGAGCCGGTCCAGCTCAGCCTGGAAGCCGTACACGAACTTCACCTCGCGGCGCACGATCAGCTCGCCCCTGACGTGCTCCAGGGAGACCACGGCGCAGGAGCGGGCCTGCGGGTGGCGCTCCTCCAGCGGGATCTCGATGCGCGGCCCGGTGATCGGGTAGAGGGTGACCATGGCGTGGGTCCGGTCGAAGGCCGGGGTCTGGTCGTAGATGTAGACGAAGATCAGCAGTCGTTTGATCTCGTCGGCGTGGTCGAGGTTGACGAAGACCGTCTCCCCGGAGGGCGCCCCGAAGCGGTCGTCGCCGCTGAGCTTCACGTACGGCGGGCTGTTGATGTCGCCGTGCAGGTTGCCCAGGGGCTGGACGACGCCCCGGGTCCCGTCGGCGAGCTCGTAGAGGCAGCCGATGTCGAGGTCGACGTTGACCATGCCCTGGGTGTGCGCCTGCACGATGTCGGGCTTGAACAGCTTGAACGGGTGCCGCAGGAGCCGGCCGCCGCCTGATCCGGGACCGCCGATGTCGGAGGTGCGCATCCGCCAGGACAGGTTGACCCGCAGGTTTCCGTGGACCGCGCCCTGTTTGGTGAGGGAGACGGTCGGATGTCGTTTGGTGAGCTCGATCGCGTTCGACGAGGCGTTGCCCGAGTCGAACTGCAGCGCCCGGCTGCCCCGGATGCCGTCGAAGAATCCCATCCCCTGTCTCCCCCTGATCCCCTGGTCCCCAGAACCCCTGTGTGACGCGGACGGGGCGGCCCGCCGGGTGTGGACCCGGCGGGCCGCCCCGCAGTAGAGCGTTCCGCATGTGCGCCGTGGTCATGCCTCGGCGGGGGAACCCTCCGCTTCCAGTCGCTTGTTGCGGCGCACCGAGGACCAGAAGGACCAGGCGATGAGCACGACGCCGACGAGGCCGGTGATGACCTCGTGGATCTCGTACTGGATGGTGACGAGCAGGATCACGGCGAGCGCACCGATGGCGTAGTGCGCGCCGTGCTCCAGGTAGACGTAGTCGTCGAGGGTGCCCTGGCGGACCAGGTAGACCGTGAGCGACCGGACGTACATGGCGCCGATGCCGAGGCCGAGGGCCATCAGCACGATGTCGTTGGTGATGGCGAAGGCGCCGATGACCCCGTCGAAGGAGAAGGAGGCGTCGAGGACTTCGAGGTAGAGGAACATGAAGAACGCGGCCTTGCCGGCCAGGGTGACGGCGGAGACCGGCTTGCCGCTCCTCTTGGCCTCTTCCTCGGCCTCGTGCTCGGCTTCCTCCTCTTCCTCCAGCTTGTTCTCGAAGTAGCCGGAGAGACCGCCGACGATCATGTACGTGATCAGGCCGGCGATGCCGGCGATCAGTACGGTCTGCGCCTTGTCCACGTGGGTGCCGCCGTGCTGGTGGGCGTGGGCGGCGAAGGTCATGGACGTGATCAGCAGGGCGATCAGCGCGATGCACGCGGACAGCATGTCGATCTTGCCGAGCTTGGCGAGCGGGCGTTCCAGCCAGGCGAGCCACTTGATGTCCCGGTCCTCGAAGATGAAGTCGAGGAAGATCATAAGAAGGAACATGCCGCCGAATGCCGCGATCGCCGGGTGGGCGTCGGTGACCAGCTGCTGGTACTGGTCCTTGTCGGTCAGTGCCAGGTTGACGGCATCGATCGGCCCGATCTTGGCGGTGATCGCGACGATCACGACGGGGAAGACCAGACGCATGCCGAACACGGCGATGAGCACGCCGACGGTGAGGAAGATCTTCTGCCAGAAGGCATTCATCTTCTTCAGGATTCCGGCGTTGACCACCGCGTTGTCGAAGGACAGCGAGATCTCAAGGATGGACAGGATCGCGACGATCCCGAATGCGGTCCACCCCCCGTAGAACACCGCTGCGACCAGACCGAGCGCAGTGACTGCGAACGACCAGCCGAAGGTTTTGAGAACCACTGGCACCCCATCGTCTTGTACGGCTTTACGAAACGTTGACCCCGAAGTCTAGAGCGATGCCCCGGAGGCCCGACGCGTACCCCTGCCCCACCGCGCGGAACTTCCATTCACCCCCGTACCGGTAGACCTCGCCGAAGATCATCGCGGTCTCGCCGGAGGCGTCCTCGGTGAGGTCGTAGCGGGCCAGTTCCTGGCCGTCCGATTCGTTCACGACGCGGATGAAGGCATTGGTGACCTGGCCGAAGGTCTGCCGCCGGGCGTCCGCCTCGTGGATGGAGACCGGAAAGACGATCTTGTCCACCTCGACCGGGACCTTGGTCAGATCGATGATGATCGACTCGTCGTCGCCCTCACCCTCGCCGGTGAGGTTGTCCCCCGTGTGTTCGACGGAGCCCTCGGGGCTCTTGAGGTTGTTGTAGAAGACGAAGTACGCGTCCCCCAGCACCCGGCCGTCGCGGCAGAGCAGCGCGCTGGCGTCGAGGTCGAAGTCGGCCCCCGTGGTCGAGCGCGCGTCCCATCCGAGACCGACCAGGACCCGGGTGAGGTTCGGTGCGGCCTTGGAGAGGGAGACGTTGCCCCCCTTGGCGAGTGTGACGCCCATCTTGTGGTCCTCCCCGGACGACGTGTGGTCCCGGCCCCCGCTCTGGCGTGGCGGCCGGGGGTGGATCGTGCAAAGCACGTCCGGCGCCGTACACACAGTGCACGGCGCCGGACGGGTGACAGCTGGCGACAGCTGGCAGGCTTGATCAGACGTTGACGCCGAAGTCCTGCGCGATGCCGCGCAGGCCCGAGGCGTAGCCCTGGCCGATGGCGCGGAACTTCCACTCCGCACCGTTGCGGTACAGCTCGCCGAAGACCATGGCGGTCTCGGTCGAGGCGTCCTCGGAGAGGTCGTAGCGGGCGAGCTCGGAGTTGTCGGCCTGGTTCACGACGCGGATGTAGGCGTTGCGGACCTGGCCGAAGCTCTGCTGGCGGCTCTCGGCCTCGTAGATGGAAACGGGGAAGACGATCTTGGCGACATCGGCCGGGACCGAGGCCAGGTTGACCTTGATGGCCTCGTCGTCGCCTTCGCCCTCACCGGTGGTGTTGTCCCCGGTGTGCTCGACCGAGCCGTCCGGGCTCTTCAGGTTGTTGAAGAACACGAAGTTCGAGTCGTTGGCGACCTTGCCCTGGTCGTTGGTCAGGATCGCGCTGGCGTCGAGGTCGAAGTCGACACCGGTGGTGGTGCGAGCGTCCCAGCCCAGACCGACGATGACCGCCGTCAGGTTCGGCGCGGCCTTGGTCAGCGAGACGTTGCCGCCCTTGCTGAGGCTGACTCCCACGGGTCCTCCATTTGGGTTCATGTGGGGCGGTGCCCCGTCGTGCGGTTTCTACGGGATCAACGCTTGGATCCTAGTGACGGGTTCCCGCCGACAGGGGGTTTTCGCGCGGATCCCGGCCGGGACCGCCCCCGGGCCCTGGCGGCCCCGGGTGCCCCGGAGGCGCATCACAGGCTGTCGAGGGCCTTGATGTACTCGTTCAGGTCACGGGCGTCGGGCAGGCCGTTGACGACGGTCCAGCGCACGATGCCGTCCTTGTCGATGATGAAGGTGCCGCGGACCGCGCAGCCCTTCTCCTCGTCGAAGACCCCATACGCGCGGGAGGTCTCGCCGTGCGGCCAGAAGTCCGAGAGCAGCGGGTAGTCCAGGTTCTCCTGCTCGGCGAAGACCCGGAGGGTCGGCACGGAGTCGTTGGAGACGGCGAGGAGCTGGACGTCCTCGTTCTGGAACCGCGGCAGCTGGTCGCGCAGCTCGCACAGCTCGCCGGTGCAGACCCCGGTGAAGGCGAACGGGTAGAAGAGCAGTACGACGGCCTTCTCGCCGCGGAAGTCCGAGAGCCGCACGGTGGCACCGTGGTTGTCCTTGAGCTCGAAGTCCGGAGCCTTGTTGCCGACCTCGATCGCCATCTCTCGCATCCCTTCGTTCCTGCGTCCCTGGATTGGGCTGTTCGGGTGGGGCCAGCCTATGGGGAGGAGGCGTCCGCAACGCACGCACCCCGCCGACCGGGGTGGGTTCCGGTGCGGCGGGGTGCGTGTCCGCTTGGCTGCGGGGCGCGGCTCAGCGCTTGGACTTGGCGGCCTTGGGGGTCATCAAGCGGCTGGCGTTCCACTCCTTGCCCACGCTGACGCTCTTGGTCTGCGAGAGGCCGGCGGTCTGGGCGGCCTCGCTGATGTCGCTGGCCTCGACGTAGCCGGGGCGGCCCGTCTTGGGGGTCAGCAGCAGGATCAGCGCGGCGTCCTCGACCAGCTCGGTGGCGTCGACGAGGGCGTCCGTCAGGTCACCGTCCTCGTCGCGGAACCACAGCAGCACCGCGTCGGCCACGTCGTCGTAGTCCTCGTCGACGAGGTCGTTGCCGATCAGTTCCTCGACTGCGTCGCGGAACTCCTGATCGACATCTTCGTCGTAGCCGATCTCCTGGACCACCTGTTCGGACTGGAAACCCAGCCGGGCGGCCAGGCTCTCCGCGTGGTCCGCGGTCGCGCTCACGGGGTGCCTCCTGCTCATGTTCGGTGAATGTCTTCGGCGGCGCGCGTACGCGCAGCATTGGGCGTAGTCCACACGGGCGCGGCGGATCGCGCAAGTACCCGGCCGCCGAGACCGTCGAAACGGTGACGATTGCGGCCGTCTCGCCGCAACTTTCAGCCTTCCCGTGGGGGGCTAGGGTGATTCATCCCACAGCATTCCAGGTCTTTAGGCCTTGCTTGAGGACTTTCCTACCTGTTTGAGGGACGAACGCGGTCACGGCCCGGGTGATCCCTCCTGGGCGTAGGGTGGCGATGGGGCCGACCGCCGCCGAGGCCCGAAACCGCTGCTCGCCGCCGAATCACCGCAGACTCGATTGATTACCCAGTGGTAGAGATGACGATGGGGAGCGAGCGTACGACCATGGGAGGCGGCGAACCCGAGGCAAACCCTCCCCTGACAGCGAAGGAACAGCGTGGCTTCCGCATCCGATCGCAACCCGATCATCATTGGCGGCCTGCCGAGCCAGGTCCCGGACTTCGATCCTGAAGAGACCCGGGAATGGCTCGACTCCCTGGACGCCGCCGTCGACGAGCGGGGACGTGAGCGTGCCCGCTACCTGATGCTGCGGCTGATCGAGCGGGCCCGCGAGAAGCGCGTGGCCGTGCCCGAGATGCGCAGCACGGACTACGTCAACACGATCGCCACCAAGGACGAGCCGTTCTTCCCGGGCAACGAGGAGATCGAGCGCAAGGTCCTGAACGCCACCCGGTGGAACGCGGCCGTGATGGTCTCGCGTGCGCAGCGCCCCGGAATCGGTGTCGGCGGCCACATCGCCACCTTCGCCTCCTCCGCCTCCCTCTACGACGTGGGCTTCAACCACTTCTTCCGGGGCAAGGACGAGGGTGACGGCGGCGACCAGATCTTCTTCCAGGGCCACGCCTCGCCGGGCATCTACGCCCGCGCCTACCTCCTGGACCGGCTGTCGGAGCAGCAGCTCGACGCGTTCCGCCAGGAGAAGTCGAAGGCCCCGTACGGCCTGTCGAGCTATCCGCACCCGCGGCTGATGCCGGACTTCTGGGAGTTCCCGACCGTCTCGATGGGTCTGGGCCCGCTCGGGGCGATCTACCAGGCCCGGATGAACCGGTACATGGAGGCGCGGGGAATCGCGGACACCTCCAAGTCACACGTATGGGCGTACCTCGGCGACGGCGAGATGGACGAGCCGGAGTCGCTGGGCCAGCTGTCGATCGCGGCGCGCGAGGGCCTGGACAACCTGACCTTCGTGGTGAACTGCAACCTGCAGCGCCTCGACGGCCCGGTCCGCGGCAACGGCAAGATCATCCAGGAGCTGGAGTCGCAGTTCCGCGGTGCCGGCTGGAACGTCATCAAGCTCATCTGGGACCGCTCCTGGGACCCGCTGCTGGCGCAGGACCGCGACGGCATCCTGGTCAACAAGATGAACTCGACGCCGGACGGCCAGTTCCAGACGTACGCCACGGAGACCGGCGCGTACATCCGCGAGCACTTCTTCGGCGACGACCAGCGGCTGCGCGCGATGGTCGAGAACATGAGCGACCAGCAGCTGCTGCACCTGGGCCGCGGCGGCCACGACCACAAGAAGATCTACGCGGCGTACGCGGCGGCCAAGGCGCACAAGGGCCAGCCGACGGTGATCCTGGCGCAGACGGTCAAGGGCTGGACGCTCGGCCCGAACTTCGAGGGCCGCAACGCGACGCACCAGATGAAGAAGCTGACGGTCGACGACCTCAAGCGCTTCCGCGACCGCCTGCACATCCCGATCACGGACGCGCAGCTGGAGAGCGGCGCGCCGCCGTACTACCACCCGGGCCGCAATTCGCCGGAGATCCAGTACATGCACGACCGCCGCAGCTCGCTGGGCGGCTACGTGCCGACCCGTGTGGTGCGGGCGAAGCCGCTGCAGCTGCCGGACGACTCGGTGTACGCGGCGGCGAAGAAGGGCTCGGGGCAGCAGTCGATCGCCACGACCATGGCGTTCGTGCGCATCCTGAAGGACCTGATGCGGGACAAGGAGATCGGCCGGCGGTTCGTGCTGATCGCTCCGGACGAGTACCGCACCTTCGGCATGGACGCGTTCTTCCCGAGCGCCAAGATCTACAACCCGCTGGGCCAGCAGTACGAGGCGGTCGACCGCGACCTGCTGCTCGCGTACAAGGAGTCCCCGACCGGCCAGATGCTGCACGACGGCATCTCGGAGGCGGGCTGCACGGCCTCGCTGATCGCGGCGGGTTCGGCGTACGCGACGCACGGCGAGCCGCTGATCCCGGTCTACGTCTTCTACTCGATGTTCGGTTTCCAGCGCACGGGTGACCAGTTCTGGCAGATGGCCGACCAGCTGGCGCGCGGTTTCGTCCTCGGTGCGACGGCCGGCCGGACCACCCTGACGGGTGAGGGCCTGCAGCACGCGGACGGTCACTCCCAGCTGCTGGCGTCGACGAACCCGGGTTGTGTGGCGTACGACCCGGCCTACGGCTACGAGATCGCGCACATCGTCAAGGACGGTCTGCGGCGGATGTACGGGCCGGAGGCAGAGGACGTCTTCTACTACCTGACGGTCTACAACGAGCCGATCCAGCACCCGGCGGAGCCGGCGAACGTCGACGTGGACGGCATCCTCAAGGGCATCCACCGGGTGTCCACGGGCGTGTCCGGCGCGATCGGGGCCCAGATCATGGCCTCGGGCGTGGCGGTGCCGTGGGCGCTGGAGGCGCAGCGGATCCTGGCCGAGGAGTGGAACGTCCGGGCGGACGTGTGGTCGGCGACGTCCTGGAACGAGCTGCGCCGCGAGGCCGTCGAGGTGGAGGAGCACAATCTGCTCCACCCGGAGGAGGAGCAGAAGGTCCCGTACGTGACGCAGAAGCTGTCGGGTGCGGAGGGGCCGTTCGTGGCGGTGTCGGACTGGATGCGGTCGGTCCCGGACCAGATCTCGCGGTGGGTGCCCGGTGCGTACACCTCGCTGGGCGCGGACGGCTTCGGCTTCGCGGACACGCGCGGCGCGGCCCGGCGCCATTTCCACATCGACGCGCAGTCGGTGGTGCTGGCGGTGCTGACGGAGCTGGCCAAGGAGGGCCGGATCGACCGTTCGGCGCTGAAGCAGGCCGTCGACCGCTACCGGCTGCTGGACGTGGCGGCCGCGGACCCGGGCCCCGCGGGCGGCGACGCGTAGCGCTCCGGCGCTCGAACGGATGAGAAGGGTGGGCCGGGCTCCGCGGAAGCGGGGCCCGGTTCGCTTTGCCTGTTCCTTACGATGCTGTCCATGAAGCAACCGTCCAGGCAGTTGCGGTGGGAGCGGCGCAGCCAGACCCCGCTGCTGGTGCTCGCCGTGGCGTTCGCCGTCGCCTACGCCGTGCCGATCGTCTTCCCCGATGCGGACGCGCGGGTGCACCGGGCGTGCATGGTGACCGAGTGGGTGGTGTGGGGGGCGTTCGCCGCCGACTACCTGATGCGGCTCGGCCTGTCGTCGGCGAAGAAGGCGTTCGTACGGACGCACTGGCTGGACCTCGGGGCGGTTCTGCTGCCGATGTTCCAGCCGCTGCGGCTGCTGCGGCTGGTGTCCACACTGCTGCTGGTGGGGCGGCGGGCCCGGATGGCCCCGCAGATCCGGCTGACCACCTACGTGGCGGGGGCGGTGGTCGGGCTGCTGATGTTCGGCTCGCTGGCCGTGCTGAGCGTGGAGCGGGACGCCCCGCGCGGGAACATCAAGAACCTCGGCGACGCGGTGTGGTGGAGTTTCACCACCATGACGACCGTCGGGTACGGGGACCACTCCCCCACCACCGGTCTGGGCCGGTTCCTCGCGGTGGGCCTGATGCTGTCCGGGATCGCGCTGCTGGGTGTGGTCACCGCCAACATCGCGGCCTGGTTCATCTCCCGCTTCGAGCGCGACGACCGGGTGGAGCGGGCCCAGACCGCCGCGATCGCGGAACTGACCGCGGAGGTACGGGCCCTGCGGGCGGAGGTCGCCCGGCTGGGCGAGGCCGCTCCGGGCGCGGGGGCCGAACGGCCGGCCCGCATGCCCGAAGCGGCCCCGGCGGCGGGCGCCGCTAGCGCTCCCACACCTTGAACGCCCTGATCAGGTAGGGCGATTCGGGCAGCCAGACCCCGTCGCCGGGGTAGGTCTGGAACTCTCCGGTCTCGGCGCACTCGGCCGACTGGTAGGTGGTCACCGGCCGCCCCGTGCGGTTGACGAGCGACTGGGCGGTGGCCCCTTCGGGCAGGGCCGTGCAGCTGTTGATGTCGAGGGTGCTGAGCTCGCGGGTGTGCCGGGTTCCCTTGAACTCGGGCTTCGCCCACAGGCACAGCTGCCCGGTGGCGCAGGGCGGTGTCTTCGTCGGCGGCCCCGCGGCGTGCGCGGCGCTCGCCGTGCTCGGGATGAGGGCGGCCAGGGCGAGGGCGGTCGCGGCGAGGACGGTGGTCGGTCGTGCGGGGGAACTCGTACGCATGACGGGTCAACTCCTGGTGGACTGCGGGGCCCCGGACCGGTTCCGGAGCTCCCGGTGCACCACGCTGACCTGCGGGGACGGCCGGGCGGAAGGGGCTGCGGGCCGGTCCATCCGGATAGGCGACAGCCCCGCGGGAACCGTCCGGCGGGCCTGTCGCGGGCAGCGGGTTGACGCCCGCGCCGCCTGGGCCGAGGGCGCGGAGCGTGCGTGCGGCGGCTCAGACGTGGGCCGCGCCCGCCCCCGCGGCGGCGTTCTCGCCGCGCTTGGTGAAGCAGGCCACGAGGGCGGCGAGGACCGCGACGACGCCGGCGACGGTGAAGGCGGCGCTCATCCCGGACACGAAGGTGTCGTGGGCGACCGTGGTGATCGCCTCGGTGAGCTGCGCCGGGGCGCCGGGCGGGACGGGGGCGATGCCGACCTGGACGCCCTTCTCGGCGAGGTCGAGCTGCTGGGGGTCGAGCGGGGGCAGCTGCGCCGCCTGCCAGTTGTCCCCGAACGAGTTGCCGACCGTACGGGCCATGACCGCGCCGAGGACGGCGGTGCCGAGGCTGCCGCCGACCTGCATGGCGGCCTGCTGGAGGCCGCCCGCCACTCCGGACAGCTCCAGCGGGGCGTTGCCGACGATGACCTCGGTGGCGCCGACCATGACGGGCGCGAGGCCGACTCCGAGGAGGGCGAACCAGAGGGACATGGTGAGGGTGGCGGTGTCCGGGGTGAGCCGGGACATCCCGAAGCAGGCGGCGGCGCTGGCGAGCATGCCCGCGACCAGCGGGATCCGCGGGCCGACGGCGGTGATGGCGGCGCCGGCCAGCGGCGAGCCGACGATCATCATGCCGGTCAGCGGCAGCAGGTGCAGGCCGCTGTCGACCGGGCTCATGCCGTGCACGTTCTGCAGGTAGAAGGTGACGAAGAACAGGCCGCCCATGAAGGCGAAGGCCATCAGCACCATGAGCACGGTGCCCGCGGACAGGGGCAGCGAGCGGAACAGGCCGAGCGGGACGAGCGGCTCGGCCACCTTGGACTCCCAGACCGCGAAGGCCGCGAAGCAGAGGAGGGACACGCCGAGGAAGACCAGGGTCAGCAGGTCGCCCCAGCCCCACTCGGAGGCCTTGATCAGCGCCCAGACCAGGGAGAACATCGCGCCCGACAGCAGCACGACGCCCAGCAGGTCGAAGGACCCGGGGGCGTTGTCGGCGCGGTGGTCGAGCAGGATGAACAGGCCGAAGGCGAGCGCGACGACGCCGACGGGCACGTTGATGAAGAAGACGGACTGCCAGCTGACGTTCTCCACGAGCAGGCCGCCGACGATGGGTCCCGCGGCGGTGGACGCGCCGATGACCATGCCCCAGATGCCGATCGCCATGTTGAGCTTCTCGGCGGGGAAGGTGGCGCGCAGCAGGCCGAGTGCGGCGGGCATCAGCAGGGCGCCGAACAGGCCTTGGGCCACGCGGCAGCCGATGACCAGCTCGACGCTGGAGAACAGGCCGATGGCCGCCGAGGCGGCGGCGAAGCCCGTGATGCCGAGGAGGAAGGTCTGGCGGTGGCCGAAGCGGTCGCCGAGCTTTCCGGCGGTGATCAGGGAGACGGCGAGGGCCAGCAGGTAGCCGTTGGTGATCCACTGCACGTCGGCGAGGGAGGCGCGGAGGTCCTGCTGGATCGCGGGGTTGGCGACGGCGACGATCGTGCCGTCCAGGGTGACCATCATGACGCCGATGGCGACGGCGAACAGGGTGAGCCAGGGGTGGCCGCGCAGAGCGGTCGAGGCCGGTCCCGGTCCGGGTGCCTTCTCGGGGACCCGGTCTTCGGCACTCATCTGACGAGTCATGCGAACAGGCTAATGACAGCGACTGACACTTCACAGACGGCCCAACGCGGCAGCGGCTGTCAGGTCCGTCACAGGTACCCTGACCCCTCACTCAGCGTCAGAAAGGACCCGCGGTGATGACGGACCAGCAGACCGTGCCGGCCTCGGTACCGGCCGGACTGCGCGAACGCAAGAAGCGGCGCACCCGGGACGCGCTCCTGCGCGCCGCCCTCCTGCTGTTCACCTCCCAGGGGTACGAGGAGACGACCGTCGACGAGATCACCGACGCCGTGGAGGTCTCCCAGCGCACCTTCTTCCGGTACTTCGCCAACAAGGAGGAAGCCGCCTTCGCCGTCCAGGACCTGGTGGAATCGCACTTCCTGGCGGCGCTGCGGTCCCGGCCGGCCGCCGAGGGCCCGCTGGAGGCCCTGCGCGGTGCGGTGCTCGCCGCCTGGGACACCGTCGACGAGGCGCTGTCGGACGCGGTCCCGGTCGACCTCTACATGCGCACCTACCGGCTCATCGAGTCGACCCCTGCCCTGCTCGCCGTACACCTGCGGCGCTCCACCGAACTGGAGGAGCGGATCGCCCGGCTGGTCGCGGAGCGTGAGGGCCTGGACGTGGAGGCCGACCCGCGGCCGCGGGTGGCCGTGGCGGCGTTCAGCGGGGTGATGAGGGTCACCGGGCGGCTCTGGGGCCAGGGCGAGGACACCAGCGTGGCCGCGATCCGGCGGATGACGGAGGACTTCCTCGACCAGATCGGACCGGCGCTCGCCGCTCCCTGGCGGGGCTGAGCCGCGTACGGGAAGGCCAGCCGGGGTCGGTACCGGATCCGCGCGGGGCGCGCGCAGGCCCTGTACGGGCGTCCCACGATCGGCCGTGAACCCGGTCACCCGGGGCGCTGTGCCCCGATTCGGTCTCATACCCTGGATGCAGTGAACGTGCCCGGCCCCGCCCCCTCCCTCGTCGGCGCTGATCCGCGCCCCGCCGCCCTGCGCGCCCTGCTCGCGCTGGCGGTGGTCTTCCTCATGCTGGCCACCACGGGCTGGACGGCCGTGCACCGGCCCGACGTCGGCAGCTCCCTGCGCGCCGCCGCCCTCGCCGCCTGGTCGGCGGCCCGGATCGAGGGCCGGCCCCTGCCGCCCGCCGACGCACCCGTGCGCACCGTGGCCCGTTTCTTCGCCGGCCTCGACGGCTCCCAGCGGGCCCGGCTCGCCGAGGGCTACCCGCTCGTCGTCGGCAACCTCGACGGCGCGCCCGCCGCGCTGCGCTACCGGGCCAACCTACGCGCCCTCGAACAGGCCGCCCGCGCCGAGGAGTCACGCAGCCGGGACGTCGGCCTGAGCCCGGCCGACCGCGCCACGGCCGGGCGGCGGGCGCACCGCTTCGAGTCCCTGGCCCAGCCCGGCCGGCAGATCCTGACCTTCGACCCGACGGGCGGCGGCCGCGTCGCCGAGGTCTTCGGCGATCTCGACCGGGCCGACCGGGTCTCGGTCATCGTGCCCGGGGTCGACACCGACGTGCTCACCTTCGAGCGCACCCAGCGCCGCGTCACCGCGCCCGTCGGCATGGCGCAGGCGTTGTACGAGGCCGAGCGCGCGGCGGCTCCGGCTGCCCGGACCGCGGTCATCGCCTGGGCCGGGTACACGGCCCCCACCGGGGTCGGCATGGACGCGGCCACCGGCCGGATGGCCATGGACGGCGCGGTCCGGCTGGAGTCGCTGGCGGCGGCCCTGCCCCAGGACGCGAGCGTGGCCCTGTTCTGCCACAGCTACGGCTCGGTGGTGTGCGGGGTGGCCGCGCACGCGCTGCCGAGGTCGGTGAGCGACCTGGTGGTGGCGGGCAGCCCCGGCATGCGCGCGGGGTCCGTCGCCGAACTGGGCACCTCGGCACGGGTATGGGCCACCCGGGACGCCGGGGACTGGATCGCGGACGTCCCGCACCTGGAGCTCGGCGGGCTGGGGCACGGGGCCGATCCGGTCTCCCCGGGGTTCGGGGCGCGCCTGCTGTCGGCGGCCGGGGCGAGGAACCACACCGGCTATTTCGAGCCAGGTACCGGCTCCCTGGACAACTTCGCCAAAATCGGAACCGGCGCATTCGGTTCCGTTGTCTGCGCGACCGGCGACGATGCCTGTCGGCGCGGAATTTCCTGGCCGGGCGGCGAGTGACACGTGTAGAGACCGGAAAACCGGGCTCTGCACCGAGGGGGACGCCTGGGGGTAGGTCCCTCTACCATGTGCCGCATGGGTGACGTACTGGCCGGAAACCATGCCGTCTGGGAGTTCGACTCGGACTCGGTGCTCATCCGCTTCGCACGGGGGATGCGAACGCCACGACTCTGGCACGCCCTCGGGGCCCGGCGGATCCCCTTCGAAGCGCTGTCCGGGGTGAGCGTGAGCGCGTCCGGAACCGGGGGGAGGCGCGAGCCGGTGGTACTGCGCGCCGTGCCGCGGGCCGGCGCGGATCCCCTGGTGGAGGCCGCCGCGGGACAGCTCCGGGAAGCGTGGGACCCGTACCGGCTGGTGCTCGCGGCCGACCGGGCCGGGCAGGCGGACGCCTTCGCCGAGGCCGTGCGCAGCCGGCTGGGGCCGGATGCCTCCGAGCCCGCGGGGCGCTTCCTGGTCGAGGTGGCGCAGCCGCCGCTGCGGCTGAAGGCGTACGACGCGCGGGTGGGCTTCGACGGCTCGGCCGTAACGTTTCAGTGGTCGCGTACGGGAGCCACCGGCACCAAGTGGAAGGCGGGCGACCAGCGGTATCCGCTGGCCGCCCTCAGCGGCGTGGAGTGGAGCTCCCCGGAGCGCCCCGGCGGCCACCTGCGCCTGCTCACCCGGGACACGGCGGGCGACCCGCGCCCGGACCACGACCTGGCGACCGCGGTGTTCCGGGCCGGGCACGGGGCGGTCCACGAATCCCTGCCGTTCGCGGCAGCGGTGCTGGCCGCGCTGGGCCGGGGCACCCCGGTGGCCTCGGTCCCGCAGCCCCGCGCGAGCGGCGACCGGCTGCACCACCTGGGCGAACTGCACAGCGCGGGCCTGCTGACGGACGCCGAGTACGCGGCCCTGCGCGACCGCTTCACCGCCGAGGCCACGTAGCGGAGTCGGGCCCTGGAGGGGCGCCGGGGCGGCGGGGCCGGCCGGAGGAGCCGGTCAGCGGGACGGGAGTCGCCCGGACGAGCCGGTCAGCAGCAGTCGCCCGGAGGAGCCGGTCAGCGCGAGTCGGCCTCGCGGGCGGCGGAGGTGAAGGACATGTCCGGGTAGCGGTCCCCCGCGACCTGCCCGGCGATCGGCTCCAGCAGGGCGAGCTCGGCCGGCGAGAGGGTGATCCGGGTCGCGGCGGTGTTCTCCGCGAGGCGGGACGGCTTGCGGGTGCCCGGGATCGGGACCACCGTCAGGCCGTGCACCTGCGCCCGCTGCTGCACCCAGGCCAGTGCGATCTGCGCCGGGCTCGCCCCGTGCGCCCGGGCGACCTCCCGCACCGGGGCCAGCAGGGCGGCGTTGGCCCTGGCGTTGTCGCCGGTGAACCGGGGCTGGTGGCGGCGGAAGTCACCCTCCGACAGGTCCGCCGCCGCGTCGGCGAAGGCACCCGTCAGGAAGCCCCGCCCGAGCGGGGAGTACGGCACCAAGGCCACGCCCAGCTCCGCCGCCGCACCCACCGCGCTGCGCTCCACGTCCCGGCTGAACAGCGACCACTCCGACTGGAGCGCCGCGATCGGGTGCACCGCGTGCGCCTCGCGCAGCTCGGCGCCCGTGACCTCGCTGAGCCCCAGGTGGCGCACCTTCCCCTCCTGCACCAGCTCGGCCATGGCGCCCACCGACTCGGCGAGGGGCACGGCCGGGTCCCGCCGGTGCATGTAGTAGAGGTCGATCACCTCGGTGCCGAGCCTCCGCAGACTGGCCTCGACGGCCTGGCGGATGTAAGCCCGGTCGTTGCGGACGCCGCGGTGATGCGGGTCGTCCGAGCGCTCTATGGCGAACTTGGTGGCGAGGGTGATCTCGTCCCGGTGGGCGGCGACGAACGGCGCGAGGAACTCCTCGTTGCGGCCGCGCCCGTAGACGTCCGCCGTGTCCAGCAGGGTGACCCCGAGGGCCAGCGCCGCCTGCAGGGTTTCGCGGGCCGCCGCCTCGTCGGTGTCCCCGTAGAACTCGCTCATGCCCATGCAGCCGAGGCCCTGGACGCCGACCCGCGGGCCGCCCTTGCCGAGTTCGACCTGTTCGATGGTGGTGTGGTGCGTCATGCCCGTTGTGCCTTCCCCGTGTAGAGCTCGATCTTGTAGTCCAGTACGGCGAGCGCGTCGTTCAGCTCCGTGATCCGCGCCCGGACCTCGCGCCGGGTCTGCTCCAGCAGTTCCCGGCGCAGGTCGACGGTGTGCTCGCCCTCGCGGACCAGTTCGGCGTAGCGGACCATGTCCGCCACCGACATCCCGGTGCTCCGCAGCTTGCCCACGAAGGCCAGCCAGCCGAGGTCGTCGTCGGTGAACCGGCGCTGCCCCGAGTGGGAGCGGTCCACGTGCGGCATCAGGCCGATCCGCTCGTACCAGCGCAGGGTGTGCTGGCTCAGACCGGTCCGGGCCTCGACCTCGCTGATCGTGTACCGCGTCTGCGTCAGGCTCATGACCGACACGCTAAAACCCTTGAGTGCACTCCAAGCAAGTAGGCTCGACGGCATGGAGAGTCTGCGGATCATCGAGAGCTGGCCGGTACCCAACGCCGCGGCGGCCGTCGTGCGCGCCGACGGGAGCCTGGCCGGTACCCACGGGCCGGTCGGCCACCGCTTCCCGCTGGCCTCGGTGACGAAGCCGCTCGCCGCGTACGCCGCCCTCGTGGCGTACGAGGAGGGCGCGATCGAGCTGGACGAGCCGGCCGGACCGGAGGGTTCGACGGTGCGTCACCTGCTCGCGCACACCAGCGGGCTGGCCTTCGACGAGCACCGCGTGATGGCCCCGCCCGGGACCCGGCGGCTGTACTCGAACGCCGGTTTCGAGGAGCTCGGCGACCACATCGCCAAGGCCACCGGCATTCCCTTCGCCGAGTACCTGCACCAGGCCGTGTGCGAACCGCTGGGCATGACCGCGACCACCCTGGAGGGCTCCCCCGCCAAGGACGGCGTCTCGACCGTCGCCGACCTCGTCCGGTTCGCCGCCGAACTCCAGGCGCCCCGGCTGCTCGACGTGCGCACGGTCGCCGAGGCCACCTCCGTGGTCCACCCGGGGCTCAAGGGCGTCCTGCCCGGCTATGGCCACCAGTCCCCCAACGACTGGGGACTCGGCATGGAGATCCGCGACGGCAAGAGCCCGCACTGGACGGGCGCTTCCTCCTCGCCGCGCACCTTCGGCCACTTCGGGCAGTCGGGCACCTTCCTGTGGGTGGATCCGCAGGCGCGGGCGGCGTGCGTGGCGCTGACGGACCGCGCCTTCGGCCCATGGGCCGTGGAGGCCTGGCCCCCGTTCACCGAAGCGGTCCTCGCCGAGCTCGCGGCCGGCCGGGCCCTGCGGCCTTAAGGGAGTTCCCAGATCAGCACTTCGCCCGGGGCGGCGGCGACGAGCTCCAGGCGCTGTTCGCCGGTGATCCGGGCCGAGTCCCCGGGGCCGAGCTCCTGTCCGCCCAGGCGCAGGTCCCCGGACACCACGTGCAGGTAGACCCGCTCGGCGGCCGGTACCGCGATGCGCTCGCCCGCGCCCGGCCGGCGCACGTGCAGGACGGCTCCGGCCGCGGGGAGTTCGTACGGCTCGTCTTCGGCGATGTCCCGGACCAGCTCGTACGAGGGGTCCCCGCCCGCGGCCAGCGGCGCGAGCCACATCTGGACGAAGCGCAGCGGGACCGGGCCGTCGTTGCGTTCCACGTGGCGGGCTCCGGAGCCGGCGCCGAGGTGCTGGACGTCTCCGGGCCGGACCAGGCTGCTCGTGCCGGTGCTGTCGCGGTGGGTGAGCTCGCCCTCGACCACCCAGGTCACGATCTCGGTGTGGCTGTGCGGGTGCTCGCCGAACCCGGCGCCCGGTGCGAGGGTCTCCTCGTTGCAGGCGAGGACCGGGCCGAAGCGCAGGTTGTCCGGGTCGTAGGAGGACCCGAAGGAGAAGGCGTGCCGGGTCGTGATGCCGGCGTCCGGATCGCCGCCCTCGTACCGGTCGGCGCTGCGGCGTACGTCAATCATGGGGGCCACCGTAGCCGCGGCCCGGGCCCCGGGAGGAGACCGGAGTCGGCGCCGCCGTCCCGATAAGGCAGTCTTGTCCCGTGCCTCAACCCGAACGCGAGCATTCCCCCGCTCATCCCGCTGCCGCGCATCCGCATGCCGCGACGCTGCGCCGACTGGAGAAGTCCTCCGGCCGGCTCGCCGCCAACGCGATCGCCCGCATGGACGAGACCCTGCCGTGGTACCGGGCGATGCCCCCGGAGAACCGGTCCTGGATCGGCCTGGTCGCGCAGGCCGGTATCGCCGCGTTCACGGAGTGGTTCCGGCATCCGGAGACCCCGCAGGCGATCTCCACCGACGTCTTCGGGACGGCTCCGCGGGAGCTGACCCGGGCGATCACCCTGCGCCAGACCGTCGAGATGGTCCGCACCACGATCGAGGTCATGGAGGCCGCGATCGAGGAGGTCGCGGCGCCGGGCGACGAGTCGATCCTGCGCGAGGCGCTGCTGGTGTACGCGCGGGAGATCGCCTTCGCGACGGCCCAGGTGTACGCGCAGGCCGCGGAGGCCCGGGGGGCGTGGGATGCCCGCCTGGAGTCCCTCGTCGTCAATGCGGTGCTCTCCGGAGAGGCCGACGAGGGCGCGCTGTCGCGGGCGGCGGCGCTCGGGTGGAACTCCCCGGAGCACGTGTGCGTGGTGCTGGGCACGGCGCCGGAGGGCGACAGCGAACTGACGGTCGAGGCGATCCGGCGGGCGGCCCGCCACCACAAGCTGCAGGTGCTGACGGGTGTGCTGGGTGATCGCCTGGTGGTGGTCGCGGGTGGCAGCGACAACCCGCTCCAGGTGGCGAAGTCGCTGATCGGGCCGTTCGCGGCGGGGCCGGTGGTCGCCGGTCCGGTGGTGCCGGACCTGCTGAACGCGACGAAGTCCGCGCAGGCGGCGGCCGCCGGGCTGAAGGCGTGCACGGCCTGGCAGGACGCGCCGCGGCCCGTGCTGGCGGACGATCTGCTGCCGGAGCGCGCGATCGCCTCGGATCCCTCTGCCCGCGAGCAGCTGGTGGAGGAGATCTACAGACCGCTGGAAGAGGCGGGCTCGGCTCTGCTGGAGACGCTGAGTGTGTACTTGGAGCAGGCGAGCAGCCTGGAGGGTGCTGCGCGGATGCTGTTCGTACACCCGAACACGGTGCGCTACCGGCTGCGACGTGTGACCGACGTCACCGGCTGGTCGCCGTCGGACGTCCGCTCGGCGTTCACCCTGCGGATCGCCCTGATCCTCGGGCGTCTGGCCGACGGAGATCAGCAGTCCTAGACTTTTGTCGGACATCAACAATTACCCCGACGGTTCTTCGTCCCTGTCCCCACGGGCGGCGGAGACCGTCCACAAGAGAGAGTGTGAGGGTGCTCGTACTCGTCGCTCCCGGCCAAGGCGCACAGACGCCCGGCTTCCTGACTCCCTGGCTCGAACTGCCCGGCGCCGCCGACCGCGTCGCCGCGTGGTCGGACGCCATCGGGCTCGACCTTGCCCACTACGGCACGAAGGCCGACGCGGACGAGATCCGCGACACGGCCGTGGCCCAGCCGCTGCTGGTCGCGGCGGGCCTGCTGTCCGCGTCCGCGCTGGGATCGCGCACGGCCTTCGGTGCCGTCGCGGGCCACAGCGTCGGCGAGATCACGGCCGCCGCGTACGCCGGTGTGCTGTCGGACGCCGACGCGCTGTCGTTCGTACGGACCCGCGGCCTGGCGATGGCCGAGGCCGCCGCGGTCACCGAGACCGGCATGGCGGCGGTGCTCGGCGGGGATCGCGACACCGTCGTCGCGCACCTGGAGAAGCTGGGTCTGACGCCCGCCAACATCAACGGCGCGGGCCAGATCGTGGCCGCGGGGACCATGGAGCAGATCGCCGCCCTGGAGGCGGAGAAGCCCGAGGGCTCCATGAAGGTCGTCGCCCTCAAGGTCGCGGGCGCCTTCCACACGCACCACATGGCTCCGGCCGTCGATACGCTGGAGAAGGCCGCGCAGGCCCTCACCCCGGCCGACCCCGAGCTGACCTACGTCTCGAACAAGGACGGCCGCGTCGTCACCACGGGCGCCGACGTCGTCGCCCGACTGGTGGGCCAGGTCGCCAACCCGGTCCGCTGGGACCTGTGCATGGAGACCTTCGCCGAGCTGGGTGTCACCGGTCTCGTCGAGCTCAGCCCCGGTGGCACGCTGACGGGTCTGGCCAAGCGTGCGCTCAAGGGCGTGCCGACGGTGGCCCTGAAGACGCCGGACGATCTCGACAAGGCCGCAGCGCTCCTCGCCGAGCACGCGGCCTGAGAGAAGGAGCCCACACAGCATGTCGAAGATCAAGCCGGCCAAGGGCTCTCCGTACGCCCGCATCCTCGGCGTCGGCGGCTACCGGCCGACCCGGGTGGTCCCCAACGAGGTCATCCTGGAGACGATCGACTCGTCCGACGAGTGGATCCGGTCCCGCTCCGGCATCGCGAGCCGGCACTGGGCCTCGCCGCAGGAGACCGTCGCCGCGATGTCGGTGGAGGCCGCCGGCAAGGCGCTGGCCGATGCCGGCGTGTCGCCCGAGCAGATCGGTGCCGTGATCGTTTCGACGGTCTCGCACTTCAAGCAGACCCCGGCCGTCGCGACCGAGATCGCGCACCGGGTCGGAGCGGTCAAGCCCGCCGCGTTCGACATCTCCGCCGGCTGCGCCGGTTTCGGCTACGGACTGACCCTGGCCAAGGGCCTGGTCATCGAGGGCTCGGCGGAGCACGTCCTCGTCATCGGCGTGGAGCGGCTCTCGGACCTGACCGACCTGGAGGACCGCGCGACGGCCTTCCTGTTCGGCGACGGCGCGGGCGCCGTCGTCGTCGGCCCCTCGGACGAGCCGGCCATAGGCCCCACGGTGTGGGGTTCGGAGGGCGACAAGTCCGAGACGATCAAGCAGACCGTGCCGTGGGACGAGTACCTCGGCAAGGACGGCGGCGAGAAGTTCCCCGCCATCACGCAGGAGGGTCAGGCGGTCTTCCGCTGGGCCGTCTTCGAGATGGCCAAGGTGGCCCAGCAGGCGCTCGACGCCGCCGGGATCACCGCGGACGACCTGGACGTCTTCATCCCGCACCAGGCCAATATGCGGATCATCGACTCGATGGTGAAGACTCTCAAGCTGCCGGAGCACGTCACGGTCGCCCGTGACGTGGAAACCACCGGCAACACGTCGGCCGCCTCGATCCCGCTCGCCATGGAGCGGCTCCTGGCGACCGGAGCGGCGAAGAGCGGCGACACCGCGCTCGTCATCGGCTTCGGGGCGGGGCTCGTCTACGCCGCGACGGTCGTTACCCTCCCCTAGGGCCCGGGATCCACTCCCGCCCTGTTTCACCCAGTCAGCTATAGAAGGAGCGCCACATGGCCGCCACGCAGGAAGAGATCGTCGAAGGTCTCGCGGAGATCGTCAACGAGATCGCGGGCATCCCGGTCGAGGACGTCGAGATCGACAAGTCCTTCACCGATGACCTGGACGTCGACTCCCTGTCCATGGTCGAGGTCGTCGTCGCCGCCGAAGAGCGCTTCGACGTCAAGATCCCGGACGAGGACGTCAAGAACCTCAAGACGGTCGGCGACGCTGCCGACTACATCCTGAAGCACCAGGCCTGAGCCTGACGTGAGCTGTCGCCACCCGGCGGTGGCGCCGTGACAATTCAGCACCCCTGAGACGTGGAGAAAGAATTCCTGTGAGCCCGACCAATCGCACCGTGGTCGTCACCGGTATCGGCGCAACCACTCCGCTGGGTGGCGACAGCGCATCGACCTGGGAAGGTCTGCTCGCCGGCCGTTCCGGCGTCAAGCCCCTTGAGGGCGAGCGCTTCGCCGAACTCCCGGTACGTATTGCCGCTCCGGTCGCCGTAGACCCGAGTGAGGTCCTGCCCAAGCCGCTGGCACGCAAGCTCGACCGGTCGGCGCAGTTCGCCGTCATCGCGGCCCGCGAGGCCTGGGCCGACGCGGGCTACACCGCCCCGGCGGGCGAGGACGAGTCCATCGCGCCCACCCGGCTGGGCACCGTGATCGCCTCCGGTATCGGCGGCGTCACGACGCTGCTCGACCAGTACGACGTACTGAAGGAAAAGGGTGTGCGCCGGGTCTCCCCGCACACCGTCCCCATGCTCATGCCGAACGGCCCGTCGGCCAACGTCGGCCTGGAGGTCAACGCCCAGGCGGGCGTGCACACTCCGGTCAGCGCGTGCGCCTCGGGCGCCGAGGCCATCGGCTACGCCGTCGAGATGATCCGTACCGGCCGCGCCGACGTCGTCGTCGCGGGCGGCACCGAGGCGGCGATCCACCCGCTGCCGATCGCCGCGTTCGCCAACATGATGGCGATGTCCAAGAACAACGAACACCCCGAGCAGGCCTCGCGCCCGTACGACAAGGACCGCGACGGCTTCGTCCTGGGCGAGGGCGCGGGCGTCGTCGTCCTGGAGTCCGCCGAGCACGCCGCCGCGCGCGGCGCCCGGGTGTACTGCGAGGTGCTCGGCCAGGGTCTGTCCGCGGACAGCCACCACATCGCGCAGCCGGAGCCGACCGGCCGCGGTGTCGCCGCCGCCGTGCAGAACCTCCTCGACAACACGGGCCTGGACCCGGCCGAGCTGGTGCACGTGAACGCGCACGCCACGTCGACCCCGCAGGGCGACACGGCTGAGCTGAAGGCGCTGCGCAAGGTCCTGGGCGACGACCTGGACCACATCGCGATCTCCGCGACCAAGTCGATGACCGGCCACCTGCTGGGTGGCGCGGGCGGGATCGAGACCGTGGCGACCGTGCTGGCGCTGTACCACCGGATCGCCCCGCCCACGATCAACGTGGACGAGCTGGACGAGGACATCACGGAGGACATCGTCCGCGGCGAGCCGCGCAAGCTGCCCGTCGACGGCCCGATCTCCGCGATCAACAACTCGTTCGGGTTCGGCGGCCACAACGTCACCCTGGCGTTCCGTACGGTCTGACGCCACGAAGGCTCCGTACGAAGGCCCCCTGCCCGGCAGCTGCTGCCGGGCAGGGGGCCTTCGTCGGTCTGCTCAGACGACCTGGTGGAGCCAGCGGACGGGGGCGCCCTCGCCGGCGTAGCGGAAGGGCTCCAGCTCGTCGTCCCAGGGCTTGCCGAGCAGCTTGGCGATCTCCGCCGCCAGGTCGGTCTCGCCGCGCGCGGAGCGGGCGAGGGCGGCGCGCAGCCGGTCCTCCGGGATCAGGATGTCGCCGTGCATGCCGGTGACGGCGTGGAAGATGCCGAGTTCCGGGGTGGAGCTGTAGCGCTCGCCCTCGGCGGTCGGGCAGGGTTCGGCGGTCACTTCGAAGCGCAGCAGGTGCCAGCCGCGCAGGGCGGAGGCGAGCTTCGATGCCGTGCCCGCTTCGGCCTGCCAGGAGAACTCGGCTCTCCAGGTGCCCGGCGAGGCGGGCTGCCTGATCCAGTCGAGGTTCACCCGCACCCCCAGCACGCCCGCAACAGCCCATTCCACGTGCGGGCAGAGCGCGCGCGGTGCGGAATGCACGTACAGAACTCCACGTGTCGTCACCGGGACCTCCAGTGTGGGACGAGGTCGGGAATAAACTCCAGAAAACGGACAGTTTGTGACGTGATGTAATGTAACGGAAAATATTGAACATTGCGCTGCGGGACCTGCGGCCGAAACGCCACGGGGAAAAGCTACCGTGCGCCAGGGGTCATGGTGTGACGTACGGTCGGTCCCGGGCCGCCGAACACAGAGCTTTCACTCAGCAGGACGCCCCCGGGGGACGCGGGGCGACGAGAAGGGGAACCACCCGATGCGCACCACCGCTCCGCGCCGCCGCGCGCGCCGGACCCTTGCGGGCGCGGGAGCGGCATTGGCCGTCATGGCCGGGGCCCTGACCGGGTGTCAGTCCAACGGGTCCGCCCCCGACGGCGGGCACAGGGGGCAGGCAGGGCCGCGCTGGAACACCGCCCCCACGTCGATCGCCGCCGTCGGCGATTCCATCACGCGGGGCTTCGACGCCTGTTCGGTGCTGGCGGACTGCCCGGAGGTCTCCTGGGCCACCGGCAACGACCCCGCCGTCCGGTCGCTGGCCGCGCGGCTGCTCGGGGAGTCCGAGGTGCCGCTGCGCAGCTGGAACTACGCGGTGACCGGCTCGCGGATGGCGGACCTGGCGGGCCAGGTGGCCGCGGCGGCCGCGCACAAGCCCGACCTGGTCACGGTGATGGTGGGCTCGAACGACGCCTGCCGCCCGACGGCTTCCTCGATGACGTCCGTGGCGCAGTTCCGGGCCGGGTTCGAGAAGGCCCTCGCGGACCTGCGGGCGGCCTCCCCCACCTCCCAGGTGTACGTCTCCAGCGTGCCGGACCTGCAGCGGCTGTGGGAGCAGGGCAAGGACAGCCCGATGGTGCGGCAGGTCTGGAAGCTGGGCATCTGCCAGTCGATGCTGGCCGACCCCCTGTCGGCGGCCGCGGGGGCGACGGCCCGGCGCGAACAGGTGCGGGCGCGGGTGGTCGAGTACAACGAGGTGCTCCGCGAGGTGTGCGCGAAGGACCCGCTGTGCCGCTACGACGGCGGGGCGGTGTTCCAGTACCCCTTCGACGCGGGGCAGTTGAGCCGCTGGGACTGGTTCCACCCCGGCAAGGACGGCCAGGCCCGGCTCGCGGAGCTCGCGCACCGCCAGGTGACGGCCGCGCAGCCGCCGCGCTAGAGCACGGCCGTGGACCGGAGGAGGGTGTCAGGGCCCTCCTCCGGTCCGGATCAGGGGTGATTTCCGGCCACCTGTGGGGGCTAGAGCTCCAGGGTGGCGGTGAGGCGGGTGTCCCCGTGCGCATGCGCGGCGCGGACCTCGTAGGTGCCGCCGATCCGCTGCCAGCCGCGGCTCGGCTCGTCCCAGATCTCGAAGGCGCGGGCCGGCAGGGCGATCTCCGCCTCGACGCTCTCTCCGGGGCCCGCCTCGACGCCCGCGAAGGCCGCGAGCCAGCTCGCCGGGCGCTCGACCCGGTCGGCCACCGGGGCGAGGTAGACCTGCACGACCTCGCGGCCGTGCCGGGTGCCGGTGTTGGTGAGGCGGACCCGGGCGGTGGTGCCGGTGACCTCCAGGGACTCGTAGGCCCAGTCGGTGTAGCCGAGGCCGTGCCCGAAGGGGAAGGCGGGGGTCACGTTCTGCGCCTCGTAGGCCCGGTAGCCGATGAGGAGCCCCTCGCCGTACTCCAGGCGGCCGTCGGCGGGGACGACCTCGGTGACGGGGGCGTCCGCGAACGCGGCGGGCCAGGTGGTGGGCAGCCGCCCGCCGGGCTCGGTGTGCCCGAGGAGTACGTCGGCCAGCGCGGCCCCGCCCTCCTGCCCGGGGAACCAGGTCAGCAGGACGGCGGCGACGTCCTCGCGCCACGGGAGCTCCACCGGGGAGCCCGCGTTGACGACGACCACGGTGTTCGGGTTGGCGGCGGCGACGGCGCGCACCAGGTCGTCCTGACGGCCCGGCAGCCGCAGGTCGCGCCGGTCGAAGCCCTCGGACTCCACCCGCTCGGTGGTGGCGACGACCACGACGGCGGTGTCGGCGGCGCGGGCGGCGGCCACGGCCTGCGCGATCAGCTCGTCGGGGGCGCGCCGCGGGCCGAGGTGGAGCAGGGAGAACATGATCGCCTTGAGCGGGAGGGCGGTCGTGTCGGGGACCTGGAAGGTGAGCGAGACCTCGACCGGCTCGTCCGCGGTGAGCTCGATGCGGGCGCGCTCGCTGGGAGCGCCGAAGAAGGCCTCGAAGGGGTCGGCCTCGTCGCCCAGCTCCTGCACCCCCTCCCAGAGGGTGCGCCCGCCGACGGCGAGGGTGAAGGCGCCGAGCCCGCGGGTGCCGAAGGCGTGTTCGCCGCTCTCGCGCGGCAGGAAGCGGCCGGTGACCTCGATGCTCGCCATGGTCTCGTACGAGGCGCCGGCCGGCAGGTCGTCACCGATCCACTGCACCCGGCCGGAGGGCAGGCTGCCTTCGCCGAGGACGGCGCCGGAGGCGTCCCGGCAGACGGCGCGCAGCTCGAAGCCCTTGTCGGCGGGGACGAGTTCCTCGCTGGGGTCGGCGCCGACGGCGTAGGTCAGGGCACCTTCGGGGAGGGCGGCGGTGAGCCCGTCGAGCGGGGAGACCACCCGCTCGGGGAAGACGGTGGCCGAGCCGCCGCCGAGGACGCGGGCGTCACGGGCCGCGGCGCCGATGAGGGCCACGGTGCGGCCCGGTGCGGCGTCGAGCGGCAGCGCCGCGTCCCGGTTCCGTACGAGGACGAAGCCGCGGGCGGCGATCTCGCGGGCCAGCGCCTGGCCGTCGACGGGGGCCGGCGGCTCGGTGACGACGGCGGGCGCGCCCGCCAAGGCGCCGACCCGGGCGGCGAGGCGCAGCACGTTGCGCACGGCCGCGTCCACGGCCGACTCGGGGACCCGGCCCGCCCGGACGGCCTCGGCGAGGGCGGATCCGTAGACGGTCTGCGGTCCGGGCATGGCCACGTCGAGGCCGCCGAGGATGCCGCCGGTGGTGGAGCGGGCGGCCATCCAGTCGGAGACGTTGTATCCGTCGAAGCCCCATTCGCCGCGCAGGACCTCGCCCACCAGGTGCTGGTGCTCGGTCATGGTCGTGCCGTTGACCTGGTTGTAGGCCGTCATGATCCCCCAGGGGCGGGCGTTCTTGACGATGGCCTCGAAGGGGGCCAGGTACAGCTCGCGCAGGGTGCGCGGCGCGATCACGTTGTCGACGGTGAACCGCTCGGTCTCGGCGTCGTTGCCGACGAAGTGCTTGACGGTGGTCCCGACGCCGCCGTCCTGGACGCCGTTGACGTAGCCGCTGCCGATGGCACCGGTGAGGTGGGGGTCCTCGGAGTAGCACTCGAAGTGGCGGCCGCCGAGCGGGGAGCGGTGCAGGTTGACGGTGGGTGCGAGGAGGACGTGGACGCCCTTGCGGCGGGCCTCCTGGGCGAGGAGCCGGCCGGCGCGGCGGGCGAGCTCGGGGTCCCAGGCAGCGGCGAGCGCGGTCGGGGAGGGCAGGGCGATGGACGGGTCGTCGGCGGTCCAGCGCACGCCGCGGACCCCGATGGGGCCGTCGGACATGACGAGGGACTGCAGCCCGATCTCGGGGAGGGCGGGCAGGGACCACATGTCCTGGCCGGCCAGCAGGCGGGTCTTGGTGTCGAGATCGAGCTTGCCGAGCGCCGCTTCCACGACGTCGTTGCGGACCTGATCGGCATCGGTCACGGCCGTGCCTCCTCGTTGGCTGCGTGCGGGTGGTGCGGTGCGGTGGGTGGCGCGGTGAGGGTGCCCCCATCGTGAACCCGTTCCCTGGTGAACGGTAGGGTTCGTAATGATTTCGTGATATGCGGATAACGTACGGATGCAGGCGGGGTCGACGGGAGAGGTGCCGGGGCGATGGCCAGGGCGAGGAGCGAGGAGCGGCGCGGCGACATCGTCCGCGCGGCGGTCGAGGTGATCGCGGAACGCGGCTACCGGGGGGCGTCCCTGGGGGCGGTGGCCGAGCGCGTCGGCCTGACCCAGCAGGGGCTGCTGCACTACTTCCCGACCAAGGAGGCGCTGCTCGTCGCGGTGCTGGAGGAACGCGACCGCTGGGACACCGGCGGCGGCTCCCGTGCCTCGGCCGGCGTCTGGCGGCTGGACCTGCTGGCCTCGCTGGTGGAGTACAACGCCATGCGGCCCGGGATCGTGCAGACGTTCTCGGCGCTGCTGGGCGAGAGCGTGACCGACGGCCATCCGGCGCGGGAGTTCTTCACCGAGCGCTACGCCCAGGTCCGCGGCGAGATGGCCTCGGTCCTGCGCGCCGAGTTCGGCGACCGCCTGCCCTCGGGGCTCAGCCCGGAGGAGGCCGCGCCGCTGCTGACGGCGGTGATGGACGGCCTCCAGTACCAGTGGCTGCTGGCCCCCGAGTCGGTGGACATGCCGGCCGCGTTCCGCTCCTTCCTGACCCTGCTGCGCGGCTCCGCCTAGCAGGCGGGGATGGCATGCTGGGGCCCGTGAAGATCGCCACAGCCCAGCTGACCTGCGCCCCGGCCGACCTGGCCGCCAACACCGCCCGGACCGTCGCCCTCGCCGCCGAGGCCCGGCAGCAGGGTGCCGGGCTCGTCGTCTTCCCCGAGTTCACGCTCACCGGCTACGAACTGGAGGCCCTGGCCGCCGATCCCGGCCTGTGGATGGCGGACGCCGACGACCCCCGGCTGGACCCGGTCCGCTCCGCGGGCATCGCCGTCGCGGTCAACGTCGCGCTGCGCACCGCCGGCCCACTGCCGGCCATCGCGACACTGGTGTACGGGGCGGACGGCGGGCACCTCACCACGTACGCCAAGCAGCACCTCTACCGGCACGAACAGGGTGCCTTCGCCCCGGGCGGGGCCGACGGCCGCTTCGAACTGGGCGGGATCCGCTTCTCCCTGGCCGTCTGCTACGACAACCACTTCCCGGAGCTCATCGCCCGCGCGGCGGCCGACGGCTGCCGGGTCCACCTGGCCGCCTCCCTGTACGGAACCGGCGGCGGCGTCCAGGAGCGCGCCACCGTCTATCCGGGGATCGCCCGGGAGCACGGCATGTACGTGGTCCTGGCCAACCATGTCGGCCCGGCCGGCCCGTGGACGGGCTGCGGCGGCGCCGCGGTGTGGTCCCCGGGCGGCACCCTGCTCGCCGAGGCCGACGACCGCACCCCCTCGGTGGTGACGGCAGAGGTGCCGGCACTGCTGCCGGCACCCGCCCGTCAGCCGACCGACGCGACCTTCGAGTGCCGCCCGGACCGGACGCCCGAGCCCGCGGACGGGGACGCGGACTCAAGCCCGTCCGCCGCGCCGGGCTCCCGGTCCCGCGCCAGCGCCGGAAGCGCCAGGGCGAACGCCGCCACCGTGTAGACGGCGGTCCACAGCGCCCAGCCGCCGGGCGGGTTCCAGTGCGCGGAGAACGGCACCCACGCGCCGCTCGTACCCACCGCGAAGCGGCGCAGGGTCCAGAAGAACGCCGCCGCGTCGGCCAGCGCGAGCCCGGTCACCGCGAAGCCGACCAGCCTGCGCCAGGGCATCCCCGCGTCGGGCGCCCTGCCCGCGCAGATCAGCACGGCCATCAGCGGCAGCCCGACGGCGAACGGCAGCAGGTAGCGCCCCTGCCACACCATGCCGAGCTTCTCCGCCTGCGAGGCCTGCGCGGCCACCGGCACCACCACGACCGCGACCAGCATGCCGATCAGCGCCACCGCCTCCCGCTTGCGGCCGAAGGCCAGCCCCAGCGCGATGAGGGCAGCGATCACCCCGAGCCAGACCAGCCAGGTGAAGGCGGGCGCCGGGGTGTCCAGCCAGCCGAAGTAGCCCAACATCTGGTGGACGTAGGTCTCGGTGTTGCCGAAGGTCTGCCGGGCGGCTTCCCTGGCGGTCAGCGAGCGGGGCGTGTTGATCACGGAGTTGTCGGGGTGCTGCGCCGCCCAGAGCAGCGCACCGGCCGTGGCCGCGCCGAGCAGCACCGTCCAGAGCCACAGCGCCTTGCGGCGCAGCACGGCACGCAGTACCCCGCGCTGCTGGAGCAGCAGCCCGAAGAACAGCGCCCCGGCGAACCAGATCAGGCCCAGCGGGCGGATGTTGATCAGTACGAGGCCGCCCATGCCCACCCGGGCCAGCCGCCGGTTCAGCAGCCGCGGGTCGGGCGACATCAGGATCGACAGCAGGGCCGTCCACACCAGGATCCCGGCGGCGATCTCGCCGCCGCTCGGGTTGACCATCCCGGCCACGTAGAGCGCCATCGGTGTGGCGGCGGCGGCCACGCCCAGCAGGGCGAGCGAGCGCCGGCGCCATTCGGCGGCCGTGACCACCGCGCTCGCGAGCAGGGCCGAGCACAGCAGCGCCGACGCCAGGCGCATCAGGTACAGCGCGTGCGGGCCCTTGACCAGGAGGCTCGGCCAGCCCACGGCCAGGTAATAGGCCGGGTGGTAGCGGCCGGCCGCGGTGGTGGCCTGGGCGGTCTTGCCCGAGTGTCCGATCGCGGGCGCGCAGGAGGCGGGCGTGCCCTCGTGCCAGGCGTAGCACTCGTGCTGTCCGGGCAGCTGCCGGTACCACTCGGGGAGTTGCACCCCGGTCTCGGCGAACTTGCCCTCGATGCCCGCCACCATGTGCGGGACCATCACCTCGGGGCCGTTGATCTGGCCCCGGGCGACGGCCGCCGCGCGGATGAAGTGGGCGTGTTCGTCGGGGGAACCGCCGAGCGGGGTCGCGGCGGCCCAGGAGGCCGCGAGCGTGAAGAACAGCGCGAAGGCGAGGGCCCAGAGCCGCTTGGGGGTGCGCGCCGACCAGTCGGCCAGCCGCGTCAATGCGGAGATCATCTCGTCCCTCGGCTCATCGGATGTAGCTCAGCCAGCTCTGGTCGCCGTCCTTGGAGCAGACGCCGTGCGGTGCGAACTTCGGGCAGCTGCCGTCCTGCTTGCGCACGGTGTGCGAGACGTAGGGCAGGATCCGGTACGTGCCGTCCTGGGCCGGCATGTACCGGTCGGACATCGACGACGCGGCCGTGCCGAGCAGCAGCAGGAGCGCGCACAGGGCCCCGATCACCGCGCCCTCACGGCCCGGGAAGGCGGCGGACGCGCCCCCGCCCCCGCTCGTACGCCGCTGCGCCAGCCGCAGCGAGACGAGGTGGGCGACCAGGGCGCACAGGATCAGGCCGCAGTAGAGCAGCTGGTTGTTGGTGCGGGTGTAGAGCTGGACCGTCTGCGTCTCGTACATGTGGGAGGCGATGTACATCCGCATCACCCACGCGCTGACGAACATGGCGGCGATGGTGACGACCAGCGGCTTGCGGATGCCCAGCCAGATCGCGACGCCCAGACCGACGAAGGTCACCAGGGCGAACAGCCCGACCCCGCCGAACTCGCCCGGCGGCGGCCAGTCGCCCACCTTGCCCGGCATGTCGGTGCGCCACATCAGGTAGTAGGCGGGGTCGGTGAAGTTGTCGAAGCGGAAGTTGTAGTCCTTGGTGGTCTGGCCCTCGCTCAGCATCACCATCAGGTAGCGCCCGGCCACCACGAGGAAGGCCGCCAGTGCCGCACCCATGAAGGCGGCGCCCTTGAGCGGACCGGTCCGCCACGGGAAGTACAGCAGCGCCGCGAAGAACACCCCGGCCGCGCTCCACAGGAACCAGCCCGAGTACGTCAGGAACAGCACGCCCAAGAGCACGCCGAACCCGGCGCCGGTCAGCAGCAGCCTGCGCCGGCTCTCACTGCCGCTGCGCCGCAGCGCCACCACCATCGCCACCAGCACCGGCACCAGCAGGGCGAGCACCGTCTGGCTGTACGGCTTGTACGCGTCGATCAGCGCGAACGCCGGCACGACCCCGAAGGCGAGCGCCCGCACCGGGCTGAGCAGCATCCGCCAGGCCAGGTAGACGAGCGGCCCGAACGCGGCGGCGCCGAGGATCTGCAGGTCCTTGAAGGCATAGGCGGTGTTGCCGCCGTGGAACCACTCGGCGTAGTAGCCCAGGGTGTAGAGGGGCGCCGGCGGATAGACCGGCGAGCCCGAGGGCATGCCGTTGGCGACGGCGTGCGCCCACTCGACGATCCGGCCGCTGTCGCCGTTGAGGCCGAACATCGGCCACGGCGTGCCCAGCAGCGACACCACCGCACCCGCCGCGACGAAGCCGCCGGCCAGGCCCGCGATGGCCGCGGCGGCGATCCGGGCGGTCAGGTCGAAGTGGCGGCCGCCGCGCAGCCGCATCGCCAGCATCACGGCGGCGACGCACAGCAGACCGAGCAGCACGAACCGCAGCTGGATCGCGGCCAGGCCGCTGACCTGGGCGATCCGGTTCAGCGGGTTGAGCTTGAAGCCGCGGGCCAGGAGGGGGAGCGCGAGCGCGGCGGCGAAGGCCACGACGGCTTCCAGGAGCAGGAGCGCGCCACGGGAGCGCAGGGCGCGCCGCAGGCCGGAGGCCGACGGCGGCCGGGGCCGCTCGGCCTCCCTGGTCGGGGCATCGGGGCGCACGGGCGCCGCCCCCTCGGTACTGACTGTCACGGACGGTCCCTACTGCTGGTCGGTGCACGGCACAGCGGCCGGTCATCGTTGCTCGGCAAGCCACTGCCCGGCTCCGGGGCCGCATGGGACAGCCTGGCTCTTGCTGCCACGCATACTATCGGGCCACCGCGGGACGGCACCGGGGTCCGGAAGGCGGCCCGCACGACGGCCCGCACGGACCTCCCGCACGGACGGCCGATGCGCGGGCCCGCTCGTCGGGCGGGGCACGCCCGCTCAGTCGAGGGCGCCGACCACGGCGAGCAGGAAGAGCAGGGCCCAGCCGCCCAGCGACAGCCAGCCGAGGGCCAGGCCGACCGTGGCCGGACCGCCGCCCTCCTCGCCGCGCGCGCGGATCTGCGCCTTGGCGATGTGACCGGTGATCACGGCGCCCAGGCCGGCGGCACCCAGCGTGGGCAGGGTCAGCACGCCCAGCACCAGCGAGGCGATCGCCATCCCGTTCACCCGCCGCGGCGGCATCGGCATCGGGGCGAAGACCGGTGGCGGCGCCGGTGCGGCGGCGGCGAAGGGGACCACCATCGGTCCGGCCGGCAGGTCCGCGAGCAGCTGCCCCAGCTCGCCGTACGTCCGGGCCCGGTGCACCGCGTCGAAGCGCTGCTCGTACTCCTCGCGGGAGAGCCGGCCTTCGGCGTAGCCGGCCTTGAGGACGTCCACCGCCCGGTCGCGGTCGGTGTGCGAGGCGCGCATCGCGGACTGCGGACCCGGCAGGGGCGCCGGTGTGGGCCGCCAGGGCTGCCCGTACGACTGCTGCGGGTGCACGGGGTGGTGCTGTCCCCACGGTTGTTCGGCCATCCGGCCACCTCCCAGGCCCGGCGCGGTACGCACAGTCCAGCACGTCCAGCGCGTCCAGCACGTCGCAACGCCCCGCATGTCCGGCACGCCCAGGCGACGGGACGACGGGACGACAGACGACAGGACGTCCAGGATGGAGGACGAACGGGCGGACGCAATGGTTGCCGGGCCTCGCTGGCCGGCCGGCAGGTGTGATGAGGTGGCGGGCATGACCGACTTCGAGACGATCACGGTTGCCGCCCCGCTGTGCGGATATCCGGGGGTGGCCTTCGGCGGCTATGTGGCCGGGGTGCTGGCCGGGCGGTCGGCCGCCGCATCCGTGCGGGTGGACTTCCGGCGGCCGGTGCCCACCGGCACGCCGGTCCGGCTCTCCCCTCGCGCCGACGGGGGCGCCGAACTGACCGGCGGCGAGGAGCTGCTGGCCGCCGCGAGTCCGGCCGAGCCGGCCGTCGACGTCCCCGAGCCCCCTTCCTGGGACCAGGCCTCGGCGGCCGCCGAGGACTACCGGGCGGCGCCGCCGGACGGGCTGGTCGACTGCTTCGGGTGCGGGCTGCACCGCACTCCGGCGACCGGTCTGCGGCTGCACTGCGGCCGGGTGCCCGGCCGTGACCTGGTCGCCGCCGCCTGGACCCCGGCGCCGGACCTCGCCGGCGCGGACGGACTGCTGCCGCCCGAGCTGGTGTGGGGCGCGCTGGACTGCCCGGGCAATGCGGCGGGCCGCCTCCTCGACGACCGCCGGGCCGGTGCCGTCACCGCCTCGCTGACCGCGAAGCTGCTGCGGCCGGTGCCGGTGGGCGAGGGGCTCGTCTCGTACTCCTGGCTGCTCGGCTCCGAAGGGCGCAAGTACCGCGCCGGCACGGCCCTGGCCACGGCCGCCGGCGACCTCTGCGCGCTGGCCGAGGCGCTCTGGGTCCAGCCCCGGGCCTGAGGAGCCTCGGCGGCCCTACGAGTACGCGGGCGGCGGCGGTCCGAAACCGCCGGCCCCGGCCTGCTCACCGGCGCCGGCCCCGGCTCCCGGGCCCCCGGCGGCCCGCCCCTGGCCGCCCTCGGCGGCTTCGGGCTCGTCCTCCCCCGCCAGCTCCCGGGCCATCAGCGTGGCCCCGGCCACCGCGCCCGGCATCAGGAACACCGCCACCAGCGGCACCAGGAACGCCAGCACAAGTGGCACGCCGAACCCGAGCGCCATCATCCGCCGCGCCCGCAGCATGCCGAGCCGCTCGCGCAGTTCCACGCGGCGCCGCTGCAGCGCGACGGCGGTGAGCTCCTCGGTGAGGAAGTAGCCGGAGACGCAGAAGCCGATCACCGGGATCACGGTCTGCCCGATCACCGGGACGAAGCCGAGCGCGAAGAGCAGGATCCCGTAGCAGAGCACGCGGACGAGCACCCGCACGCTGTCCCGGGCGGAGATCCACAGCTCCCGTCCCAGGGAGAGCCCGGACTCGGGGACCTCGCCGCCCTCGCCGCGGTCGACCTGCTCCGAGAGGGACTCGTAGAAGGGCTGGCCGATGAGCAGGGTCACGGCGGTGAAGGTGATCACCGCGAGGAACAGCCCGAGGCAGAAGACCAGGGCGGTCAGGAAGCCGCGCAGCAGTCCGATCCAGGGCGAGGACCAGTCGTCGGCGAACGGCGTGGCCCAGGCCGTCAGGTCGTCGGCGCCGTAGCCGAGCCCGATCAGCGCGCCGGCGTACAGCACCAGCGACACGAGCCCCGGCAGCAGTCCGAAGCCCAGCCACCGGCCGTGGCGGAACACCCAACGCTGTCCGGCCAGCAGATGGCCGAATCCCCCCGCAAGATCACGCATGGGCCCAGCTTAGAACGGCGCACGGCAAAGGCCGCACCCCGGTGTCGGGGTGCGGCCTCCGTCAGGCGCGAGCGGCCGGATCAGACGGCGAGCTCGACCGTGATGTTGCCGCGGGTGGCCTTGGAGTACGGGCAGACCTCGTGGGCCTTCGCGATCAGGTCCTTGGCGGTGGCGGCGTCCACGTTCGGGATCACGGCGGAGATCTTGACGATGATGCCGAAGCCGTCGTCGTTCTTGCCGATGCCGACCTCGGCGGTGACCGTGGAGCCGGAGATGTCGGCGTTCTCGTTGCGGGCGACGACACCGAGCGCGCCCTGGAAGCAGGCGCTGTAACCGGCGGCGAACAGCTGCTCCGGGTTGGTGCCGGCGCCGCTGCCGCCGAGCTCCTTCGGCGGGTTCACGACCACGTCGAGCTGGCCGTCGTTGGTGGCCACACGGCCGTCGCGGCCGTTCTCGGCGGTGGCGACAGCGGTGTAGACGACGTCGGACTGCTGGATGGACATGTAAGAAGATCCTCCTGGTAATCGCCGCGACTCGCGCCCACGGTCACGACGGTGTGCAGTGAGCCTAACGGGTGAAGGAAACGATCATCTTTCCGGTGTTCTCGCCGCGCAGCATGCCGAGGAAGGCCCCGGTGGCGTTCTCGACGCCCTCGACGACCGTTTCGTCGGCCACGAGCTGCCCGGAGCGCAGCCAGCCGGCCACGTCCTGGACGAACTGCTGCTGGAGTCCGGCGTGGTCGTTGACGAGGATGCCCTGCAGGCGCAGCCGCTTGCCGATGACCTGGATCAGGTTGCGCGGGCCCGGGGCGGCCTCGGTGTCGTTGTAGTGGGCGATCGCGCCGCACAGGGTGGCCCGGCCGCCCACCTTCATGGAGGAGATCGCGGCCTCCAGGTGGTCGCCGCCGACATTGTCGAAGTAGACGTCGATGCCCTCGGGGGCGGCGCCCTTGAGCTGCTCGCCGACGGGGCCGTTCTTGTAGTTGAAGGCGGCGTCGAAGCCGTACTTCTCCGTGAGGAGCGTCACCTTCTCGTCCGAGCCGGCCGAGCCGATCACGCGGGAGGCGCCCTTGATCTTCGCGAACTGGCCGACGAGGCCGCCGACGGCACCGGCCGCGCCGGAGACGAAGACGGAGTCGCCCTCCTTGAAGGAGGCGACCTCGAAGAGACCGGCATAGGCGGTCAGGCCCGGCATGCCGAGGACGCCGAGGTAGGCGGAGAGCGGGGCGAGCGAGGCATCGACCTTGGTGGCGTGCTTGGCCTCCACGTCGGCGTACTCGCGCCAGCCGAGGCCGTGCAGTACGTGGTCGCCGACCTCGAAGCCCTCGGCCGCGGAGGCCACGATCTCGCCGACGGCGCCGCCGTCCATGGGCCGGTCCAGCTGGAAGGGGGGAATGTACGACTTCACGTCGTTCATCCGGCCGCGCATGTAGGGGTCCACGGACATGTGCAGGTTGCGTACGAGGATCCGGCCGGGGGCGGGGGCGGTGACCGGCGCCTCACGCAGGGCGAAGTCCTCGGCGACGGGCCAGCCCTGCGGACGGCGGACGAGGTGCCATTCGCGGCTGACGGCGGGGATCTCGGACATGGGGGCTCCCGGATGCATCGAAGATTACTTCAGAACGTGAAACAACCATGCTCCTGGATATTTCATGTTGTCAAGTAAATGGGTACGCTGGTTCCCATGCCCAGTCGTCATGTGGATCCCTTGACCCTTGAGGTCGTCGAGCTCATCGGCGACGTCGTGGCCCGCTACCACCAGGAGTACGAGCACGCGGCGGCCAGCCACCAGCTCACGGGCGCCCAGGCCAGGGTGCTGAACCTGCTCTCCCTGGAGCCGATGGCCATGCGCCGCATCGCTCAGAAGCTGAAGTGCGAGCCCTCCAACATCACCGGCATCGTGGACCGGCTGGAGACCCGCGGCCTGGTCGAGCGCCGGCCGGACCCCGTCGACCGCCGGGTCAAGCTGGCCGCCCCCACCGAGGAGGGCCTCCAGACGGCGGACCGCCTGCGCGAGTCGCTGGACTTCGCGCGGGAGCCGCTGGCCGGGCTCTCGACGCAGGAGCGCACCGCCTTGCGGGACCTGCTCCGGCGCATGCTGGGCTGAGCCGGAGCCCGGCGGCAGCGGAACCAGCCGAAAAAGCAGCAGACGGAGTCAGCAGAAGAAGATGAACCAGCAGCCGGTCTTCGTCGGCTTCGGCGTCGGACTCGGCGCCGGATTCGGCGGCGGATTCGCCGTCCCCGAGCCGGTGGGCGTGGGCTGCCCCGGCTGACCCGGCTTTACGGACGGCCCCGCCCCGGAGGCACTGGCCGACGGCACCGCCTTCCCCGAAGCGGAGGGCGACACCCCGGGCCCCGGCTGCGCCGTCCCGGCGGCGGACACCTCGGCCCCGGCGGACTGCGTGGCCCCCGCGGTGGCCTTCGCGGCTCCCGCGGACTTCACCGGCTTCAGCGCCGACGGCGCGGCGGGAGCCCCCGTGCGGCTCGGCAGCGGCGCCGGCTCCTGCGGCCCGTTCCCGTCGGTCAGCACCACCTGCGCCGCCCGGTCGGTGCGCTCGCCCTCGGTCACGATCCGGGCCAGCACCACCGAGCCGCCGACCGCGAGCGCCAGTCCGGTCCCGATCAGCACGGCGGTCCGCCGACGCCGGCGGTGCGTGGCGCGGCGCCGCGAACCGGCGCGGCCCTGGTGCCTCCCGGACAGCACGACGAGCGAGTCCGCGAACGGGTCCTCGAACCCCCCACGGGCGGGGCCGGGTACGGACGGGGGCGGGAAGCCGGACGCGTCGGGCACGCCCGGCACACTCGCGGCAACGGGTGCGGCGGGCGGCAGGTACTCGGCCGGGGTCCCGCATCCGGCGCACGCCAGTGCGCCGTTGAGGTGCCTTCGGCAGGCGTGGCAGTAGTCCATGGCGTGCTGCACGCTACGCGGTGCCCCGCAACATCCGTATCGCGGGTTCGTAAAGGTCCTGTGTGGAATCGTGGGCCCCATGACCCCACCCGCGCCCCTCGGACCGTTCGGACGGACCTCCTTCCAACTGGTCCTCCTGCGCCGGATGGCGGACTTCCAGCCGGAGCTCGCCGACGAGGCCCGGCGGCGGCTCGGAGCCTCCCTCGCGGAGCAGCGGGAGGCGAACAAGCGCTGGCAGGCGATGGTCCGCTCACCGCGTTCGCGCGGGGCCCTGGCCCGCTACCGCTCGGTGCTCGGGCCGCCGGAGTCGGCCTGCGCCCGGACGATCGGCGACCTGGAGTGCGAGGCCCTGCTGTGGCCGCTGCCGCTCTGGCCGGACCTGCGCTTCGAGGTGCTGGCCGCGCCGGACGGGGCGGTGTGGAACGAGTGGCTCGTACGGGCGCCGGGTGCGCGGGGGCCCGTCCTGCGGTCACCGGAGGATCTGACGCCCTGGTCGGCCACGGTGGACGAGGTCGCTGCGGCCTTCGCCCCGGTGCGCCCGATGGAGGGCACGGCGCCGACGCGGTGGCGGCTGGCGTTCACCGCGCAGGGGCGGCCGTACGTGGCGGAGTTCACGTACGGCCTGGTCCAGCGGGTCTCGGCGGGTGGCGGCCCGTAGGCGACGGTCCGCCACAGGGCCGGGCGTGACCGAGGGGGCACCCGCTAGGAGGCGAGGAAGGTCCGTACGCCGGCCGAAGTGGCGTCGTCCCCCAGCAGGTCGTTGTGCTTCAGGCAGCCGACGGGGGTGTTGGTGGCGCCGGTCAGCGGGACGCTGGCGTCCGGATTGACCACCTCGTCGCAGTTCGACCAGAACGTCGCGTACTTCACCGTCCCCGGGGTCTCGTCCCCGGAGTTCAGGTTGCCCACCACGTAGGAGCCGGGGGTCATGTCCCGGCACGCCTGGTCCCACAGGGCACAGGCCCACGCCGGGGAGGTGCCGTGGTCGGGGCCGGCCAGCGAGACCCAGTGGGCCACGCTCGCGGTCCCGCCGCCGAACTTCAGGTACCAGCGGCCGACGAGGGAGCCGAAGGAGTGCCCGACGAGGTCGACCCGGTCGGCGCCGGTCTGCCGGCGGACCTGGTCGACGTACGCACCGAGCTGCCCGGCCAGGACCTCGTTGACCGACTGGCGGGTGTCGTAATCCCAGGAGAAGAGCTCCGAGTCGGCGTAGTCGGCGGCGCGCAGGTCCTCGCGCAGGGCTCCCCAGACCCCGGGGTCGGCGTTGTAGCCGTGGACGAGGACGACCGGGCGGCGCGCTGACGGCTCCTGCCCGGCGGCGGGCTGCGCCTGTCCGGCGGCCCGTGCCGGGAGGGGGGCGAGAAGGGCCAGGCAGAGCGTCAGGAGGGTCAGGGGTTTCTGGCGGGGTGTCAGCACCGGGTCCCCTTTACCTTGTTACGCGTGAGTAGCGCGGGCGGTGCGCGCATGGTGGTGCCTGTCGGTACAGAAATCCACCCCCGTGCAGCACCCCTCGCCGCGCGCGACCCACCCGGCCGGAGCAGCCCAGCAGGCGGTATGACCCATTCGCCCGAGAAGATATGAAATGCAGCCGGCACCCGCCGGTCTTCTTGCGTCAGCGCTCTCGGGAGGATCTGCCGTGACCGTCAGTCTTGAGCAGTTGCGCCGCTGCCACGTCGCCGTCGACCTGGGAGCCGCCAGGACCCGCGTGTACGTGAAGGGCGCCGGACTGGTCGTCGACGAGCCCAGCGTGGCCGCCGTGAACACCCGGACCGGTGCACTCATCGCCGTCGGCGCCTTCGCCGAGCGGATGACGGGCCGCACACCCGACTACATCCGGGTCGTCCGCCCCGTCTCCGGCGGCACCGTCGTGGACATCGAGATGGCCCAGCGGATGCTGCGCCACCTGCTCGGCGAGAAGCTGCGCCGCGCCCTGCGCCGCAAGCCCCGGCTGCGGGCCGCCGCCTGCACCCCGCACGACGCCGACCCGCTCGCCCAGCGGGCCGCCGTGGAGACGCTGGTCGGGCTCGGCGCCCGCCGCGTCGAACTGGTCGACACCCTGATCGCGGCGGCCGTCGGCTGCGGCCTGCCCGTGGAGCAGCCGACCGCGACGATGATCATGGTGTGCGGAGCCGCCGCCACCCAGGTCGCCGTCCTCTCCCTCGGCTCCATCGTCACCGCCCAGCGGATCCCCGTCGGAGGCGAGGCCATCGACCACGCCGTCGTCCAGCACCTGCGCCACGCGCACGAACTGATGCTGCCCAGCCAGGCCGTGCGCCCGCTCCAGCTGGCCCTGCACGGCAACGGCATCACCCCCGAAGGCCCCGCCTCCACCCTGATCCACGGCCGCGACGTGGCCACCGGCCTGGCCCGTTCGGTCCACGTGGACACCGCCGCCGTACGGGACGCCATCCACACTCCGCTGACCGCCGTCCTCGACGGCATCGGCAAGGTGCTGCGGGACTGCCCGCCGGACCTGGTCGCCGACCTGACGGACCGGGGCATCATGATGGTGGGAGGCAGCGCCCTGCTGCCCGGCCTGGACCAGATGCTGCGCGATGCCACCGGCATGCCCGTCGCCATCGCGGAACGGCCGGACGTGTGCGCCGTGCTGGGTCTCGGCGCGATGCTCGAAGGGAAGATCGCCCCTTTGGTCCTCAACCCGCTGGCCGAATGACCCAGGCCCCCGCGGGCCGGGAGCCCGGCGGGCGGGCCGGCCTGCCGGTCCTGCTGGAGGCGGTGCTCAGCGTCGGCTCCGACCTGGAGCTGCAGGCCACCCTCCAGCACATCGTGGACTCGGCGACCGAGCTGTGCGCGGCCCGGTACGGAGCGCTCGGGGTCGTCGACCCCGAGCGCGTCCGGCTGACCGGTCTCTACACCGCGGGGATGACCGAGGCCGAACGCGCCGCCGTCGCGCGGCTGCCCGACGGACGGTCCGGCCTGCTCGGTGCCCTCATCAGCGATCCGCGGCCGCTGATGCTGGAAGACCTGTCGAAGGACCCCCGCGCGGCGGGACTGCCGCCCGGCCATCCCCCGATGCGCAGCTTCCTCGGGGTGCCGATCCGGGTGCACACCGAGGTGTTCGGCAATCTCTACCTCGCCGAGAAGGAGGGCGGCGGGCCCTTCACCGACCAGGACCGGGCCCTGCTGCGCGTCCTCGCCTCGCAGGCCGGCATAGCGATCGGCAACGCCCGGCTGTACGAGACGGCACGCCGCCGGGAGCGCTGGATCGAGGGCGCCGCCGCGGTCACCACCACCCTGCTGGCCGGCCGCCCGGCGGCGGACGCGCTGATGTGCGTGGCCGAACGGGCCCGGCTGCTGGCGGACGCCGCGGCAGGCGTGGTGCTCCAGCCGACGCCGGAGGGCGGCATGGAGATCGTGGCCGCCTCCACGCACGGGGACCCGGGGGACCTGGTGGGCACCTCGATCGCCCCCGGCTCGGCGGTCCTCGACCAACTCCTCGGCGGCGAGCCGGTCTTCATAGAGGACTCCGCGACGGACCCGCGGATGACCACCCATGTACGGGAACGCTTCGGCCCGAGCATGATGCTGCCCCTCCAGAGCGGCGGCCAGTTGATCGGCACCCTCGCCCTGCCGCGCCCCCGCGGCGGACGCCCGTACGACGCGGTGGACCGGCTGCTCGCCTCGCAGTTCGCCTCCCAGGCCGCGCTGGCCCTCGTCCTCGCCGACGCGCAGCACGACCGGGAACAGCTCGCGGTCTACGAGGACCGCGACCGGATCGCCCGGGACCTGCACGACCTGGTGGTCCAGCGGCTGTTCGCGACGGAGATGATGCTGGAGAGCACGAAGAAGCGGGCGGCCTCCGCGCCGGCCGGGGACACGGTGGGCGAGGACCTCGCCCGGGCGGTGGACGAACTCGACTCCACCATCCAAGAGGTCCGCACCGCCATCTTCGCCCTCCAACAGCCGCCGTCCGACGCCCCGACGACCTTCCGCGGCCGCGTCCTGCGGGAGACGGCCGGTGCGGCGGTCCTGCTGGGATTCCAGCCGTCGGTGCACTTCACGGGCGCGGTGGACGCCCTGCTCCCGGAGCCGGTGGCGGGCGACCTCCTCGCCGCGCTGCGGGCCGCCCTGGCCGCGGCCCACCGGCGCAGCGAGGTCACCTCGATCGAGGTGTCGGTGGAGGCGACCCCGGCCCGGGTCCGCCTGACGGTGACGGACGACGGCCGCACGAAGGCGGGCACCCGCGGTACGACGAGGACGTGGGAGTCGGCGCTTCAGAGCTAGCTCTGGCCGTGCCGGTTGGCGGCCCGCAGGGCGATGCGGGTGCTGGACTGGGCCACGCCGGCGTCCCGTTTCAGCCTGCGCAGCAGCGCGTCCAGGGCGGCGGGGTCGGCGGCCCGGGCCCGCACCAGGTAGTCGTACTCCCCGGTCACGTGCACCACCTCGGTGATGCCCGGAAGCCCGGCGACCCGCTGTTCGAACTCCTCGTTCGTGGTGTCCTGGCGCAGGGTGAGGTCGATGAAGACCACCAATCCCCCGCGGGTGTCGGCGGCGGGATCGACGATGACGGTGAAGGCGCGGATGACCCCGTCCCGCCTCATCCGCCGGACCCGGTCGGCGGTGGCGTTGGCGCTGAGGCCGACGCGGGCCCCCAGGTCCCGGTACGAGATCCGCGCATCCTGCTGGAGGATGCCGAGGATTTCCCTGTCGAGGCGGTCCATGCCGCGATTCTCGCAGCCGGGGCCGATAAGCGCCGCCCTCCCGGTGGCCCGGTACCGCACGCTCCCCGGCATGAGCGAACTTCTCTCCCCCGCCCTGTCGGGCGCGGTGGCCGGGGTGGGCGTGGCGATGCCGATGGGCGCGATGAGCGTGCTGCTGCTCCAGGAGGCGATGCGGCACCGCCGCACGGCGGTGGCCGCGGCGGCCGGCGTCGCCGCCGTCGACGTCGGCTACGCCGCCCTGGCGACGGCGCTGGGCCCCTGGGTCGCGGCGCACGTCGCCCCGGTCGAAGCCTGGATCCGCCTGACGGCTGCGGCCGTCCTCCTCGCCCTGGCGGCCCGCGGCCTGTCCTCCGCCGGCCCTTCGGCCCTCCGTCCCGCGGACCGGAGCCACGACCCGTCGCCCCCGCGGACGGCCGACGCACGGAGCCCGGGTCCCGCCCCAGAGCCGCCGGCCCGGGCGCCCGCGGCCGCCGCGGCATCCGGGCGGGCTCCCGCCCCCGAGGCCCCGGCCCCGGCGGCGCCGGAGGCACGGGGTCCGGGGCGGAGCTCCGGCTTCGGGAAGGGGCGCGGTGCGGAGAGGCCCTCCGCGGGGCCCGCCTCCGCCGCACCGGCACCGCCACCGGCCCCGCGGCCGGGCAGGTCCTTCGCCACGTACGTGGCCCTCACCGCCGTGAACCCCACCACCGCCCTCTACTTCGCCGCCCTCACCACCGCCCAGGGCCGCCACCCTCCAGACCCCGTCCGCCGCCACCGCCTTCGTCGCGGGCGTGGCCGCCGCGTCCCTCATCTGGCAGCAGGCCCTCGTCGCCCTCGGCTCCTTCGCCGGCCGCAGGATCCCTGCCGCCGCGCAGGCCTGGACCTTCCGCCTCGGCTACGGTCTGGTCATCGCCTACGCCGTGAAGATCGCCTACCCGCTGCCCTGGCAGTAGCGGTTCCCCAGGCAGGAGCGGCCGAGGCCGTGGCCGGGAGGCGTCGGGATCAGGGCCGGACCGCCCCCCGGGTCCGGTCGTCGTCCACCGGGCACCCCTAGGGTGGTCTCGTGACGACGACCCGCCTCTCGGCCCGCGCGGCCATCGCCTCCGTGACCGACCCCGGCAGCTTCACCGAACTCGCCGTCCCGCGAAGGGAATCCGGTTCCGACGGCCCCCTCGACTGGTCCGGCTACGACGACGCCCGCGCCCGCGCCGCCGAGCGGACCGGCGAGCAGGAGTCCGTCGTCGCCGGCACCGCCCTCCTCGGCGGGCGGCAAGCCGTCGTGATCTCCTTCGAGTTCGGCTTCCTCGGCGGGTCCCTCGGCGAGCACACCGGAGACCGGCTCGAAGCCGCGTACGGGCACGCCCGCGCGCACCGCCTCCCCCTGGTGTCGCTGATCGCCACCGGCGGTTCCCGCATGCAGGAGGGCATGCTCGCGCTGACCCAGCTCCAGCGCGTCGCCCGCCAGTCCGTGCTGAACCGGGCCGCCGGACTCCCGCAGATCGCCGTGCTCCGCGATCCGACCACCGGTGGCGGCTGGGCCACCCTCGGCGCCGGCGCGGACGTGGTGCTCGCGCTGCCCGGGGCCCAGGTCGGCTTCGCCGGGTCCCGGGTCCGGCCGGCCGGCGCGGACCCGGCGGCGTACACCGCGGAAGGGCAGTACACCGCCGGACACGTGGACGCCGTGGTCCCCGCGGCCGAGCTGCCCGCCACCCTGGCCGACTGGCTCGGCGTCCTGGCCGCGCCTCGTTCCGCCGGACCCGTCGAGCCCCCGGCGGCGCTGGCCGACGCCGCTCCCCCGGCCACCGGCTGGGACGCCGTACGGCAGGCCCGCCATCCGGACCGCCCGCGCGCCGAGGCCTACCTGGACGCGTACTTCGCACTGCGCCTGCCGCTCTCCGGAGACCGGGCGGGCGGCAGGGACCCCGGCATGCTGTGCGGATTCGGGCTGCGGGAGGGCCGGGCCGTGGCGTACGCAGCCCAGTGCGGCACCGCGACCCGCCCGGCCGGATACCGTACGGCCGCCCGCGTCATCCGCCTCGCGGACCGGCTCGGGATCCCGGTGCTCACCCTGGTGGACACCCCCGGTGCGGCCAACGACGCGGCGGCGGAGCGCGCGGGCGCCGGCGCGGCCATCGCCGACACCTTCGCGGCAGTCGCGGCGGCCTCCGTCCCGGTGACCACCCTGCTCATCGGCGAGGGCGGCTCGGGTGGAGCCCTGGCCCTGGCCGCGCCAGGCAACACCTGGGTCACCCCGGACAGCTACTTCTCGGTCATCGCCCCCGAACTGGCGGCGGCAATCCTGAAGCGCCCCGCCTCCCAGGCCCCCGCGACGGCGGACCAACTCCGGATCCGCCCGCAGGACCTGGTGGCCCTGGGCGTGGCCCGCGGCATCGTCCACCCCGGCGGCGCTCCCGGCGCCGGCCGGCGGTGAAACCGGGGCTCGCCATGTCACGTACCGCTCACCACATCCGCTCGCGCCGCGCCGCCGACGCCCCCGCCGACGTGCCCCTCACCGTGCTCGTACGTGATCTGCGGTTCAGTGCCCGCTGCCGCGCCGAGGCGGCAAGGGCGGGCCGCCGGCCCCGGCCGCGCGCGCTGCGGCGCCTCGCCGAGATCCGCAGCTGGCCGCGTCGTGCGAGCGACCCCTCGGTGGCCCGCTGGGCCGCCGAGGAGGAGCGCCGCGCCCGACAGCGGCTGCGCGCGCGGGCCCGTGCGGCGCTCCGGCTCGTGGACGCCGGGCGCGGCATGCCGCTGGACTTGGTCGCGGCCGCGGACGTGGACATCCCACCCGCGCGCCACCGCCGCGCGGCGCTCTGGCTCGCCTGACCGGCAGCGCCGCGGCCCGTCGCGGACAGGGCCCGGTCGGACGCGGGGCGGGCGGCGTCCGTCAGGCCTGGGGCGACCTCGCGTCGTACCGGGCGAACCCGCGCCAGCGTGCGGCCAGCAGGGCCAGGACGAGGACGCACCCGAGCCCGCCACCCGTGATCGCCACGGTCGGCGAGGTCAGATCGGCGGTGGTCCCGGCGAGGAAGTCGCCGAGCCGGGGTCCGCCCGCGACGACCACGATGAAGACGCCCTGGAGCCGGCCGCGCATCTCGTCCGGGGTGGCGGCCTGCATCATCGTCGAGCGGAACACCATGGAGATGGTGTCGGCGCACCCGGCCGCGGCCAGGAAGAACAGCCCGAGCCACAGGTTCCGGGTGAGCCCGAAGACCGCGATGGCCAGCCCCCACGCGGCCACCGAGAGCAGGATCGCCAGCCCGTGCCGGCGGATCCGGCCCTGCCAACCGGAGAACAGCCCGCCCAGCAGCGCCCCCACGGCGGGCGCGGCCACCAGCAGGCCGACGGTCTTGGCGTCACCGCCGTACCAGAGCACGGCGATCGCCGGGAACAGCGCCTTCGGCTGGGCCAGCACCATGGCGGCCATGTCGGAGAAGAAGGTCATCCGGATGTTGGGCCGCGTTCCGAGGAAGCGGAGCCCGTCCAGCACCGAGGCCCGGCCCCGCTTGCCGTCCGCCCGGTCGGGCAGCATGGCCGGCAGCCGCCACATGGCGTAGAGGGCGGCGCAGAAGGTGACCGCGTCGATCAGGTAGGCGGACTGGTAGCCCCACCAGCCGACGGCGAGCCCGCCGAACACCGGGCCGATCATCGTCCCGGAGGTCATGGTGACCGAGTTCAGGGCGTTGGCGGCGGGCAGCTGTTCGGCGGGCAGCAGCCGGGGGATCATCGCGGACCGGGCGGGCCCGTTGAGGGCGCCGCAGACCGCCTGGAGCGCGACGACCGCGTACAGCAGCCAGACCCGGTGGAAGTCGAGCAGGGCGGCCGCGGCCAGGATGATCGACAGGGCCGTCAGGCCGAGGGAGCTGTAGAGGCCGAGCTTGCGCCGGTCCACGGTGTCGGCGATGGCTCCGCCGTAGAGCCCGAAGGCGACGAGCGGGACGAGCGAGAAGAGTCCGACCAGCCCGACGGAGAAGCTGGATCCGGTGATGTCGTAGACCTGGAGCGAGATGGCGAGGGCGGTCATCGCCTGGCCCATCCAGGAGATGGTGCCGCCGATCCACAGCCGTCGGTAGTCGGGGGAGGTGCGCAGCGGGGTCAGGTCGGCGAATATCCGCCGCGGGGGCCGGGTGGGGGTGCTCGTACCAGTCACAGCGGATGATAACCGGCGGCCGGGCGGCGGCCCGGGCAGCGACCGCCGTGTTCACGCACGCGCAACAGTCGCCCCACCCGGCTCCGGGCGTCCCGCGGCGGGCTGACCCCTGCCGGTAACTCGCCATAGCCCCAAGACAATTGACCGAATCGGCGTGCGCTGCTCCCCCGTTGCTCGGCTCATGATGAAAAGACTCGTATGTCCAGGGAGGCGTAGTGATCGAACCTGGCAACAGCACCACGAGCACCGGCAACGCGGACAACGGCGTCCCCGCTGCGCTGACCGTCGGCGTCGAGGAGGAGTACCTCCTCGTCGACGCCCGTACCTTCCGGGTGGTCCCCGCCGCCCCGCTCGTCCTCGACACCGCCGCGGGCCTGCCGCACGAGGTGCACCCCGAGGGCACCCGCTACCAGGTGGAGATCTCCACCCCGGTCGCCGATTCGGCGACGATGCTGCGCGAGGAGCTCGCGGCGCTGCGACGCACCCTCGCCCGGGCGGCCCGCGCCCACGGCTGCCGGCTGCTGGCCGCGCCCTCGCCGGTCCTGACCGTCGAACAGCCGCTGCACCTGACCGACGACGAGCCGCGCCAGCGCGAGCAGCACCGCCGCTTCGGGGCGCTCACCGACACCCTGGTGAGCTGCGGGCGGCACATCCACATCGGCACCCTGGACGTGGACACGGCGGTGGCGGTGTCCAACCGGGTCAGGCCGTGGCTGCCCACGCTGATCGCGCTGGCGGCGAACTCGCCGTTCTGGGGCGGCCGTGACACGGGGCACGCCAGCTGGCGGGCGATGGCCTGGTCGGGCTGGCCGTCGGCGGGGCTGCCCCCGCACTTCACGTCCACGGCCCATTTCCGCCGCTCCGTGCAGAGCCTGCTGAGCTCGGGGGCCGCCCTGGACACCAAGATGGTCTATTGGGACCTCCGCCCTTCCGGGCACTGGCCCACCCTCGAAATGCGGGCGCCGGACATGTCCGCGGACATCGACACGGCCGTCCTCCAGGCGGAACTGGTCCGGGCCCTGGTGGCCACCGTTCTGCGTGACATCGCGGAGGGCCGCCCGGAACCGGTGCTGCGGGAGGACGTCCTGCGCCTGGCCCGCTGGCGGGCGGCCCACGACGGCCTGGAGGGCTTCGGCCTGGACCCGTACACGGGCGCGGAACTCCCGGCGGCGGACCTGGCGGAAGCCCTGCTGGACCTGGTGGCCCCGGAACTGGCGGCGGCGGGCGAACTCGACCACGCGGCCAAGACCCTGGGCGGCCTCCTCCGCGACGGCTCGGGCGCCCACCGCCAACGCGCGGCCTTCGCCCGCCGCCAGGACCTGCTGGACGTACTGCGCCACGTGGCGGACGAAACGGAGGACTTCTAGATCGCTCCCGTACGGCCGCAGGCTGACCCTCGCCTGCGGCCGCGAGGGCCACCCGGAATGTGGGGCCTATCCCCGGAGAAAGGTGTGGATCGCCGAGGCGATGGCCGTTCCGAGTGGGATGGGAACGGCGTTGCCGATCTGGGTGGCGATCTCGTTCTTACTCCCGCACCAGCGGAACGTCCTTGGGAATCCCTGGATGCGCGCCGCCTCGTAGTGCGTGATCGGACGCAGCTCCGTGGGGTGGAGGTAGCGCCCCTTCTCAGGCTTGAAGAATTCCGTCCTGATGGTCACGGACGGAGCACTCGTACGAAGTCGACCCATGACGTCGCCGGTTCCATTGGTGTGCCTGTCCCAGCTCTCCGTCGAGAGGTATTCGACAGGTGTTGTCACACCGGGCGGATTCGGTACGTCAAAGACCCGGACATCCCCACTCTCCTCGACGGTGAACCATTTTCCCCGCAGGTCCTTCCGATTGCCGCCCGGCGGAATGGCCTTGTATCGGGCTATCGAAAGGGGCTTGGGATTGCGGCCGATATGCAGCTCGGTCGTCCTGAAGATACCCGCGATCTCGGAGCCGATCTCGGCGATGCGCTTCTCTCTGGTCGGGAGCTCGGTCCCTCGGATGGGAAGCTTCTTCGATTCGGCAAAGACGCTGCCGACGGGGCGCCAATGGTCGACGGTGTCATCGAGGCCGTCGAAAGCTTGCACACCGTTACCCTTGGCGCTCTTCGGCGGTTGCCTGTGCGTCGCGACAGGATAGGACATGCGTCGGTCCTGAACGGCATCCCGTCGGACCCCGATGACGATGGCTCGCTTACGTGCCTGGACAGCACCGTGATCCGCCGAGTTCAGAACATAACGCTTGTTCTTCACCTCAGCCTTTTCGCCGATCCGATGTCCGGGCGGATCGACCAGCACGTAGTCCGCCAGCTGCCCCCCCTCCCCAACCTCCCCCAGCAGGTTGAGGAACTCATCGGACTTCACGAAGTCCACGACGTTCTCGATCACGAAGACCTTGGGACGGATCGTGCGGACAACCCGCACGTATTCTTCCCAGAGGCGATTTCGTTCCGCGCCCTTCTTCTCCCTGTTCAGGGCGGAGAATCCCTGGCAGGGCGGACCACCGACCACCACGTCCGCGTCGAACTCGGCCGCCGTCGGCTCCCACTCCTCGATCGGACCGACGTGCACCCGTGCCTGCGGCAGACTTGTGTCGGTCCGGCCGCTGCCGAAGTTCGCCGCGTACGTCGCGGCAGCGGCCCTGTTGTGCTCGACGGCCGCGAGGCTGTGGAAGACCGGCCCCCTGTCGGTCGCCCCGACGGGCCGGAATTCGTGGAACCCCTGAGTGAAGCCGCCACAGCCGGAGAAGAGATCCACGACAGTGATCGGGTCGGAGTTGTGGGGACGGGGCTCGCGCATAAAGGTGATCCTAGTCGTGGAGAGCCGCTGCGATGGCCCGCCCGACGGCGGCCGCAAGCGGCGGGGGCATGGCATGGCCGATCTGCCGGTACCGGGACGTCTTGCCGCCGGAGAAGCGCCAGTCCTCCGGGAAGGCCTGGATGAGTGCGGCCTGGTCCAGGGTCAGTCGCGGCGAGCCGTCCTCGGGGAATGCGGCGTCGGGGGCACTGTCTCCGAGGCTGGTCCCGTTGACCCGAAGGGCGGCCCATGCCTTCTTGCTTCCCGTCGGCCCGAGGTCGGCGCCGCCCCGTCGCTCCGACCCGCCGACGAGAGCGGGCGCGACCCGGTCTGCCTCCTTGATCCATTGCGCTGCCCCCGGCCACCCGCCGCGAGCCATAGACGGGCCGAGGACATCGCCGACCGTCGGAGGAACCGCGTGGTCCGGCTCGGGCCAGACGAAGCCGGCGGAGTACTCGTGGCGCAGGGCCACGAGGAAGCCACTGCTTCGGTTCTGCGGAACTCCGAAGTCCGAGGCGTTCAGGATGCGCCACCTGGCGTGATATCCCATGCTCCGCAGTTCGGTCTCGATCCATTTGCGCTCGTCGGCAAAGTTCTCGCCCTCCACCAGTTCCGGCAGGTTCTCCAACAGGACGGCCTTCGGCCGTATCCGGAGCGCCAGATCCACGGCGACCTTCAGGACGTTCCGTTCCTCGTTGTCCTCGGCGCGGCCGACCGTGGCGGAGGACTTCACCCGTGGCAGCCCTCCACTCACGAGATCAACGCCGACGATCTCCGGCCGGTCGTCAGGCCGAAAGTGGCTCAGATCCATGCAGATGACGTCCCAGGCGGGCCGGTTGAGGTCGATCGTGAAGCACGCATCGGCCTTCCTGTCGATCAGGACGACCGGATCAAATCCCGCACGCTCGAGGCCGAGAGCCTGGGCGCCCGCGCCCGCGCAGATTTCCACCGACGTGAAACGGCGAGGGGTGGCCGGGACCGGGACCCGACGGTCCTGTTGAGGAAAGGAGGGGATCGAGGGCGCTTCGGGTTCGGACGAGTCGGCCCGCACGACGCGGCTGCCCGCATCCGCCGCAGGCTCCGCTCGCACTCCGGCGACACCACGCTGTGCCTGGACGGATTCCATGGCCACCCTGCGCAGCTCTTCGTCCAGGGCGTCCTCCTCCACCCCGTCGAAGAGAACGAACGGCGCCAGCCTGAGCAACCTTTTGAGAAAGTCGCGCAGCGTGTCGCGCTCGGTGACGCCTGTGAGGTCGAGCTCACTCCACACCCGCAGGATCGCCCGCACGAGATGAGCGCTACCGCCCAGCGCCGCCCGACGTGCGTAAATCTGGTCGAACGCCGCCTCCCCGAGGATGTCGAGGGCATCGTACGGCTCGGAGCGGTCCGGGGAATGGACGAGTTGCGCCCTCCACCACAGTCGCCCCAACACGTGCCGGGTCAGATCGGTGCCGAGAACGCGGTCCCCCGGCGGTTTCGGATAGCGCCAGAAGGCGATATCGGGCAACAGCACCAGGGCGAGGAAGGCCCATACGTCGGGCGCGGCCGCCTCGGCCGGCACCATGTCCATCTCCTTGTGCAGGAGCACGGCCAGCTGCAGGTCGAACTGCGCCCTGCGGATCCGGTCGCTCTCACCCGGGAATCCCGCCTGCTCCGCCAGACCCACGACGAGAGCGCGCAGTTCACGCAGTCGCGCGGGCGATACCCGGTCCCCGCCGGTGGCCACGTAGACCGCCGCGTGGTGAGCATCGGCCGCGCGGCCGGTCAGCTCCGGGACCGCCAGCCGCCCATACTCTGCGAAGAGGGGCTTGGCCTGGGCGGAGAGGAGCCGAGGGTAGAGGTAACTCATCACGCAACCTCGAAGATTCTGACCGCTGCCTGGAGATCCGAGGCGAACAGCGCGGGCGCCTGAAGTCGACGCAGTCGGACATCCGTGATCGATTGCTCCGGGAAGAGCCTGTCGAAGAGACCCAACAGAGTCGAGCCGAGCGACCCCTCGGGGAAGTCCGCCTCATCGGCGAAGTCGTCGCTGTTGAGCCCGTGCTCGATCATCACGCGTGCCACGTCCGCGTACACGGCGGAGAGCACCACGCGATCGACCGGCCGGGGCCGGGCCGCGTTCCGGAAAGCGGTGGTCGTCACCGTATTGCTCTCGTTGACGAGCAGCAGCAACGACCCCATGGTGGCGCTCTCGAGGCCACCGGTGATCTGCAGGTGCCACGCAGCGCCCTCGGGAAACGACGTGTGAGCGAAATCGATCACTGCCATGGGGTACTGCGGAGCATCGCCCTGGAGTCGTACCGACGCACGGTCGCTCCACAGTACCGATCCTGCACGACGCGGCGCGGCCGGTCGTGCAGAGTCGAGCCGGTCGGCCAGGAGGAGGGCCGTGTCGAGCCGGACCACACCGCCCAGGTCCGCGCCTCGGAGACGGACCTCGAGCGGGACGGAAACCACTCCGGAGTCCGTCAGCCGCACCCGTCGCGCAGGCCCGCTGAGCCTGGACCCGGTGGCGGTCCACACCGCGGACAGCATGAGCGGCGCGTCGGCGGGAAGGCCCGACCCGGAACGGGCACGATCCAGATCGACCTGCACGACCCTGACCACGTGCAGGTCCATGCCGTAGTCCCAGACAGGAATTGCGTCGGGAAGCGGCAACTCGCCGTCCTCGGCCACGAGGCACCAACCCTCGGCCTTCACGACGTCCTCGGGTGGAATGCGGTACGGCAGAACGCGCCTGCTCACGGGCCCGTCACCGCCTCGACACGGACGTCGATTTCGGTCATCGTGTCGGCCGCGGGCTTCACGAGGGCTCGCCAGACACCGTTGCCGCCGTCCATCACGCAGTCCTCCGGCTCGTGGAACTGCTCTTCGGGGTCCTGCCAACCGATCAGCGTCGGCATGCTCGCGCCCATCGGGGGATCGGTCTCCCGAACGCCTGCCCCGGGGAGCACGACGGCAAGATCGATCTTGACCCGTTGATGCCCGGGAATCGGCAGGCGGAACTCCTGGACGAGCAGCGAGTCGGCACCGCGATCCTCGTAGTAGGGCTCGCCGACGTACTCCACCCGTGGCCGGCGGCGCGGTGGCGTCGTCGTGTCCCCGCCCGCGGGTGCACCTGGCTGCGGGTCGTCGCCGACCGCAGTCGAGTACGAACGCCCCTCCGGGGATGGGGAGGGATCCGCCTCCGGCTTGCGGCGCCGCGGATTCGGGACGATCGTGCTGCCGGGCTTCCCGTAGTCGGTCGCCCCGCCGACGCCCCAGGCGCCTCCCACCAGCCCGGAGAAGTGACTGCTCGCCGCTCCGAGGGCGACGCTGCTGGCACCCGGCCGGACTATCCCGTGGAGGCTGAGGAGACCCTCGAGTGCCTCGTCGATGCGGGTGAACGTCGTCTTCACGAAGGTGCTCTCCGGGTAGGAGAGCGACTGGGGATGCCACGCGTCGTGCGTGGGAGGCTCGGCCTTCGCGTAGACCTCGTCCATGCTCACGTCAGCGCGGAAGACGCCCGCGTACCCCTGGTTCTCGCTCGGCGGCTTCGGCCCGCGGCGATAGGTGACGACGAGTTCGGCGGGACGCATGAGACACACGTGGTGGACAAGGTCCTCGACGTCCATCAGTCGAGAGGCGCGCGTCGGCTCCAAAGGCGGCACGACCCGCTTGACCAGACCTAGGCGTCCCAGATATCGCTTGGGACTCTTGCACTCCAACCGGCTGCCGCCGGGTCCAACCATGTTCTCGTAGGCGGCGACGAACAGGTTGAGCGGGCGCGTCTGCCGAGGGTCCGGCACCGGATGCGGCACGCCGTCGCAGGACACGGAGAAACGCATGGCCGGCGGCTCACCGCCGACGGAGATCATCTTGGGCCACAGGTGCCAGGCGAGCGAGTCGGCCAGGTACGAGGTGGCCGCCATCGGCGCGAGTTCATCGAGGTCCGGGTCGACGACAACGATCGTCGTACCGGTCTCGTCCGGACCAAACGGCTTGAGTCCCAGACGGTGCGCGACGGCCTCGGCCTCAGACCCGACAAGCGGCTCCACCACGTCACCGGACGTGTCGCCCCACCAGTGTCGCCCCGTGTAGCGCCGACTCCCCCCGGGCTCGGCCTCCGTGTAGCTCTTGTACAGCGTACAGCCGATAAGCCTCGTCTCGGCGCCCTGCGCGGTCTGGCACCGCGAGTGCACCAGGACGGTACCCGGACGGGACAGGAGGAAGAAGATGCCCTTGCCGAAGCCGTACGTCCCTCCGCCCAAGGGTGTGTCGCGGGGCTCACCGATGTTTCGGATGAAGTTGACGAAGTCGCGGTCGGGCCCCACCGCCGCGTCGGCTCGGGTGGGCCCGCCCAGACCCCGGGTGCCTCGGTCGGACACGGCGAGCACACGGATCGACCCCTGCTTGAGGGTGTTCCGCAGGGGGAAACGCTCCGCTCCGCCCGGCGCACCGTTGAGGAGCATGCGACGCCAGGCCTCAGCGTGTCCGGGGCCGACCGTCCACAGGTCGATCCCGTAGTCGACCGGTGCGGAAGAATCGAGCGGGCGGGCGTCCCAACTGTTCTGTGCCGACTCGCGCACCAGGATGGTGAGGAGATCCAGCTCGGGGCGGCCGAGCTGATTGCGGATGCCTTCGGCGGCGCTCGCCCCCTCCGGCGGGTAGGGCTGTGAGTACCAGGACGGCTGGATCACGCGGCTCCCCTCAACAGGCTCTCGATCGTCCGGGAGGCCTCGGACGGTTCCATGGGAAGGGGGGCCGCGCCCGACAGGTCGACCGTGTAGGCAACGTCCAGCACGGACACTGGGACGCCGGCCGCTGTGAGCGCCTGCGCGGTAAGTGCCGGGAACTCCGGGCCCACCCGGTACCACCGTTCCTCGCGAACCACAAACCGGACGTCGTGATACCTCTCGGCGTCCGTCACGCGATATCCGACGCGGGCCAGCGAGTCGAGAAGGGCGCTCTCGTCGTCGCACAGACGCAGCAGTTGATCGACGAGCCCGGGGATGCTCTCCCCCATGGTGAGGCCGGCGTCGCGCCGCAGCCCCAGCCATACGAGCGACAGTGCCCCGCCCGTGGGTGCTTCGAGCTGGTCGAGGCCGTGTACCCGGGCTCGCCTGCCCTCATCGGCCGTGCTCGTCTTCACCTCGACGGCATCGGTCGCGCCGGAGAAATCATGGCGGTGGCCGTTGGGCCCCGACCACAGGCGGTGTGCGCTGGGGTCCAGCTCCAGCAGCCGGTGCAACACGGTGAGCTCGCCGAACAGGCCCGCCAGTTGCTCCGGCCCCAGCAGCGTCCCCTGTGTACGAAAGAGGGACCGCCACCGGTCCAACACACGGTACAGCGCTTTGACCGGGTTCTCAGGCAGGTCCTCCGCGGCGCTCATTATGTCGACGCACAGCTCGGTGAACAGATCGTCCAGGTCGTCGCGCAGGCAGGAGAGGTCGGCGTAGTACTGGTACGTCTCCTCGTCCTCCAGCGGCCGCTTGCGCAGGCGCAGACCGGGACCGTCGAGACCGGCACGCAGCCGCCTGTCAGACGGGATCGGTATCAGGATGTGGCGTCGGCCCTCGTAGTCGACCCCGACCGCAAGCGGCCCATGGACGACGTCGACCGGAAGCCGGGCAACACGCAGACGCCCGTCACCGGTGGGTTCCTCGGCCTCCAGCCCGTCCCAGCTTTGAGCCATGATCCGACGGAAAATCTCCTCGCTCACGTGTCCTCGCCCTCAAGGAGACTGAACACGTCCTCCTCTTCCAGCAGGCCCACGGGGAGTTTGGCAGAGATGTACTTCTCCACCGTGCTGTCCTTGCCCACCGACTCGGGGAACACGAGTCCGACGCCGATCACGTGCTCTTCGGCCCCCAGCGCCTCACGTGATCCCTCCTTGGAGGGGAGCGGCTTGGAGTCCTTGTCGATCGGGTACAGCACCAACAGACCGGTGTCCGGCGCCTGAACCTTGCGCAGTTCCTTGATGCCCGCCTCGTTGAGCCGTGACGTCTCCCCGGTCAGGTCGACGGCCGCGTCGCGCCGGCTCATGAGCGTCTTGATGTCCGCTGTACCCGCCTTCGCGCCCTTGCTCTTGAGGCGGGCACGCGTGATGCGGCCGACGGTCACGTCGGGCCCGAACATGTAGTCCTTCTCCCCTGCCGGATTGCCGATGACGGCGATGTTCCAGCGTCCCAGGGAGCCCGCGTTCGAGACCCGCTTGCGGATGTAGCCGATGATCAGGTCGGCGTCGTTCTCCGGGGAGTCCTCGTGGAACTTGTAGGCCTGCAAGAAGTCGACGACCGCCTCGTGGGGTACGTCACGGAAGACGTACCGGCCGTCCTCGGGGCATTCATCGACCCGCACGGAGGTGGCCACCGAGGCCTCGATCAGCCTGTGTGCGGCCTCGGCATTCCGGCGCAGCCAGGCCGCGTCTGTCTGGAAATAGTGGGTCTGTACGCGCCGGCCGCTGTAGGAAGAGGCGGCTGTGACAGCGTCGCGCATTTTCGCGGCCGCGGTCACCCTCAGGGACGGGTGTGTCCGCAGCCGCACGGCGAACGTGAGGGGGTCCTCGCTCTCGGTCAAGTAGACGTCGATGTCGCGACGCATCTCGGTCTCCACCGTGGCGAGATGACGGAACCACTCGGCGAGTTCGTCCGTCATCCAGATCCTGGGCAGATCGGCATAGCCGTTACGGAAGCCGAACCAGCGGCCCATCTGCAGCAGCGTGTCGTACGCGGAGACGGCTCGGACGAAGTAGCTGACAGAGAGGCCTTCGAGCGTCAGACCGCGGGAGAGGGTATTGCCACCGACCGCGACGGCGATGACAGGACCGTTTTCGTAGTCGAGGCGGTCTTCGCTGCTGGAGTTGTCCATGATGACCCTGCAGTCGTCCAGGACTGCAGGCAACACCTGGAGGAGCTCGTCGAACGGCACAGGCTTCTCGCCGAACTCCTCGGCCGGCACACGCGCGGTCTCCTCCTCCCACAGTCGTCGCAGTGCTTCGACGCGCGCGGGGTCCGTCAGGGACTGGGCAACGCGCCTGCGCAAGTGCAGCAGAGGCCCCTTGAAACTGTCGTGTACCGAGGTGTTTACGCTGGTGTGGATGAGCATCGTGTTGTGGGGGTTGCCCGTTCCGCGCACCCGCCGAGCTGCCGTGACCAGCCAGAAGTACTCGACGGCGCGTCGCAGCGTATCGGTGATCACCGGCTCGAAGCCTTCAACCTCGTCCCGCGTCATGGGACGCACGCACGGAACGTCATCATCCGGAACGGACCTGATCATGTCGTGGCCGTCGTCGACTTCGTTCGGGTCCTCACCGTCGAGTGCGTAGCGGCCGAACAACACCTCTGTACCGAAATGTCCCTTCGGCTTGGGGAGGTTGACGACGAAGTGCTCCGGATAGAGGTCCTGGCTGCTCGGGTCGATCAGCAGGTTCGCGAACGGAGAAGCCGTGTAACCCACGTATGCGGACTTCGGCAGCGATGCCATGATGGACAGGATGAGCGGATTGATCGACTTCGTCGCCACCGTCGCCTGGTCGGCCTCGTCATCGATGATCAGCGCCGGGCAGTCCTTCAGGTAGTCCGATGCGCTCTCCAGCCATCGGGACAGCTTGCGCAGCACCGCGGCGTTCTTCTTGACCACGCACAGGACATGGGTGTTGTTGCTGCTGCCGAAGTAGGCGGCCGGGTTCTGCAGTGGAGTGAAGTCCTTGTCGAGGCCCGTCAGTTGGGACCACCGTGAGGGGTTCGGTTCCACCAGCTGTTGGACGAGCCTCGCCTGGGTCTGCCGTCGGAGGCCGTTGTGGATGCCGGCGAGGACGATGAACAACTTGTAGCCGCGATCCGCCGCCTTGGCCATGACGGAGGTGAAGCTGGTCGTCTTGCCCGACTGGACGTAGCCGACGACCAAGCCCTTCGTGGCGAAGGCCCGTTCCTTGGGGTGATTGAGGAGGGAGGTGATCCGCGTGGAGGAGTCGTCAAGGCTCCGGATCGCGGGCTCCTGCGGCCAACCCTCCTTCCGGAGCAGTTCGACGATCGCCGGCCAGTACTTGTCCCCCGGTTGTGGCCCTGTGTACCAGGTGTCCCGGTTGCCGAGGACCACGGACTGCGGCTCCTCAAGCTCCTTGATCCGGACGGTGTCGACCTCGTGCCGCTCGCGGATCCGCTGCATGACGTCCTGGCTGATGCCGAATGCCTCCAACCGCTTCACTGCCTCGACAGGAGGAAAACGATCAAGAAGGGCCACGAACGTCTCGTAGTTGTCGTCGAACTCATCGGCCATAGCCTCGACCGCCCCCGGCTCTCGTTCGTTGTGGCCGGTGGGGCCTTCAGGACCCTTCCGCCTCCTCGGGTGCGCTCGGCCAACGACGCGGGCACCCCGAAGAGCGCGCACCGACGTGGCACCCTCATGCAACGTCACACATTATTCGGCGAACCGGTCCCGCCGCACAGGTTCTCAGTCATGATCCACCACCCACGAGGACCGCGACCATGACGCGGACATGAAAAAAACCTACCGAAACCCGACAAAGGGCCGACGGATTCCCGGGCAGTCGAGACAGGACAGGTCACGGCGCCTCCGCGGCGGCCGCACGTAAGCCTCGGCTGCAGGGCGAAGCGTGGGTCGAAAGTGCACCAAGGGGTGCGGAGGCGAGTGCCTCAGCGTCCTACACTCCGGCCGGGCCCGGGGCGCGGCCGCCAATCGGTCAACGGCACCGTCGAGTGCCGCGTCGCGGCCGCAGCCAGTGGGAGCGGCAAGCGGGCGTGACGATCGGCGGCGATGCCCCAGTGAGCCCGTTGGCCACGGAAATGCGGTAGATGACGTGGGGAGGGTGATTCCCGGAATGCCTTCCGGGACTGAGGGACCGCGTGGAGGACCGCGAGCCCCGCCACGGCGGCGGACGCCTTTTCAGGCCGTTCGTGGGCAACACCCCGCCGCCCGACGAAGTGGGTGGCGAGGAGATCCTGATGGCGAACCTCCCGACCGCCTGCCGCATGATCGCCGACGCATGTGAGGCATACGTGCATCACATCGAGACCGCCTCGAAACGCATCGGTGCAAAGGTCCCGTCGCGGGAGACCAGTGCTCCCGTGTGACCACCCCCGCTTGGGCGGTGACGGTCATGATGGTGGGCTGCACGAGCTCGTCTGGGAGGACATCCGCATCGCCAGCTGAGCAAGATCCTGCCTGCCATGGACGGCTCCCAGGACCGTGTCCCCACGCCTCAGCCCGAAGGGGGCGGGTTCATGTCCGCGGTGGCCCCCCTCGCGCCCCTAGTACACATACACGCGAAGGTGCCCCGACCCGGAAGCCCGGGCGGGGCACCATACGGCTGGCCGAAACGTTTCTTCCGACCAGTGCTGTGGTGGGGCGGGTGGGACTCGAACCCACGGCCGACGGATTATGAGTCCGCTGCTCTAACCGGCTGAGCTACCGCCCCTTCACGGCGTGGCGCGTACATGTGTGCGCGCCGTCTGCCGCAGCATAGCCGCTCATACGATCTCCTGCCTCGGATGCCTCGCATGATCGGCTTCGCCTGTTGAGGGAGACCGTTCTGAGGGCTGCCCGGTTCCGCGACCAGGCAAAAAAGAAGAGGACCCGCACGGGTCCTCTTCTCTCACGCTCCCCCGGCTGGACTCGAACCAGCAACCCTCCGGTTAACAGCCGAATGCTCTGCCAATTGAGCTACAGGGGACTGCGCTCCCCCGACTGGACTCGAACCAGTAACCTGCCGGTTAACAGCCGGCTGCTCTGCCAATTGAGCTACAGGGGATTGCTGCGGTGCATCGAACGGCCCACCTCCGGCCTTGCCGGGGGGCGAGCGCTCGCTGCGAGTCATAGATTAGCGCAAGCAGGGGGGTGCTCCGCCAATCGGTATCTCCAGCAGGCCGGGCACCACACGACGAAGGGTGGCAGGCATGCGGTACAAGGTCACGTTCATGCTCGGACTGGCCGTCGGGTACGTCGCCGGGGCGCGGGCCGGGCGCGAGCGTTACGAGCAGATGAAGAAGTCCGCGCGCGACCTCGCGCAGAACCCGGCCGTCCGGAATGCCGCCGAGACCGCGGGGCAGACCGGGCGGGTCTACGCGGGCAAGGCGTTCGCGGCGGTGGGCGACAAGCTCGGCGACGTCGTACCGCCCTCGCTGGTCGGGCGGGTACGGGGGTTGCGCGACCGGGTCGGCGGCGGTGGCGCCGGGGCCGAGGACGAGTGGGGAACCAGCAACACCTGAGGCGTCGGAGGCGGAGGAGACGGGCCCGGGGTGCGGCAGAATTCTCCGCATGGGGATAGTCGCCGGGCTGGACAGCTCTTCCGCCTTCACTCGCATCGTCGTCTGTGACACCGACACCGGTGCCGTGCTGCGCCAGGGCTACGCGCCCCATCCGCAGCCCGCCACGGATCCCGAGAGCGTCCATCCCCACGAGACCGACCCCCAGGCCTGGCTGCTGTCCCTCGGCGAGGCCGCGGGCGGCGGCCTCCTGGAGGGGGTCCAGGCCATCGGCGTCTCCGCGCAGCAGCACGCGCTGCTCCCGCTCGATGCGCAGGGCGGGCTCGTCCGCCCCGCGCTGGTCGGCAACGACAAGCGCGGGCAGGTCGCGGCAGCCGACCTGATCGAGGCGCTCGGCGGCCGGCATGCCTGGGCCGAGGCCGTCGGGTCCGTCCCGCAGGCCGCACAGCCGGTCGCGAAGCTCGCCTGGCTGGCCCGGACGGAGCCGGAGGCGGCCCGGCGGGTGGCCGTGCTGATGTCCGCGCACGACTGGCTGGTCTGGCAGCTGCTCGGCCGGCCCGCCCGCCGCACCACCGACCGTGGCGGCGCCTCCGGCACCGGGTACTGGTCGGCGGCCACCGGCTCCTACCGCCCCGACCTGGTCGAGCTGGCCCTCGGCCACATGGCGCTGCTGCCCGAGGTGCTCGGGCCGGCCGAGGCCGCCGGGACCACTCCGGAGGGGCTGCTGATCTCCGCGGGCACGGGCGAGACGATGGCCGCCGCGCTCGGGCTCGGTCTCGGCCCCGGTGACGCGGTGGTCTCGCTGGGCGCCTCCGGCTCGGTGACCGCCGTCCACCACGAGGCGCTGTCGGAACCGAACGGGCTGATCACCTCGCTCGCCGACGCCACCGGCATGCACCTGCCGGTGGTGAACGTCTCCAATGCCGTACGGGCCCTGCGCGGCACCGCCGACCTGCTGGGCACCGACCTCGAAGGGCTGTCGGAGCTCGCGCTGAAGTCGACGCCGGGCGCGCACGGCCTCGTACTCCTGCCGTATCTGGAGGGTGAGCGGACGCCGAACCTGCCGCACACCGCCGGAACCCTGTCCGGGCTGCGGCGGGACTCGATGAAGCCGGAGCACCTGGCGCGGGCCGCGTTCGAGGGGATGCTGTGCGGTCTGGCCGACGCGCTCGACGTGCTGCGCTCGCGCGGAGTGGAGATCCGCCGGGTGTTCCTGCTGGGCGCGGCGGCCGAGCTGCCCGCCGTACAGGCCGCGGCCCCGGGGCTGTTCGGGGCGCAGATCGTCGTCCCGGCGCCGGCCGACTACGCGGCGCTCGGTGCGGCCCGCCAGGCGGCGTGGGCGCTGGGGGTGCAGCAGGGGACGCTGGCCCCGCACACCCCGCCGGTCTGGTCGGCTCCGGCGGCGCAGGTCTTCGAGCCCGGCGAGGAGTATCCGGCCTGGCAGGCGGTGCGCCAGCAGTACATCGCGACGCGCGAGCAGCTCCACCCCGGGGCGTTCCAGCAGGTACCGCAGGTCCCGTAGGGGCCTGGGACCCCGGTCCTACGCACGGCGGACGCCGGTCTCGTCCTTTTGACCGGCCTTTGCGAAAACCGGTGGGGTTCGGCCGCGCGGTGGCCGAAGATGGAGCGACCCCTCGATCTTGCCGACCGGAGCCTGCGCGTGCTCATACGACTTCTGCGGACCCACCTGGGTCCGTACCGGAAACCGATTGCCCTCCTGGTGCTGCTGCAGTTGCTGCAGACCAGTGCGAGCCTCTACCTCCCGACGCTGAACGCGGACATCATCGACCGGGGTGTCGTCAACGGCGACACCGGCTACATCCTGCGCTTCGGCGCGCTGATGCTCGGTGTGTCCCTCGTCCAGCTCACCTGCAACATCGGCGCGGTCTACTTCGGTGCCCGCACCTCGGCGGCCCTCGGCCGCGACATCCGGGCCGCCGTCTTCGACCGGGTGCAGAGCTTCTCCGCGCGGGAACTCGGCCAGTTCGGCGCGCCGTCGCTGATCACCCGTACGACGAACGACGTCCAGCAGATCCAGATGCTGGTGCTGATGACCTTCACGCTGATGGTCTCGGCGCCGATCATGTGCGTGGGCGGCATCGCCATGGCGCTCTCGCTCGACGTGAAGCTGTCGGGCGTGCTCCTGGCCGTGGTGCCCGTCCTAGGCCTCTCGGTCGGGGCGATCGTCTTCAGGACGCGACCGCTGTTCCGGCAGATGCAGGAGCGCCTGGACATCGTGAACCGGGTGCTGCGCGAGCAGATCACCGGCAACCGGGTGATCCGCGCCTTCGTCCGCGACGACTACGAGAAGGGCCGCTTCCGGGACGCCAACACGGACCTGACCAACGTCTCCCTCGCCTCGGGGAGGCTGCTGGCCCTCATGTTCCCCACGGTGATCGTGGTCGTGAACATCTCCAGCGTCGCCGTGATCTGGTTCGGGGCGATGCGCATCGACAGCGGCGGCATGGAGATCGGCCAGCTGACGGCTTTCCTCGCCTACCTGATGCAGATCGTCATGTCCGTGATGATGGCCACCTTCATGTTCATGATGGTGCCGCGCGCCGAGGTCTGCGCCGAGCGCGTCCAAGAGGTCCTGGACACCGAGTCCAGCGTGGTCCCGCCCGTCGAGCCGGTGCGCGAACTCGCCCGCCGCGGGCAGCTGGAGCTGCGCGGCGCCGACTTCCGCTACCCGGGCGCCGAGGTGCCGGTCCTGCGCGGGGTGGACCTGGTGGCCCGCCCCGGCGAGACCACCGCGGTCATCGGCTCTACCGGCAGCGGCAAGTCGACGCTGCTGGGCCTGGTGCCGCGGCTGTTCGACGCGACCGGCGGCGAGGTACTGGTCGACGGCGAGGACGTACGCCGCCTGGACCCGGAGCTGCTCGCCAGGACGGTCGGCATGGTCCCGCAGAAGCCGTACCTCTTCTCCGGAACCGTCGCGTCCAACCTGCGTTACGGGCGGCCCGACGCCACCGACGAGGAGCTGTGGCGCGCGCTGGAGGTGGCGCAGGCCAAGGACTTCGTGTCCGAGCTGGAGGGCGGCCTCGACGCGCCCGTCACCCAGGGCGGAACCAATGTCTCCGGCGGCCAGCGCCAGCGTCTGGCGATCGCCCGCACGCTCGTGCAGCGGCCGGAGATCTACCTCTTCGACGACTCCTTCTCGGCTCTGGACTACGCGACGGACGCGGCGCTGCGCGCGGCGCTCGCCCGCGAGACCGAGGACGCCACCGTCGTCATCGTCGCCCAGCGGGTCTCCACGATCCGTGACGCCGACCGGATCATCGTCCTCGACGAGGGCCAGGTGGTGGGCGAGGGACGCCACCACGAGCTGATGGCCGACAACGAGACCTACCGGGAGATCGTGCTCTCCCAGCTGACGGAGGCGGAGGCCGCATGAGCGGGCCCGGAGGACGGATGATGATGGGGCCGGCTCAGCGGTCCCTGGACTTCAAGGGCTCGGGCAAGCGGCTGCTGCGGCAGATCGCTCACGACCGGGCCAAGCTGTGGGGCATGGTCGCCGCCGTGGTCGCCAGCGTCGCCTGCTCGGTGGTCGGCCCGAAGATCCTCGGCCGGGCCACCGACCTGGTGTTCGCGGGGATCGTCGGCCGCCAGCTGCCGGAGGGGATCACCAAGCAGCAGGCGCTGGACGGGATGCGCGCCAGGGGCGAGGACGGCATGGCGGACATGCTGTCCGGCACCGAGTTCACCCCCGGCAAGGGCATCGACTTCGGCGCCGTCGGCGGCGTGGCGGTCTGGGCGCTGGTGGTCTTCACCCTGGCCGGTCTGATGATGCTGGTGGCGACGCGGCTGTCGAACCACATCATGAACGGCACCGTGTACCGGATGCGCGAGGACCTCCAGGCCAAGTTGTCGCGGCTGCCGCTGTCGTACTTCGACCAGCAGAAGCGCGGCGAGGTGCTCAGCCGGGCCACGAACGACATCGACAACATCGGCCAGACGCTCCAGCAGACGATGGGGCAGCTGCTCAACTCGCTGCTGACGATCGTCGGCGTACTGGTGATGATGTTCTGGATCTCCCCGCTGCTGGCGCTGGTGGCGCTGGTGACGATCCCGGTCTCGGCCGTGGTCGCCGCGAAGATCGGCAAGAAGTCGCAGCCGCAGTTCGTGGAGCAGTGGAAGTCCACGGGCGCGCTGAACGCCCATGTGGAGGAGATGTACTCCGGCCACAACCTGGTCAAGGTGTTCGGCCGGCAGAAGGAGTCCGCCGCCGTCTTCGCCGAGCAGAACGAGGCCCTGTACCGGGCCTCCTTCAAGGCGCAGCTGGTCAGCGGCATCATGCAGCCGGTGATGTTCTTCATCTCGAACATCAACTACGTGCTGGTCGCGGTCGTGGGCGGTCTGCGGGTGGCCTCGGGCAGCCTGTCGATCGGTGACGTGCAGGCGTTCATCCAGTACTCGCGCCAGTTCTCGATGCCGCTGACCCAGGTCGCCTCGATGGCGAACCTGGTGCAGTCGGGCGTCGCCTCGGCCGAGCGGGTGTACGAGCTGCTGGACGCGCGGGAACAGGACCCGGACGTCGAGGTCGCGGAGCGTCCGCAGAAGGTGCGCGGCCAGGTCACGCTGGACAAGGTGGCCTTCCGCTACGAGCCGGACAAGCCGCTGATCGAGAACCTGTCGCTGAGCGTCGAGCCCGGCCAGACGGTCGCGATCGTCGGCCCCACGGGCGCCGGCAAGACCACGCTCGTGAACCTGCTGATGCGGTTCTACGAGGTCACGGGCGGCCGGATCGCCCTGGACGGGGTGGACATCGCGAAGATGACCCGTGAGGAGCTGCGCGGGGACATCGGCATGGTGCTCCAGGACACCTGGCTGTTCGGGGGCACGATCGCGGAGAACATCGCGTACGGGGCCTCGCGGGAAGTGACGCGCGCCGAGATCGAGGAGGCGGCGCGGGCCGCGCACGCCGACCGCTTCATCCGCACCCTGCCCGACGGCTACGACACGGTGCTGGACGACGAGGGCGCCGGTGTCAGCGCCGGCGAGAAGCAGCTGATCACCATCGCCCGGGCGTTCCTGTCGGACCCGGTGATCCTGGTGCTGGACGAGGCGACGAGCTCGGTGGACACCCGTACGGAGGTGCTGATCCAGAAGGCGATGGCGCGCCTCGCGGACGGCCGTACGTCCTTCGTGATCGCGCACCGGCTGTCCACGATCCGCGATGCGGACGTGATCCTGGTGATGGAGAACGGCTCGATCGTGGAGCAGGGCTCGCACGAGGAGCTGCTGGAGTCCCAGGGGGCGTACGCCCGCCTGTACGCGGCGCAGTTCGCGCAGGCGGTCGCCGAGGTCGACTGACGTCGGCGGGCCGGCGGACGTCGGCCCGCAGAAGGGGGTGCCCGGTCATGCCGGGCGCCCCCTTTCCCCTTTCGTGGGGTTGTCTTCTCGGCGGTCGTCTTCTCGGCGGTCGTCAGTCCAAGTAGCCGCGGAGCTGGTCGGCGAAGGCGTGGTCGCGCAGTTTGCCGAGGGTCTTCGACTCGATCTGGCGGATCCGCTCGCGCGTGACGCCGAAGATCCTGCCGATCTCCTCCAGGGTGCGGGGCCGTCCGTCGACGAGGCCGTAGCGCAGTTGGACGACCTTGCGCTCGCGCTCGCCGAGGGTGGAGAGCACGGCTTCAAGGTGCTCGCGCAGCAGGAAGAACGCGGCGGACTCCACCGGGGAGGCGGCGTCCCCGTCCTCGATCAGGTCGCCGAGCGCGACATCGTCCTCTTCGCCGACCGGCGCGTGCAGCGAGACCGGCTCCTGGGCGAGGCGCAGCACCTCCATGACCCGCTCCGGAGTCAACTCCAGGTGGACGGCGACCTCTTCGGCGGTGGGCTCGTACCCGCGCTCCTGGAGCATGCGGCGCTGGACGCGCACCACGCGGTTGATCAGCTCCACGACGTGGACGGGCACGCGGATGGTCCGGGCCTGGTCGGCGAGGGCCCGGGACATGGCCTGCCGGATCCACCAGGTGGCGTAGGTGGAGAACTTGTACCCGCGGGCGTAGTCGAACTTCTCAACGGCCCTGATGAGGCCGAGGTTCCCCTCCTGGACGAGGTCGAGCATGGTGAGGCCGCGGCCCACGTAGCGCTTCGCGACGGAGACGACGAGGCGGAGGTTCGACTCGATGAGGCGGCGTTTGGCCATCCGGCCCATGACGACGAGCTTGTCCAGGTCGAGGGCGAGCACCAGGTCCAGGTCCGGGGTGTTGCCGAGCTTCTCCTCGGCGAACAGCCCGGCCTCCACGCGCCGGGCGAGCTCGACCTCCTCGGCGGCGGTGAGCAGCGGGATCCTGCCTATCTCGCGCAGGTACTGCCGGAACAGATCGGCGGAAGGGCCCGCTGCGCCGCTCTCACTGCGCCGGGCCGGCTCCGGCGCCTGCTCGATCAGCTCCAGTACCTCGGGCTCGTCGTCCACGCTGTCGACCTCGGGCTCTTCGCCTGCTGTGGCCTCGGTGTCGTGGACGGGCGGGCTCACGTTGACGGTCAGGATCTGGGTCTGCACGGGGGCGACCTCCAGGGCTCCGAGGACGGGGGCACCGCACCTCAGTGTGGGGTACGACACATCGCCGCCACGAGGGGCGTGCGAGCACTTTCTGAGCCCGCTGCGTGACCGGATGGTTACCCGCCGCCGGAAACCCCGATGCGGATCGGACGCATGTCCGACTCGATCGGCACCACCTCCCCCTCGGGAGCCGCACGTGGCCGCGGCGGTCAGGCCGGTTCGACGCGGACCGCGCAGACCTTGAACTCCGGCATGCGGGACGTGGGGTCGAGGGCCGGGTTGGTCAGGCTGTTGGCGCGGCCCTCCCCCGGCCAGTGGAAGGGCATGAAGACCGTGTCCGCGCGGATGGTGTCCGTGATGCGGGCCGGGGCCACCGCGCGGCCGCGGCGGGAGGTGACCGCCAGGGGGGTGCCGTCCGTGGCGCCGATCCGGGCGGCGAGGCGGGGGTGGAGTTCCACGAAGGGGCCCGGGGCGGCCGCGTTGAGCTCGTCCACGCGGCGGGTCTGGGCGCCCGACTGGTACTGGGAGACCACCCGGCCGGTGGTGAGCAGGACGGGGTACTCGGCGTCCGGGACCTCGGCCGCGTCGCGGTGCGAGACCGGGACGAACCGGGCCCGGCCGTCTTCGGTGGCGAAGGCGTCCAGGAAGAGGCGCGGCTGCCCCGGGGAGCCCTTGGGGCAGGGCCAGTAGACGCCCTGCTCGTCCTCGATGCGGGCGTAGGAGATGCCCGAGTAGTCGGCCGGGCCGCCGGCCGAGGCGCGGCGCAGTTCCGCGAAGACCTCCTCGGGGTCGGTGGGGAAGCCCTTCTCGATGCCGAGGCGGGCCGCCAGGCCGTGCAGGACCTCCAGGTCGGTGCGGACACCGGGCGGCGGGGTCAGGGCCCGGCGGCGCAGCAGGACCCTGCCCTCCAGATTGGTGGTGGTGCCGGTCTCCTCGGCCCACTGGGTGACGGGCAGGACCACGTCCGCGAGGGCCGCCGTCTCGGAGAGGACCACGTCGGCGACCGCCAGGAAGTCCAGGGAGCGGATGCGGCTTTCGATGTGGGCGGCGCGCGGGGCGGAGACCACCGGGTTGGAGCCCATCAGCAGCAGGGCTTTGACGTCCGTCCCGAGGGCGTCGAGGAGTTCGTAGGCGCTGCGGCCCGGGCCGGGGAGGGTGGCGGGGTCGACTCCCCAGACGCCGGCGACGTGCGCCCGTGCCGCGGGATCGGTCAGCTTGCGGTAGCCGGGAAGCTGGTCGGCCTTCTGGCCGTGCTCGCGGCCGCCCTGGCCGTTGCCCTGGCCGGTGAGGCAGCCGTAGCCGGAGAGCGGGCGGCCCGCGCGGCCGGTGGCCAGGCACAGGTTGATCCACGCGCCGACGGTGTCGGTGCCCTTGGACTGCTGCTCGGGTCCGCGGGCGGTGAGGACCATCGCGGAGGAGGGTGCGCAGAACAGCTCGACCGCCTCGCGCAGACGCGGCACCGGGATGCCGGTGATCCGTTCCACCAGCTCCGGCCAGTGCGCCATCGCCGCCGCCCGGGCCTCCTCCCAGCCGGTGGTGCGCCCGGCGATGAACTCCTCGTCGGTGCGGCCCTGGGCGACGACCAGGTGCAACAGGCCCAGCGCCAGGGCGAGATCCGTACCCGGGCGCGGGGCCAGGTGCAGGTCCGCCTGCTCGGCGGTGCGGGTGCGGCGGGGGTCGACGACGATCAGCGTGCCGCCGTTCGCCTTGAGTTCGGTGAGGAAGCGCAGGGCGGGCGGCATGGTCTCGGCCAGGTTCGAGCCGACGAGGATCACGCAGCCGGTGCGCGGGATGTCCTCCAGCGGGAAGGGCAGTCCGCGGTCCAGCCCGAAGGCCCGCTGGTGGGCGGCGGCCGCAGAGGACATGCAGAAGCGGCCGTTGTAGTCGATCTGCGAGGTCCGCAGGGCGACGCGCGCGAACTTGCCGAGCGCGTACGCCTTCTCGTTGGTCAGCCCGCCGCCCCCGAACACCCCGACCGCGTCCCGCCCGTACGCACGCCCGGTGCGGGCGAGCCCCTCGGCGACGGCGTCGAGGGCCTCCTCCCAGGTGGCCGGGGCGAGCTCGCCGGTGCCGGTGCGGATCAGCGGCTCGGTCAGGCGTACCCGGGAGGACAGCACGGCGGGGGCGGTACGGCCCTTGCCGCACAGCGCGCCGCGGTTCACCGGGAAGTCCGCCCGCTCCTCCACCACCACGCCCGCCCCGCCCGGCTCGGGCCGCAGGAGCATCCCGCATTGCAGCGCGCAGTAGGGACAGTGCGTGGCGGTGGCTGATTCCGGGGTGTGCATACGCCTCAGCCTGCGGCGGCGGTGTTACGTCCAGCCGCCGCGTCCGGTTACGCCTCATGTACGAGCACCTCAGCGCCGCCGCGGGCGGCCCGTGAGGGCGGGCTCACCCCGGGCACTGCGCGGCCGCTGCCCGGCGTCACTGCCGCCGTCACCGCCCACCGTCACTGCCCGGTCAGGTGCTTCACCGTCAGGCCGGCCGTCCAGCCGCTTGACGATGGAGCCGCCGCCGGCCGCCCGCATCACCGGGATGACGGTCTTGATCCCGATGAACACACCGACCATGTTGGTCTCGACGACCTGGCGGAAGTGCTCGACGCTCTCCTCCTGCAGGAGCCGCCCGGCGGCTATGCCCACATGGTTGACCAGACGTCGATGCGCCGAATGCGGCCACCGCGTGGTCGAGGGCGGCCTGCCAGTCCGCCTCGCTCGTCACGTCGTGGCGCAGGAACCGCGCCGCACCGCCGAGCCGGGCGGCGGTCCCGGCCCCTTCCGCCTCCAGGACGTCCGTGATCAGCACCTGGCCGCCCCCGTCCACGACGGCCTGCGCAGCCGCGGCGCCCAGGCCCCGGGCTCCGCCGGTGATGACGACGGTCCCACCGGTCAGATCCACCACGGTCATGGCTCCCACCCCTCGGTAGGTGACTCACCGGCCTGGCTGACGACGCGTCAGTGTGCCAGGACGCCCAACGCCTGCGACACCCCCGGCTCCTCGGGCCCCAGGAACCGCGGCTCCGGCTTGAAGGCGGCATCCAGCGCCGCCTTGCCCGCGGCGAAGACCTCGCGCGCCCCGCCGTAGTACCAGGTCTCGTCGTGCTCGTCATCGACCCCGACCCCGTAGGACTCCACCCCCGCCGCCTCGCACAGGGCGACGGCCCGGTGTATGTGGAAGCCCTGGCTGACCAGCACCGCCCGCTTCACCCCGAAGATCTCCCGGGCCCGGACGCAGGAGTCCCACGTGTCGAACCCGGCGAAGTCGCTGACGATCCGCTCCCCCGGCACCCCGTGCCCGGTCAGGTACGTCCGCATCGCGTCGGGCTCGTCGTACTCCCTGCGGCTGTTGTCACCGGTGACGAGGACGACCTTGACCTTGCCCGTGCGGTACAGCTCGGCCGCCGCGTCGAGCCGGTTGGCCAGATACGGCGTCGGCTTGCCGTTCCACAGCCCCGCCCCGAAGACCACCACCACCCCGGCGGCCGGCGCGTCGGCCGTGCTCCGCAGCCGGTCCGCCGCCACCGCATGGGTCCACGTCGACGGCAGCAGCGCCAGCACACAGCCCGCCATCACCACCTGCACGGCCCGCCGCCGGCCCGCCACCGACCTCATCCAGCCCGGCATCTTCATGATCGGTCCCCCCTTCGCCCGCTCCGCACGCCGTTCGCACACATTGACGATCAAGCCCGGCCCCCCAGTTCCCCCCTCCCCCTCTTTCACTCGGCCGAATGAGCCAGTGAGCTACCGGTAAACACCCGTCACCCCCGCGCAACGCCCACGCAACGTGCGGCCCGCAGGATCGGTTCATGACGGAGCCGGTGCACCCTCCCGAATCCCTGCCCTTTCCGCTTCCCCCCGCCACGGCCACCGAGCTGCTGACCCGGATCACGGCCCAACTGGGCACACAGCTCAGCGGACTGCGTCCCCAGGGGGCCCGGTCACACGGAGTCCACGCATGCAGCCCACCCTCGTCGCCGTCGCCCACGGCAGTCGCGACCCGCGCGCCCTCCACACCGTCCGCGCCCTCCTCGACCGGGTCCGCGAGCTCCGCCCCCGCCTCGACGTCCGGCTCGGACACATCGAGCTGAACGAGCCACTGCTCGGCGAGACCCTCCACCGCACCACCGGTGCGGCCGTGCTCGTCCCGCTGCTCCTGGGGCGCGGGCACCACGTCAAGCGGGACCTCCCGGCGGCCGCCGCCCGCGCCGCCCACCTGCACACCCGCGTCGCCGCCCCGCTCGGCCCGCATCCGCTGCTCGCCGAGGCCCTGTACGAACGGCTCCTGGAGGCCTGCCCGGACCCGCGGGACCGCTCCGCCGTCGTGCTCGCCGCCGCCGGCTCCCGCGACCCCGACTCCGCGGCCGACACCCGGCGCACCGCCGACCTGCTCTCGGAACGCCTCGGCGGGGCGGCCGTCGTACCGGCCTACGCGTCCGCCGCGGCCCCCGCCGTCCCCGACGCCGTGCGCGCCCTCGCCGCCCGCGGCCACCACCGGGTCGCCGTGGCCTCGTACTTCACCGCCCCCGGCCGCTTCGCCACCCAGAGCGCTGCCGCCGCGTCCGGCCCCGCGGCCGCCCCGCTCGGGGACCATCCCGCCCTGGCCCGTCTCGTGCTGCTCCGCTACGACCAGGCCCTGGCCCGGCTCCGCGGCGAACGGGACGAGCACGAGGAGCGCCTGGAACTCGCCACTGCGTGAAGACCGCGTTGGTTCGGAATGCTCGGATTGTCGGTGCCTGCGGTTAACGTCTGAGCATGGAAGGCATGGAAGGCTCCGCATCCGCCCCGTACGCTCCGGCCGACACCGAACGCTGGGCCGCCGAGCCCGACAAACGGCCCGGCCGCACCGCCTTCCAGCGCGACCGCGCGCGTGTGCTGCACTCGGCCGCGCTGCGCCGCCTCGCCGGCAAGACGCAGGTCGTCACCCCCGGCAGCCGCTCGTACGACTGGGACGCGAGCCCCCGCACCCGCCTGACCCACTCGCTGGAGTGCGCCCAGGTCGGCCGGGAGCTGGGCGCGGCCCTGGGCTGCGATCCCGACCTCGTGGAGGCCGCCTGTCTCTCGCACGACATGGGGCACCCGCCCTTCGGGCACAACGGCGAGGAGGTGCTGAACGAGTTCGGCAAGGACTGCGGCGGCTTCGAGGGCAACGCCCAGTCGCTGCGCCTGCTGACCCGTCTGGAGCCGAAGCGCTTCGTGCCCGATCCGGAGACGGGCGAGCCGGCCAGCGTCGGCCTCAACCTCACCCGGGCCTGCCTGGACGCGGCCACCAAGTACCCCTGGCCCCGCGGCGGACACCCCACGGATCCCGACTCGGTCAAGTTCGGCGCGTACGACGACGACCTGCCCGTCTTCGAGTGGCTGCGCCGCGGCGCGCCCGCGGACCGCAAGTGCTTCGAGGCCCAGGTCATGGACTGGTCCGACGACGTCGCGTACTCGGTGCACGACTTCGAGGACGGCCTGCACGCCGGGCACCTCGACCCCAACCTCCTCTTCGCCGAACCGGAGCGCACCGCCATCTGGCGGGTCGCGATCGGCCGGTACGTGCCGGCCGGCACGGATCCGGAGGAGCTGCGGGAGGCCTTGGACCGGCTGCTGGAACAGGAGTGGTGGCCGCACGGGTACGACGGATCGGCCGTCGCCCAGGCCCGCCTGAAGGACGCCACCAGCCAGCTGATCGGCCGGTTCTGCCTGGCCGCGGAGGGGGCGACCCGGGAGGCGTACGGCTCCGGCCGCCTCACCCGGTACGCCGCCGAGCTGGTCGTCCCGCGCGAGGCGCGCAACGAGTGCGCGGTCCTCAAGGCGGTCGCGGACCTCTACGTCATGCAGCGCGACGAGCAGGAGCGGCTTCGGGCCGATCAGCGCATCGTCCTGGCCGAACTGGCCGAGGCACTGAGCGCCCGCGCACCCGAGGGCCTCGACCCGCAATTCCGGGCGATCTTCGATTCGGCCCCGGACGACAAAGCACGCAAACGCGCGGTCATCGACCAGATCGCGGCGCTCACGGACGCCTCGGCGCGCTCTCTACACGCCCGGCTCACGACGCGCAGGCGCCGCGCCGGGTGGTGAGCCGATCGGGCCACTCCCCCTTCACGCAGCACGCTCAGTGCGGGACGCTCGCATGTGGTCGCATGTGGCGGAGAGGTTATGAGGAGGCATCAGGTGGTCGACGCACACCGGACGTTCGTCATCGTCGGCGCAGGGCTGGCCGGGGCCAAGGCGGCCGAGACGCTGCGGTCGGAGGGGTTCACGGGGCGGGTGATCCTGATCGGCGACGAACGCGACCATCCCTATGAACGGCCGCCGCTCTCCAAGGGGTACCTCCAGGGCAAGGAGGAGCGCGACAGCGTCTTCGTTCACGAGCCGTCCTGGTACGCGCGCGCCGACATCGAGCTGCACCTCGGCCAGCCCGCGGTCCAGCTGGACCGGGAGGCCAAGAGGGTGGTCCTCGGCGACGGCACCGCGCTGCACTACGACAAGCTGCTGCTGGCCACCGGAGCCGAGCCGCGCCGCCTCGACATCCCCGGCACCGGCCTGGCCGGGGTGCACCACCTGCGCCGGCTCGCCCACGCGGAGCGGCTGCGCGGCGTACTGACCACCCTCGGCCGGGACAACGGCCACCTGCTGATCGCGGGCGCCGGCTGGATCGGCCTGGAGGTCGCGGCCGCGGCGCGCGGGTACGGGGCCGAGGTCACCGTGATCGAGCCGCTCGCGACGCCGCTGCACGCGGTGCTCGGCCCGGAGATCGGGCGGCTCTTCGGCGATCTGCACACCGAGCACGGGGTCCGCTTCCACTTCGGCTCGCGGCTGACCGAGATCGTCGGCCACGACGGCATGGTGCTGGCCGCCCGGACGGACGACGGGGACGAGCACCCCGCGCACGCCGTCCTGGCGGCGATCGGGGCGGCTCCGCGGACCGCGCTGGCGGAGACCTCGGGGCTGGCGCTGATCGACCGGGAGCACGGCGGCGGCATCGCGGTGGACGCGTCCCTGCGCACCTCCGACGCCGACATCTTCGCCGTCGGGGACGTGGCCGCGGCCCACCACCCGCTGCTGGGCACCCGGCTGCGGGTGGAGCACTGGGCGAACGCGCTCAACGGCGGTCCGGCCGCGGCGCGGGCGATGCTGGGCCAGGAGGTCTCGTACGACCGCATCCCGTACTTCTTCTCCGACCAGTACGACGTGGGTCTGGAGTACTCGGGGTACGCGCCGGCCGGCGGCTACGACCAGGTGCTGATCCGCGGGGACGTGGCCAAGCGGGAGTTCATCGCCTTCTGGCTGTCGGAGGGGAGGGTGCTGGCCGGGATGAACGTGAACGTGTGGGACGTCACCGAGCACATCCAGGCCCTGATCAGGTCGAAGGCACCCGTCAACCGCGAGGCACTGGCGGACCCGACCGTTCCGCTGGCCTCACTGGTGCCGGCGCAGGGAGCGTGAGCGGCGGCCTGCGAGGGGCCGCCCGAGACGGGCGGGGGCCTGACGGGTTTGTGGGCGCCCGGCCGTAGACTTCACGGGTGGCAGGACGGATCAACGACGACGACGTGAAGGCGGTACGGGACGCGGTCCCGATCGACGCCGTGGTCTCCGACTACCTCCAACTGCGCAACGCGGGCGGGGGCAACCTCAAGGGCCTGTGCCCCTTCCACGACGAGAAGTCCCCGTCCTTCCAGGTCAGCCCCAGCAAGGGTCTCTACCACTGCTTCGGCTGCCAGGCGGGCGGGGACACCCTCGACTTCATCATGAAGATCGACCACCTCTCCTTCTCGGAGGCCGTCGAGCGCCTCGCCGGACAGGCCGGCATCACGCTCCGCTACGAGGAGGGCGGCTACACCGCGGGCACCAGCGGCCGCGGCGAGCGCATCCGGCTCGTCGAGGCCCACAAGACTGCCGCGCAGTTCTACGTCGAGCAGCTGGGCAGCGCCGAGGCGGAGATCGGCCGCAGGTTCCTCGCCGAGCGCGGCTTCGACCAGGCCGCGGCCGAGCACTTCAGCGTCGGGTACAGCCCGGCCGGCTGGGACCACCTGACCCGCTTCCTGCGCGGCCGGGGCTTCAGCGACAAGGAGCTGATCCTCTCCGGGCTGGCCCAGGACAGCCGCAGCGGCAAGCCCATCGACCGCTTCCGCGGCCGGCTGATGTGGCCGATCCGCGACATCACGGGCGAGGTGGTCGGCTTCGGCGCGCGCAAGCTGCGCGACGACGACAACGGGCCGAAGTACCTGAACACGCCCGAGACGGCGATCTACAAGAAGAGCCAGGTGCTGTACGGCATCGACCTGGCGAAGAAGGAGATCGCGAAGACCTCGCGGGCCGTGGTCGTCGAGGGCTACACGGACGTGATGGCCTGCCACCTGGCCGGGGTGACCACCGCGATCGCGACCTGTGGCACCTCCTTCGGCGGCGACCACATCAAGATCCTGCGCCGGCTGCTGATGGACAATGCCACGGCCGAAGTGATCTTCACCTTCGACGGCGACGCGGCCGGGCAGAAGGCGGCCCTGCGGGCCTTCGAGGACGACCAGAAGTTCGCCGCGGAGACCTCGATCGCCATCACCCCGGGCGGCATGGACCCCTGCGACCTGCGGTTGGCGCAGGGGGACGCTGCCGTGGCGGGCCTGGTGGAATCGCGGACCCCGCTGTTCGAGTTCGCCCTGCGGCACATCGTCAGCCGGCACAACCTGGAGCACCCGGCGGGCCGGGCGGCCGCCCTGGACGAGGCGGCGCCGGTCGTCGCCCACATCAAGAACATCGCGATCCAGCACGAGTCGGCGGTCCAGCTGGCGGGCATGCTGGGCATCCGGGACGAGCAGTTCGTGGTCAAGCGGGTCGCACAGCTGGCCCGCTGGGCGCGCGAGCGCGGCGACCGGCCCGGCACCGACCGGCAGCCCGGCCCGCGCAGCCGCCCGTACGAGGCGGCCCCCGCGCCCGCCGCCCCCGCGGGCGGCCCCGCGCTGAACCTGCGCAGCCCCGCGCACCGCACCGAGCGCGAGCTGCTGAAGCTGGCGCTGCAGCGGCCGGAGCTGGTGTCGCCGGCCTTCGACGCGTACGGCGTGGACGAGTTCACCGCTCCCCCCTACGCGGCGGTCCGCCAGGCCGTCCAGGACGCGGGCGGCACCTCGGCGGCCGACTCCGACTACCTGGCCCGGGTGCGCGAGGCCGCCCCGAACGACACGGTGCGGGCACTCGTCACCGAACTGGCGGTCGAGGCCATCCACGCGAAGACGGTGGACGAGGTGTACGCCGGCGTCCAGTTGGTCCAGGTCCGGCTGCGCGCGGTGGACCGCCGGGTGCACGAGGTCCAGGGGACCCTGGCGCGCATGGGCCCCCAGGCGCCGCCGGAGCAGCTGGCGGCGGTCCAGGAGGAGCTGTGGGTGCTCCAGCAGTACGGTCAGCGCCTGCGCAACCGCGGCGCCGAGGGGCTGTAGCTCCCTGAGCTCCCTGAGCCGGCTCCCGGGCGAAGCGGCGGCTAGCGCCTGAGCCAGTCGCCGCCCGGTATCTCGACGCCGGTGACGCGCAGGCGGCGGGCGAGCAGGGGGGCCGCCAGGTAGACCCAGGCGGTGGTGCGGGTGCCGTCCGGGCGGACCGCTTCGCGCCGGACCCGGTCGTAGACGTTCCGGGGCCGGTCCGGGCCGTAGTACTCCTCCAGCCGGTCCAGCTCGGCCAGCAGGGTCTCGTACGCCTCCGGCGCCGGGGTGACCAGCTCGCCCACGATCTCGGAGCCCGCGTGCTGGACGGCGTACGGGAATCCGGGGCCGTCGTAGAGCAGCGCGTCGGGGAGCCGGGCGGGTTCCTCGGCGGCGGTGCGGCCCCGCAGGAACAGGTCGTGGTTGATCTCGCCGGGCCGCAGGGTTCCGTAGACGAAGAGGGGGAGCCCGGCGGTCATCCGGCGGTCACCTCGGCGGCGACCCAGGCCAGGTAGGCGGCGCTGCCCCGCACGACCGGAGTGGCGATGACCTCCGGGGTGTCGTAGGGGTGATCGGCGGTGAGCCGGGCCTCCAGGGCGGGGTAGGCGGCGGCGGTGGTCTTGAACAGGACCTGCCACTCCTGGGAGGTCTCCAGCGTGTCCTTCCAGTGGTAGACCGAGGTCACCGGGCCGGTCACCTGCGCACAGGCGGCCAGTCGGGCCTGCACCGCGGTCCGGGCGAGGGCTGCGGCCTGCTCGGCCGAGTCGACCGTGGTCAGCACGGTGAGCACCTGGCCGTACGGGGCCTGCGGCACCTGCGCCTCGTGCGGCCCGTGGGGTGCCTGCGCATCCGGCGGAGCCTGCGGGCCTTGCGGCGTGTGCGGCTCTCCCGGCCGGTCGACCGATGTCACGGGGCCCTCCCTCGATGTGCCACGGACCAGCTCCTGGTGGTCCGGGACCTGCGTCCCGATTTTCCCAGCGTGCCCCCACCGTACGCACTACCGTTCCCCACATGTCCGGCACCCGCCCCCGGCACGGGCGCCGCGGACGCCGGTGCGGCGGTCACCCGGACGGGGTCAGGGCGCGGAGAGCGACGGGCGCTGCTGTGACCTGCGGAGACAACCGGCTCCGCAGATCATCTGACAGCCCTTCAGCAGGCGGGCCGCCGGGATGCCGGGTTACCTCGGAACACGACCCCGTGTTTCCAGGAGCCGCCATGCGCCGACGCACTGCCCATGTGCTCACCGCCACCGCGCTGACCGCCACCGCGTTCACCGGCCCGGTCGCGGGCGGCGTCGCCGCCGCGGAACTCGGGACGGCGGGCTTCGCGCCCGGGGACTTCGCCGCGCTGGAGGTCTGGCCCAAGTCCGGGGCCCCCGGGGCCACGGTCACGGTCAACACCACCGCCTGCGGCCCGGGCGGCCACGCCGACGGCGATGCGACCACGGTCGGCGGCGGCCGGTTCAAGCTGGTGCCGGGCACCCACAAGGAGGTGGTGGTGGGCCAGTTCCAGATCGCCCGCGGCACCCGCGCCGGCACCTATGCCATCGGCGCCACCTGCGCGAACGGCAAGTTCGCCACGGGCAACCTGGTCGTCACCGAACGCGGTCCGCAAGGCCGCGTCCGTACGGGTGTGGGAGGCGGGACGAGCACCACCACCGACCCCACCAAGATCGCGGCGGGAGCGGCCGTACTGGCCGCGGCCGCCGTCGGCGGTACCTGGCTCCTGCGTCGCCGGGCGAGCGGCACGCAGAGCTGACGGGCGCCCACCGCGGCTCCGGCCGCGGTCCGACCGGTACCGTCTCCCGTCGCCCGCCCCGCGAGGTCCCCCCCGTTCGCGGGGCCGGGCGACGGCCTGTTCCACGCAGAGCACACCGAGATCGCCAAGGGGGCGCGCATGGGCACAGGCCAGGCCCGCCGCGGCGGGCTCGTCGCGCTCACGGCCTGCGTCGGCATCTGGCTCGTCACCAGCGGCTCCGGCGAGTCCGTGCAGCCCCCGCTGCCCTCCCCCGCCGAGGCGCTGAACGGGCGGACCTCCTACCCCGGCAGCATCGACCCGCTGCCCGGCTCCCCGCCGACCCGGATCCGGATCCCGTCGATCCGTGTGGACGCCCCGCTGACGGGGCTCGGCCTCGGGCCGGACGGCAGCCTGGAGGTACCGCCGCCCGCCCGCCGCGACCTGGCCGGCTGGTACCGCGACGGCACCACGCCCGGCGCGGTCGGCACCGCCGTCATCCTCGGCCACGTCGACCACGCCTCCGGGCCGGCGGTCTTCTACCACCTGGGCGCGCTGCACCGCGGGGCGTCGATCGAGGTGCCGCGCGCGGACGGGCGCACGGCCGTGTTCACCGTCCACGCGGTCGAGGTGTACGACGCCAAGTCCTTCCCGGACGCCCGCGTGTACGGGCCTTCGCCACGCGCCGAGCTACGGGTGATCACCTGCGGCGGCGGTTTCTCGCCCCGCACCGGCTACCGGGGCAACGTGGTCGTCTTCGCGCACCTCACCGGGACCCGCTGACGGACGTCGGCGCGGGCCGGCGCGGCCGGGTCAGCCCCACTGCTCCAGGCCGAGCTTGACCACGAGGGCGCCGACCACGGTCAGCAGCACGCCCCGGACGAAGCCGCTGCCCTTCTTCAGCGCCATCCGGGCGCCGACCATGCCGCCGGCGAGGTTGAAGGCCGCCATCAGCGCGGCCAGCTGCCACAGCACCATGCCCTGGTACGCGAACATCGCGAGGGCCCCGGCGTTCGTGCAGCAGTTGACGACCTTGGCGGTGGCGGAGGCCGTGACCAGGTCGAGGTGGAGCAGCGCGGTCAGGGCCAGGACCAGGAAGGTGCCGGTGCCGGGCCCGATGAGGCCGTCGTAGAAGCCGATCCCGAGACCGGCGAGCCCGATCGCGAGCAGTACGCGCCCGCGGCTGACGGGCGAGGCCGAGGGGGCGGTGCCGAAGGCGGGCCGGAAGGCCACGAAGGCGCCGACGACCAGGAGCACCACCATGATCAGCGGGCGGAGCGCGTCCTTGCTGATCCCGCCGGCCAGTGCGGCGCCGCCCATGGATCCCGCGAGCGCGGCCAGACCGATCCGGACGGCGAGCTTCACGTCCACCGGCGCCTTGCGCACGTACGTCACCGCCGCGCCCGCGGTGCCGACGATGGCCACGGCCTTGTTGGTGCCGAGCACCGCGGCGGGCTGGGCGTGCGGCAGGCCGAGCAGCAGGGCGGGCAGGAGCAGTAGTCCGCCGCCGCCCACCACGGCGTCGATCCAGCCGGCCGCCGCGGCGGCCACGCACAGCACGATGATCATTGTCGTCGATATGTCAGGCACAGCCCCGAGCCTAGGGAGGAGTCGCCTGTACGGGGCATCGATCGCCGGAAACTTGCGCAAAGGTTGAGCTTCGCCCCAGCCTCACCACCCGTCCCACCGGCCCCTGCTTCTCCCTCACCGGGCGCCGACCGGGACGCTGAGGTGCGCGTTCCGTCCGGGTAACAACGGCGATGCGGCAGGGAAACAGCGACGGCGCACGCTCGTGCCATGACCTCGAAACAGCGTGTGGTGGTGATCGGCGCCGGCCTGGCCGGCCTGCGGTTCGCCGCGCGGCTGGGCGCCGGCGCCCAGGTGCGGGTCCTCGGCGAGGAGCCGCACCTGCCGTACAACCGGGTGCTGCTGGCGGAGGTCCTGGCGGGCCGGTACGCCCCCGACGTGACCGCCCTGCCGGCCCCCGGCGCGGCCGTGCGGCGGGGCGTACGAGCGGTCCGCATCGACCGGGCCGAGCGCCTCGTGCACTGCGACGACGGCAGCACCGAGGCGTACGACACCCTGGTCCTGGCCACGGGCTCCAACCCGGTCCTCCCGCCGCTGCGCGGGCTGTTCACACCGGGCGGCCGGGAACTGCCCGACGGGGTCCACGCGTTCCGCACGATGGACGACTGCCTGGCGCTGTCCGCGGCCGTGGCGGCACGGCCCGGCGTACGGGCGGTGGTGATCGGCGGCGGCCTCCTCGGGGTCTCCGCCGCCCGGGCCTTGGCCGAGCGCGGGGCCCAGGTGGTACTCGCCCAGCAGGGCGAGCGCCTGATGGAACGCCAGCTGGACGCGGACGCCTCGGAGCTGCTGCACGCCCACCTGACCGCGCTCGGCATCGAGATCCACACCCAGTGCCGGGTCCGCGGCCTGGTCACGAGTCCGGCCACGCGCCCGACGGCGGACCCCGACGGGCGCACCGTCACCGCCGTCGAGCTCGCCGACGGCTACCGCCTCGACGCCGACCTCGTGGTGCTCGCCTGCGGCGTACGCCCCCGTACGGGGCTCGCGCTGGCCGCCGGGCTGCCCGTACGCACCGGCATCGTGGTCGACGACCGGCTGCGGACCGCCGACCCCCGGATCCACGCCATCGGCGACTGCGCCGAGCACGCCGGCCGGGTCTACGGCCTGGCCGGTCCCGCGCTGGAACAGGCCGACGCCCTGGCCGCCGTCCTCGCCGCGGGCGGACCCGAGGGCGAAGCCGCCCCCGGAACCGACCCCGCGGCGGCCACCGGAACCGACGGCGAAGGCGGCACCGGCAGCGCAGCCGCCCGCGACGCGGACAGCAGCACCGGCCCCGGCTACACCGGAACCCGCGCCCTGACCCGCCTCACCCTCGCGGCCGCCGGCCCCGGGCCCTTCGACCTCGCCGCCTTCGGCGAGACGACCCCGCTCCCCGGGGACGACGTGGTCCGCCTCACCGACGCCACCCGCCGCACCTACCGCAAGGTCGTGGTCCGCGGCGACCGGCTCGTCGGCGGGGTCCTGCTCGGCGAGCTGTCCTCCGTGGGCGCCCTCGCCCGCAGCTGGGAAGGCGACCAGCCCCTCAACGACCTGACGCACCTGCTCACCGACGACGGAGGCTCCTGAACATGGCCGCTCCCACGCCCACGCCCACCCCCGCCATCGTGCTCATCGGCCACGGCATGGTCGGCCAGCGCTACCTGGAGGCACTCGCCGAGCGCGGCGCCACCGCCACCCACCGGATCACCGTGCTCTGCGAGGAGCCCCGGCCCGCCTACGACCGCGTACACCTGACCTCGTACTTCTCCGGGAACACCCCCGAGGACCTCTCCCTGACCCCCGCCGGGTTCATGGAGCAGCACGGAATCGAGCTCCTCCTCGGCGATCCGGCCGAGGCCATCGACCGGGAGGCCCGCACCGTCACCTCCCGCTCCGGGCGGGTGGTCCCGTACGACGTGCTCGTGCTCGCGACCGGCAGCTACCCGTTCGTGCCGCCCGTACCGGGCAAGGACGCCCCCGGCTGCTTCGTGTACCGCACCATCGAGGACCTCCTCGCGATCGAGGAGTACGCGAAGACCCGGACCACCGGCGCCGTCGTCGGCGGCGGCCTCCTCGGCCTGGAGGCCGCCGGAGCGCTCCAGGGCCTCGGCCTCTCCTCCCGGATCGTGGAGTTCGCCCCCCGTCTGATGCCCGTCCAGGTCGACGACGGCGGCGGCGCCGCCCTGCTGCGCACCATCGAGTCGATGGGCCTGACCGTGCACACCGGCGTCGGCACGCAGGAGGTCGTGACCGGCGAGGACGGCGCGGTGTGCGGGATGCGGCTCTCCGACGGCACCACCGTCCCCACCGAGCTGGTCGTCTTCTCCGCCGGTGTCCGGCCCCGGGACCAGCTGGCCCGCGACTGCGGGCTGGACACGGGCGAACGCGGCGGCATCTCCGTCGACTCCCGCTGCCGCACCTCTGATTCCCGCGTCTACGCCATCGGCGAGTGTGCGCAGGCCGTGGACGGCCGGGTCTACGGGCTGGTCGCCCCCGGCTACGAGATGGCGGAGACCGCCGCCGAGGACCTCCTGGGCCGCGAGAAGGAGTTCACCGGAGCCGACCTCTCCACCAAGCTCAAGCTGCTCGGGGTGGACGTGGCCTCCTTCGGCGACGCCCACGGCGCCGCCGAGGGCAGCCTCGACGTCGTCTACTCCGACTCCCGCTCCGGCGTCTACAAGAAGCTGGTGGTCTCCCCCGACGGGGTGCTGCTCGGCGGGGTCCTGGTGGGCGACGCGGACGCGTACGGGCTGCTGCGCCCGCTCACCGGGAGCGTCCCGCCCATCGCCCCCGACCAGCTGGTTCTGCCGGCCGGCCTCGGCCCCGCCGCGCAGCTCGGCCCGGCGTCGCTGCCCGACAGCGCGGTGATCTGCTCCTGCCACAACGTCACCAAGAAGGCGATCACCGCCTGCGCGAGCCTCGCCGAGGTCAAGCAGTGCACGAAGGCGGGCACGGGCTGCGGCGGCTGCCTCAAGGTGATCGGCCAGCTGCTGCCGGCCTCCACCGACAAGGGCCTGTGCGGCTGCTTCCCGTTCACCCGGGCCGAGCTCTACGAGATCGTCCGCACGCGCCGCCTGACCTCCTACGAGCAGCTCCTCGACGGCCACGGCAGGCCGGAGGCGCGCGGCGGGGACGGCTGTGAGGTCTGCAAGCCCACCGTCGGCTCGATCATCGCCTCGCTCGCCCCGACCCTCGGCGCGAGCGGCTACGTCCTGGACGGGGAGCAGGCCTCCCTGCAGGACACCAACGACCACCACCTCGCGAACCTGCAGCGCAACGGCTCCTACTCGGTCGTGCCGCGCATCCCGGGCGGTGAGATCACCCCCGACAAGCTGATCGTGATCGGCGAGGTGGCCCGCGACTTCGGCCTCTACACGAAGATCACCGGTGGGCAGCGCATCGACCTCTTCGGCGCCCGCGTCGACCAGCTCCCGCAGATCTGGGCCCGGCTCGTCGAGGCCGGCTTCGAGTCCGGCCACGCGTACGGCAAGGCCCTGCGCACGGTTAAGTCCTGCGTCGGGCAGACCTGGTGCCGCTACGGGGTGCAGGACAGCGTACGGATGGCCATCGACCTGGAGCTGCGCTACCGGGGGCTGCGCGCCCCCCACAAGCTCAAGTCGGCGGTCTCCGGCTGCACCCGGGAGTGCGCGGAGGCGCAGAGCAAGGACTTCGGGGTGATCGCCACCGCGAACGGCTGGAACCTCTACGTCGGCGGCAACGGCGGGGCCACCCCACGCCACGCCGACCTCCTGGCCCAGGACCTGTCCGACGCCGAACTGGTCCGGCTGATCGACCGGTTCCTGATGTTCTACATCCGCACCGCCGACCGGCTGGAGCGCACGTCCAGCTGGCTGGACCGACTGGAGGGCGGCCTCGACCACCTGCGGGACGTGGTCGTGCACGACTCGCTCGGGCTGTGCGACGAGCTGGAGGCCCTGATGGCCGACCACGTGGCGCACTACCGCGACGAATGGGCCGAGACCCTTCAGGACCCGGAGCGGCTGCGCCGGTTCGTGTCCTTCGTGAACGCGCCCGGCGCCCCCGATCCGACCGTGCGCTTCGTACCCGAACGCGATCAGGTCAAGCCCGACCTGGCCATCCTGACCATTCAGCCGCTCGAAGCCGTGGGAGGCACCCGATGACCGTGGAACTGCAGGTGGAAGAAGGCTGGCTGACGGTGTGCGAGCTGTCCGACATGACGCCGGGGCGCGGGGTGGCGGTGCTGCTGCCGGACGGGCGCCAGGCCGCGGTGTTCCTCGGCCGCTCCGGCTGGACGTACGCCATCGACAACCAGGACCCCTTCACCGGGGCGGCGGTGCTGTCCCGGGGGCTGGTGGGGTGCGTGGAGGGGCAGCCTTTCGTGGCCTCGCCGCTGCTCAAGCAGCGCTTCGACCTGGCGTCGGGACGCTGTCTGGACGACGAGGGGGTGACGATCCGGACGTATCCGGTCCGGATCGCCGCGACCTCGGCGGCCGCGGCCCCGGTGCCGGCCGCGGTCGCCTAGTGCTGTGGCCGGGAAGGTTTGCCGGGTCGCGTTGTCCGGTGCGGTGCATCGCAAGGCGGAGGCCCGCGGCTCGTACTGGACGTACTTGCGCGGTCCGACAACGCAGCGAGGTGCCGTGCCGGGCGGCGTGCGCGACCCGGTGGACCTTTCCGGTCGCAGCACCAGCGGGCGTGGGCATCAGCCCTGGACGGCGGCCGGGTCCATCCAGAAGACCTCCCAGGTGTGCCCGTCGAGGTCCTCGAAGGCCCGGCCGTACATGAAGCCGTGGTCCTGGGCGGGGCGCGGCTCGGTACCGCCGGCGTCGAGGGCCGCGCCGACGAGCTCGTCGACCGCGGCACGGCTGTCGGCGCTCAGGGCGATCAGCACCTCGGTGGTGGTGGAGGTGTCGGCGATGGCCTTGTGGGTGAAGTCCTTGAAGCGGGACTCCGTCAGCAGCATCGCGTAGATCGTGTCGCTGATGACGAGGGAGGCGCCGTTCTCGTCGGTGAACTGGGGGTTGAACGCGTAGCCGAGCTTGGTCCAGAAGCCCTTGCTGGCCTCCAGGTCCTTGACCGGCAGGTTGACGAAGATCATCGTGGAGGACATCGCGTTCTCTCTTCTCTCTCGGATCGCCCGTGTTTCCCGGTGCTGTCGAGAGGTAGACCGCGGCAGGCCGGGGAACTCATCGGTCCCGGGGAAGTTTTTTCGCCGCTTCCCGTCCGGGGGCGAACCCGCAGGTCAGGCCACCGTGCGGAGTTCCAGGGCGGCCAGCGGGATGAAGCCCCGGCCGTCCCCGCCCTGCATCGACGCGTCCCGGCCGGCCAGTCGGGCGTGCAGGGCGAGCGCGATCCGTTCGCCGTGCGCCTTGGCCTGCTCCGCCCGCGGGCCCTGGTGCAGGCCGTCGATCGTGGCCCGCCACAGCTGCACCCAGCGCCCGAAGTCCTCGGCGGTCATCTCCCGGGCCGTGTTCAGGGCGGCGTGCGGGGCGAAGGCGTTGCCCGTGTAGTCGGCGCTGCGGAACAGGGCCCGCTCCCAGAAGTCGGCGATCCGGGGCAGGTGCGCCTCCAGGTCGGTGCCGGCGATCTCGGTGAAGAACGGGCCGATCCTGCGGTCGGCGAAGGCGGCCGCGTAGAAGCGGCGCAGCAGCGCCAGGAGGTCGGCGCGGCCCGCGAGGTCGTGGTCGGGGGCAGACTGGTTCATCAGTCCACCATTCTCGCGCATGCGGGGGCGTTCCAGGGCCGAAAGTCCCCCGACTACGTCACCACGCCCGGGCGCGCCCCGGACCGCGGGCCCCGGACCACGGGCGCGGTCCGGGGCCTTGCGGGACCAGGCGGGTTACGAGGCCACCGCGCCTCCCTTGAGCAGGGCCGCGCCGAGCGGGGTGACCGTGTGCAGGACGGCGTTGCCGCGGCGCAGGGTGGTCACCAGCCCCGCCTCGCGCATCACGCAGGCGTGCTGGCTCGCGGAGGCCAGGGAGACTCCGGCCCGGCGAGCGAGCTCGCTGGTGGTGGCGCCGTCGCCGATGGCGCGCAGCACCACGGAGCGGGTGTGCCCGACGAGCTTGCCGAGGGTGCGCTGGCGCTGCTCCTCCAGGGGCCGAATCGATTCGCCACCGGCCGGCGCGGAGGCCAGCTGCGCCGCTGCCGGATAGACCAGCACGGGGGGCAGCTCGGGGTCGTGCAGCGTCACCGCGGTGCGCCGGCAGAAGAACGACGGCTGGAGCAGCAGCCCGCGCCCGCGCAGCCGCACATCCCGGTCCACGGGGTAGTCGCACTCCAGGACCGGGGCGCGCCAGCGCAGCATCGGTGGCAGCGAGGCCAGCAGCTCGTCGGCGCCCCCGTCGAGCAGGGCCCGGCCGCGCGCGGCCCGCTCGGCCTCGATCTGGGCCTGGATGTGGGTCCAGTACGGGGCCACGGCCGCCCGGTGGTAACCGCGCAGCTCTCCCAGCAGCCGGGGCACGTGCTTGGTGCCGCCGTCCATGAACTCCCGCAGGCGCCGCGGGACGGGTGCGTCGACGCGTCCGCTCGGGCCCGAGGGCATGCCGAAGGCGTCGCCCAGGCCCGTCCCCGCACCGAGCAGCGCGAGCTCGCGCCGGATCCGCTCGGGGCGGATGGCGCGCAGGGCGTCGAGGCCCACGTCCCACCCGTACTGCCCCTCCACAGGGGTCAGGAAATCGGGGAAATAGCCGCGACTCGGTATGAGTGCGCCGAGCAAACGTGTTTCACCATTCAACCTGCTGCGGGCTTCTGTGCGCCATTCACCGAAGAACCGGGGGTCACGCCGGTCTCTTAAGCGGTGAAAACTCAGAATCGTTTCCCACAACGCATCGGGACGCCCTGCCATCCGTACGCGTGCCAGGTCCACTCCAGTGAAATGGATACGCAGCACCGAACCCCCACCTGTGCAACCGCAATCCCCCCGCCCCATGAGTATGCATGCCGTCACACGACGTCACCACGCCCTTTCAGCCACAGTTGAAACCCCTTTCGGCAGGGGCGTGACAACCGAAATCCTGTACTCCGCCAGGCACACTCCAGTGCGACCGAAACGCTCCGTGAAGGCCGTGGGGGGCTTTGCGGGGCCTGGCGGTCGGTCGCACCGGGAAGCGCCGACGTGCCTGGCGGATTGACAGCAGGCGGTGGACGGGTGGGGATCCGTCCACCGCCTGCTGGCGTAAGCACTTTGTTGAAGAGGAAAAAAAATTGGACGCGCCTGCCCACGGGGGTCAGGGAACCCGAAGGCAGGCGCGGTCACGGGGGCGGCCCGGCGGGGGCCGCGGGGGATCAGCGGCTGTCGCTGCCCTTCGCCTCGGCGGCGGCACGGCCGGCCTCCAGGCGCGCCACCGGGATCCGGAACGGCGAGCAGGAGACGTAGTCGAGGCCTACCTCGTGGAAGAAGTGGACCGACTCCGGGTCACCGCCGTGCTCGCCGCATACGCCGAGCTTGAGGTCGGGGCGGGTGGCCCGGCCGGCCTGGACCGCGCTGCGGACCAGGGAGCCGACGCCGTCCTTGTCGATGGTCTCGAACGGCGAGACACCGAAGATGCCCTTCTCCAGGTACGCGGTGAAGAAGCTGGCCTCGACGTCGTCGCGGGAGAAGCCCCACACCGTCTGGGTCAGGTCGTTCGTGCCGAAGGAGAAGAACTGCGCGGCCTCGGCGATCTGCCCGGCCGTCAGCGCGGCGCGCGGCAGCTCGATCATGGTGCCGATGGTCAGCTTGAGGCTGGTGCCGGTCGCGGCCTCGACCTCGGCGATGACCGCGTCGGCCTCCTCGCGGACGATCTCCAGCTCCTGGACGGTGCCCACGAGCGGGATCATGATCTCGGCGCGGGGGTCGCCCTTGGCGTTCTTGCGCTCGGCCGCGGCCTCGGCGATCGCCCGGACCTGCATGGCGAACAAGCCGGGGATGACCAGGCCGAGGCGGACACCGCGCAGACCCAGCATCGGGTTCTGCTCGTGCAGCTTGTGCACGGCCTGGAGCAGGCGCAGGTCGTTCTCGTTGGCGTCCTTGCGGGACTCGGCGAGGGCGACGCGGACCGACAGCTCGGTGATGTCGGGCAGGAACTCGTGCAGCGGCGGGTCGAGGAGCCGGACGGTGACGGGCAGGCCGTCCATCGCCTCGAAGAGCTCGACGAAGTCCTTCTTCTGCAGCGGGAGGAGGGCACTGAGTGCCTCTTCGCGCTCGTTGTCCGTGTCGGCGAGGATCAGGCGCTCGACCATCTCGCGGCGCTCACCGAGGAACATGTGCTCGGTGCGGCACAGGCCGATGCCCTGGGCGCCGAAGCGGCGGGCACGCGAGGCGTCCTCGGCGTTGTCGGCGTTGGCCCGCACGCGCAGCCGGCGGACGCGGTCCGCGTAGGCCATGATCCGGTGGACGGCGGCGACCAGCTCGTCGGCGTCGTCGGCGCCGGCGTGCATCCGGCCCTCGAAGTACTCGACGACCGGCGACGGTACGACGGGTACCTCGCCGAGGTAGACCTTGCCGGTGGAGCCGTCGATGGAGACGACGTCGCCCTCCTCGATCACCGTGCCGCCGACCGTCATCCGGCGGCGCTTGGTGTCGACCTCCAGGTCCTCGGCGCCGCAGACACAGGTCTTGCCCATGCCGCGCGCCACGACCGCCGCGTGGGAGGTCTTGCCGCCGCGCGAGGTCAGGATGCCCTCGGCGGCGATCATGCCGTCCAGGTCGTCCGGGTTGGTCTCGCGGCGGATCAGGATGACCTTCTCGCCGGAGCGGGACCACTTGACGGCCGTGTAGGAGTCGAAGACGGCCTTGCCGACCGCCGCGCCCGGGGAGGCGGCGATGCCGCGGCCGAGCAGCTCGGTCTGGGCGTTCTCGTCGAAGCGCGGGAACATCAGCTGCGCCAGCTGGTGGCCGGTGACGCGCTGGAGGGCCTCGGCCTCGTCGATCAGGCCCTGGTCGACGAGCTGGGTGGCGATGCGGAAGGCGGCGCCGGCGGTGCGCTTGCCGACGCGGGTCTGCAGCATCCACAGCTGGCCGCGCTCGATGGTGAACTCGATGTCGCAGAGATCCTTGTAGTGGGTCTCCAGCGTCTCCATGATCGTCATGAGCTGGTCGTACGAGGCCTTGTCGATGGCCTCCAGGTCCGCGAGCGGAACGGTGTTGCGGATGCCCGCGACGACGTCCTCGCCCTGGGCGTTCTGGAGGTAGTCGCCGTACACGCCCTGGTGGCCGCTGGCGGGGTCGCGGGTGAAGGCGACGCCGGTACCTGAGTCGGGGCCGAGGTTGCCGAAGACCATGGAGCAGATGTTGACCGCGGTGCCCAGGTCGCCCGGGATGCGCTCCTGGCGGCGGTAGAGCTTGGCGCGGTCGGTGTTCCAGGAGTTGAAGACCGCCTCGACGGCGAGGTCCATCTGCTCGCGGGCGTCCTGCGGGAACTCGCGGCCGGCCTCCTTCGCGACGATCTTCTTGAAGACCTTGACCAGCTTCTTGAGGTCGGCGGCGTCGAGGTCGGTGTCGACGGTGACCTTCTTGGCGGCCTTGGCCTCGTCGAGGGCGTCCTCGAAGAGCTCGCCCTCGACGCCGAGGACGGTCTTGCCGAACATCTGGATCAGGCGGCGGTACGAGTCCCACGCGAAGCGCTCGTCACCGGCCTGGGAGGCGAGGCCGGTGACGGACTCGTCGGAGAGGCCGATGTTGAGGACCGTGTCCATCATGCCCGGCATCGAGAACTTGGCGCCGGAGCGGACGGAGACCAGCAGCGGGTCGTCCGACTGGCCGAGCTTCTTGCCCATCTTGGCCTCAAGGGCGGCAAGGTGGGCGCTGACCTCGTCGCGCAGCGCGGCCGGGGCCTCACCGCTCTCCAGGTAGACCTTGCAGGCCTCGGTGGTGATGGTGAAGCCGGGAGGGACCGGCAGACCCAGGTTGGTCATCTCGGCGAGGTTGGCCCCCTTGCCGCCGAGAAGGTCCTTGAGGTCGCGGTTTCCCTCGGTGAAGTCGTAGACGAACTTCTGATCTTTGTTTTCCGACACGGGTCTCGACTCCTCGAGGACTCGGTGGCTGCCCTGACGGCCAGGAACATACCCAGATCGAAGGCTTCTGGGTACGTCCACTTGGTCGTCATACGGCTGTAACCACTCGTGCGCCAGCAGATCGAAAGTGACCGATGGGTAGCTGAAACCTACGAAGAGCGTTCACGTCCCGAAGGGTGAGGGGGCTCCTGAGGCTTGCTTACGCTCGGATGAGCGATCATCGATACATTTGCGTTCAAGTAGTGAACAAACAAAGGGTGGCACCCAGTGCCACCCTTTGGAAGTCTTACCCGTGATTTTCGCGCTCATGTGAGCGCAACCCCACCCATGCGTGGCGTATGTCACGCCGCCGACGGCATAATTTGTCAGCTGTTTCTCAGCCTCCGGACGTGTCCAGTTCCGCGTCTTCACTCACCCCGGCACAGTCGTAGGGATCCTTCAGCCAGCCATCCGGGAGGACAACCCGGTTGTTTCCGGACGTCCGGCCGCGCGGGCCGTCCGCGCTGTCGGGCCACGGCTGGTCCAGGTCGAGCTCGCTCAGATGAGCGTTCAGCTCGGCCAGGGACGAGGTGACCGCGAGCTTCTTGCGCATCTCCGAACCCACCGAGAAGCCCTTGAGGTACCAGGCCACGTGCTTACGGAAGTCGATCACCCCGCGCGCCTCGTCGCCGATCCACTCGCCCAGGAGCTCGGCGTGCCGGTGCATGGTGGCGGCGACCTCGCGCAGCGTGGGCTTGTGGAAGTCCTGGGGGCGCCCCTCGAAGGCCGCCACCAGGTCGTTGAACAGCCACGGGCGGCCGAGGCAGCCGCGGCCCACGACCACGCCGTCGCAGCCGGTCTCGCGAACCATCCGCAGCGCGTCCTCGGCGCACCAGATGTCCCCGTTGCCGAGGACGGGGATCTCGGGGACGTGCTCCTTGAGCCGCGCGATGGCGTCCCAGTCGGCGGTGCCGCCGTAGTGCTGGGCGGTCGTACGGCCGTGCAGGGCGATGGCGGTGACCCCCTCCTCGACGGCGATCCGGCCCGCGTCCAGGTAGGTGAGGTGGTCGTCGTTGATGCCCTTGCGCATCTTCATGGTCACCGGCAGGTCGCCGGCGCCCGCCACGGCCTCGCGCAGGATGGCCCGCAGCAGGTTCCGCTTGTAGGGGAGCGCCGAGCCGCCGCCCTTGCGGGTCACCTTGGGGACCGGGCAGCCGAAGTTGAGGTCGATGTGGTCGGCGCGGTCCTCCTCGACGATCATGCGGACCGCCTTGCCCACCGTCGCCGGGTCGACTCCGTACAGCTGGATCGAGCGGGGCTTCTCGGTCTCGTCGAAGTGGATCAGCTGCATGGTCTTCTCGTTGCGCTCGACCAGGGCGCGGGTCGTGATCATCTCGCTCACGAACAGTCCCTTGCCGCCGCTGAACTCGCGGCAGAGGGTGCGGAAGGGGGCGTTGGTGATGCCGGCCATGGGCGCGAGCACCACGGGGGGCTGCACGGTGTGCGGGCCGATCGCGAGCGGCGGAGGGAGCGTGGTCATCCCCCCATTGTCGCGCAGCCTCGGCCCATCCCCCATTTCTTTAGTTAGCCGTACTATCGGAAGCATGGCCGAGTTGAGTGCCCGACGCAGGAAGCTGGTCCTCGCGATCTGCTGCATGAGCCTGCTCCTCGTCAGTCTGGACACCACCGTCCTGAACGTCGCACTGCCCTCGATGCGCCGGGAGCTGGGCGCCTCGGTCGCCGGGATGCAGTGGACCATCGACGCGTACACGCTGGTCCTGGCCTCGCTGCTGATGCCGGCGGGCTCCACCGCGGACCGGATCGGCCGGCGCAGGGTGTTCACGGTGGGGCTGGTCCTGTTCACGGCGGGCTCGCTGCTGTGCTCGCTGGCACCCGGCCTGCACTGGCTCATCGCGTTCCGGATGGTCCAGGCCGTCGGCGGCTCGATGCTCAACCCGGTGGCCATGTCGATCATCACCAACACCTTCACGGACCCGCGCGAGCGCGCCCGCGCCATCGGCGCCTGGGGCGGCGTGGTCGGCATCTCCATGGCCGCGGGACCGCTGATCGGCGGCCTGCTGGTCGAGTCGGTCGGCTGGCGGTCCGTCTTCTGGGTCAACCTTCCGGTCGGGCTCCTCGCCCTGGCACTGACCCTGCGCTTCGTCCCCGAGTCGAGGGCGGCGCACCCGCGCCGACCGGATCCGGTGGGGCAGCTGCTGGTCATGGCGCTGCTCGGGTCAGTGACGTACGGGATCATCGAGGCCCCGAGCGCAGGATGGCGCTCCCCGGTGATCCTGGCCTGCGCGGCCCTGGCCGTCACCTCGCTGGTGGCACTGCTGATCTACGAGCTGCGCCGGGCCGAGCCGTTGATCGATCCGCGGTTCTTCCGGAGCGCACCCTTCAGCGGGGCGACGCTGATCGCGGTCGGCGCCTTCGCCGCGCTGGCCGGCTTCCTCTTCCTGAACACCCTCTACCTCCAGGACGTGCGGGGGCTCGACGCCCTGCACGCCGGGCTCTACATGCTGCCGATGGCGGCGCTGACCTTCGTCTTCGCGCCGCTGTCGGGGCGGCTGGTCGGCAGTCGGGGGCCGCGGCTGCCGCTGCTGATCGCCGGGGCGGCGATGGCGGCGAGCGGGCTGCTGTTCGCCGCTTTCTCCGCCGAGAGCTCGACGCCGCTGCTGTTCACCGGTTACGTGCTCTTCGGGCTGGGCTTCGGCATGGTGAACGCGCCCATCACCAACACGGCCGTCTCGGGGATGCCGCGGGCCCAGGCGGGCGTCGCGGCCGCCATCGCCTCCACCAGCCGGCAGACCGGCGGCACCCTGGGCGTGGCCGTGATCGGCTCGGTGCTGGCGGCCGGGACCGCGGGCGGCGCCGACTTCGCCGCGGCGGCCGGGCCCGCCTGGTGGATCGTCACGGCCTGCGGGGTGCTCGTGCTGCTCGTGGGCGCCGTGACGAGCGGCCGCTGGGCGAGCGAGACCGCCCGGCGCACCGCCCGCGCGCTGGAGGGGGCGCCGGTGGGCCCGCGGGCCGGCCACCGCCGCTGAGACTCCCGTCTGTCCGCCCTCCGGTCCGCCCTTCGGAGCTGCGCTGCACTATCGAGTGACAGATATTGAAATCTGTCATCGGTCATGCCATTCTCGTTCCATGACCACGAACGTGAATGTGAACGTCCAACCGACCACCACCGCCCACCCGGCCCGTACCCTCGGATCCACCGGCCCCTCCGTCTTCCCGCTGGGGCTGGGCTGCATGGGCATGTCCGCGCTGTACGGGGAGGCCGACCGGGCCGAATCCATCGCCACCCTCCACGCGGCCCTGGACGCGGGGGTCACCCTGCTCGACACGGGCGACTTCTACGGCATGGGGCACAACGAGCTCCTCATCGCCGAGGCCCTGCGCACCGCACCCGCCGCCGCCCGCGAGCAGGCCCTGACCAGCGTGAAGTTCGGCGCGCTGCGGACGGTCGAGGGCGGCTTCGCCGGCTATGACGGGCGGCCGGAGGCCGTCCGGAACTTCCTGGCCTACTCGCTCCAGCGGCTCGGCCGCGACCACATCGACATCTACCGGATCGCCCGGGTCGACCCGGCCGTTCCGATCGAGGAGACCGTCGGGGCCATCGCCGAGGCCGTGCAGGCCGGGCACGTACGGCACATCGGCCTCTCCGAGGTCGGCGCCGACACCTTGCGCCGGGCCGCCGCGGTGGCGCCGATCGCGGATCTGCAGATCGAGTACTCCCTCGTCTCCCGCGGCATCGAGGAGGAGATCCTGCCGACCGCCCGCGAGCTCGGCATAGGCATCACGGCGTACGGGGTGCTGTCCCGCGGACTGATCAGCGGCCACTTCGGGCGGGACCGGGAGCTGGCCCCGGGCGACTTCCGCGGCATGAGCCCCCGCTTCCAGGGCGAGAACCTCCAGCGGAACCTGGACCTGGTCGACGCCCTGCGCAAGGTGGCGGAGGAGAAGGGGATATCCGTCGCGCAGACGGCCATCGCCTGGGTGCTCGCGCAGGGCCAGGACATCGTGCCGCTGGTGGGGGCCCGGCGCCGGGACCGGCTCGCCGAGGCACTCGGTGCCATGGAGGTGGAGCTCAGCCCGGGCGACCTGGCGGCCGTCGAGGCGGCGGTCCCGGCGGGAGCCGCGGCCGGCGAGCGCTATCCGGCGGCGCAGATGGCCCACCTCGACAGCGAGCACTGAGCGGGCGGTACGGTCATACCCATGCCCCCCGCTGCCGCCGAGCCCCTGACTCCCGAGCGCATCCTCGAAACCACGGAGGACGTGCTGCGCCGCTACGGCCCGACCAAGGCGACCGTGGTGGATGTGGCGCGGGCCCTGGGCGTCAGCCACGGCAGCGTGTACCGGCACTTCCCGTCGAAGTCGGCGCTGCGCGAGGCCGTCACGGACCGGTGGCTCGCCAAGAGCGTCGACCGCCTGGAGGAGATCGCCTCGGCCCCCGCCGAGCCCGCCCCCTCCAAGCTGGAAGCGTGGCTGGAAGCCCTCTTCGAGGCCAAGCGCCACAAGGCGGGCGACGACCCGGAGCTGTTCGCGACGTACACGGTGCTGCTCGCCGAGAACAGCGGGGTGGTGGACCAGCACCTGAGCGCGCTGATCGACCAGTTGGCCCGGATCATCGGAGAGGGTGTCGAGGCGGGCTCGCTCGCCGCTCCCGATGTGCGGGCCGCCGCCCGCGCGGTGTTCGACGCCACCGGCCGCTTCCACGATCCTCAGTACGCGGCGGACTGGCAATCCCCCACGATCGTCGCGGAGTTCGAGGCGGTCGCCGGCCTGGTGATCCGGGGTCTGCGCGCCTGATCCGGCCACCCTGGGCCGGAGTGTGAGATTCCGGGCAACTTGGTGATCATTTGGGGCGGGGGGTCCTGTTGCGCGACCGCACACCTGCCCTACGTTCCCCCCGACTGCACTCACCAGGCACCTCAGGGGGAAGCATGTCCACTGCCCAGGAACTCCCCGGCACCCGGCCGGCGCCGCCGGCACGGTCCGGGGGCGCTGCCGCGCTTGGCTGGATCCTGACCATCGGTCTCAACGTGGTCGCGCCGATTATCACGTACAACCAGCTCCACGACCACGGCTGGAGCGAGTTCGCTGCGCTGCTGGCCAGCAGCGCCTGGCCGGTGCTCGACAGCGCGATCAGTCTCGCCTGGCGCCGCAAGCTCGACGAGTTCGCCATCGTCACCCTGGTGTTCCTGGTGATCACGGCTGTCGTCTCGCTCGTCGGCGCGCACTCGGCCCGGGCCCTACTGATCAAGGACTCCGGCGTGACGGGCCTGTTCGGACTGCTCTGCCTGGTCACCCTGCTCGCACCGCGGCCGCTGATGTTCTACTTCGGCCGCAAGTTCGCCACCGACGGCACGCCCGAGAGCACGGCGTGGTGGAACGGCCTGTGGCAGTTCGAGGGCTTCCGCCGCACGATGATCGTGATGACCACCGTGTGGGGCGTGGGCTACCTCGCGGAGGCCGCGGTGCGGGTCGTCCTGGCCTACCTGCTGCCCACCGACACCATGGTGGCGGTCAGTCCGATCATGATCTACGGGGTGCTCGGCGCCCTGGCCCTGTGGACCACGTACTACGGCAAGCGCTCCAAGGCGGAGGGCGAGCGCCGCGCCGCCGAGGCGGCCGCCGCCCAGGCCACGGCGGCCTGAGCCGAGCCCAGGACGACGGTGGCCCGGTACGCAGGACGCGTACCGGGCCACCGGCCGTTTCGGCGGGCTCCAGCGGGGACTAGCAGCCGAGCAGGCGGCTGCCGAGGTAGCTCTGGATCTGGTCCAGGGAGACGCGCTCCTGCTTCATGGTGTCGCGCTCGCGCACGGTCACCGCGTTGTCGTCGAGGGTGTCGAAGTCGACGGTCACGCAGAACGGCGTACCGATCTCGTCCTGGCGGCGGTAGCGGCGGCCGATGGCGCCCGCGTCGTCGAACTCGATGTTCCAGTTCTTGCGCAGGTCGGCGGCGAGGCCCTTGGCCTTCGGCGACAGCTGCGCGTTGCGGGACAGCGGCAGGACGGCGACCTTGATCGGGGCCAGGCGCGGGTCGAGGCGCATCACGGTGCGCTTCTCCATGACGCCCTTGGCGTTCGGGGCCTCGTCCTCGTTGTACGCGTCGAGCATGAAGGCGAGCATGGCGCGGTTGACACCGGCCGCCGGCTCGATGACGTACGGGGTGTAGCGCTCGCCGGCCTCCTGGTCGAAGAAGGTGAGGTCCTGGCCGGAGGCGGCGGAGTGGGCCTTGAGGTCGAAGTCGGTGCGGTTGGCCACGCCCTCAAGCTCGGAGAACTCGTTGCCGCCGAAGTTGAAGCGGTACTCGATGTCGGCGGTGCGCTTCGAGTAGTGGGACAGCTTCTCCTTCGGGTGCTCGTACCAGCGGATGTTCTCCTCGCGGATGCCGAGGTCGCGGTACCAGTTCCACCGCTCCTGCATCCAGTACTCCTGCCACTGCTCGTCCTCGCCCGGCTTGACGAAGAACTCCATCTCCATCTGCTCGAACTCGCGCGTGCGGAAGATGAAGTTGCCGGGGGTGATCTCGTTGCGGAAGGACTTGCCCATCTGCGCGATGCCGAAGGGGGGCTTCTTGCGCGAGGTGGTCTGGACCTGGGCGAAGTTGGTGAAGATGCCCTGGGCGGTCTCGGGGCGCAGGTACGCCTTGGAGCCGGTGTCCTGGGTCGGGCCGAGGTGGGTCTCCAGCATGCCGGAGAACTGCTTGGGCTCGGTGAACTGGCCCTTCACGCCGCAGTTGGGGCAGTTGATGTCGGCGAGACCGTTGGCGGGGACGCGGCCGTGCTTGGCCTCGTACGCCTCCTCCAGGTGGTCCGCGCGGTGACGCTTGTGGCAGGAGGTGCACTCGGTCAGCGGGTCGGAGAAGGTCGCGACGTGGCCGGAGGCCACCCAGACCTCGGGGGCCAGGATCACGGAGGAGTCGATGCCGACGATGTCCTCGCGGCCGGTGACCATGGCCTTCCACCACTGGCGCTTGATGTTCTCCTTGAGCTCGACACCGAGCGGGCCGTAGTCCCAGGCAGCCCTGGAGCCGCCGTAGATCTCACTGCACGGGAAAACGAAGCCACGGCGCTTGCTCAGGCTGACGATGGTTTCGATCTTGTCGGCGGCCACGGTGCTCTCTTCATTACGAGGACGAACGGCGAAGTCTTAAGGTTACCGGCGCCCGCACCCCCCCTTTCAAATCGGGCTCCCCTTCCACGATCCCTCCCCCAGGCCCCTCACCAGGGTTTTTGACAACGGTTTCCATCTTTGATGAAAATGGATGTCATGAACGCACGACGCCTGATACCCGCCGCCGCCCTCGCCGGAGCCGTCGCCCTCGGCGCCACGGCCCTGACCGCGTGCTCCGGAGCCTCCGCCTCCGGAGGCGGCAAGGACGGGAAGCTCGACGTCACGGCGTCGTTCTACCCCATGCAGTTCCTGGCCGAACAGATCGGCAAGGAGCACGTGAAGGTCGGCTCCCTGACCAAGCCGGGCGTCGAACCGCACGACCTGGAGATCACCCCGAAGCAGACCGCGCAGCTGGCCGAGTCCGACGTGGTGCTCTACCTCAAGTCCCTCCAGCCCGCCGTGGACAAGGCCGTCGCCCAGTCCGGCGTGAAGAACGTCGTCGACGCCGCCACCCTCACCAAGCTGGAGGCCCACGGCGCCTCCGGCCACGAGGACCACGACCACGCGGCGGAGGGCGAGGGCGCGGGCGAGGCGCACGGCCACGACCACGGCGAGGCCGGCGAGGACCCCCACATCTGGCTCGACCCGGTCAAGTACGCCGAGGTCGCCAAGGGGGTCGGCGCGGCCCTGCAGAAGGCCGACCCCGAGCACGCCGCGGACTACCGCAGGAACACCGACGAGCTGGTCGGCAAGCTGACCGCCCTCGACACGGAGTTCAAGGACGGCCTGAAGAACACCGCCTCCAAGACCTTCATCACCACCCACTCCGCTTTCGCCTACCTCGCCGAGCGCTACGGCCTCGACCAGGAGGGCATCTCCGGCTTCGACCCCGAGTCCGAGCCGAGCCCGGCCCGGATGAAGGACCTGCAGGCCGTCGCCAGGAAGGACAACGTCTCCACGGTGTTCTTCGAGACCCTGGCCAGCGACAAGACCGCCAAGACCCTCGCGGCCGACACGGGTCTGAAGACCGACGTCCTCGACCCGCTTGAGGGAATCACCGACACGTCCCAGGGCGCTGACTACTTCGCGGTCATGCGGTCCAACCTGAAGAACCTCCAGAAGGCACTGGGTACCAAGTAATGGCAGTAGCAGCAACGGAGGCGCGTGCCATGCAGTCCAAGCCCGCACAGGCCACGGACCAGCCCGTCATATCCCTGCGCGGGGCCACGGCCTCGCTCGGCTCGCGCCCCGTGCTGCGCGGGGTCGACCTCGCCGTCCGCCGCGGTGAGGTCGTCGCCCTCCTCGGCGCCAACGGCTCCGGCAAGTCGACGGCCGTACGCGCCGTCGTCGGCCAGGTGCCGCTGTCCGACGGCACGCTGTCCCTGTTCGGCACCGACTTCTCCCGCTTCCGGGGCTGGTCGCGCATCGGGTACGTCCCGCAGCGCACCACGGCCGCCAGCGGCGTCCCCGCCACCGTCCGCGAGGTCGTCTCCTCCGGCCGCCTGGCCCGCTCCCGCTTCGGCATCCTGCGCAAGGCCGACAAGGCCGCCGTCGAGCGGGCCCTGGCCCTGGTCGACATGGGCGCGCACGCCGACTCCTCGGTCAACGCCCTCTCCGGCGGCCAGCACCAGCGCGTGCTGATAGCCCGGGCCCTCGCCGTCGAGCCCGAACTGCTGATCATGGACGAGCCGATGGCGGGCGTGGACCTCGCCAACCAGGAGGTCCTCGCGACCGCCGTACGCGAGCAGGTCGCCGCCGGCACCACCGTCCTGCTCGTCCTGCACGAGCTGGGCCCGCTGGAGCCGCTGATCGACCGCGCCGTCGTCCTGCGCGACGGCTGCGTCGTCCACGACGGCCCGCCCCCGCAGGCCGTGGGCCAGCACGCCCTGCCCGGCCACGACCACGTACACCCCCACGCGGCGCACGACGCCGAGCCGCTCCGGACGGGACTGCTGAGCTGATGGACCTCCTGAACTACGCCTTCATGCAGCGGGCGCTGCTCGCGGCCGTGCTGGTCGGCCTCACGGCCCCCGCCATCGGCACGTACCTCGTCCAGCGGCGCCAGGCCGTCATGGGAGACGGCATCGGGCACGTGGCCATGACCGGTGTCGCCCTCGGCTTCCTGCTGAACGCCAGCCCGGTGTGGACGGCCACGCTGGTCGCCGTCCTCGGCGCGGTGGGCATGGAGCTGATCCGCTCCCGCGGCAGGACCAGCGGCGACATCGCGCTCGCCATGCTCTTCTACGGGGGCCTGGCCGGCGGCGTCATGATCATCAACCTGGCCCCAGGCGGCTCCACGGCCAACCTGACCAGCTACCTCTTCGGCTCGATCACCACCGTCTCCGCCGAGGACGTCACCGCGGTGGTGATCCTCGCGGCGCTCGTCCTCGCCGTCACGCTGGGCCTGCGCCGCCAGCTGTTCGCGATCTGCCAGGACGAGGAGTTCGCCCGGGTCACCGGCCTGCCGGTGCGCGCCCTGAACCTGCTGATGGCCGTCACCGCCGCCGTCACCGTCACCGTGGCCATGCGGATCGTCGGCCTGCTGCTGGTGAGCGCCATGATGGTGATCCCGGTCGCCGCCGCGCAGCGCGTGACCCGCGGGTTCACCGCCACCCTGACGGTGGCCATGGTGATCGGCGTGCTGGTCTCGCTCTCCGGCACGGTGGCCACGTACTACATCGACGCCCCCTCCGGCGGCACCATCGTGCTGCTCGCGATCGGTGTCTTCATGGTGATGACCGCGCTCTCCACGCCGCTCGCCCGGCGGCGGGCGAATGCGGCGAGGGCCGCCGAAGCGGTCTGCACGCGCGATGATGTGAAGGTCTAGGAGGGACGGCCTCCTGGCACAATGGGCCGAGGCCGATACGAGGAGGAACCGGTGGCGACTGCGCCTGGCGAGACGAATACCGCGCCAGTACGAGGACGATCCACCCGGCAGCGGGCAGCCGTGGCGGCGGCGCTGGACGAGGTGGACGAGTTCCGCAGCGCCCAGGAGCTGCACGACATGCTCAAGCACCGCGGCGATTCCGTGGGCCTGACGACCGTGTACCGCACCCTCCAGTCCCTCGCCGACGCGGGCGAGGTCGACGTGCTGCGCACCAGCGACGGCGAGTCGGTCTACCGGCGGTGCTCCACCGGGGACCACCACCACCACCTGGTCTGCCGCAAGTGCGGCAAGGCCGTCGAGGTGGAGGGTCCGGCCGTGGAGAAGTGGGCGGAGTCCATCGCGGCCGAGCACGGCTATGTGAACGTCGCCCACACGGTGGAAATCTTCGGCACCTGTGCCGACTGCGCGGCCGCCGCCTCCTAGAGCCTTCGCAGGTTCCGGTCGATCAGGGCCCGTACCCGCTCCAGCTCGGCGGAGGTCAGGGCGCCCCGCTTGGGCAGCCAGGCCAGGTCGCCGGTCCCGTGGTACGCGAAGACGAAGAGGCCGCGGGTCTCGGCCCAGCCGGTCAGCTGGTGCCACACGGTGGCGGCGGCGGTCCCGTCGGGCCGGTGGTTCACCATTCCCGTCTCGGAGACGGTGCAGCGGTACCCGGGGCAGTGCGAGGCCCGGGCCCGCATCCGGCGCGTCGTCCGCCACCACTCCAGCGCCAGGCAGACGCCGCCGAGGCAGCTTCCCACCCCGGCCGCGAGGGCCAGCCCGGCCGGGTCCGTTTCCCGGCCGTGCTGGACCGCGATCACCGCGCACACCACCAGCGGGAGCAGCAGCAGCCACAGCAGCAGCCGCCTGCGGCCCCGCGGCGACCCGACAGCGAGCCACCGCAGCACCTCGCGCACGTCACCGCGGTCCGCGCCGCAGTGCAGCTCCACCGCCTCGACGCTTTCCGGGGCCTCCCTCATGTCCATGGCGGCAGGGCGTAACGGGGCGTCAGCCGGCCGGGGACTCGGGCTGGTTCGGCACCGCGCCGCCGAAGCGGCGGTCGCGCTGGGCGTACTCCAGGCAGGCCTGCCAGAGGTTGCGGCGGTCGAAGTCGGGCCACAGCACGTCCTGGAAGACCATCTCGGCGTACGCGCTCTGCCAGAGCAGGTAGTTGGAGGTGCGCTGCTCGCCGCTCGGGCGCAGGAAGAGGTCCACGTCCGGCATGTCCGGGTAGTACATGTACTTCGCGAAGGTCTTCTCGTTGACCTTCGACGGGTCCAGCCTGCCCGCGGCGACATCGCGTGCGATCGCCTGAGCCGCGTCCGCGATCTCCGCGCGGCCGCCGTAGTTCACGCAGAAGTACAGCGTCATCGCGTCGTTGTCGACGGTCTGCTCCTGGGCGACCTGGAGCTCCTGGACGACCGACTTCCACATCTTCGGCATGCGGCCGACCCAGCGGATGCGGATGCCCAGCTCGTTCATCTCGTCCCGGCGGCGCCGGATGACATCGCGGTTGAAGTTCATCAGGAAGCGGACCTCGTCGGGCGAGCGCTTCCAGTTCTCCGTCGAGAAGGCGTACAGGGAGAGGTTCTTGACGCCCATCTCCAGGCAGCCCTTGAGCACGTCCAGTACGACGCCCTCGCCGACCTTGTGTCCCTCGGTGCGCGGCAGTCCGCGTTCCTTGGCCCAGCGGCCGTTGCCGTCCATGACCACCGCGACGTGGTTCGGGACGAGCTCGCTCGGGATCTTCGGCGGGCGCTCACCGGACGGGTGCGGCTCGGGAACCTTGTACTCCCTGCGAGAGCGTCCCAGAATCCCGCGTCGTGCCATGTGCCCAGCTCCTATTTCTCGACGTATCGCAGGGAGCGTAGCCCGCGCTCCAGATGCCAGTGCAAGTAGGCGGAAACGAGCCCGCTGCCCTCCCGCACGTACCGCGCCTCGCACGCGTCCGCATGCCCCCAGTCGCCCGTCAGCAGGGCGCTGAGCAGGGCGATGGCCTCCGACGAGGGTACGACGCTGCCGGCCACGCGGCAGTCCCCGCATATGACCCCGCCCGCGGCGACGGAGAAGTGGCGGTTGGGCCCGTGGATCCCGCACCTCGCACAGTCCGTGAAGCTGGGCGCGTAGCCGTTGACGGCGAGCGAGCGCAGCAGGAAGGCGTCGAGGATGAGGTTCGGCTCGTGTTCCCCGCGGGAGAGCGTGCGCAGGGCGCCGATGAGCAGCAGGTACTGCTGTACGGCGGGCTCGCCCTCGTTCTCGGTGAACCGCTCGGCGGTCTCCAGCATCGCGGTGCCGGCGGTGTAGCGGGCGTAGTCGGTGACGATGCCGTTGCCGTACGGGGCGATGATCTCGGTCTGGGTGCACAGCGGGAGGCTGCGGCCCACCAGTTCGCTGCCGCGGGCGAAGAACTGCACATCGGCGTGGGAGAAAGGTTCCAGCCGGGCGCCGAACTTGGACTTCGTGCGCCGGACCCCGCGGGCGACGGCCCGCACCCTGCCGTGGCCGCGGGTGAGGAGCGTGATGATGCGGTCCGCCTCACCCAGCTTCTGGGTGCGCAGCACGATGCCGTCGTCGCGGAACAGACTCATGGAGCCATTGTCCCCTGCGCGGGTACGGCGTCGGCCCCCCGCCCGGACACGGGTCCGGGCGGGGGGCCGACGCCCCTTGGGAGGGTCAGGATGCCGGTGCGGCCTCCTCGTCCGCGTCCGCCTTCGCGGGTCCGGCGACGGCTGCGGCCACGGCCGCGCCGACCGTGGCCTCGGCCACCGTCTCGGCTTCGCCGCCGTCCGCCTTCGCCTCGGGTGCCTCAGCCGCCTTGGGTGCCTTGTCGGCCTTGGGCGCCTTGGAGGCCTTGGGCGCCGCGCCCGGTGCGACCGCCTCGGCCGCCGCCTCGGTCTGCGGCTCGGTCTCGGCCGGAGCCTCTGCCCCGGCTTCGGCCTCGGTCTGCGCCGGGGCCGCCGCCTGGGCGGGCACCGCTGCCGCGGCGACCGCGGAGCCGTGCGCATCGTCCTTGGCCAGCCCGTTGAAGACCAGGTTCAGCACGATCGCAGACGTGGCACCGAGCGTCACGCCGCTGTTGAGGAGCGAGGAGAGGTCCGTGTCCATGTGGTCCTTGAAGAGGACCGGGACGGTGGCGGGGAGCAGGGCGAAGGCCAGGGAGACACCCACGACCAGCGCGTTCTTCTCCTCCTTCAGGTCCACCTTGGCCAGGGTCTGGATACCGGCCAGGGCCACCATCGCGAACATGACCGTCGCGGCGCCGCCGAGCACCCCGTGCGGGACGGCGGCGACGATGGCCGCGGCCTTCGGGAGCAGCCCGAGGATGATCATGAACACGCCCGCGGCGACCACGACGAACCGGCTCTTGACCTTGGTCATCCGGACCAGGCCGACGTTCTCGGCGAAGGCGACGTACGGGAAGGAGTTGAGGACGCCGCCGAGCGCGGTCGCGGCGCCGTCGGCACGCAGGGCGCGGGCCACGGTCTCGCTGTCGATGTCCTTGCCGACGATGTCGCCGACCGCGTACGTGTCACCGGTCGTCTCGACCATGGTGATCAGCATGACGATCAGCATCAGGAGGATCGGGAACCAGGCGAACTTCGGGGCTCCGTAGTGGAACGGGGTGGTGACACCGACCCACTCCGCGTGGGTCACGTCCCCGAACGCGGCATCCCCGAGCAGGAAGGCGACGAGCGTGCCGCCCACCAGGCCGAGCAGGATGGAGATGCTGGACAGGAAGGGCTTGCCGAGCTTCATCAGGACGAGGATGAAGAGCATGGTGCCGCCGGCGTAGGCGAAGTTCTTCGGGTCGCCGAAGCCGGGGCTCCCGAGGCCGCCCGCGGCGTCGTTCAGGCCGACCGGGATCAGCACGATGCCGAGCACCGTGATCACCGTGCCGGTGACCACCGGCGGGAAGAGCCGCATGACGGTGCGGAACGCCTTGGCGGGCAGCCAGGCGAAGGCGAAGGTGGCGAGGCCGGCCGTGATCACCGCGCCGTAGATGACGAGCAGGCCGGCCGTCCCGCCGCCCGCTCCCAGCCCGATCGCGATCATCGGGGACACCGCGGTGAAGGTCACGCCCTGGATCAGCGGCAGGCGCGCACCGATGCGGCCCATGCCCCAGGCCTGGATGATCGAGGCGATACCGCAGGTGAACAGGTCTGCGTTGATCAGATAGACGAGCTGCTCCGTGGTGAGCCCGAGGGCGCCGCCCACGATGATCGGAACGATCACCGCGCCGGCGTAGAACGCGAGTACGTGCTGGAAGCCGTACAGGGCGAGCTTGGGGAGGGGGAGCACCTCGTCGACCGGGTGGGTGCTCTGCTCTCCGTCGGCGGAGAGCCGGGCGGCGACACGTGCCATTGCCTTGCCCTTCAAGAAGTGGGTGATCGAGAGGAATCTGGTTATCCCCGGCCGGAGTGGGTCGCTATCCCGTTGGTCCGCCGGGGTTGTCAGTGCGTTCTCGTGAAGCGAAGCCGCGCTGTGTTACCGGCGGCGTCTCGTCATGTGACCGGAATTGAACGCCTGTGGGAGGGCTCACAGATATCGGAGACTTCGACAAATTGTTGACCTCTGACGGGGTCTGATCTGTGGGTTTCTCCAATAGCCGTCCCGGCCCCGGAAGGCGTATGGAAAAAGGCGGCCGAACGGACCGGCCACTCGCTCGCCGCCGCCCGTTCTACGCGCGGCCAACTGCACGAACGCGCGGCCGCGCCGGTCGGCGGGCTTCCACCCGGGGCATCGCTCCGGCCGTCCGAGGGATGGGACGGACCCCGCGCCCGTCGGGCACCGGCACGCTCGATTCCGGCCGCGCGAGGCCGGATTGTTACCTCCACTCGGCCCGTTTCGGGCGGATTCGGGCCGCCTTCCTCACGCAGGAGCCCGGCTCGGGACGCGTGGCACGCATCCCGGGCCGGGCCCGGGGCCGCTGAACCGGGAGGGCTACGGCGCACGCACCGCCGACAGCAGGCGGGCCACCTCGTCCGTGCCGAGCCTCAGCGCCATCCCCACCGTGGCCAGCACCTCGCGCTCCGCCGGGATGTACGGCCCGTCGGCGAGGGCGATCCGGGCGCCCTGCAGCAGGAGCGATTCCCGGCCCGGTCCGGCGAGGTGCGGGGCCAGCGGCTCCAGCGCCTCGTGGAGCTCTATGGCCAGCGCCGCGCCGCAGCACTCGGGGTCGTCGTAGAGCCCGAGCCGGCCCTCGTCGGTGGCCAGGGCCGCCACCAGGGACTCCAACTGCGCCTCCGTGCAGTCCTGGAAGCCCGCCGCCCGTACGGCGGACACGGCGGCCTCCAGGGCGCTGCGCGAGGCCGTACCGCCGGCCGCCAGCACGGCCAGCGCCACGGTGTGCACGGCGTCGCGCAGCATCGCCGAGAAGCGGGTGGTGGTGAGGTGGTCGAGGACCTCCGTGTCGAAGCGCTCGCGGCAGCCGTGGCACTCGACGATCGGCCCGACGTGGCCGCGCGGCAGCAGCGGGACGCCGAGGACGGTGAACCGGCGGCGCCCGGTGCGTCGGCGGTAGTTGCGGTCGCCACCGCAGCCGGGGCAGAAGAACTCCCCGTCACCCACGGTGCTCCAGGTGGTACGGAGGCCCCAGACCCTCACCTTCCGGCCGTCCCCACCCCGAACTGGCAGCACGTCGCACCTCCGTAGCCTTCCGGCAGCATCGCCGGGTTGGCGTGATGTTAGCCACATCGGTGAGGATGCGTCAGTCGTGTGACAGGACAACCTCGCGCCGGACTCGGACTTGGCCGAACTGCGCCCCCGGAAACGGCGGTGCCCCGCCCCGCCCCGGAGGGGCGGCACGGGGCCCGGACGTGCAGGGGGTCAGCGGCCCGCGCGGTTGACGGCGGAGATGACCGCCTTCAGGGAGGCGCGGGTGGTGTTGGCGTCGATGCCGATGCCCCACAGGACGCGGCCGTCGATCGCGCACTCGATGTACGAGGCGGCCACGGCCGAGGCGCCCTCGCTCATCGTGTGCTCGGTGTAGTCCAGCAGTCGGGCGTCGATGCCGATGCCGGCCAGTGCGTCGAAGAACGCGGAGATCGGACCGTTGCCGGTGCCGTTGAGGACCGTTTCCACGCCGTCCACGACCGCCTCGACGGTCAGCGTGTCCGTACCGTCCTTGTCGGTGGCCGTCGAGCCCGAGCGCAGCTGGATGCGGCCCCACGGGTTCTCCGGGTTGGGCAGGTACTCGTCCTGGAAGACGGACCAGATCGCCTTCGGCGTGACCTCGCCGCCCTCGGCGTCGGTCTTGGCCTGGATGATCCGCGAGAACTCGATCTGCATGCGGCGCGGCAGGTCCAGCTTGTGGTCGTTCTTCAGGACGTACGCGATGCCGCCCTTGCCGGACTGCGAGTTGACCCGGATGACGGCCTCGTAGGAGCGGCCGACGTCCTTCGGGTCGATCGGCAGGTAGGGGACCGCCCACTCGATCTCGTCCACGGTCTTGCCCTGGGCGGCCGCGTCGGCCTCCATGGCGTCGAAGCCCTTCTTGATGGCGTCCTGGTGGGAGCCGGAGAAGGCGGTGTAGACCAGGTCGCCCGCGTAGGGGTGGCGCGGGTGGACCTCCATCTGGTTGCAGTACTCGCTGGTGCGGCGGATCTCGTCGATCTGCGAGAAGTCGATCTGCGGGTCGATGCCCTGGGAGAACAGGTTCATGCCCAGGGTGATCAGGTCGACGTTGCCGGTGCGCTCGCCCTGCCCGAACAGGCAGCCCTCGATGCGGTCGGCGCCGGCCATCAGGGCCAGCTCGGCGGCCGCCACGGCGGTGCCGCGGTCGTTGTGCGGGTGCACGGAGATGCAGATGTGCTCGCGGCGGGTCAGGTGGCGGGCCATCCACTCGAAGCGGTCCGCGTGCGTGGACGGCGTCGAGCGCTCCACGGTGGCGGGCAGGTTCAGGATGATCTCGCGGCCGGGGCCGGGCTGCCAGACGTCGCAGACGGCCTCGCAGACCTCCAGGGCGAAGTCCAGCTCGGTGTCGGTGAAGATCTCGGGGCTGTACTGGTAGCCGAAGGTGGTCTCCGGGCCCAGCAGCTTGTCGGCGTACTCCATGACCAGGCGGGTGCCGTCGACGGCGATCTGCTTGATCTGCTCCTTGGAGCCGCGGAAGACGACCCGGCGGAAGGTCGGGGCGGTCGCGTTGTACAGGTGCACGGTGGCCCGCTTGGCACCGACCAGGGACTCCACGGTCCGCTCGATCAGGTCCTCGCGGGCCTGGGTCAGCACGGAGATGGTCACGTCGTCCGGGACCGCGCCCTCTTCGATGATGGAGCGTACGAAGGCGAAGTCGGTCTCACCGGAGGACGGGAAGCCGACCTCGATCTCCTTGTAGCCCATGCGCACCAGCAGGTCGAACATCTCGCGCTTGCGGGCGGGGGTCATGGGGTCGATCAGCGACTGGTTGCCGTCGCGCAGGTCGGTCGACAGCCAGCGGGGAGCCTTGGTGACACGCGCGTCCGGCCAGGTGCGGTCCGGCAGGTCCACCTGCTCGTAGAAGCCGTACTTGTGGATCGGCATGCCGGAGGACCGCTGCGTGTGGGTCGCGTTCGTGATCGGCGTGGGGCGACCGGCAAAAGTGTGCTGGCTCATGGCGTAGGGCTCCTCGCGTGTCCGCGTTAGTTCGCTGGGACGGCCGACGGACGGGTCGTAAAATCCGCAACACCAAACTCCGCGGGGAGGGGGTCGGCCTACGACTACAGGCCCTCGCCGCGGCAGCTAAGGAGAAGCAGCCCGAAACGCATGATGGGCCGAGACTAGCTGAGCCGCGCCGTACGCGGGGACCTGTTTCAGTATGCAAGACCTACGTGTCCGATTTGTACTGAATGTGGCTTACGTCTCCTCTCACCCTGCCAGGTCAGGCGGATCCGTCAATGCGGTGCGACGGCTTTCAGACAACCGAATGAATCATGGTTGCAGGTAGTGACAGCCTCATGACGCACTGCCACATTGCCGGGATGGATGCCTCCCACGTTCTCCGCCACCCCGTCTTCTGCACGGTGGTCCCGCCCCACCTGCTCGACAAGATCGCCCAGGCCGGGACCGCCCGGCGCGCCGACGCCGCACAGCGCACCCTGGAACAGGACGCCCTGCTGCGCACCCGCCGCCGCGTCACGGCCGTACGGGCGCTCGCCGTGACCCCTGCCGAACCCGCCGGCGACGACCCGCGCCGGACCGTCTACGACGCCCAGCACCGTACGCGGCTGCCCGGGAAGAAGGTGCGCGGGGAGGGGGAGGCGGCGAGCAAGGACGCCACCGTCAACCGCGCGTACGCGGGGCTCGGGGCCACGTACGAGCTCTTCCTCAAGGCCTACGGACGCCGGTCGATCGACGGCTCCGGGCTGGCGCTGGACGCGAGCGTCCACTACGGCGAGGACTACAACAACGCCTTCTGGGACGGGCAGCAGATGGTCTTCGGCGACGGGGACGGCGATCTGTTCGTGGACTTCACCGTCTCGGTGGACGTGATCGGGCACGAGCTCACCCACGGCGTCACGCAGTACACGGCCAACCTCCAGTACCACGGGCAGTCGGGCGCGCTGAACGAGTCGATGTCCGACGTCTTCGGCTCCCTGATCAAGCAGTACTCGCTGGACCAGACGGCCGAGCAGGCCGACTGGCTGATCGGCGCCGGGCTGCTGGGGCCGAGCGTCAGCGGCGTCGCCCTGCGCTCGATGAAGGCGCCGGGGACGGCGTACGACGACGACGAGCTCGGCAAGGACCCGCAGCCGGCCACCATGGACGGCTATGTGCACACCAGCCGGGACAACGGCGGCGTCCACATCAACTCGGGCATCCCCAACCACGCCTTCTACCTCGCGGCCACCGAGCTCGGCGGCAAGGCGTGGGAGCGGGCCGGGAGGATCTGGTACGACACGCTGACCGGCGGCGAGCTCGCCCCGGACGCGGATTTCGCGGACTTCGCCCGGCTGTCGACCGCGACGGCCGTGTCCTTGTACGGCGAGGGCGGCGCGGAGCACCAGGCACTCCAGAAGGCGTGGTCGACGGTCGGCCTGGGGTAGAAGGCCGGGCATGCGGATCGTTGTGGTGCGGACGGGCGGTTTCACGGGCATCGAGCGCCGGGCCGAGGTGGACACCTCGGGCCGGCCCGACGAGGAGGAGTGGCGGGCCCTGGCCCTCGCGGCGCTGGTGCCCGCTCCGCCGGGGCCTGCCGCGGACCGGGTCCGGGACGGGTTCTCGTACCGGATCACGGTGGACGGCCGGGCCGTGCTCTGCCATGACCCGAACCTCTCGGACGCACAGCGGACGCTGATCTCGCGCGTGCTCAAGGAGGGCGCCTGAATCCGTGCGGCGAGGTCCGTTTTTGCCGGAACGGCAAGGTTCCTTGGCGGGGCGCGGGGCGGCGGCGCAGCATCGGGCTGTCCGCTCACCGCACGGGAAGAAGCCCCGCATGACGCAGCAGCACCACGACCACGACCAGCACGCCCGCCACGCCGACCGCGTTGCCGAAGGGGGCGCGGGCGAGGAGTACTGGGACGACCGCTACCGCGAGAGCACCCGCGTCTGGAGCGGCAACCCCAACGCCGCCCTGGTCCGGGAGGTTGCGCAGCTCACCCCGGGCCGGGCGCTCGACCTCGGCTGCGGGGAGGGCGCCGACGCCGTCTGGCTGGCCCGCCGTGGCTGGCGGGTGACCGGCACCGACATCTCCGGCGTCGCCCTGGAACGGGCCGCCGCCCATGCCGCCGAGGCGGGGGTCGCCGACCGCATCGAATGGCAGCGGCACGACCTCGCGGAGTCCTTCCCGGCCGGGGAGTTCGACCTGGTCTCCGCCTGTTTCCTGCACACGTACGGGGAGTTCCCCCGCGACCGGATCCTGCGGACGGCCGCCGCCGCGGTGGCCCCCGGCGGGGTCCTGCTGGTCGTCGGCCACGCCGGCTGGGCGCCCTGGCAGACCGAGGAACGCCCCGAGGTGCACTTCCCGACCCCGGACGAGGTGCTGGCGCAGCTGGAACTGCCCGACGGCGCCTGGGAGGTCCTGCTCGCGGAGGAACACGTACGGGTCCAGGACCAGCCCGACGGCCGGCCCGGAACCCGTACGGACAACGCGGTGAAGGTCCGGCGGCTCGCCCAGGCCTCGTAACCCGTTTCGTCGGACCCTGCGGCCGCGGCAGCCGCGGCGGCAGGGTTCAGAAGCCGAGCTTGCGGAGCTGCTTGGGGTCCCGCTGCCAGTCCTTGGCGACCTTGACGTGGAGGTCGAGGAAGACGGGGGTCCCGAGCAGCGCCTCGATGTGCTTGCGCGACTTCATCCCGACCTCCTTGAGGCGGGAGCCCTTCGGGCCGATGATGATGCCCTTCTGGCTCGGCCGCTCGATGTAGACGTTGGCGTGGATGTCGAGCAGCGGGCGGTCCGCCGGGCGGTTCTCGCGCGGGATCATCTCCTCGACGACCACGGCGATGGAGTGCGGGAGCTCGTCGCGCACGCCTTCCAGCGCGGCCTCGCGGATCAGCTCCGCGACCATGACCATCTCGGGCTCGTCGGTGAGGTCGCCCTCCGGGTACAGCGGCGGGCTCTCCGGCAGCAGCGGCGCGATCAGGTCGGCCAGCAGCTGGACCTGGCTGTCGCCGACCGCCGAGACGGGAACGATCTCGGCCCACTCGAAGCCCAGCTCCTCGGCGAGCTGGTGGACGGCGATGAGCTGCTCGCCCACCACCTTGGACTCGACCAGGTCGGTCTTGGTGATGATGGCGATCTTGGGGGTCTTCTTGATCCCCGCGAGCTCCTTGGCGATGAATTTGTCGCCGGGGCCCAGCTTCTGGTCGGCCGGCAGGCAGAAGCCGATGACGTCGACCTCGGCCCAGGTGGTGCGCACGATGTCGTTGAGGCGCTCGCCGAGCAGGGTGCGCGGCTTGTGAAGGCCGGGCGTGTCGACGAGGACGAGCTGGGCGTCGGGGCGGTGCACGATGCCGCGGACGGTGTGGCGGGTGGTCTGCGGCCGGTTGGAGGTGATCGCGACCTTGGTACCCACGAGTGCGTTGGTCAGGGTCGACTTCCCCGCGTTGGGGCGGCCGACGAAGCAGGCGAAGCCCGCACGGTGCGGGCCGGTGGACTCGGGGGAACGATCGCTCATACGGGCCATTCTCCCCGATGCCGCCCCCGGCGCCGACCAGGCCGCGGCGGCGGGGGCGGGCACGGGCCACGACAGGGTCGGCAGCGGGGTCGCCGCGTACACGCCCGGCGAGGTGTCGGGGCCACTCGGAGTACGCCCGGGCTGCCGACGGCGCAGCGGCTCGGGCTGCCCGGGCGGACCGTGCGCGAGGAGGTCCGGTGCAGCCCGCCGCCCGGGGTCCGGACGGAGGGCTGCGCCGGGTCCGGTGAAGTCCGTCACCCTGCCGGTCAGCGACCGCCCCCCGGTCAACCCCACGCGTCCGCGACCGTGATCGTGACCGTCCCGATCCGGCCCGGGGCCGCTCCCCCGCGGCGGCAGCCGGCCGGAGAGGTCAATGCCCGGATCCACCCTCTCCTGAGGGACCATCAGGGCAGGACGCGGTGCGGCACGTGGCGCGGAAGGTGCGCCGGTAGGCCGTCGGGCTCACGCCCAGCGCCGCCTGGACGTGCTTGCGCAGCGACTGCGCCGTCCCGAAGCCTGTCTCCCGCGCCACCTGTTCCATCGGCAGCTCGGTGCGTTCCAGCAGCCGCCGGGCCCGCTCCACCCGCTGCCCGGTGATCCATTCGCCGGGGCTGATCCCCGCCTCCTCGCGGAACCGGCGCGTGAAGGTCCGTACCGACATGGCCTCCTGGCGCGCGAGGTCCACCAGGCGCACCGGCTCGTGCAGCCGGTCCAGCACCCAGGCGCGGGCCGCGGCGGTGCTGGCGAGCTGCGGCTGCGGCACCGGGCGCTCGATGAACTGGGCCTGCCCGCCGTCGCGGTGGGGCGGTACGACCGTGCGCCGGGCCACCTCGTTGGCGACGGCGGCGCCGTGGTCGCGGCGCACGATGTGCAGGCACAGGTCGATGCCCGCGGCGACTCCGGCGGAGGTCAGCACGTCCCCGTCGTCGGTGTAGAGCACGCCGGGATCCACCCGTACGGCCGGGAAGAGGCCCTGGAAGTGCTCGGCGGAGGCCCAGTGGGTGGTGGCGGGGCGGCCGTCGAGGTACCCCGCGGCGGCCAGGACGTAGCCGCCCGTGCAGATGGAGACGAGCCGGGTGCCGGCCCGGATGTGGGTGAGGGCGGCGGCGAGCTCGTCGGTCAGCCGCCCCTTCTCGTATACCGGGCCGAGCTCGTACGAGGCGGGCACGACCACCGTGTCGGCCGTGGCGAGCAGTTCCGGCCCGTGCTCGACGTCGACGGCGAAGTCGGCGTCGGTGCGCACCGGCCCGGGGGCGAGGGCGCAGGTCAGGATCTCGTAGAGCGGCGTCCCGGCGGAATCTCTGGCCCGGCCGAAGATCCGGTGCGGGATGCCGAGCTCGAAGGGCAACAGCCCGGGGAGTGCGAGGACGACGACACGGTGAGGGGCCATGGCCCGATCGTATCGAAGGGTGTCGTTCAGGCCACTGTCGTACGGGGGGCGTCCGGCGGAAGCTGTCGGGGTGACGCAGACAGCCCCCGCCTCCACGCCCACCCCGGCCCCCGCCCGCACCGCCGGGCCCGGACGCATCCACCGCGCCTGGTTCGTCGCGGTCGTCACCTTCGTGACGATCATCGGAGCCGCGGCCTTCGCCTCCCTGCCCGGTCTGCTCATCGAGCCGCTGCACGAGGAGTTCGACTGGTCGCGCGGGACGATCGGCTTCGCGGTCTCGGTGAACCTCGCGCTGTACGGGCTCACGGCCCCCTTCGCCGCCGCGCTGATGGACCGTTTCGGCATCCGCCGGGTCGTGGCGTTGGCCCTGCTGGTGATCTCCGGAGGGTCCGTCGCCACCGTGTGGATGACCGCGGCCTGGCAGCTGGTGCTGTTCTGGGGCGTGCTCGTGGGGCTCGGCAGCGGCTCGATGGCGCTGGCCTTCGCAGCGACGGTGACCAACCGCTGGTTCACCGCCCGGCGGGGCCTGGTCACCGGGATCCTGACCGCGGCCGGTGCCTCCGGTCAGCTGGTCTTCCTGCCGCTGCTGTCCTGGCTGGTGGAGCACCACGGCTGGCGGCCGGCGGCCGTGACGGTCTCGCTGGCGGCGCTGTCCGTGGCCCCGTTCGTGTGGCTGCTGCTGCGGGACCACCCGGCGGACGCGGGCCTCGCCCCGTACGGGGGTGCGTACGCGCCGAAGCCCGCCCCGGTCCCGGGCGCGGCCCGCCGAGCCGTGACGGTGCTGTTCAAGGCGGCGCGGACGGGGCCGTTCTGGCTGCTGGCGGGCACCTTCGCGATCTGCGGGGCCTCGACCAACGGTCTGGTCAAGACCCACTTCGTGCCGGCTGCCCACGACCACGGCATGCCCGTGACCGCGGCGGCCGGACTGCTCGCGGTGATCGGCGTCTTCGACGTGGTGGGCACCGTGGCCTCCGGCTGGTTCACCGACCGCTTCGAGGCGCGGCGGCTGCTGGCCGTCTACTACGCCCTGCGGGGCGTCTCGCTCCTCTTCCTGCCGCTGCTGCTGGCGCCGTCCGTGCACCCGCCGATGGTCTTCTTCATCGTCTTCTACGGCCTCGACTGGGTCGCGACCGTGCCGCCCACGGTCGCCCTGTGCCGTGAGCACTACGGGGAGGACAGCGCGATCGTCTTCGGCTGGGTCCTGGCCTCGCACCAGGTGGGCGCCGCGCTGGTGGCGTTCCTGGGCGGACTGGCGCGGGACGTGTTCGGCTCGTACGACGTCGTCTGGTACGCCTCGGGCGCGCTGTGCGCGATGGCCGCGCTGATGGCGATGGTCATCCGCCGCCGCCCCGTACCCGCCGCGGCCGCGGCGGCGTAACGGCAGCAGCGGACGGCCGGGGTCGGCGGGGGCGGCGGGCGGGGTGGTTCAGCCGCCGGCCGGGGTGGTCGACCGGAGCGTGCCGTCGGGGGAGGCCAGCAGGACCGGGGTCGCCGGGCCGCCGAGGTCACGGACCGCGGCCCGGTCGGCGTCGGCCACCGTCTGCGCCGCGCTGACGACGGCCGCCGCCTCCAGCGACTCGGCCCCGCTCGCCACGGCCATGGCGACGGCGGTCTGGAGCGCGCTCAGCTTCAGGGACTCCAGTTCCACCGTGCCGGCGACGTACGTACGGCCGGTCTCGTCGCGCACCGCCGCCCCCTCGGGCACGCCGTTGCGGGCCCGGGCGCTGCGCGCCAGCGTGATGATCTTGGTGTCCTCGGGGTTGATCCCGGTGCTGTCGGTCATGGCGAAAGCATATGGAGCGCCTCGGCGGGGCCGTTGCACGGCCCCGCCGAGGCGCTCTCCCCTCCGTCCCCCGTGTCCCCCGGGTCCACGCACAGTGGGGGACTAAACCTACGCCTTACATAAGGAATTCCCGCGCCCGGAAGGCCACTCGCCTCAGTGACCTTCGTCCCACAGACATTCCGGGCACCGCGCTCAAGGCGTAGGGGGTGAGGGGCCGGTCATAGGGGTTACGACCACCCGGACGTCAGGGCCGGTCGAGCCGCAGCCGCTCCGCCCTCGGCAGGCCCGCGACCACCAGGTCGTACGAGTCCTCGACGAGCTCCCGGACCATCGCCTCCGGCAGTCCGCCCACGGTCACCGTGTTCCAGTGCCGCTTGTTCATGTGCCAGCCCGGCACGATCGCCTCGTGCTCCTCGCGCAACCGCACCGCGAGCTCCGGTTCGCACTTCAGGTTCACCTTCAGCGGGTCCCCGTCCAGCGCCGACAGCGCGAACACCTTGCCCAGCACCTTGAAGACGGAGGTCTCGGCGTTGAACGGAAACTCCTCCACCGCCGCGTTGAAACCCAGGCAGAAGGCGCGCAGTTCGGCCGGGGTCACTCCCCCGCCCCGCCCTCTTCCACGACCGCGGGGAGCGGCTCCACCAGCACCGTCACGATCTTGTTGCGGCGCCCCGCCGGGGACTCCGCCGTCAGCCGCAGCGGCCGCCCGTCCGGCAGTTCCACCACCGCCGAGGCGCCCGCGATCGGCACCCGCCCCAGGGCCTTGGCGAGCAGGCCGCCGACGGTCTCCACGTCCTCGTCGTCGAAGTCCTCGACCTTGAACAGCTCGCCGAGGTCGGTGATGTCCAGACGCGCCGTGACCCGGTAGTGGTCCTCGCCCAGGTCCTCGACGGGAGCGAGCTCGCGGTCGTACTCGTCGGTGATCTCGCCGACGATCTCCTCCAGGATGTCCTCGATGGTGACGATGCCCGCGGTACCGCCGTACTCGTCGATGACGACCGCCACGTGGTTGCGCACCTGCTGCATCTCCCGCAGCAGGTCACCCGCGTTCTTGGTGTCCGGCACGAACACCGCGGGCCGCATCGCCGTCGAGACCAGGTCGCTCTCCGCGTCCCGGCTGATGTGCGTCTTGCGGACCAGGTCCTTCAAGTACACGATCCCGACGATGTCGTCCTCGTTCTCGCCGGTCACCGGGATCCGCGAGAAGCCGGACCGCAGAGCCAGCGTGGTCGCCTGACGGATCGTCTTGTACCGCTCGATGCAGATCAGGTCCGTCCGCGGCACCATCACCTCGCGCACCAGGGTGTCCCCCAGCTCGAAGACCTGGTGCACCATCCGGCGCTCCTCGTCCTCGATCAGCGACTCCTTCTCCGCCAGGTCGACCAGGGCCCGCAGCTCCGCCTCGGAGGCGAACGGGCCCTTGCGGAAGCCCTTTCCGGGCGTGAGCGCGTTGCCGATGAGGATCAGCAGCTGCGGGATCGGCCCCATCACGCGGGCGAGCGGGACGAGGACGTACGCGGCGGCCGTCGCCGTGTTGAGGGGGTGCTGGCGGCCGATGGTGCGCGGGGAGACCCCGACGGCCACGAAGGACACGAGCACCATCACCGCGATCGCGACGAGCAGCGCCTTCCAGTTCTCGCCGAACTCGTCCAGGCAGACGTACGTGACGAGCACGCCCGCCGCCATCTCGCAGGTGACCCGGACCAGCAGCGCCACGTTCAGGTAGCGGGTCGGGTCGCCGGCGACCTGGGCGAGCTTCTCGCTGCCCCGCCGGCCCTCGCGTACGGCCTGCTCGGCGCGGAAGCTGGAGACCCGGGCGATCCCGGCCTCGGCGCACGCCGCGAACCAGGCCACGACGACCAGCAGCACCGCGCCGGTGATCAGCTGGGGGGCGGTCACGAGACGGTCGGGGCCGGGGACGGACCGGTCATGCCGCGCTCGGAGCGCCAGCCGTCGACGATGGCCGCCTGGAGGCCGAACATCTCGGCCTTCTCGTCCGGCTCCTCGTGGTCGTACCCCAGGAGGTGCAGCACCCCGTGCACGGTCAGGAGCTGGAGCTCCTCGTCCATGGAGTGCTGCGTCGGGGCGTCCTGGCCCTGCTTCTTCGCGACCTCGGGGCAGAGCACGATGTCACCGAGGAGCCCCTGCGGGGGCTCCTCGTCGTCCTTCGCCGGCGGACGGAGCTCGTCCATCGGGAAGGACATGACGTCGGTGGGTCCGGGCAGATCCATCCACTGGATGTGCAGCTGCTCCATCGCCGCCTCGTCGACGACGATGACGGAGAGCTCGGAGAGCGGGTGGATCCGCATCCGGGTGAGCGCGTAGCGGGCGATGTCGAGGATCGCCTGCTCGTCGACCTCGGTTCCGGACTCGTTGTTGACGTCGATCGACATGGTGCGCTGGGTTCTACTTCCGCTGGTAGCCGTTCCGGGACGGGTTGGCGTCCTGGCTGTCGTCGTACTTCTCGTACGCGTCGACGATACGGCCGACCAGCTTGTGCCGGACGACATCCTCGGACGTGAGCCGCGAGAAGTGGATGTCCGGAACGCCTTCCAGGATCGACTGGACCTGGCGCAGACCCGACTTGGTGCCGCCGGGAAGGTCGACCTGGGTGATGTCACCCGTGATGACGATCTTCGAATCGAAGCCGAGCCGGGTCAGGAACATCTTCATCTGCTCCGGACTCGTGTTCTGCGCCTCGTCGAGGACGACGAAGGCCTCGTTGAGGGTGCGGCCGCGCATGTAGGCGAGCGGGGCCACCTCGATGGTCCCGGCGGCCATGAGCCGGGGGATCCGGTCCGGGTCGATCATGTCGTGCAGGGCGTCGTACAGCGGCCGCAGGTACGGGTCGATCTTGTCGAAGAGCGTGCCCGGCAGGAAGCCGAGCCGCTCCCCCGCCTCGACGGCGGGGCGGGTCAGGATGATCCGGCTGACCTGCTTGGACTGCAGGGCCTGGACGGCCTTGGCCATGGCGAGGTAGGTCTTGCCGGTACCGGCGGGGCCGATGCCGAACACGATCGTGTTCTTGTCGATCGCGTCGACGTACCGCTTCTGGTTGAGGGTCTTGGGGCGGATGGTGCGGCCGCGGCTGGAGAGGATGTTCTGGGTGAGCACCTCGGCCGGGGTCTCGTCCGGCCCGTTGCCGTTGTCGCTCGCCTTGAGCATGGCGATCGAGCGTTCCACTGCGTCCTCCGTCATCGGCTGCCCGGTGCGGAGCACCAGCATCATCTCGTCGAACAGGCGCTGGATCAGTGCGACTTCCGCCGCTTCGCCGACCGCGCTGACCTGGTTGCCCCGGACGTGTATGTCGACGTCCGGGAAGGCCCGCTCGATCACACGCAGCAGGGCGTCACCGGAGCCGAGCACGGCCACCATCGGGTGCCGGGCCGGAACGGTGAAGTGGGCGCGCGCCTGGCCCGGCGCCGGGGTCTGGGCTGTGGGTGTCTGAGTCATGGGCCGGCACTGTGGCCTGCACATACCTCCTGCTGAGGGGCCGCGCCGATCGACGACCTCCGGAGTACCAGGGTACGTCGCCGCCCGCACATCCCCGAGGCCTTTTCCAGGCCCCTCCGAAGCCCAGGGGGAGGGGGCGCGGTCCCTGAGCCGGACCGGACCGTGGTGGGGCGACCTCGACGGGTCACCGACGGGCCACCAGCGGGGACGGCCCGGCGGGGACCGGCCCGCCGGGGGAGGGGGCGGGGCGGGGTGTTGACCGGGGCGTAGAACGTGATTTGTTGGCGCCTGACCCCGATCACCAAGGCGATCCGGATCAGGCGCCTAAATCATGAGCCCCGGACGACACCCCGCCCCGCCCCCGCCCCCGGCCCCGGCCGGCCACCGATCCCGCCCCGCCACCACCGCTCCGGTTCCAGGACACCGGCGGAGCCCGGGCGCCCGGCGGCGGTACGTCGGGTGAGCCGCCGGCTAGGCGGTGTGGCGGAAGCCGATCGTGGGGACCGCCCGGCGCCGCGGCGCCGCCTCCGCCCCCGGCGGGATCAGCTCGTCCAGGAAGCGGTAGCGCCCCCGCAGGGCCTCCGGGGCCGTGCGCCACCAGTGGGCCACCTCCGGCCACCCGGGGGCCGAGAGGGAGCCCCCGAACTCCTGGACCGACAGGGCGGCCGTCAGGCCGGCGAAGGCCAGCCGGTCGGCCAGCGGCCAGCCGGCCAGGGTGCCCGTGACGAAGCCCGCCACGTAGACGTCGCCCGCCCCCGTCGGGTCCAGCGCGTCCACCGCGATCCCCGGCACCTCCGCCGTCTCGCCCGTGCGCCCGTCCACCGCGTACGAGCCCTCCGCCCCCATGGTCACCACCGCCACCGGCACCCGGTCCGCCAGCGCCCGCGCCGCCGCCCTCGGACAGTCGGTCCGGGTGTACCGCATCGCCTCGCCCGCGTTCGGCAGGAAGGCCTCGCAGTGCTCCAGGTCCGCCAGTGCCCCGAGGTCCCACCGCCCGCTCTCGTCCCAGCCCACGTCCGCGAAGACGCGCGCCCCGCGCCGGGCGGCCTCCCCGATCCAGCCGTCCCTGCGGCCCGGCCCCAGCGAGGCCACCGCCGCCCGGGTACGCACCGGGCACAGCGGGAACGGCCCGGTGCCCGCGGGGGGCGGGGCCTCGTGGCCGTGCGAGACCATCGTGCGCTCGCCCTCGTACGCCATCGAGACGGTGACCGGGCTGTGCCAGCCGGGGATGGTGCGCGACCGGGAGAGGTCGATGCCCTCGCCCTGCTCCAGGGCGTCCCAGCAGTACTCGCCGTAGTGGTCGTCCCCGAACGCCGCAGCCAGCGACGTCCGCAGCCCGAGCCGGGCCAGCGCCGTGGCCATGTTGGCCACGCCGCCGGGGCTGGAGCCCATGCCGCGCGCCCAGGACTCCGTACCGCGCACGGGGGCCGAGTCGAGGCCGGTGAAGATGATGTCGAGGAAGACCGTGCCGGTCAGGAAGACGTCGCAGCCGGGTTCCTGCGGGTCGCGCAGCGGACCGAGGGGATCCACGGCTGCGTCGCGGCTGGTGAGGCTGTCCCGACTGGTCACGGTGTACTCCCCGTTGGTGCGAAGGCTCGTTTCTGCAAGCGGGCATCGGTGGAAAGCTGCCTGGAAAGCTGCCAGGCCTGCCCGTCCCCGGGTGGACCAAACCCCAGTGTGGCGCACCTCACACCGCCTGCGCCGTCTCCGTGGCGTGGTCCGCCCTCAGGACCGCTTCGGCAGGGGAACCCGTACGAGGTCCGCGGCGATGGTGAGCTCGCCCTCGAAACCGGCCTCACGGGCCCGGCGTTCGAACTCCGAGGGATCGGAGTAGCGCTGCGAGAAGTGCGTCAGCACGAGGTGGCGTACGCCCGCGTCGCGCGCGACCCGTGCCGCCTGCCCGGCGGTCAGGTGCCCGTGCTCCACGGCCAGCGGCTCGTCCTCGTCGAGAAACGTCGATTCGATGACCAGCATGTCGCAGCCCTCGGCGAGCTCGGCCACGCCGGAGCAGAGCCGGGTGTCCATGACGAAGGCGAAGCTCTGCCCGGGCCGGTGCTCGCTGACCTCGTCGAGCGCGATCCCGTTCAGGCTCCCCTCGCGCTGGATCCGGCCCACGTCGGGGCCCTTGATCCCGTGCCGCGCGAGCAGTTCGGGCACCATCCGGCGTCCGTCGGGCTCGGTGAGCCGGTAGCCGAAGGACTCCACGGGGTGGGAGAGCCTGCGGGCCTCCAGCCGGTACGAGGCGCCCTGGGCCAGCGTCCCGTCCCCGGCCACGGCCTCCTCGCGCAGCTGCACCGTCTCCCGGTAGGCGGTGGCGTACCGCAGCCGGTCGAAGAACTTCTGCCCGGAGGCCGGGTAGTGCGCGGTGACGGGGTGCGGGACCCGGTCGAGGTTGATGCGCTGGATCACCCCGGCGAGTCCGAGGCTGTGGTCACCGTGGAAGTGGGTGACGCAGATCCGGTGGATGTCGTGCGCGGCCACCCCCGCCCGGACCATCTGGCGCTGGGTGCCCTCGCCCGGGTCGAAGAGGATGCCCTCGCCGTCCCAGCGCAGCAGGTAGCCGTTGTGGTTGCGGTGGCGGGTGGGCACCTGGCTGGCGGTGCCGAGCACCACGAACTCGCGTACGGACACGGCTTATCCCGGGGGCCACTGGAGGCCGCGGCCGCCCAGGAGGTGCGCATGCGTGTGGAAGACCGTCTGGCCCGCCCCGACGCCCGTGTTGAACACGATCCGGTAGCCGTGGTCGTCGATCTTCTCCTCGGCGGCGATCTCCCCGGCCACGCGCAGCAGGTCGGCGGTGATCACCGGTTCGGCGGCGGCGAGCGCGGCGGCGTCCGGGTAGTGCACGCGGGGGATGACGAGCACGTGGGTGGGTGCCTGCGGGTTGATGTCGCGGAAGGCGACGGTCGTCTCGGTCTCCTTGACGAGAGTCGCCGGGACCTTCCCCGCGACGATCTTGCAGAACAGGCAGTCCTCCTGCGGTTCCCCGGCCATTGCTTCGCCTTCCGTGACGGTGACGCGTGAAAGTTGATCAGCTCGGGCATCGTATCCGGCGGCGCCCGCGCCCTCACGGGGTTTCAGGACCAGCGCCCCGAGCGGGCGAGCAGCACCGCCGCCGCCGCCGTGCCCGCGGTGGAGGTCCGCAGCACCGAGCGGCCCAGGCGGTACGGGTGCGCGCCGGCCGCCGCGAAAGCCGCCAGCTCCTCCGGGGAGACGCCCCCCTCGGGCCCGACCACCAGGACGACGGAGCCCTCGGCCGGAAGCTCGGCGGCGGCCAGGGCCTGCGAGGGCGCGTCCCGGTCCTCGTGCAGGACCATCGCCAGGTCCGCCTCGGCCAGCAGCGCCGCCACCTGCTTGGTGGACAGGGCCTCCGCCACCTCGGGGAAGCGGACCCGGCGGGACTGCTTGCCCGCCTCCCGGGCCGTGGCCCGCCACTTGGCGAGGGACTTGGCCCCCCGTTCGCCGCGCCACTGGGTGATGCAGCGCGAGGCCTGCCAGGGGACGATCGCGTCCACGCCGGTCTCGGTCATCGTCTCGACCGCCACCTCGCCCCGGTCCCCCTTGGGGAGGGCCTGCACGACGGTGATGCGCAGGGCCGGCTCCGCCTCCCGGCCCGTGGCGGACACCGAGACGACGAGCCGGTCCTTGCCCTCGGCCGCCTTGACGACGCCCTCCGCCCAGCCGCCGCGGCCGTCCGTGAGGACCACCGCCTCGCCCGGGCCGAGCCGCTTCACGGACACCGCGTGCCGGCCCTCCGGGCCGTCCAGCACGCACTCCGGCCCCGCGGGGACCTCCTCGACCACGAACACGGGGGCGGTCATGACGTACTCCTCTTCTGCATGTCGTTCAACGCACTCTGGGCCTCGGCCAGTTCCGCCGCCAGCACCTCCACCAGCTCCCCGGCCGGCAGCGCCCGGGCCAGCCGGTGACCCTGGCCCGCCCACAGCGCCATCCCCTGGGGGTCCCCGGCGTCGGCGGCCGCCTTGCGCAGTCCTGCCGTCATGTGGTGGATCTGCGGGTACGCGGCGGGCGCGTACGGCCCGTGCTCGCGCATGAAGCGGTTCACCAGGCCGCGGGCCGGCCGTCCGGAGAAGGCCCGGGTCAGCTCCGTGTGCGCGAACAGCGGGTCGGTGAGCGCCTTCTTGTGCAGCGGGTGCGCCCCCGACTCGGGGCACACCAGGAACGCCGTACCGAGCTGCGCCGCGTCCGCGCCCGCCGCCAGCAGCGCCGCGATCTGCGAGCCGCGCATCAGACCGCCCGCCGCGATGATCGGCAGGGCCGTGGCCTCGCGTACCTGCGCCACCAGCGCGAGCAGCCCCACGCCCGCTGTGCCGTCAGCCTGCGGGTCGTCACGGTGGGTGGCCTGGTGGCCGCCCGCCTCGATGCCCTGGACGCACAGGGCGTCGGCGCCGGCGGCCTGCGCGGCGCGCGCCTCGTCGACCGAGGTCACGGTGACGACGGTGTACGTGCCGACCTTGCGCAGGGAGGCGAAGACCGCAGGGGCGGGGCAGCCGTAGGTGAAGGAGACCACGGGGACCGGGTCTTCGAGGAGGATCGCCAGCTTGGCGTCGTAGCCGTCGTCGCTGGTGCCGATGATGTCCTCGTCGGCGAGGGAGACGCCGTACCAGTTGGCCTCGCCGGCCAGCTGCCCGCGGTACGCCTCCACGGCGGCCGGGTCGACGTAGCCGGTCTGCGGCATGAAGAGGTTCACGCCGAACGGCCGCCGGGTGAGTGCGCGCAGCCGCTTGATCTCCTGGTACATGCCATCGGCGGTCTTGTAGCCGCCGGCGAGGAAGCCCAGCGCGCCCGCCTCGCACACGGCGGCGGCGAGCGGCGGGCACGAGGCGCCGCCCGCCATGGGAGCCTGCACGATCGGGTATGCGGAGAGACCGTTCGGTGCGGAGGACATGGACTGCATCGTGCCATGTCCCGCTCACGGGGCCGAATCATGGCATTCGCCTGGCATAGTCCGCTTCCCGGCGGCTCTGCGCGCGGCCCCGCGGCCCATGCGCCGAGCCCGGTCCGGGGCACCCCCGGACCGGGCTCGTACGTGCTCTGGCGCGTGGCGCAGCAGCCGGTCAGCGGCCGTTGAAGGCGTCCTTCAGGCGGCTGAAAAGGCCCTGCTGGCCCGGCGCGAACTGGCCCATCGGCCGCTCTTCACCGCGCAGCTTCGCGAGCTGGCGCAGCAGCTCCTCCTGCTGGGCGTCGAGCTTCGCCGGGGTCATGACCTCGACGTGGACGATCAGGTCGCCGCGCCCGCCGCCCCGCAGGTGGGTGACCCCGCGACCGTGCAGCGGGATCGACTGGCCGGACTGGGTGCCGGGCCGGATGTCGATCTCCTCCATGCCGTCCAGGGTCTCCAGCGGGCACTTCGTGCCCAGGGCCGCGGCCGTCATCGGGATCGTCACCGTGCAGTGCAGGTCGTCCCCGCGCCGCTGGAAGACCGGGTGCGGGAGCTCGTGGATCTCCACGTACAGGTCGCCGGCGGGGCCGCCGCCGGGGCCGACCTCGCCCTCGCCCGCGAGCTGGATCCGGGTGCCGTTCTCGACACCGGCCGGGATCTTGACCGTGAGGCTGCGGCGGGAGCGGACCCGGCCGTCGCCCGCACACTCGGGGCACGGGGTCGGGACCACGGTGCCGAAGCCCTGGCACTGGGGGCAGGGGCGCGAGGTCATGACCTGGCCCAGGAAGGACCGGGTGACCTGCGACACCTCACCGCGACCACGGCACATGTCACACGTCTGCGCCGAGGTGCCGGGGGCCGCGCCCTCGCCGGAGCAGGTGGTGCACACGACGGCCGTGTCGACCTGGATGTCCTTGGTCGTCCCGAAGGCCGCCTCGTCCAGCTCCAGGTCGAGGCGGATCATGGCGTCCTGGCCGCGGCGGGTCCGCGAGCGCGGGCCGCGCTGCGAGGCCTGGCCGAAGAAGGCGTCCATGATGTCGGAGAAGTTGCCGAAGCCTCCGGCCCCGAATCCGCCCGCACCGCCGCCACCGCCCGAGGAGGACAGCGGGTCGCCGCCGAGGTCGTAGACCTGCTTCTTCTGCGGGTCCGAGAGGACCTCGTAAGCCGCGTTGATCTCCTTGAAGCGCTCCTGCGTCTTCGGGTCCGGATTCACGTCCGGGTGGAGTTCGCGGGCAAGACGGCGGAAGGCCTTCTTGATCTCGTCCTGGGATGCGTCGCGGCGCACGCCGAGAACGGCGTAGTAGTCCGTGGCCACTTACGACTCCGCCAGGATCTGTCCGACGTAACGTGCCACTGCGCGTACCGCTCCCATCGTTCCGGGGTAGTCCATGCGGGTCGGTCCGACCACGCCCATTTTGGCGACAGTTTCGCCGCCCGAACCGTAGCCGACGGAGACGACGGACGTGGAGTTCAGCCCCTCGTAGGCGTTCTCGTGCCCGATCCGTACGGCCATCCCCGACTCGTTGGCCTCGCCCAGCAGCTTGAGGAGCACCACCTGCTCCTCCAGCGCTTCGAGCACCGGCCTGATCGTCAGGGGAAAATCGTGTCCGAAGCGGGTGAGATTGGCGGTGCCGCCGATCATCAGCCGCTCCTCGGCCTCCTCGACCAGGGTCTCCAGCAGGGTCGCGAGCACCGTCGAGACCGTGCCGCGGTCCTCAAGCTCGAAGGACTCCGGGAGGTCCTGTACGAGCTGCGGCACGTCGGTGAACCGGCGGCCGACGACCCGGCTGTTGAGCCGCGCCCGCAGGTCGGCGAGCGAGGTCTCGCCGAAGGGGGCCTGGCAGTCGACGAGCCGCTGCTCGACCCGGCCGGTGTCCGTGATCAGGACCAGCATCAGCCGGGCCGGCGCCAGCGAGAGCAGTTCCACGTGCCGCACGGTGGACCGGGTCAGGCTCGGGTACTGGACGATGGCGACCTGCCGCGTCAGCTGCGCGAGCAGCCGTACGGTGCGCCCCACGACGTCGTCGAGGTCGACGGCCCCGTCGAGGAAGTTCTGGATGGCCCGGCGCTCCGGCGTCGACAGCGGCTTGACCCCCGCCAGCTTGTCGACGAAGAGGCGGTAGCCCTTGTCGGTGGGGATCCGACCGGCGCTGGTGTGGGGCTGGGCGATGTAGCCCTCCTCCTCCAGCACGGCCATGTCGTTGCGCACCGTGGCGGGCGACACGCCCAGCCGGTGCCGCTCGGTGAGCGCCTTGGAGCCGACCGGCTCCTCCGTCCCGACGTAGTCCTGGACGATGGCGCGCAGCACCTCAAGTCTGCGTTCGCTGAGCATGGCGCACACCTCCAGTGGTCGTCGTCGTTGCTGTCCGGCTGGCACTCGCATCGTTCGAGTGCCAGCGATCCCCCGGCCAGTGTACGGCCGGGCGGTACACCCCCGGCAAGGGCGGCCCGCCAGGGTAGCGTCGCGGCATGGAACTGCGATGGGAAGAGGCCGGCTGGGAGCGCTTGACCGGACGGACCGGACGGCGGCGGCTTCCGGTGTGGGACTGCACGGCGGGGCTGGTGGTGGGCAACGAATCCGTGCTCCTGATCGACCCCGGTTCCTCCGTGCGCGAGGGCGCGCAGCTGCGGGCCGAGGCGGAGCGGCTGACGGGTCGGCGCGTGACCCATATCGCATTCACCCACGGACATTTCGATCACGTCCTGGGCGCCTCCTCCTTCGCCGGGGCGGAGGTCTACGGGGCGGTCGGGCTGGACTCCGCACTGACGGCGGGCCGCGCGGAGCTGCGGGAGGACGCGGTCCGGCACGGGCTGGCGGAGGCGGACGCGACCGAGGCGGTGGACGTGCTGGTGCTGCCGAAGCACCCGGTGTCGGGCGAGTGGACGCTGGAGCTGGGCGGCTTGCAGGTGCTGCTGGCCAACGTGGGGCCCGGGCACACCCGCTACGACCTGGCGGTGTGCGTGCCGGGCGAGCGCGAGGTGGTCTTCTGCGGGGACCTGGTGGAGGAGTCGGGCGCACCGCAGGCGGGCCGGGACGCCGTGCCCGCGCAGTGGCCGGCGGCGATCGACCGTCTGCTGTCGCTGGGCGGGGACGACGCACTGTACGTGCCGGGTCACGGAGCGGTGGTCTCCGCCGCCTTCGTCCGTGCGCAACGCGACACACTGCGGGGGCTGTTCGGCGTGTCGGAGGGCTGAGCGCGGGGGCTCTTCTACTGTCGGCCGGATGCGTGAGTACTCCCCCGACCTGACCCCGCAGTGGAAGCGCGCCAAGGCCGTGCCCGAGGTACCGGCCGAGCCCGGCCTGGTGGTCGAGGCGGCGGACACGGACTTCTGCGGCGCGGTGGTGGCCTGCGAGGCCGGCACGGTGACCCTGGAGGACCGCTTCGGCAAGCGGCGGGTGTTCCCGTTGGCGCCCCGGGGCTTCCTGCTGGAGGGCGCGGTGGTGACGCTGACCCGCCCGGTGCGGGCGCCGAAGGGTCCCGGGCGGACCGCGTCGGGCTCGGTGGCGGTGCCGGGGGCGCGGGCGCGGGTGGCCCGGGCCGGGCGGATCTACGTCGAGGGGCGGCACGACGCGGAGCTCGTGGAGCGGGTCTGGGGCGACGACCTGCGCATCGAGGGCGTGGTGGTGGAGTACCTGGAGGGCGTCGACGACCTGCCCTCGGTCGTGGCGGAGTTCGGACCGGCCCCGGACGCCCGGCTGGGCGTCCTGGTCGACCACCTGGTCCCGGGCTCGAAGGAGTCCCGTATCGCGGCCTCGGTCGTCTCGCCGGACGTGCTGGTGGTCGGACACCCGTACGTGGACGTCTGGCAGGCCGTGAAACCGTCCGCACTGGGCATCGCGGCCTGGCCGGTGGTCCCGCCGGGGCAGGACTGGAAGACGGGCGTCTGCCGGGCCCTGGGCTGGCCGGAGAACACCGGTGCCGCCTGGCGGCACATCCTGTCCCGGGTGCACTCGTACAAGGACCTGGAGCCCGCCCTGCTCGGCCGCGTCGAAGAGCTGATCGACTTCGTGACGGCGCCCTGACCGGAGGCCTGCGCCCCCTGGACACGCCACCTTCTGGTGACAGTACGTGTGCGGGGTGCGACGGAAGGCAAGGCTACACGCCATGATCACCTTCGACCTGCGGCAGCGCGCGGTGCTGCGCCGCGATCCTGCTCGCCGCCGCCCTGCTCCCACCCGCCTCGGCCTCGGCCACGCCCGCGGCGCACGCCGCCCCGGCGAATTCCTGCCCCCGGGTGGGCGACCACCTCTTCGCCGCCGCCGACAAGCGGGCCGACGTGAACCGCATCACGCCGTCCCCGGCCTGACGGATCAACTGCAAGCAGCTCTACCGCTCCGACAGCCGTCCGCCGGCAGCATCGACGCCCCCCGGCGGCGTGGACGTCAACCTGACCATCGGCGACACCCACAAGTACGCCTCCCAGGTGGAGGTCGCCTTCCCCGGCGGTATCGAGCGGTCGTTCATCGTCGCGGTCTGCCCGGTCGACAAGGCCACCAAGACCGAGATCATGAACGAGTGCCAGGACAACCCTCACCACAAGCCGTGGCGCGACAGCTGGCCCGACTGACCCCGGCCGGCCCGGGCGGGGCCCGGTCAGTCGACCAGGTCCCGCACCACCGCATCGGCCAGCAGGCGCCCGCGCAGGGTCAGGACCGCGCGCCCCGCCTCGTACGGGGCCGCCTCCAGCAACCCGTCTGCCAGCGCCTTCCCGGCCGCCTTGAGCCCCGCCGGGGCCAGCAGGGACAGCGGGACGCCGTCCACCAGCCGCAGCTCCAGCAGGATCCGTTCGACGCGGCGGTCCTCCTCCGTGAGGAGTTCGCGGCCCGCCCCGGGGGAGCGCCCTTCCGCCAGCGCGGCGGCATAGGCGCCGGGGTGTTTCACGTTCCACCAGCGCACGCCGCCGACGTGGCTGTGCGCGCCGGGGCCGGCGCCCCACCAGTCGGCGCCGCGCCAGTACAGCTCGTTGTGCAGGCAGCGGCCCGCCTGCGAGGTGGCCCAGTTCGAGACCTCGTACCAGGAGTACCCGGCCTCGGCCATGACCGCGTCGGCGATCAGGTACCGGTCGGCGTGGACGTCGTCGTCCGTCATCGGGACCTCGCCGCGGCGGATCCGCCGCGCCAGCTGCGTGCCCTCCTCGACGATCAGCGCGTACGCCGAGACGTGGTCCGGCCCGGCCGCGAGTGCGGCTTCCAGGGAGTCCCGCCAGTCCTGGTCCGACTCCCCCGGCGTGCCGTAGATCAGGTCCAGGTTGACGTGCTCGAAGCCCGCCGCACGGGCCTCGGCGACGCAGGCCTGCGGGCGTCCGGGGGTGTGGGTGCGGTCCAGCACCTTCAGGACGTGCTGCTTGGCACTCTGCATGCCGAAGGAGACCCGGTTGAAGCCGCCGGCCCGCAGCTCCGCGAGGTACGCCGGATCGACCGACTCCGGATTCGCCTCTGTGGTGATCTCGGCGTCCTCCGCGAGGCCGAACTCCTCGCGGATCGCCGCCAGCATCCGTACGAGGTCCCCGGCGGGCAGCAGCGTCGGCGTACCGCCGCCCACGAACACGGTCCGCACGGCCCTCGGGTCGTCCCCGAGGACCTTGCGGGCGAGGCGGACCTCCTGGATCAGGGTGTCGGCGTAGTTCTCCCGGGAGGCGAGCACGCCGCCGGTGCCGCGCAGCTCGGAGGCGGTGTACGTGTTGAAGTCGCAGTACCCGCAGCGCGTGGCGCAGTACGGGACGTGCAGGTAGAACCCGAGCGGCCGGTCCCCGGCTCCCGCCAGGGCATGCGACGGCAGCGAGCCGTCTTCGGGCACGGGGACACCGTCGGGCAGGGCGGAAGGCATGCCCCCATTGTCCCGCACCCCGAACCGGGCCCCGGACGCCTGCCCGGGGCCGGCCGGCCCGGCGGACCGGGCGCCCGGCCGGGCCCGGCCCCGCCCTGCCGGGCCCGCCGCGGGGGCTACGCCTCGCGCGAGCCCTCGTACATCTCCTCGATCAGGTGCTTGAACTCACGCTCGACCACGGGCCGCTTCAGCTTGAGGCTGGGGGTCAGGTCGCCGTGCTCGACGTCCAGGTCGCGCGGCAGGATCCGGAACTTCTTCACCGTCTGCCACCGCTGCAGGCCCTCGTTCAGGGTCTGTACGTAGGTCTCGACCAGCCGGTTGGTCTCCGGCGCGGCCAGCACCTCCCCGTACGTCCTGCCCTCCAGCCCGTTCTCGGCGGCCCAGCCCAGGATGGCCGGCTCGTCGAGGGCGATCAGGGCGGTGCAGAAGTTCCGGTCGGCGCCGTGCACGACGATGCTCGACACGTAGGGGCAGATCGCCTTGAACTGGCCCTCGATCTCGGCCGGCGCGACGTACTTGCCGCCCGAGGTCTTGATCAGGTCCTTCTTGCGGTCGGTGATGCGCAGGTAGCCGTCGGGCGAGAGCTCGCCGATGTCGCCCGTGTGCAGCCAGCCGTCCTCCTCCAGCACCTCGGCGGTCTTCTCGGGCTGGCCGTGGTAGCCCTGCATGATGCCGGGGCCGCGCAGGAGGATCTCGCCGTCCTCGGCGATGCGGACCTCGGTGCCGGGGAGCGGCTTGCCGACGGTGCCCGTGCGGTAGGCCTCGCCCGGGTTGACGAAGGAGGCGGCGCTGGACTCGGTGAGCCCGTAGCCCTCCAGGATGTTGATGCCGGCGCCGGAGAAGAAGTAGCCGATCTCGGGGGCGAGGGCGGAGGCGCCGGAGACCGCGGCGCGCAGCCGGCCGCCGAAGGCCTCGCGGAGCTTGGAGTAGACGAGGGCGTCGGCGATCTTGTGCTTGGTGGCGAGGCCGAAGGGGACGGTGGCGTTGCCGGTGCGGCGGTGGTTGTCCTGCCTGGTCTTGGCGTACTCGCGGGCGACGCCGACCGACCACTGGAAGATCTTGTACTTGGCGCCGCCGCCGGCCCGGGCCTTGGCCGCGACCCCGTTGTAGACCTTCTCGAAGATGCGTGGGACGGCCGCCATGTAGGTCGGCTGGACCACCGGGAGGTTCTCGATGATCTTGTCGATCCGGCCGTCGACGGCGGTGACGTGTCCGACCTCGATCTGCCCGGAGGTCAGCACCTTGCCGAAGACGTGGGCGAGCGGCAGCCACAGGTACTGGACGTCGTCGCTGGAGATCATGCCGGTGGCCACGGTCGCCTTGGCCATGTAGGACCAGTTGTCGTGGGGCAGCCGTACGCCCTTGGGGCGGCCGGTGGTGCCGGAGGTGTAGATGAGGGTGGCGAGCTGGTCGGCGGTGATGGCCGCGATCCGCTTCTCGACCGCGCCCGGGTGCTGGGCCAGGTACTCCTTGCCGCGCGCCTCCAGGTCGGCGAGGGAGAGCACCCAGCCCTCCGGGTCGCCCTCGGCCGGCACCGCGTCGGCGGCCTCCACGACCACGACGTGGGCGAGCTCGGGCAGGTCGGCTCGCCGCTCGCGGGCCTTGGCCAGCTGGGCGGCGTCCTCGGCGATCAGCACGCGGCTGTCCGAGTCGGCGAGGATGAACGCCGACTCCTCGGCGTTCGTGCTCGGGTAGATCGTCGTGACGGCACCGCCGGCGCACATCACGCCGAGGTCGGCGAGGATCCACTCGACGCGGGTGTTGGAGGCGAGCGCGACCCTGTTCTCCGGCTGGAGGCCGAGGTCGATCAGGCCGGCGGCGATGGCGAAGACCCGCTCGGCCGCCTGGCCCCAGCTCAGCGACTTCCAGTCGTCGGGGCCGCCGTGGCCGTCCGCCGCCGGCACCGGGTACCGGTAGGCCTCGGCGTTCGGCGTGGCGCCGACACGCTCAAGGAAGAGGGCCGCCACGGTGGGCGGGCGGTTCTCGATCAGGGTCTGTGTGTCGCTCACGGACGTCCTCCGGACCACGCGGCAGGGCCTGTCATTCAAGGCGGTGAATGAAGGCTTCCAACAGGGCTTGCAACCAGGGCTGCGACCAAGGTGGCGGCCAAGGCTTGTAACTGGCGAGTAACCAACGGGTGTGATCAGACTAGGGGCCCTCCGGCTGGCGCGTAAGAGCCCCTGAGCCGCCGATTCATAACGAAACAGGCCCCTGCGACGGCGCGCGGAGGCCTGTTTCGTATGCCATGGGGCGGGTGTGGCTACTTCTTCTTGCCACCGGACTCGTCGCTGGAGAGGACGGCGATGAAGGCCTCCTGGGGGACCTCCACGGAGCCGACCATCTTCATGCGCTTCTTGCCTTCCTTCTGCTTCTCCAGCAGCTTCCGCTTACGGGAGATGTCACCGCCGTAGCACTTGGCGAGGACGTCCTTGCGGATGGCGCGGATGGTCTCGCGGGCGATGACGCGGGAGCCGACGGCCGCCTGGATCGGCACCTCGAAGGCCTGCCGCGGGATGAGCTCGCGCAGCTTGGCGACCAGGCGCACGCCGTAGGCGTAGGCGGCGTCCTTGTGGCAGACGGCGGAGAAGGCGTCGACCTTGTCGCCGTGCAGCAGGATGTCGACCTTGACCAGGCTGGAGGCCTGCTCGCCGGTGGGCTCGTAGTCGAGGGAGGCGTAACCGCGCGTCTTGGACTTCAGCTGGTCGAAGAAGTCGAAGACGATCTCCGCGAGCGGGAGCGTGTAGCGGATCTCGACCCGGTCCTCGGAGAGGTAGTCCATGCCGAGCAGGGTGCCGCGGCGCTGCTGGCAGAGCTCCATGATGGCGCCGATGAACTCGGTCGGCGCGAGCACGGTGGCCCGTACGACCGGCTCGAACACGTCCTTGATCTTGCCTTCGGGGAACTCGCTCGGGTTGGTGACGGTGACCTCCTTGCCGTCCTCCAGCACCACCCGGTAGACCACGTTGGGCGCGGTGGCGATCAGGTCGAGGCCGAACTCGCGCTCCAGGCGCTCCCGGACCACGTCCAGGTGGAGCAGGCCGAGGAAGCCGACGCGGAAGCCGAAGCCGAGCGCCGCCGAGGTCTCCGGCTCGTAGACCAGCGCGGCGTCGTTGAGCTGGAGCTTGTCCAGGGCCTCGCGCAGGTCGGGGTAGTCCGAGCCGTCGAGCGGGTACAGGCCCGAGAAGACCATCGGCTTCGGGTCCTTGTAGCCGCCGAGGGCCTCGGTCGCGCCGTTGGCCAGGCTGGTGATGGTGTCACCGACCTTGGACTGGCGGACGTCCTTCACGCCGGTGATGATGTAGCCCACCTCGCCGACGCCGATGCCGTCGGCCGGGGTCATCTCCGGGGAGGAGACGCCGATCTCCAGCAGCTCGTGGGTGGCGCCGGTGGACATCATCTTGATGCGCTCGCGCTTGTTGAGCTGACCGTCGACCACACGGACGTACGTCACGACGCCGCGGTACGAGTCGTAGACCGAGTCGAAGATCATCGCGCGGGCGGGGGCGTCCTTGACACCGACCGGGGCCGGGACGGTGGCGACGACCTTGTCGAGCAGCACGTCCACGCCCAGACCGGTCTTCGCGGAGACCCGCAGGACGTCCTCGGGCTGGCAGCCGACCAGGTTCGCGAGCTCCTCGGCGAACTTCTCCGGCTGCGCGGCCGGCAGGTCGATCTTGTTCAGCACGGGGACGATCGCCAGGTCGTTCTCCATCGCCAGGTACAGGTTGGCGAGGGTCTGCGCCTCGATGCCCTGGGCGGCGTCGACCAGGAGGATCGTGCCCTCGCACGCCGCGAGGGAGCGCGAGACCTCGTAGGTGAAGTCGACGTGCCCGGGGGTGTCGATCATGTTCAGGATGTGCGTCTTGCCCTGGTCGTCGCCCGTGGTGGGCGCCCAGGGCAGTCGGACCGCCTGGGACTTGATCGTGATGCCGCGCTCACGCTCGATGTCCATGCGGTCGAGGTACTGGGCGCGCATCTGCCGCTGGTCGACGACACCGGTGAGCTGGAGCATCCGGTCGGCAAGGGTCGACTTGCCGTGGTCGATGTGCGCGATGATGCAGAAATTGCGGATCAGCGCCGGGTCGGTACGGCTCGGCTCGGGCACGTGGCTGGGGATCGCGGGCACGCAGTGTCCTGATTCTCGGGTCGCAGTCGGAAGCGTTGTCTGAGCGTCGGTCTCCGCGACAGTTCGGGTCTGTACGCAGGTTCCCATGGTCCCATGAACGAGGCAGTGCGCTCGGTTTGGGCCGGTCGGAGCGCGCCTGGTAGCCTGGGCAGCTGTGTCTCGTATGCCCTCTCAGCTGTCGGGACACAATCCGAAGATCAAACTCTGAACCTGAAAAGGCTCTTTCGTGGCGAACATCAAGTCCCAGATCAAGCGGAACAAGACGAACGAGAAGGCCCGCCTTCGCAACAAGTCCGTCAAGTCCGAGCTCAAGACCTTCATCCGCAAGGCCACCGAGGCCGTTGCCGCCGGTGACGTCGAGAAGGCCACCGCGGCCGTTCGCGTCGCTTCGCGGAAGCTGGACAAGGCCGTCTCGAAGGGTGTCATCCACAAGAACGCCGCCGCCAACAAGAAGTCGGCGCTGGCCTCCAAGGTTGGCTCCCTCCAGGGCTGAGCTACCTGATGTGAAAGCCGGGTAGGGACCCAGCGGGCCCTCTCTTCCGCTCCCGACCGGCACTCCGCGCCGCACGCGGCCTGCGTTCGCCACGCGGGTGCGGCGCACCAGAAGCAACCGAAGGCCCCGTTCCCCACCCTTCCCCAGGGCGGAGACCGGGGCCTTCGGCATGGGCTTGCACCGCGGCGCAGGCAGCTGCCGACGGGCCCGGCGGGGCAGGCGGCCCTGCCCGGGCCGGCGGACCGGCGCAAGCGGCCCCGCCGCAGGGCGGGGCGTCCGGGTCTTGGCGCCCAGCGCCGGGCTCAGTATGCGGAGCGGCGGGGGCGGGCCGCGCGGGCGACGGCTACGACCGCCTTCTCCAGCGCGTACTCGGGGTCGTCGCCCCCGCCCTTGACGCCGGCGTCGGCGTCCGCGACGGCGCGAAGGGCGTCCGCGACGCCGTCCGCCGACCAGCCGCGCATCTGCTGCCGCACCCGGTCGATCTTCCACGGCGGCATGCCGAGGTCCCGGGCGAGATCGCCGGGCCGGGCCCCGCGCGGCGCCGAGGCCAGCTTTCCGATCGCCCGGACCGCCTGCGCCAGGGCGCTGGTGATCAGGACGGGCGCCACTCCCGTGGACAGGGACCATCGCAGGGCTTCGAGCGCCTCCGCCGCCCGCCCCTCGACCGCCCGGTCGGCGACCGTGAAGCTGGAGGCCTCCGCCCGCCCGGTGTAGTAGCGGCCGACCACGGACTCGTCGATGGTCCCCTCGACGTCCGCGCACAGCTGCGCCACCGCGCTCGCCAGCTCCCGCAGGTCGCTGCCGATCGCGTCGACCAGCGTCTGGCACGCCTCCGGGGTCGCCGACCGCCCCAGCGTGCGGAACTCGCCCCGTACGAACGAGAGCCGGTCCGCCGCCTTCGTCATCTTCGGGCAGGCGATCTCCCGCGCCCCCGCCTTGCGCGCCGCGTCGAGCAAGCCCTTGCCCTTGACGCCGCCCGCGTGGAGGAGGACGAGGACGATCTCCTCGAACGGCGCCGCGAGGTACGCCTTCACCTCCTTGACCGTGTCCGCGGACAGGTCCTGCGCATTGCGTACGACCAGCACCTTGCGCTCGGAGAAGAGCGAAGGACTGGTCAGCTCGGCGAGCGTGCCGGGCTGGAGCTGCTCGGGGGCGAGATCGCGCACGTCCGTGTCGGGGTCGGCGGCGCGGGCAGCCGCCACCACCTCCCGCACGGCGCGGTCGAGCAGCAGGTCCTCCTGCCCCACCGCGAGGGTGAACGGGGCGAGCGGATCGTCGGTGGAGTTCTTCCTGGTGGCCATCGCCTCCAGCATCCCACGCCGCACTGACAGCCCCCCGCGCCGCGGCCCCCCTCAGCGCATACTTGAGAATGGTCGCGTGAACGTGCGACATGTGCTGGTGCTGCCCGACCGCGACGCCGCCGAGGAGGTGGCCCAGGAGGTGGCCGACCGCTTCGGCCTCCCGGAGGAGCCGCAGTTGGTCCGCGACGCCCTGGCCGGTGAGGACGACGCCGAGGACGCCCAGTGGCTGGTCGTCGTCGAGGACCCCCAGGAGCGGCTCGACGCAGCCCTGCTGGACGGCCTCGCCGGCGCGTACGAGGGCTGGCTGGAAGCCCCGTAGGCCCTCCGCCGGACCTCCGCCGGCCTGCCCTACGCCTTGTGGACGATCTGGACGTCCAGGGTCACGTCCACGCTCGAACCGATCGCCGCGACCCCATGGGCCAGCACCGACTGCCAGTTCAGGGCGAAGTCCTCGCGGTGCAGCTCGGCGGTGGCCCGGCAGGCGGCGCGCGGCTCGCCCTCCAGGCCCGTGCCGAGCCCGAGGTACTCGGTGTCCAGGGTCACGGAGCTGCTGACCCCGTGGAGGGTCAGGGCACCCGCGACGGCCCAGCGGCTGCCGCTGCGGTGGATGAACCGCTCGCTGTAGAACTCCACCGTCGGATACCGGGCCGCGTCGAGGAAGTCGGCGGAGCGCAGGTGGTCGTCCCGCATCCGCAGACCGGTGTCGATGCTCGCCGCGTCGATGATCACGTGCATGGAGGAGTCCTCCATGCGGTCGGCGATCCGCACGGCCCCCGCAAAGGTGTTGAACCTGCCGCGGATCCGCGCGAAACCGATGTGCCGGGCCGTGAACGCGACGCACGAGTGCGCCGGGTCGAGCTCCCAGTGGCCGGGCTGCGGCAGCAGCGGCGGTTCCACCGCGTCCAAAATGATCTCCGCGGTGCCCGCCTGCGCCGGATCCCCCACGAGCGTCGCCCCGTGGAACGGCGCGTAGCCCTCGGCGGTGACGAGGAGCCGGTACTCCCCCTCCGGCACGGCCGCCGTGAACCCGCCGTACGGGTCCGTCTCGCCGCTGACGATGCGCCGGCCTATCGGGTCGGTGACCTCGAACCTCGCCTGCCGGACCGGCTGGTGGACCGTGTCGAGGACGCGGCAGCTGAGCAGGCGCGCCGCATGAGGCAGCGTCAGTGTCGCGGTGGAATTCGGGCCGGCACTCCCGGCCGTATCCAACCCCCGTCGGCGACCGAACATGGTTGATGCACCCCCGTGCTGTGTGGACTTGTACCGCTCTGGCGAAAACGCATTCGATCATGCTGTCGGGTCGGGGGCAAACAGAGGCGGGCCGCCCCGTCCGCCCGTGTCGTCGGCGCCGCCGGCCGGACGGGAACGCCCGTAGGAGCGGGCCGCTCCCGCTCACGGCGATCGAGCCGTCGGTGTCCGTGCGCAGAACGGTCGCCCCCCTCGACCGCAGCCGCGCGAGCGTACCCGCCGCGGGATGCCCGTAGCGGTTGCCCTCGCCGACCGGGACGAGCGCCAGCCGGGGCCGGATCCGGTCCTGCAGGCCCGGATCCTGGTGGGCCGAGCCGTGGTGGGCGACCTTCAGGACATCGACCGGCCCCAGGTCCGGACGGCCGCTCAGGAGCGCCTGCTGCGCAGGGGGTTCGAGGTCGCCGAGCAGCAGCAGGGTGAGGCCGGCGCTGCGCACCAGCAGGGCCACGCTCGCGTCGTTGGGGCCCTCGGGCGGCGGACCCTCCGGCGGCGGCCACAGCACCTCCCATTCCAAGGCTCCGACCCTGCGCCGCTCGCCCGCCTTCGCCGGTACGACGGGCACCCGGGCGGCGGCCGCGGTCCGGCGGACGAACGCGGCCTGCCCGGCCGGCTCCTCCAGTGTGGTGGTCTGGATCACCCCCACGGTCCTGCCCCGCAGTACCCCGGCCAGGCCGCCGACGTGGTCGGCATGGAAGTGCGTCAGCAGGAGCAGCGGCACCCGGTGCACCCCCAGGGCGCGCAGGCACGCGTCCACCGGGCCGGGTTCCGGACCGGCGTCCACCACGACGGCCGCACCCGCCCCCGCGGCGAGGACGGCGGCGTCCCCCTGCCCCACCGCGCACTGCACGTAACTCCAGTCGGGCGGAGGCCAGCCGGTGAGCGTACGGGTCAACTGCGGCGGCCGCAGCAGGGCGAGCAGCAGCAGCACCGCCAGGCCCGAGCACACCCACGGCCGGTGCACCAGCCGGGCCCCCAGCACCGCGACGGCCAGGGTGACCACGGCCAGCAGCAGGCCCCCGGAGACCCCGCCCGGCCAGGCGAACTCGGCTCCGGGCAGCCGGGCCCCGGTCCGGGCGACGGCCGCGATCCACCCGGCGGGCACCCCCGCGCACCGCGCGATCAGCTCGGCGGCGGGCATGCACAGCGGGGCGGCGGCCAGGACCGCAAAGCCGAGCACGGTCGCGGGACCCGCCGCGAGCTCGGCCAGCAGGTTGCACGGCACCGCCACGAGGCTCACCCGCGCCGACAGCACGACGACCACCGGTGCGCACACCGCCTGCGCCGCGGCGGCGGCCCCCAGCGCCTCCGCAAAGCGCGGCCGCATCCCGCGCCGCCGCAGGGCTTCGCTCCACCGGGGGCCGAGCGTCAGCAGGGCCCCGGTGGCCAGGACCGAGAGCAGGAAGCCGGGACTGCGGGCCATCCACGGGTCCCAGAGCACCAGCAGCAGCACGGCCGCGGCCAGGGCGGGGACGAGGGATCTGCGCCGCCCGGTGGCCAGGGCCAGCAGGGTCACCGTCCCGCAGGCCGCGGCCCGCAGCACGCTCGGCTCCGCCCGGCACACCACGACGAACGCCAGCGTCAGCGCCGTCCCGCACAGGGCGGTCGCCCGCAGCGAGAGCCCGAGCCGGGGCGCGAGCCCACTCCGCTCCGCCTGCTGGGCACGGGCCGGCGGGCCGATCAGCAGGAACAGCACCACGGTCAGGTTGGACCCGGAGACGGCCAGCAGATGCAGCAGGTCGGTGGCCCGGAACGCCTCGTCCAGGTCGGGCGGCACCCGAGAGGTGTCCCCGACCACCAGCCCGGGCAACAGGGCCCTGGCATCCGGCGCGAGCCCCTCGGTGGCTTCGCGCAGCCCGGCCCGCAGCCTCCCGGCGGCCCGCTGGAGGGCGTCGGGCCCGCCGGCCACCCGCGGCGGGGTGTCTTCGGCGGGGCGCAGCAGCGCCACGGCCCGCTCCCCCGCCCGGCCCGGAGCCAGCCGGGCGACCACCTCCACCCGCGTGGAGGGCAGCAGCCGGGCCCACTGCGGGTGCCCGGCCACGACCCGTACGGGGGTCTCGACGCGGCTCTGCGTCCCGTCGGGCCCGGTCACCCGGGTCAGCACGGCGTCCAGCACCACCGCGGGCGGCTCGCTCCCGCTCCGGGCGGTTCGCGGATCGGAGCCGACGGTGAGCTCGGCCAGCACCCTGGCCCGCTCCCCGGCCAGCCCCACGACCGGCCCGGCCCGTGCCTCGGCCTGCTGGAGGCCCGCCACCCCGGCCCCCGCCGAGGCGGCGAGCAGAGCCAGGGCCGCGGCGGTGCCGAGCTTCCACAGCCGCTCCGGACGCCGGCATCCGGCCAGTACCAGCAGTCCGGCGCCGATGACGCCGAGCCCCACCCCGACGGCGGTCCGACCGGCCGGCGCACCGAGCGCGAGGGCGGCCCCCGCCCACGCGGCCAGCGCCGGCACGGCAAGGCGCAGATCCACCGGGCCCGCCGCCTCGGGGCGGTTCACGGCCGCACCAGCTTGCGCAGGTCGGAGAAGCGCCGCTCCCCGATGCCGTCCACCTGGCGGAGCTCCTCCACGGACCGGAAACCGCCGCGGGCGGTCCGGAAGTCCACGATGTGCTGCGCCAGCACCGGCCCGACCCCGGGCAGGCCGTCCAACTGCTCGACGGTGGCCGTGCCCAGGCTCAGCGGGCCGGGAGCCGGACTCGCCCCGGCTCCGCCCGGGAGGGGCTGCGCGGGGGCGCCCACCAGCACCTGTTCGCCGTCCACCAGCACCCGGGCCCGGTTGAGCCCGGTGGTGTCGGTACCCGGCCGCACACCCCCGGCGGCGGCCAGCGCATCCTCCACCCGCGAACCGGCGGGCAGCCTGCGCACCCCGGGGTCACGCACCTTGCCGCTGACATCCACCACGACGCCCGCGCCCCCGGTACCGGCCGGCGGTCCGGCAGCCCCCTCGGGCCCGCCCGCCGAGGCCGGTCCCGCCGTCGGCGCGACCACCGCCGGGGCGGTCACCGGCTCCGGCCGGCCCGACCAGTACTGCTGGACCCCGAAGGCCACCGCGGCGGCCAGCACCACCGCCACCGCTGCCACAGCACGCGGCTCCACCCCGCACCGGGCCTGCACCCACATCGGCAGCCGCTCGCGGACGGCAAGCCATCGCAAGGCCGCCCCGGACACCGCACGCGGCGGCTCCGGCCCGGACCCGGCCACCCGCTCCGGCCCGGGATCCGCCGCGACTCCGGGATCCGCCGCGACCGGCGCCCGGACCGGATCGGGCGGGGGCCCAGGCACGGGCACCTGCGGCGGGCCGCTGCCCCCGAGCAGGGCCTCCGCCCGGCGGCGTACCGCCACGTCCCCCGGATCGTGGGGCGGGACCGGCCGGCGACCGCGGCGGTGTCGGAGCCGGCCGTCGGAGAGACGGGGACGACCGGGGCCGCTGGTGGCGCCGGCGGGATGCGAACGTCGTGTGCGAAGAGTCATGCCACGACGGTAGGGGCCCCTCCCCCATCCCGCTCGGACCGCCCAATTCCGGTGCATAACCCGTCCGTTGTGGATAACGCCACCACCCGTTCCGGTGCCCGGGGAGCGAGTGGCGGGCGCCCGCCGCGTGCCGGGCCCGGCACGGAGGCCGAGCTCAGTGGGGCGAGACGACCGCCGCCAGCAGCCCCGGTCCGGTGTGCGCGCCGATCACCGCGCCGACCTCGCTGACGTGCAGCTCGACCAGGCCGGGGATGCGTTCGCGAAGCCGCTCGGCGAGCTTCTCGGCCCGCTCCGGCGCCGCCAGGTGGTGCACGGCCACGTCGACGCTGCCCGTTCCGGCGCGCTCGACCGCCAGCTCTTCCAGCCGGGCGATGGCCTTGGAGGCCGTACGCACCTTCTCCAACATCTCGATGCGGCCGCCGTCCAGCGTGAGCAGCGGCTTGACGGCGAGAGCCGAGCCGAGGAGGGCCTGCGCGGCGCCGATGCGGCCGCCCCGGCGCAGGTAGTCCAGGGTGTCGACGTAGAAGTAGGCCGACATGTCGGCGGCCCGCTTCTCGGCGGCGGCCACGGCCTCGTCCAGGGTTCCGCCTGCGTCGGCCGTCTCGGCGGCGGCGAGGGCGCAGAATCCGAGGGCCATCGCGACCATGCCGGTGTCGACCACGCGCACGGGCACCCGCGCGGTCTTGGCGGCGAGCACGGCGGCGTCGTAGGTGCCGGAGAACTCGGCGGACAGGTGCAGGCTGACGATCCCGGTCGCACCGGCCTCCGCAGCCGCCTCGTAGGCGCGGGCGAACTCTTCGGGGCTGGGCCTGGACGTGGTGACCGAACGGCGCTTCTGGAGGGCCAGGGCGAGGCTGCGGGCCGAGATTTCGGTGCCCTCTTCGAGGGCCTCCCCGCCGAGGACCACGGTCAGCGGGACGGAGGTGATCCCGTGCCGCGTCAGGGCCTGTGGGGGCAGGTAGGCCGTGGAATCGGTGACGATCGCGACATGGCGGGACATGAGCCGGAGGTTACCGCCAGTGGGGGCGGGACGGCACCCTGTGCCCGGGACCCGGATCATGCCTCACCGGCCCGCGCCGTACGGAAGGAACCCCAACTCGGTGCCCCCACACCGCGACCCGTCCCGGCGACCCGGCCCAAAGGGGCCGCCTTCCCGCCCGAATCCAACGACCGAACCCGGCGACCGAACCCGGCGACCGGCCGGACGGCGGTGGCTCAGGTCGTCGATTCCGGGCGCGGGGCCTTCTGCCACGGGTAGCGAACGGTCGGCGCCGCGGGATCCAGGGCCTGAGGCCGGTCCGCGGACGGAGCCTGTCCCTGCCCCTCCGACGGCACCCGGCCGCCCTGTCCTTGTCCCTGTCCCTGCGTCGCGTCCCAGGCCGCTGCGGCCGCCGCCAGGTCGTCCACCGGCTCCCGGGACCAGTCCCGCAGCGCGCCCGACTCCATCTTGATCTGCTCCGACAGCACCGACAGCTCGTCCTCCGCGAAGCGGCGGGCGCGGTCCCTGGCGGCCCAGCGCAGGGAGTCCGCCGCCTGCGTGATCTTCCCCACCCGTTCCCGCAGGTCAGGCAGGTTGTCGGCGATGCGCCTGCGGTCCGGCTCCTGCTCCAGCCGCTTCAGCTCGTCGTCCAGCTCGCGCCCGTGGGCACTGAGCCGCTCGAACAGCCCGATCGACTCCTTCAACGAGGCATCCGTCTGGACCCCCTGGTGCAAGGCCTGCTGCGTGGCCCGCATGGACGTCCGCAGGTCCAGCCGCAGCTGCGCCAAGGCGCCCGCGACGCCGACCTGGCCGAGGCTCCGCGCCTTCAAGGTGGTGTCCTCCACGGTCCGCCGGGCCTGGTGGATCGTACGGTCCACCCCCCGCTTCGCCGCGCCGACCGCCTTCACGGTGGCCCACAGCCCCAGGCCCATGAAGGCGAACAGCACCAACAGGGCCATGATGATGACCAACGCGCCCGCCTCCATGAGGTTCCCTTCCTCTTGCCGTCCCCTCCACCGTAAACGCCACGGGCAGGCCGGGGGTTCCAAACGAACCCCCAACCTGCCCGTACGGGAAGACCCCTAGCCCGGAAGATCCGGTCCGGCGCCTCAGACGACGATGTTCACCAGCTTCGGCGCCCGCACGATCACCTTGCGGATCTCCGCACCGCCCAGCGCCGCCACGACCGCCTCGTCGGTCAGCGCCAGCTGCTCCAGGTCACCCTCGGAGATCGCCGGCGGTACCTCCAGCCGGGCCTTGACCTTGCCCTTGATCTGGACGACGCAGGTCACGCTCTCGTCCACGACGTACGCCGGGTCGGCGACCGGGAAGTCCTGGTGGACGACCGACTCGGTGTGCCCCAGGCGGTGCCACAGCTCCTCCGCGATGTGCGGGGCCAGCGGGGCGATCAGCAGGACCAGACGCTCCGCGACCGAGCGCTCCAGCGGGCGCCCCGCCTTCGTCAGGAAGTTGTTCAGCTCGGTGATCTTGGCGATGGCGGTGTTGAACCGCAGGCCCGCCATGTCCGAGCCGGCCCCGTCGATCGCCTTGTGCAGCGCACGCAGCGTCTCCTCGCCCGGCTCGGCGTCGACGACGGTGACCTGGCCGGTCTCCTCGTCCACGACGTTGCGCCACAGGCGCTGCAGCAGCCGGTACTGCCCCACCACGGCCCGGGTGTCCCACGGGCGCGAGACGTCCAGCGGGCCCATCGCCATCTCGTACAGACGCAGGGTGTCCGCGCCGTACTCCTCGCAGATCTCGTCCGGCGTGACCGCGTTCTTCAGGGACTTGCCCATCTTGCCGTGCTCGCGCTTGACCGGCTTGTCCTGGTGGAAGTAGCCGCCGTCGCGCTCCTCGACCTCGGCCGCCGGGACGTACACACCGCGCTCGTCGGTGTAGGCGTACGCCTGGATCATGCCCTGGTTGAACAGCTTGTGGAACGGCTCGGCCGAGGAGACGTGGCCCAGGTCGAACAGCACCTTCGACCAGAAGCGCGCGTACAGCAGGTGCAGCACCGCGTGCTCGGCGCCGCCGACGTACAGGTCGACACCGCCGTGCGGGGCGTCCTCGCGCGGCCCCATCCAGTACTGCTCGATCTCCGGGTCCACCAGGGAGGCGTCGTTGTGCGGGTCCAGGTAGCGCAGCTCGTACCAGCAGGAACCGGCCCAGTTCGGCATGGTGTTGGTCTCGCGGCGGTACGAGCGCACGCCGCGGCCGTCGCCCAGGTCCAGCTCGACGTTGACCCAGTCGGACTTCCGCGACAGCGGGGTCTCGGGCTGGGAGGCTGCGTCGTCCGGCTCGAAGGTGCGCGGCGAGTAGTCCTCGACCTCGGGCAGCTCCAGAGGCAGCATCGACTCGGGCAGCGGGTGGGCGACGCCGTCCTCGTCGTAGACGATGGGGAAGGGCTCGCCCCAGTACCGCTGGCGGCTGAACAGCCAGTCGCGCAGCCGGAAGTTGACGGTGCCCTCGCCGATGCCCTGCTCGGCCAGCCACGCCGTGATGGCGGACTTGGCCTCGACGACGCCCAGGCCGTCCAGGGAGATGCCCTCGCCGGTCGAGTTCACAATGGTGCCGTCGTAGGAGGTGAACGCGTCGTCCCACTCCGCCGGGTCGGCGTCGCGGTCGTCCGAGGGCTCCACGACGCAGCGCATCGGCAGCTCGAAGGCCCGGGCGAAGGCGAAGTCGCGGGAGTCGTGCGCCGGGACGGCCATGATCGCGCCGGTGCCGTAGCCCATCAGCACGTAGTCCGCGATGAAGACGGGGACCAGGTCACCGCTGACCGGGTTGGTGGCGTAGGCGCCGGTGAAGACACCGGTCTTGTCCTTGGCCTCGGCCTGGCGCTCCACGTCCGACTTCTGGGCGGCCTGCTTGCGGTACGCGTCCACGGCTTCGCCCGGGGTCGCGGCGCCGCCGGTCCAGACGTGGTGGGTGCCCTCGGGCCACTCGGCGGGGACGATCTTCTCAACCAGCTCGTGCTCGGGCGCCAGCACCATGTACGTGGCGCCGAACAGGGTGTCGGGGCGGGTGGTGAAGACGGTGATCGCGCCGGCGTCGCCGACCTGGAAGTCGACGCGCGCGCCCTCGCTGCGGCCGATCCAGTTGCGCTGCTGCAGCTTGATGGCCTCGGGCCAGTCCAGCGCGTCCAGGTCGTCCAGCAGCCGGTCGGCGTAGGCGGTGATCCGCATGTTCCACTGGCTCAGCTTGGCCTTGAAGACCGGGAAGTTACCGCGCTCGGAGCGGCCGTCCGCGGTGACCTCCTCGTTGGCCAGTACGGTGCCCAGCCCGGGGCACCAGTTCACCGGCGCGTCCGAGGCGTACGCCAGCCGGTACTCGTTCAGTACGTCGGCCCGCTCGCCCGCGGTCAGCTCGGCCCACGCGCGCCCGCCGGGCACCTCGCGGGAGCCGTTCTCGAAGGCGGTGACCAGCTCGGCGATGGGCCGGGCTTTGCGCGCGTCGGCGTCGTACCAGGAGTTGTAGATCTGCAGGAAGATCCACTGGGTCCACTTGTAGTAGTCCGGGTCGATCGTCGCGAACGACCGGCGCTTGTCGTGGCCCAGGCCCAGCCGGCGCAGCTGGACCTTCATGTTCTCGATGTTCGCCTCGGTGGAGACGCGCGGGTGCGTGCCGGTCTGGACGGCGTACTGCTCGGCCGGCAGGCCGAAGGCGTCGAAGCCCAGGGTGTGCAGGACGTTGTGGCCGGTCATCCGCTGGTGGCGGGCGAAGACGTCCGTGGCGATGTAGCCGAGCGGGTGGCCGACGTGCAGGCCCGCACCGGAGGGGTACGGGAACATGTCCATGATGAACTTCTTGGGACGGGCGACGACCGCCGGGTCCCCGGCCAGGTCACCGGTCGGGTTCGGGGCCTCGTAGGTGCCCTGCGCGTCCCATACGTCCTGCCAGCGTGCCTCGATGTCGGCGGCCAGGGCAGCCGTGTAACGGTGCGCCTCGGCCGCCTCGGGGGCCGGGGTGTTCGTCTCGCTCATGATTCCTGAAGCTCCATCGATCGTCTCTGCCGTCTCTGCCTGCCCAAACGAAAAAACCCCTCGCACAGGAGGGGGCGCCGCGCCGATGCCGACCGTCTGGAAGGGTCGGCACTGATCAGCGCGGCTCGGTAAGCAGAAGGCGTACGGCACGCATGGCGTCAGGGTACCGCAGCGGTCCCCGCGGCCGCTCGACCGTTCCGCACAACGAGAAGCGGGCCACCCGATCCGGGTGACCCGCTTCCTCACTGTGGAGCTAAGGAGAATTGAACTCCTGACCTCCTGCATGCCATGCAGGCGCTCTACCAACTGAGCTATAGCCCCTTGCTTCTCTGCCGCCGGGCTCCTGCTCGGTTTCCCTTGCCGGTTCCCCCTGGCGACATCGAGAACATTACACGGTCATGGCCCAGGTCCAAAAATCGATTTCCGGGCGAGGGGATTTGCCCGATTCGCCCCGTCGCGGCCGGGCCACGTCCCGGACCGCGACCCGGGACCGCCCCGGACACGGCCCGGAGGCGGGAACGCCGTCTAGGCCCTGGCGAACTGGTAGAACCGCTTGAGCGTGCAGTGCTCGTCGAGCAGCCGACCGTAGATCGGCTCGCCCTCCAGCTCGCGGTACGTCTCGATCGGGTCGCCTTTTATGATCAACGCCCGTGCGCATTCCTCGCACCAGTACTGGTAGTCGGGGTTGACCGGTTCCATGTCCCGCACGATCGGCGTGCCGTTGTTGCACCAGTCGCACCGCCGCCGGTGTGCACCCATCCGTCAGCGACTCCCTCCCACGTCGGGCCGTCGACTCCCCCTTCGGCTGTCCGATTCTGCCACGCGGGCGCGGGGCAGGTCAGCCGACGCAGAGGACGGAAGGGACAAACAGAAGAATCCCGCCCCCTGTTGGGGACGGGATCCTGATTGTGGAGCTAAGGAGAATTGAACTCCTGACCTCCTGCATGCCATGCAGGCGCTCTACCAACTGAGCTATAGCCCCGCTCTCCGCCGCGCTCCCCCCGTTTCCGGTGTTCCGCGCTGCGAACAAGAAGAACTCTAGCCTGTGACCAGCCGGAAAGTGAAATCCGGGTCGGAACGGCCCCCGGACGGCCGTCAGGCCGCCGTCAGTCGTCCCGCAGCCGTCCGTCCGGTCGTCCGCCGGCCACCCGTCGGCGTCCGTCAGTCGTCGTCGCCGAGCACCGGTTCCGGCAGCGTGCCGGCGTTGTGCTCCAGCAGGCGCCAGCCGCGCGCGCCCTCGCCGAGGACGGACCAGCAGCAGTTGGAGAGCCCGCCCAGGCCCTCCCAGTAGTGCGCCTCCAGGCCGAGCAGCCGCCCGATGGTCGTGCGGATGGTCCCGCCGTGGCTGACCACGACGAGGGTGCCGCCCTGCGGCAGCCGGTCCGCGTGCTCCAGCACCACCGGCGCCGCCCGGTCGGCGACCTCGGTCTCCAGCTCGCCGCCGCCCCGGCGGACGGGCTCGCCGCGCTTCCACGCCGCGTACTGCTCGCCGTACTTCCCGAGGATCTCCTCGTGCGTGAGGCCCTGCCACTCACCGGCGTACGTCTCGCGCAGCGCCGCGTCGTGCGCCACGGGCAGGCCGGTGACGGAGGCCAGCTCGGCCGCCGTGGCCGAGGCCCGCCGGAGGTCGGAGGCCACGATGGCGTCCGGCTTCAGCGAGGCGAGCAGCCGGGCGGCCCGGCGCGCCTGCGTCCGGCCCGTTTCGGTCAGCTCGATGTCCGTGGAGCCCTGGAAGCGGCGCTCCAGATTCCAGGCCGTCTGCCCGTGCCGCCACAGGACGATCTTGCGGCCGGTCTTCGCACCGTTCGTCGTGCCGCTGGTGCCGCTCGTGCTGGTCGTGCTCAGAACAGATCACCGTCCAGTTCGTCGTCGCCGGCCGCCTCCCGCAGCTTGGCGTGCTCCTCGGCCTTGCCCTTGGTCAGCTTGGCGTCCTCGGGCAGCTCGATCTCGGGGCAGTCCTTCCACAGACGCTCCAGCGCGTAGAAGACGCGCTCCTCGCTGTGCTGCACGTGGACGACGATGTCGACGTAGTCGAGCAGGATCCAGCGGGCGTCGCGGTCGCCCTCCCGGCGCACCGGCTTGGCCCCGAGCTCCTTCTGCAGGCGCTCCTCGATCTCGTCGACGATCGACTTGACCTGGCGGTCGTTGGGCGCCGAAGCGAGCAGGAAGGCGTCGGTGATCGACAGCACGTCGCTGACGTCGTACGCGATGATGTCGTGCGCGAGCCGGTCGGCCGCGGCCTGGGCGGCGGTCGTGATGAGCTCGATGGAGCGGTCCGTGGCGGTCACTGGCCATGCTTTCGGGTTGGCGGGCAGATCCCTACAAGGGTCTCATGTACCGCCGACACCGCCCGCGCGCAGCGTTCCGCGCGGGCGGTGGCACGGCCGGGGGCCGGCTCAGGACGCTTTGTAGTCCTTGCCGAGGGTGACCACGACGTCCGCGTTCACGGCGTTCTCGGCCTTCTTCACGACCGTCTCCGGCAGGCCCAGCGTCTTGGCGACATCGACCGCCCTGGCCCGCTGTGCGTCGTCCTGGTACGTGATCTGCGTGGTGGACTGCGTCTTGTCGGCTCTGCCGCCGTCCACGAAGGTGTAGCCGCCGTTCAGCAGGGCCGCCTTCGCCGCGATCTGCGTCTTCTCGTCGCCGGTGGCGTCCTTGAGCCCGACGCGGGGGGCGGTGCCGGCCTGGGCGGCCGTGAAGCTGCCGCCGAGCACCTCCTTGACGACGTTCTTGCTGCTGTCGTCGGTGAGCGTGCCGTCCGGCTTCACCGCGAGGACGTCGGTGCGGTACGCGCCCTCCTTGGCGTGCTCGCCGAGTTTGGCGAGCAGGGCCCCGAGGGTCTGGGCGTTCAGGGCCGGGTCGAGGATCTGGCCCATGCTCTCGACGGTGACGGTGGCCGACTTCGGGTCGCCGGGGACCTTGCGCAGCACGCCGTAGAGCACCTTGCCCAGGCGGTCCAGCTGCTTGGCCTCCGGCTCGCCCTGCGCCCGGTAGGTGGCGTACGCGACGGCCATCGCGCCGCTGAGGTGCTGCTTCTGGCCCTGAGCGACGGCCGGGGTCTTGGCGGCCTCGTCGGCCGGGACCGCGGTGTCGGTGTCGGCCTCGATGCCGCCGACCAGCTCGACCAGGTTCTCCAGGAAGGGGGTGTCCAGGCGCCAGGTGCCGCCGATGCGGGTGCCGAGGACCGAGTCGAGGGACTCGCGCACGCCGAGACCGCCGTCCTCGACCGCCTTGCCGAGCGGCCCGCCCGTCCCGTCGTCCTTGGGGACGTTGAGGGTGTTCGGCACCAGGACGGTGGCGCCCTTCTGCGTGGTCACGTTGTCCACGAGCAGCGCCGTGGAGGTGCCGCCCTTCTTGGTGTTGTGGAGGTGGACGACGATCATGTCGCGCTTCTGCGGCCCGGAGGCGGCCGCGGTGTCCTTCTTCCGGCCGGGGCCGTCGAGGAACGGCAGCTTGCCCGCGTACCAGAGGTAGCCGACACCGCCGACGAGCAGCAGGGCTAGGACGACGATCAGCGCGACCACCCGCTTGCGCCCGCGGCGGCGGGCCTCCTCGCGGCGCTCGGTGCGGCTCTCGGTGAACTTGAGCCAGTCGATGACGTCCTCGGAGTCCTCGTCCGGCTGGTCGATGAAGGCGAACTGCTCGGTGCGGTAGTCCGGGGTGTCCTGCGCGGACTCGGCGCGGCGCGGCTCGGGGACCTGGGCGGCCCGCCGCGGCTCGGGCTCCGCATCCACCGGGGGGCCGGCGGGCTCCGGGGCGGTCTGCTGCGGGATCCACTGCTGGGCCTGGCGGGTGTCGTAGCCGTAGGAGGGGGCCTGGGCCTCCTGGGGCCGGGGGTACTGCTGCTGCCCGTAGTCCGCGGCGGCGGGCTGGTGGGGGTAGTACTGCTGCCCGTCGTAGCCCTGGTAGTCGTAGCCGTACTGCTCGCTCTGCTGCTGACTCTGCTGCTGTCCGTAGTGCTGCTCGTACTGCGGGCCAGGCGGGGCGGGCTGCGCGGGCACCTGGCCGTACACCGGCCGCCCGTACGCGTCGTAGCCGATGAGCTGCTGCTCCTGGGCTGTGCGCGGATCGTACCGGTCGTACGGATCCTGTCGGTCGTCCACCGAGGGCCCCTCTCTCCGGAAGCTCAGGCTCCCCGGTACAGCTCACGCTTGTCGATGTAGCGCACCACACCGTCGGGCACCAGGTACCAGACCGGGTCCCCCTTGGCGACCCGCGCACGGCAGTCCGTGGACGAGATCGCCAGTGCGGGCACCTCGACCAGGGAGACCCCGCCCTCGGGCAGTCCGTCGTCGGTGAGGACGTGGCCCGGCCGGGTCACTCCGATGAAATGGGCGAGCGAGAACAGCTCGTCGGCGTTGCGCCAGGTCAGGATCTGGGCGAGGGCGTCGGCACCGGTGATGAAGAACAGGTCGGCTTCCTGGTTGAGCGCGCTCAGGTCCCGCAGGGTGTCGATCGTGTACGTCGGCCCGCCGCGGTCGATGTCGATGCGGCTCACCGAGAACTGGGGGTTCGAGGCCGTCGCGATGACCGTCATCAGGTAGCGGTCCTCGGCCGGGGACACGGCCCGCTGCGACTTCTGCCACGGCTGGCCCGTCGGCACGAACACCACCTCGTCGAGGTGGAACAGGGCGGCCACCTCGCTGGCGGCCACCAGGTGTCCGTGGTGGATCGGGTCGAACGTCCCGCCCATCACGCCGAGCCGGCGCTTGACCGGGCCGGTAGGCATCTCCTGCTCTCCCATGAGCGCAGAGCCTACTGGCCCGGTGGAGCGAGCCGGACCGGCCTTCGGGCTTGTACGCGACACGCGGGCGCGACGGCGTCGGCCGGGCTCTAGCGGTCGCGGTTCAGGCGCGTGGTCACCCAGAGCATGAGCAGCAGGATGAACAGCGCGCCGCCGCCGGTCAGGTACGGGTTCAGGCTTGCGTGGTCGCCGCCGTGCTGCTCGGCACCCTCCGAGGCGAGAACGACCAGATTGTGGGCGGTGGTGGAGAGGCTCATCAGGCAGGTACCTATCGAGTCGGGGAGCGAGCGGAGACTTCGCTCACATCGTATGCGGGGGCCTGGGGCACGCTCACGCCGACTCAGGCGTTGGAGAGGATAGACGCACGTGCAGACTGGCCGATCGAGGGGGAGGGCGTCATGAGCGGGACGGTTTTCGAGAAGGCACCGGCGCGGGACCGCAGGAGGTTCCCGGGGATTTCGTCACGGGCGTACGAGCACCCGGCGGACCGCTCGGCGTTGGTCGCGCTGCGCAAGCTGAGCGGGTTCGACACCGTCTTCAAGGCCCTGAGCGGGCTGCTTCCGGAGCGCAGCCTGCGGCTGCTGTTCCTGTCGGACTCGGTGCGGGTGGGCGAGACCCAGTTCCCGCACCTGTACGCCATGCTCCGCGACGCCTGTTACATCCTGGACCTGGAGAAGGTCCCGCAGATGTACGTGCAGCAGGACCCGAAGCCGAATGCCATGTGCATCGGCCTGGACGAGCCGATCATCGTCGTGACCACGGCCCTGGTGGAGCTGCTGGACGAGGAGGAGATGCGGGCGGTGGTGGGCCACGAGGTGGGCCACGCGCTGTCGGGGCACTCCGTGTACCGCACCGTGCTGCTGTTCCTGACCGGCCTCGCGCTGAAGGTCGCCTGGATCCCGCTGGGCAATGTGGCGATCACGGCGATCGTGACGGCGCTGCGGGAGTGGTTCCGCAAGTCAGAGTTGTCGGCGGACCGGGCGGGGCTGCTCGTCGGGCAGGACGTGAACGCCTCGATGCGGGGGCTGATGAAGCTGGCGGGAGGCCACCACCTCCACGAGATGAATGTGGACGCCTTCCTGGCCCAGGCCGAGGAGTACGAGCAGAGCGGCGACCTGCGCGACTCCGTGCTGAAGATCCTCAACATGCTGCCGCGGACGCATCCCTTCACGACCGTGCGGGCCGCGGAGCTGAAGAAGTGGTCGCAGAGCCGGGACCACCAGCGGATCATGGACGGGCACTACCCGCGGCGGGACGAGGACCCGGACACCTCGGTGACGGACTCGTTCCGGGAGTCCGCCGCGCACTACGCCGAGTCCGTGCGCACCAGCAAGGATCCGCTGATGAAGCTGGTGGGCGACATCGCCGGCGGGGCGGGCGACCTGGGCGGCCGGCTCCGCGACAAGTTCACGGGAGCCGCCGGTGCGGGGGCCGCCCGTGCCTCCGACCCGGACGCGGACGGCAAGGGCAAGGGGACTACGGGGCAGGGCTGACGGGCTGGGTCGGCGGCGTGCTCGCCGTCGGCGCCAGTACGCCGCAGAGCCCGGCGGTGCGGCGGGGGTGCCCGCTGGCGTACGGGTCGCTCGCGGGCGGGCCGACCGTGGTCGGGCCGGCTCCGGCCAGGAGCGGGCGGAAGCCTGCGGCGGGGTCGGTGGCGCAGTCCTGCGGGCCGGCCATCACGTAGGCGGTCACCAGCTCCGCCCGCCGGACCGCGAGGTCCTCCCGGTCGAAGCGCAGCCGCAGCTCGCGCCGGACCGTGAAGAGCGAGGCGCCGTCGGCGGCGGCCGGGGCCCCGGTGGCGGGGCGCACCGCGTACACGAAGGTGTGATCGGTGAACACCTCCAGCACGTCCGGGGACACCTCGTCGAAGACGAGGGTGCCGCTCACCCGGACCCGGGAGTCGGCGAGGACGGCGGTGCCCGGGTCGAAGCGGACCAGCCAGCCGGTGGCCGCGTGGCGCCCGTCACCGGAGGGCGAGGTCATGCTGCGGTCGAACTGGGCCACCTGGTCCGGGTCGAGCAGGACCCGTACGGGCCGGGAAGCGGCGCCGGCCAGTACGTCCGGGTCCATGGAGGACTGCACCAGGTAGTCCTTGGCGACGGACAGGGCGGTGACCACCTGGGCGTCGGTGAAATGCGGGGTGCGGCGGACGGCGGGCAGGGTGATCCCGGCCGCCCCGACGCGGTAGTCGGCCGCCGGGCCGGCCGCGTACAGGTCGATGGGGCGCCCGCCGGGCACGGGGGTGGTGGGCGCGAGGGGCACGACCGTGCTGGAGAGCGGCTCGGTACGGGCCTCCCCCTGCGGCAGGGCCGGGTTGCGCAGGCCCATGTAGACGGCCGCGGCGAAGGCCACGGCGATCAGCAGCACGAGCACCATGCCCTGCCGTGCGCCGCGGCCCGGGGTGCCCGTCCGGGGCCGGGAGGGGCCGGCGCCCGACCAGATGGAGCGGCTGCGCACGGCCCGGGCATGCTCGCCCATGCGCTCCTCGGCGGAGTACTCCTGGAGCCGGGCAGCGCGGACGAAGTCCTCGTCGAACACCACCGACCGGTACTCGTCCGACCGGAACTCCTCGTCGCCCCCGCCGATGCCTTCGGGGGTGCCGTCGGGTGGATCTCCTGGCACGGCCATTGCTTCTCCCCGCTGTCCCCGCTTCAGAGAAGCCCCCGGCTCCGCCGAGAAAGAGGAGCGGGGTCGTACTTTCAGGGTTGGCGGCCGACGGGGTACATAAACGCTCCGGCGCCGGTGACTTCCGTCCGCGGGGTGCTGGCGGGCGCGGGGGCGGGTTCCGCCTCGCCCGAGGCGCTGCGGTAGACGGCGCTGAAGGCGAGGGCGACCATGCCCAGGCCCATCACGACGGCGAGGACCCAGGCGACCGGCCGGAGCCAGGGCGAGCGGCCGCGGTAGGGCCGCAGGCTGCCGCCGTAGGCCCCGTACGGTCCGTCTCCCCAGCCGCCGTGGCCGCGCTCCCAGCCGTCGGGCTCGTCGAGGCCGTACCCGTCGGCGTGGCCGTAGCCGTACCGGTCGTGGTCCTCGTCGCCCGTCCAGCCGCCTGCCACGGCGCGGGCGGCTTCCGCCTCGGCGCGCGCCAAGTCGGCGGCGCGCTGGCGCTCCGCGGCACTGGGTTCATGGATCTCGGCGCTCCGGACGAAGTCCTCGTCGAACACCACGGAGGCGAAGTCCTGATCCGCGCCTCCGCGGTCGTCGTCGGGCTCCCCGTCGTCCGGGAATTTGCCCCCCACGTCGTCCGGCACAGCCTCAGCGTAGACCCGGTGGGCTGCTTTGGGCAGGGCATGCGCGAAATCCGGCCACCCGGTGTGCGGGGCCCGGTTACCGGATGTGACCGTCGCCGGTGACGATGTACTTGGTGGAGGTCAGTTCCGGAAGGCCCATGGGGCCGCGGGCGTGCAGCTTCTGGGTGGAGATGCCGATCTCGGCACCGAAGCCGAACTGTCCGCCGTCCGTGAACCGGGTGGAGGCGTTCACGGCCACGGTGGTCGAGTCGACCAGCTGGGTGAAGCGGCGCGCGGCGGCCTGCGAGGTGGTGACGATCGCCTCGGTGTGCCCGGAGGTCCAGCGGCGGATGTGGCCGACGGCGTCGTCGAGGGAGTCCACGACGGCGGCGGCGATGTCGTAGGAGAGGTACTCGGCGGCCCAGTCCTCGTCGGTGGCCGGGAGCGCGGTGGCCTTGGAGTCCTGGGCGGCCGCGAGGACGCGTGCGTCGCCGTGGACGGTGACGCCGGCCTCGGCGAGGGCGTCGAGGGCCCGCGGCAGGAAGGCGTCCGCGATGTCGCGGTGGACGAGGAGGGTCTCGGCGGAGTTGCAGACGGAGGGCCGCTGGGCCTTGGAGTTGACGAGGATGTCCACGGCCATGTCGAGGTCGGCCTGGGCGTCCACGTAGACGTGGCAGTTGCCGGTACCGGTCTCGATGACCGGAACGGTGGACTCCTCGACGACGGTCTTGATGAGGGAGGCGCCGCCGCGCGGGATGAGGACGTCGACGAGGCCGCGGGCCCGCATCAGCTCGCGGACGGAGTCGCGGGACTCGCCGGGCACGAGCTGGATCGCGTCCGCGGGGATGCCGGTGCTCTCGACGGCGTCGCGCAGGATCGCGACCAGGGCGGTGTTGGAGGCGTAGGCGGAGGAGCTGCCGCGCAGGAGGACAGCGTTGCCGGACTTCAGGCACAGGGCGGCCGCGTCGACGGTGACGTTGGGGCGGGCCTCGTAGATGATGCCGACCACGCCGAGGGGGACGCGGATCTGGCGCAGGTCGATGCCGTTGGGAAGGGTCGAGCCGCGGACGACCTCGCCGACGGGGTCGGGGAGGGCGGCGACGTCGCGCACGTCGGAGGCGATGGCCGCGACGCGGTCGGGGGTGAGGGTGAGGCGGTCGACGACGGTCTCGCTGGTGCCGGCTGCGCGGGCCTTGGCGATGTCCTCGGCGTTGGCCTCGACGATCTCGGCCGTACGGGCCTCCAGCGCGTCCGCGATGGCCAGCAGGGCGGTGTCCTTGGCGGACCGCGGGAGCGGGGCGATGGCCGCGGCGGCGGTACGGGCGCGGTGCGCGGTGGCGAGGACGGGCGAGGCGGTGGCGTCGAGCGAGGTCATGCGGCCCAGGGTAATCCCCGGCGCCACCGGCCCGAGCGGGGTTTCCACCCCGCGAGACACCTCGCCGACCCGCCGACCCCGTCCCGGCCCACCCCGGCCGGAGCCCGCTGCGCGGAGCGTCTCCCCGCCCGCCCTTTCACCGTTTGCCGAGCTCCGCCCGGACCCGGTTCCGGGCACTCCGCGCCCGGTGCGCTCACACGCCGCGCGGGCTGAACACGTCCGGCCCCGCGCAGCGGCACGTCCGACGGCCGGGGCCCGCGCCGCCGGGGCCCGCCGGGGCCGGGGCCGCGGCCACCGGGCGGAACGCGTGGAACGGGTCAGTACGGGTGTACGCCCACGGGGTGGGCCGGGGGCGGGCCGTAGCCCTCCGCCACGCGGAGGTGGTAGGTGGCGCGGTCGATGACCTCCAGGCCGACGATCTCCCACGGCGGGAGCTGCGCCGAGGAGCGGTGTTCGCCCCAGAGCCGCAGGGCGACGGCCGCCGCGTCGTGGAGGTCGCGGGCCTCCTCCCAGTACCGGATCTCCGCGTGGTCGTCGGCGTACCGGCTCGTCAGCAGGAAGGGATGGTCGTGTGCCAGTTGCTCCAGCCCGCGCCGCACCTCCGACAGCGGCGCCGGCTTGCCGGAGACGCTCAGGGTGACGTGCCAGAGGCGCGAGGCTTCGTCCTGCTCGTCCCCGCCGCCGCTGATGCTGGTCAGCGCTCGTCTCACCAGCCGCCTCCTGTCTGCGCCCATGCGTGTCCGCCCCTCACAGTTGACCAGTCCCCGGCCCTCCGCGCGGCGGTTTTGCCGAACCTCAGCCCTGCAGCAGGACCAGATCGTCCCGGTGGACGACCTCCCGTTCGTACTCCGGTCCGAGTTCCTGCGCCAGCTCGCGCGTGGAGCGCCCCAGCAGCTGCGGGAGTTCCCTGGCGTCGAAGTTGACGAGTCCCCGGGCGACGGCCCGGCCGTCGGGGGCGCGCAGTTCCACCGGGTCGCCGGCGGTGAACTCGCCCTCGACGGCTGCGATCCCGGCGGGCAGCAGCGAGCTGCCGCGCTCGGTGACCGCGCGGACGGCGCCCTCGTCGAGGACCAGGTGCCCCTGCGGGGTCGAGGCGTGCTGGAGCCACAGCAGGCGGTCCGCCGAGCGGCGCCCGGTGGCGTGGAAGAGGGTGCCCGTCGCGCGGGCGGACAGCGCGTCGGCCGCCTGGCTGGCGGAGGTGAGGACGACGGGGATCCCGGCCGCCGCGGCGATCCGCGCGGCCTCGACCTTGGTGACCATGCCACCGGTGCCGACCCCGGCCTTGCCGGCGCTGCCGATCGAGACGTGCGCGATGTCCTCGGGCCCGCGCACTTCCTCGATCCGGGTGGTTCCGGGCTGCGAGGGGTCGCCGTCGTAGAGGCCGTCGACGTCGGAGAGCAGGACGAGGAGGTCGGCGCGGACCAGGTGGGCGACGAGGGCGGCGAGCCGGTCGTTGTCGCCGAAGCGGATCTCGTCCGTGGCGACGGTGTCGTTCTCGTTGACGACCGGCAGTGCGCCCATGGCGAGCAGCTGGTCCAGGGTCCGGTACGCGTTGCGGTAGTGGGCGCGCCGGCTGGTGTCGTCGGTGGTCAGCAGGACCTGGCCGACGCGGATGCCGTAGCGGGCGAAGGAGGCGGTGTACCGGGCCACGAGCAGACCCTGGCCGACACTCGCGGCGGCCTGCTGCCGGGCCAGGTCCTTGGGGCGCCGGCGCAGGCCGAGCGGGGAGAGCCCGGCGGCGATGGCCCCGCTGGAGACGAGGACGATCTCCTTCTCACCGCCGCTGCGGGCCTTGGCCAGGACGTCGACCAGGGCGTCCACCCGGTCCGCGTCGAGTCCGCCGGCCGCGGTGGTCAGGGAGGAGGAGCCGACCTTGACCACGATCCTGCGGGCGTCCACGACACCCTGCCTAGCCGCTGACACGTCTGTCCCCTTGCCCCTTGCCGGTACGCCTTGCCGGTCCGTCTACGTCTGCCACCTCAATCTACGGGGTGGGCGCGAGCGCCTGCGCGGGGGTTTCAGACCGTGGACCGCGCCGACGGCGAGGGCTGCGGCTCCTCGGCCCGGGCGGCTCCCGGCACCAGGATCCTGCGGGAGAGCAGGTAGGTGAACGGGATGGCGACGACGGCGGCGACCAGCGGCGCGATCCGGGTGTCCATCCCGGCCCAGGTGACCAGGGCGTAGAGGCCGGCGGACTGGATCACGTAGTTGGTGACGTTCGTCAGCGGGAAGAGCAGGAACTTCTTCCACGTCGGCTTCGTCCGGTAGGTGAAGTAGGTGTTCATGAAGAACGAGCCGACCATCGCCAGCAGGAAGGCCAGGGTGTAGGCGAGGAAGTACGGCATCCAGGGGTGCAGGAGCAGGTAGATGCCGAAGAAGGTGCCGGTGTTGACGCCGCCGACGAGGGCGAAGCGGAAGATCTGGCCGAGCTGCTCTCTCATCGTTCAGCGCCCGTCGCGCTCGGCGGAGACGGTCGGCCGGCCGGCCGACAGACCGCCCCGTTCGCGTTCCGCCCCGGCAGGCTGCGGGGCGGGCCGGGCGTGGGGGTCCGCGCCGTGCGCCTCCTTGACCAGGAAGTGCGGCCGGCGCTTGGTCTCGTAGTAGATACGTCCGATGTACTCGCCGATCAGGCCCAGCATGATCATCTGAACGCCGCCGATGCCGACGATGATCGCGACGAGGGTGACGTAGCCGGGGGCGTCGACCCCGTGGGTCATGGCCATGACGGCGATCCACAGCGCGTACAGGGCGGCCAGCCCCACCAGCGACACGCCCGCCCAGATGCCGATGCGCAGCGGGCGGTTGTTGAAGGAGATCAGCCCGTCCATGGCGTAGTTCAGCAGGGAGCCGAACTTCCACTTCGTCTCGCCCGCCTCGCGCTGGGCGTTGCGGTAGTCGAAGTGGACGGTGTCGAAGCCGATCCAGGAGAAGAGCCCCTTGGAGAAGCGGTTGTACTCCGGCAGCGAGAGCAGGGCGTCGACGGCGGGCCGGGACAGCATCCGGAAGTCGCCGACGCCGTCGGTGAGTTCGACGTCGACCCAGCGGTTGACCCCGCGGTAGTAGAGGCGGCTGAGCACCGAGCGGACCTTCTTGTCGCCCTCGCGGGTGCGCCGGGCGATGATCTGGTCGTGGCCCTGCCGGTAGTAGTCGAGCATGGTCGCGATGAGCTCCGGCGGGTGCTGGAGGTCCGCATCCATGATCACGACGGCGTCGCCGGTGGCCTCGCGCAGGCCGGCGAGCATGCCGGCCTCCTTGCCGAAATTGCGGCTGAAGGACACGTAGCGGGTACGGTCGCCGTGCTCGGCGGCGATCTTGCGGAGCTTGGCGAGGGTGGCGTCGCGGCTGCCGTCGTCGACGTAGCAGACCTCGTACTCGACGGGGAGGGAGTCCAGGACCCTGCGGATCTCGACGTCGAAGCTGTCGATGACGGCTTCTTCGTTGTAGCAAGGGACGACTACGGACAGCTTCGTCATGAACACTTCCTGCTGGGTCCGAACGGGTGATTGTCGGCGACCGGACCCGCCACTCACCTCTTCCTTAGAAGTATGCACGCCGAGGGTCGGGCTGCCTGAGGTGAGTGCGGCACACGGTAGCTTGGACGGGATAAGCGGAATGGAACAAAGGGATCGAGGTGCACGTGCCTGACGTCTCCGTGGTCGTCATCGTCTACAACGACGCAGAGCGTCTGCCGACAGCCGTCCAGTCGGTTTTGGACCAGACCCTGCACGGGGTCGAAGTCGTGATCGTCGACGACTGCAGCAAGGACCGGTCATACTCGGTCGCCCAGGAGCTCGAAGCCGCACACCCGGGCAGGGTGCGGGCCTTCCGGCTGCCGGAGAACAGCGGTGGTTGCGGGGCGCCCCGCAACCACGGCATCCAGCAGGCGACCGGCACGTACGTCATGTTCCTGGACAGCGACGACGTGCTGGAACGGAACGCCTGCCGCAACATGCTGGCGGCTGCCGAGCGGACCGGTTCCGACCTGGTCTCCGGCATGTGCGTGCGCGTGCACCTCGACAACCGGTGGGGCAAGACCACTGAGTGGTACCCGTGGATCTACTCCCGCACCCGCACGCTGGAGTCGATCACCGAGGACCCCGACCTGCTGGTCTACGACACCCTCTCCACGAACAAGTGCTACCGGCGCGCGTTCCTGCTGGAGCAGGGCCTGGAGTTCCCGGTCGGCATCCACTACGAGGACCTGCTGTTCTCCGCCCAGGCGTACGTGGCCGCCCGCCGCATCACCCTGATCCCGAACCACGTCTACTACTGGAACGTGGTGGAGAAGGCCGCGGCGAAGTCGATCAGCAACCGCCGCCACGAGATCGCCAACTTCGCCCACCGGATGGAGATCCACCGCCGCGTCGACGAACTGCTGGCCACCAAGGGCCACACCGGGATCCGGACCGCGAAGGACGCCAAGTTCCTCAAGCACGACCTGGTGCTGCACCTGCGCGACCTGCCCCTGCTGAGCGACGCCTACCGCCAGGAGTTCGCCCGCCTCGCCAACGGCTACCTGGCCGGCATCGACCCCGCCGCGTACGAGAACGTCACGTACCTCCAGGCGATCTGCGCCTACCTGCTGGGCAAGGAGGACTGGGACAACCTGCTTCCGGCCGCCGACGCCATGACCAACAAGGGCCGGCTCTCCTCGCCGCTCGCCGAGCGCGACGGGCGGATCTACTGGTGTGCGCAGCACATCGACGACCCGGCCGACCACGAGGCCCGCCGGATACTGGACGTGACCGAGCAGGGCTTCCACACCGCCCCGCTCACCTCCCTGTGCCTCGGCAACCGCCTGACCTCCTACGAGGACGACGGGCGCGGCACCGTCACCCTGTCCGGCGCGGTGGTGAACCCGCTGGGCCGGATCGCCCCGGAAGCGGAACTCACGGCCTCGCTGGAGTTCCGGGCCCGCCGGCAGATCGGCGTCCGCTCTTTCAGCTTCCCGGTGGCAACCGTGCGCCACGCCGGTGACACGATCGAGTGGACCGCCACCGCGGACATCGGCAGCACCGTCCGCCCCCTCGGCATCATCGACGCCGTCTGGGACGTCCGCCTGAAGCTGACGGCCGGCGACGACCGCCTGACCACCCGCGTCTCGGTCGGCGGGGTGGACCTGGAGTCGGCGGCCCGGCTGCGCGTACGCCCGCGGCTGACCCGGCTGGTCTCCGACCGCTTCGAGCCCGAGGTCACCAAGAAGGGCAACCTCTCCTACGTCCTGACCGCCGAGAGCGCCGCCGCCGTACGCACCCAGACGCTGATCGGCAGCGCCATGCACGGGCGGACCGCGGGCCTGGTCAAGCGGAGCCTGCGCAGGGCCCTGCGGGCGCGCCGCAACCTCGGCTCCGGCGAGCAGAAGGTGAAGGTCTACCACGAGGTCTTCTCTAAGCTGCCCGTCAAGAAGGGCACGGTCGTCTTCGAGAGCCACATGGGCAAGCAGTACAGCGACAGCCCGAAGGCGATCTACGAGGAGATGGTCCGCCAGGGCGTCCCCTTCGAGGCGGTCTGGTCCTACGCCGGGGCCAAGCCCACCGGCTTCCCCAAGGAAGCCACCCTGGTCAAGCGCTGGAGCTGGGCGTACCTGCGGGCGCTGGCGCAGGCCGAGTTCTGGGTCGACAACCAGGGCTTCCCGCTGGCCCTCGCCAAGCGCCCCGGCACCACCTACATCCAGACCTGGCACGGCTCCGCGCTCAAGCGGATGGGCTTCCACGAGCCCCGCACCAAGGCGCAGGGCAAGGCCGGCCAGGACCGCTTCCAGGCGGCCGTCGACCGCTTCGACCACTTCCTGATCCGCTCGGAGCACGACGCCCGCACCCTCGCGAAGGGTTTCCGGCTGCGCGACGAGGTGCTGCTGCGCACGGGCTACCCGCGCAACGACGCCCTGGTCGAGGCGCACCGCGCCGAGACGCAGAGCGGGGAGCGGGTGCGCGGCCCGCTCGCCGCCGAGTTGGGCATCGACCCGGAGAAGAAGGTGCTGCTGTACGCGCCGACGTTCCGGGCCGGCGCCGACGGTGCGGTGGAGGGCTTCACCTTCCCCTTCGACGTGGAGGAGTTCGCGGACCGGCTCGGCGACCGCTTCACGCTGCTGGTGCGCACCCACTACCTCAACAGCGTCACGCTGCCCCCGTCGGTCGCGGGCCGGGTCGTCGACGTCTCCCGCCACCATGACATCACCCCGCTGCTGGCGCTCGCCGACGGGCTGATCACCGACTACTCCTCCGTGATGTTCGACTACGCGGTCCTGGACCGGCCGATGCTGTTCTTCGCGTACGACTACGAGGAGTACGCGAACGACATCCGCGGCACGTACTTCGACTTGAAGGAGAAGGCCCCGGGGCCCGTGGTGGCCACGGCGGACGAACTCCTCCAGGCCATCGCCGCCTTCGAGGAGGCGGACGCCAAGTACGCGGAGGCCCGCCAGCGTTTCCTCGCCGAGTTCGGCGAGTACGACCGCGGGGACGCCGCCCGCCAGATCGTCGAGAAGTTCTTCACCGGGAGCGGCAAGTGAGCCAGCAGACCGCCACGTCCGTCGCGGCCACCGAACACCCCGGCGGCCGCGACGTCTTCATCGTCTCCAACAGCGTCGACGAGCTCGGCGGCGTGACCACCTGGTCCCACCAGATGGCCCGGCTGTTCACCGACCGCGGGCACCGGGTGCACATCGTCGGCATCGCGCCCGTCGCCGAGGAGATCCGGCAGAAGCTGCCGGCGTACCTGCCGTACGAGATGACCACCCTGTACGACAGCCACCCGCCGAAGGCGCGCCGCCTGCGCGGCATCAAGGGCCGGCTGAACGCCCCCGAGCGGCGCCGACAGGCGGCCCGGCGGGCGCTGATGCGGGCCAAGGCGGAGCAGCTGAGCGGGCTGCTGCGCCAGGCCCGCCCGGGCGGAGTGGTCATCGTCACGCAGGTGTGGGCGATGGAGTGGGTGGCGCTGGCCGACACCAAGGGGCTCAGCGTCATCGGCATGAGCCATGAGTCCTTCGAAGCCAGCCAGAAGTCCACCCGCGGTGAGCGGGTGCGCCGCTTCTACTCCGAGGTCGACCGGCTGCTGGTGCTGACCCCCGAGGACGCGGACCTGTGGATCCGGGCGGGCATGGAGAACGTGGCCAGCATGCCGAACCCGCTGCCGTTCATGCCGGACTCCCCCGCGCCCCGCAGCGGGAAGGTCGTCGCTAGCGTCGGCCGCCTCGCCTTCGAGAAGGGCGTGGACCTGCTGCTCGACGCGTGGGCGGACGTCGCCCCGCACCACCCCGACTGGGTCCTGCGGATCTACGGAGCGGGCGTCGAGGAGCAGGCGCTGCGGGCGCACTGCACCGCGCTCGGGCTGGACGACTCCGTGGAGTGGATGGGCAGCACGGACGACGTGCTGGGCGCGCTGCGCGGGGCCTCGGTCTTCGCACAGGCCTCCCGGGCCGAAGGCTTCCCGATCACGCTGCTGGAGGCGATGGCGGCGGGCGTCCCCGCGGCCGCGTTCGACTGTGCGCCCGGCGTACGGGAGATCGTGCGCGACGGTGAGGACGGGCTGCTGGCGCGGCTCGGCAACACGATGGAGCTGGCCGGGCACCTGCGCACCCTGATGGCCGACCGTGCGCTGCGCGACCGGCTCGGCGACAATGCCTTCCGGGCGGTGCAGCGGTATTCCAGTGCCGAGATCACCGACCGGTGGGAAGAGCTGTTCGCGTTCCTGGAGCGCTGAGCCCCCGCACCGCGCGTACGAAGCCGCCCGCCCCGGAGATGACCGGGGCGGGCGGCTTCGTACGGAAGGGGCCTAGCGCTCGGCGTGGTGCAGGGTGCCCTTGCGGTTGGCCTCCCAGCCCGCCCAGGCCGAGGTGATCATCTCGCGCACGTCGTGCTTGGCCTTCCAGCCCAGCTCGGCGGCGATCTTGTCGGCCGAGGCCACGACCTTGGCCGGGTCGCCGGGGCGGCGCGGGACGACCACCGGCTCGTGGGTGTGCCCGGTGCCCTCGTTCAGCAGCTGGGCCATCTCCCGTACGGAGACGCCCTCGCCGCGGCCGATGTTGACGGTGAGGTCGCGGTAGTCGCCGGTCGCCCCCCACTCGACGAGCTTGCGGGCCGCCACCACGTGGGCCTCGGCGAGGTCCTCGACGTGGATGTAGTCGCGGATGCAGGTGCCGTCGGGGGTCGGGTAGTCGTCGCCGAAGATCCGGGCGCCCTCGCCCTTGTCGAAGCGCTCGAAGACCATCGGGACCAGGTTGTAGACCCCGGTGTCCGCGAGCTCGGGGGTGGCGGCGCCGGCCACGTTGAAGTAGCGCAGGCAGGCGGTGGAGATGCCGTGCGCCTTGCCGGCCGCGCGGACCAGCCACTCACCGGCCAGCTTGGTCTCGCCGTACGGGCTCAGCGGCGCGCAGGGGGTCTCCTCGGTGACCAGGTCCACGTCGGGCATGCCGTACACCGAGGCGGAGGAGGAGAACAGGAAGTTGCGCACGCCCGCGGCCGCCACCGCGCCCAGCAGGACCTGAAGGCCCTCCACGTTCTCGTGGTAGTAGTACAGCGGCTTCTCGACGGACTCGCCGACCTGCTTCTTGCCCGCCAGGTGCACCACGCCGGTGATCTTGTGCTCGGCCATCGCCTCGTCCAGGACCAGCCGGTCCAGGACCGAGCCGATCACCAGCGGGACGCCCTCCGGGACGCGGTCCTCGTTGCCCGTGGACAGGTCGTCGAGGACGACGACCTTCTCCCCTGCGAGCAGCATCGCGCGGACGACGTGCGAGCCGATGTAGCCGGCGCCACCGGTGATCAGAAAGGTCATGCGTACTCCCGAGTGTCTTGATCCTCGGCGATCGTGGCGATCACCGGCTTTCCTACTGCGCCCCGCGGCCGGCCTTGGCCCGGTGAAGGCGGCTGCGCACGAGGCTCAGCGCGCCCGCGGCACCCGGCGCGAGCCGCAGGGCCAGGGATCCCCCGCCCGTACGGAACGGCTGCGCCAGCAGAACACCGTACCTGCTGCTGGGCAGGGCCCGGCGGTGGAGCAGGCCCGGCAGGGGGCGCGGGGAGGTGGTCAGGGAGCTCCCGTCGCGGCACTCCACGCCGATCTGCACGCCCCAGGCCTGCATCCCGCGGCGTCCCTGGCGCCGTCCGGCCGCGGCCACGGCCGTGAGGTGGAACGGCAGCTCGGCGGTCCACCCGTCGCCGTCCGCGGCGGGTCGCAGCTCCACGGGCCGGCCAAGCACCGGCTCACCACCCGACCGGGGGACGAAGTTCAGGCGGGCGGTGTGCGGACCGGCCGCGGCGAGGCGCCGGTACAGGTCGCGTACCCGGATCCGCAGCGCGGCCGCACCGGCCGGCTCGGCATCGATGGTGACGGGCAGTTCGTCCACCGCCAGCTCGGCCAGCCGGTCCAGCGCGACGGGGAGCTCCTCGCTCCACACGGGCCCGCCGTCGGGGCCGGTCGCGTACGGGGGCAGGAGGCGGGGCGGCTCGGCGGCGAAGCGGGTCAGCCGCTCGACGTCGGCGGGCGGGGCCTCCGTGGCCAGCAGCACCCGGACGATCCAGCGGGCGTGCGCGCCGGCGGCCTCGATGACGGCCTCGTCGAAACCGGCCAGGTAATCGCGGGTCAGGGTCCACCAGGCGGCCTGGTAGCCGGGGTCGCCGCCGAGCTCGCGCAGGTACATGCGCAGGTCGTACTCCAGGAACTTCACCTGGCAGGCGCGGCCCAGCTCCGGGGAGGACTCGGCGATGATCCGGGCGGCGGCACGGTGGGCCTCGATGCGGGAGCGCCAGTTGTCCACGTCCTTGCGGTCCAGCGAGATCGACACCTGGGCGGCGCTGCGGCGCACGTGCCACACGTAGACGAGGTCGCCGATGACGGCGATGCGCGGGGCGGCGGCGAGGACGCGCGCGGTGAAGACGAAGTCCTCGTAGACGAACCGGCCGTCGGGAAAGCGGATCGCATGCTTTTCCAGGAAGGACCGGTCGTACAGCTTGTTGACGCAGAGGGTGTCGCGGACCAGCTCGGGCCGGTCCGCGGGCCGCTCGATCACGTCCCCCGGGGTGTAGAGCCCCGGCACCCACGGCACGTCGTGGTACTGCGGCAGCTCACGGCGCACGCACGCGCCGACCGTGACCGGCGCGCGGTGCTCCTCGGCGGCCCGCAGCAGGGCGTCGACCGCTCCCGGCGGCAGGACGTCGTCGCTGTCGAGGAAGAGGACGTACGGGGAGGTCGCGGCTGCGATCCCGTCGTTGCGCGGGGTGCCGCAGCCGCCGCTGTTCTCCGCGCGGTGCACGACCTTGAGGCGGGGATGGACGGCCGCCAGCTCGTCCAGCACCCGCGCGGTGCCGTCGGCCGAGGCGTCGTTGACGGCGATCACCTCGGCGACGGCCGGGCCCTGGGCGAGGGCCGAGGCGACGGCCTCGCCCACGAGCACGGCGTCGTTGTACGCGATCACCACGACGGAAACGCTGGGAGGAATGGTGCTGCTCACCCGGTGGATCCTAGGCGACCGGGGTAAACATCACTTCAACACCGTCTCCCGCACCGCAAGAACGACAGAATCCCAGGTCAGAAGGGCCGGAATTCGTCGTACTCCTGCTGCGCCGCGTCCCCGCGGCGGGCTTCCTTCTCCTTGCGGCGCTGGGTGGCCGGACGCGGGGCCTCCATGCGGTGGTCCTCACCGCGGCGGCCCAGCATCTCGGCGCCGGCCATCATGGTCGGCTCCCAGTCGAAGACCACGGCGTTCTCGTCGGTTCCGATGGCGACGCCGTCGCCCGCACGGGCGCCGGCCTTCATCAGCGCGTCCTCGACGCCGAGGCGGTTGAGGCGGTCGGCCAGGTAGCCCACGGCCTCGTCGTTGTTGAAGTCGGTCTGGCGCACCCAGCGCTCCGGCTTCTCGCCGCGCACCTGGTAGACGTCCTCGACCTCGTCGTAGGTCACGGTGAAGCCGGCGTCGTCCACGGCCTTCGGGCGGATGACGATCCGGGTCGCCTCCTGCTTGGGCTTGCGGGCGCGCGCCTTGGCGACGACCTCCGCGAGGAAGTAGGAGAGCTCCTTCAGGCCCGTGCGGGCGACCGCGGAGACCTCGAAGACCTTGTAGCCGCGCGCCTCCAGGTCGGGGCGGATCATGTCGGCGAGCTCCTGCCCGTCCGGGATGTCCACCTTGTTGAGGACGACCAGGCGCGGACGGTTCTCCAGGCCGCCGCCGTACTGCTTGAGCTCCTCCTCGATGACGTCGAGGTCGGAGACGGGGTCGCGGTCGGACTCCAGGGTGGCGGTGTCCAGGACGTGCACCAGCACCGAGCAGCGCTCGACGTGGCGCAGGAACTCCAGGCCGAGGCCCTTGCCCTGGCTGGCGCCCGGGATCAGGCCGGGGACGTCGGCGATCGTGTAGACGGTCGAACCGGCGGTCACGACACCGAGGTTGGGGACCAGGGTGGTGAAGGGGTAGTCCGCGATCTTCGGCTTGGCGGCGGAGAGCACCGAGATCAGCGAGGACTTGCCGGCGCTCGGGAAGCCCACGAGGGCCACGTCGGCGACGGTCTTGAGCTCCAGGACGATGTCGCCGGCGGTGCCGGGGACGCCGAGGAGCGCGAAACCGGGTGCCTTGCGGCGGGCGGAGGCCAGCGCCGCGTTGCCGAGGCCGCCGCGGCCGCCCTCGGCGGCGACGTAGGTGGTGCCCTGGCCGACGAGGTCGGCGAGGACGTTGCCCTGCTTGTCGAGGACGACGGTGCCGTCCGGTACGGGCAGGACCAGGTCCTGGCCGTCCTTGCCGGAGCGGTTGCCGCCCTCGCCGGGCTTGCCGTTGGTGGCCTTGCGGTGCGGGCTGTGGTGGTAGTCCAGCAGGGTGGTCACGGACTGCTCCACCACCAGGATCACGTCACCGCCACGGCCGCCGTTGCCGCCGTCGGGGCCGCCGAGCGGCTTGAACTTCTCCCGGTGTACGGAGGCGCAGCCGTGGCCTCCGTTACCCGCGGCGACATGCAGCTCGACGCGGTCCACGAAGGTGGTCATGGTTGTTCCTCCAGATACATACGGGAATGTCCCGGGGCAGACCTTGCTGCCCTCATTGAACGTGTGTACGTGCAAACGCGCCGAGGGCGGACCTCTCTTCCCGGCTTGCGCCGGAAAGAGACGAGATCCGCCCTCGAAAAGTTACGAACGCCCAGATCGGAAGATCAGGCGGCCGGAACGATGTTCACGACCTTGCGGCCACGGTGCGTGCCGAACTGCACGGCACCGGCCTGCAGCGCGAACAGCGTGTCGTCGCCGCCACGGCCGACGCCCGCGCCCGGGTGGAAGTGGGTGCCGCGCTGGCGGACGAGGATCTCGCCGGCGGAGACGACCTGACCGCCGAAGCGCTTCACGCCGAGCCGCTGGGCATTGGAGTCGCGCCCGTTCCGGGTGGACGATGCGCCCTTCTTGTGTGCCATGTCTCAGTCCCTCTTACTTCGCAGCCGTGGGGATACCGGTGACCTTGATCGCCGTGTACTGCTGACGGTGACCCTGGCGACGGCGGTAGCCGGTCTTGTTCTTGTAGCGCAGGATGTCGATCTTGGCGCCCTTGTGGTGGTCCACGACCTCGGCCTGGACCTTGATGCCGGCCAGGACCCACGGGTCGGAGGTCACGGCGTCGCCGTCGACAACGAGCAGGGTCGAGAGCTCGACCGTGTCGCCAACCTTGGCAGTGGAAATCTTGTCAACCTCAACGATGTCGCCGACAGCAACCTTGTGCTGGCGACCACCGCTGCGCACGATGGCGTACACGCGGATCTCTCTCTCACTCGGGACGGATGCTCCTGAAGCCAGCCGCTCAGGCAGGGCCCGGGGGCCCGCACTGTTCCGGATTGGACGAGCGGCCTCTCCTGCATGTGGTGCTCAGCGGGAGGAAGGTGCTCAGGAGCGCGACGCGCACTAGACGTAACCATCTAGGACATGCCGACGGTCTAGGTTACGGGGCTGCTTCCGGAGGGTCAAACCGGGCCCTCCAGGCCCCGCACGGCCGGGGCCCGCCTCGCGGCGGGGCCCCGGCCGTACAGCGGATCAGGCCTCGGTCGGAGCCGAGACGGACGGCGGCGTCTGCTGCTCGGCCGCCGCGGTCTTCTTCGTCGCCCGCTTCGCCACGGTCTTCTTGGCCGTCGCCTTCTTCGCGACGGTCTTCTTGGCGGCCGTCGACTTCTTGGCGGTGGTCGCCTTCTTGGCCGGGGCCTTCTTCGCCGCCGGGGCCTTCTTGGCGGCCGTCTTGCGGACCGTCTTCTTGGCCGCCGGGGCAGCCTCCTCGGCCTCCGCTGCACCGGCCTCGGCCGGGGCGGCCTCGGGTTCGGCGGCAGGGGCCTCGACGACCACGACGGCCGCCTCCGCGGCGCCGGCCGGCGAACCGGCGGGTGCGGTGGCCTTGCGGGTGGCACGCCGACGCGGACGGGCCGGGGCGGCCTCCTCGACGGGGGCCTCGGCGACCTGGGCGGCGGCCTCGGGCTCCGCCTCGGCGACGGGCTCCGCGACGGGCTCGGGCTGCGTCTGCGGCTCCTGCTCCGCGGCCGGAGCCTGGGCGGCCTCGGCCGCGGGGGCCGGGGCGCCCGCCGGAGCGGTCGCCTTGCGGGTCGCACGGCGACGCGTACGGCCCTTGGGGGCGGCCTCGACCGTCTCGGCGGCCTCCACCGCCTCGGCGACGACCTCCGAGACCGGCTCCAGCACCGTCTCGGCCGGCTCGGTCACCGGCTCGTCCTCGACCTCGACCACGGGCTCGACCACGGCCTCGGCCACCGGGGCCGGTGCGGCCGCACCGCGCGGGGCGCCCGCCGGAGCGGTCGCCTTGCGGGTGGCACGGCGGCGGTTGCGACGGCCGCTCAGGCCCGCCGCGGCCTCCGCCTCGGCGGCGCTGCTGTAGAGCTCCTCGTCCGGGACGAACGCCGGCTCGGGCAGCGCCACGGGAGCGGCGACCTCGGCGGCCAGCTCGGCCTCGGTCTCGACCTCGAAGACCTCGGCCTCGGCCACCTGGGCCGTCTCGACGCCCTCGGTCTCGTGGTCGTGCTCGTGGCCCCGGCCGCCCCGGCGCTTGGCGCGCTTGCCGCCGTTGCCGCCGCCGATCGCGCTCGGCGTCTCCATGTGCACGATGACACCGCGCCCGTTGCAGTGGACACAGGTCTCGGAGAAGGACTCCAGCAGCCCCTGGCCCACCCGCTTGCGGGTCATCTGGACCAGGCCCAGCGAGGTCACCTCGGCGACCTGGTGCTTCGTACGGTCGCGGCCCAGGCACTCCAGCATCCGCCGCAGGACCAGATCGCGGTTCGACTCCAGGACCATGTCGATGAAGTCGATGACGACGATGCCGCCGAGGTCGCGCAGCCGCAGCTGGCGCACGATCTCCTCGGCCGCCTCCAGGTTGTTCCGGGTGACGGTCTCCTCAAGGTTGCCGCCCTGACCGGTGAACTTGCCGGTGTTGACGTCGATGACGATCATCGCCTCGGTCTTGTCGATCACAAGGGAGCCGCCCGAGGGCAGCCACACCTTGCGGTCGAGCGCCTTGGCGAGCTGCTCGTCGATCCGGTACGTCGCGAAGACGTCGACCTCGGAGGTCCAGCGCGAGAGCCGGTCCGCCAGGTCGGGGGCCACGTGCGAGACGTAGCCGTGGATGGTCTCCCAGGCGCTGTCACCGCTGACGATGACCTTCGTGAAGTCCTCGTTGAAGATGTCGCGCACGACCCGGACGGTCATGTCCGGCTCGCCGTACAGCAGGCTCGGCGAAGAGGTCGTGATCTGCTTCGACTTCTTCTGGATGTCCTCCCACTGCGCCTGCAGACGCTCGACGTCACGGCGCAGCTCGTCCTCGCTCGCGCCCTCGGCGGCGGTGCGCACGATGACGCCCGCGTCCTCGGGGACGATCTTCTTGAGGATCGTCTTCAGGCGCGCGCGCTCGGTGTCGGGCAGCTTGCGGCTGATGCCGGTCATCGAGCCCTCGGGCACGTAGACCAGGTAACGGCCGGGCAGCGAGACCTGGCTGGTCAGGCGGGCGCCCTTGTGGCCGATCGGGTCCTTGGTGACCTGGACCAGGACGGACTGGCCGGACTTCAGGGCGGACTCGATGCGGCGCGGCCCGTTGGCCATGCCGAGCGCCTCGAAGTTGACCTCGCCGGCGTACAGGACGGCGTTGCGGCCCTTGCCGATGTCGATGAAGGCGGCCTCCATGGACGGCAGCACGTTCTGGACCTTGCCCAGGTAGACGTTGCCGACGTACGAGGTGGCCTCTTCCTTGTTGACGTAGTGCTCGACGAGCACGTTGTCCTCAAGGACGCCGATCTGGGTGCGGTCGCCGTTCTGGCGGACGACCATCACGCGCTCGACGGCCTCGCGGCGGGCCAGGAACTCGGCCTCGGTGATGATCGGCACACGGCGGCGGCCCTGCTCGCGACCCTCGCGGCGGCGCTGCTTCTTCGCCTCCAGACGGGTCGAGCCCTTGATGGACTGCACCTCGTCGGCGCCCGAGCCGGGTTCGGCCTTCTCGCGCGCCGGGCGCGGCTCGCGGACCTTGACGACGGTGCGTACGCCGTCCTCCTCGCGCGCGGCCTCGGCAGTGACGTCGGCGGGCTCACCGCTGCGGCGGCGACGGCGGCGACGACGACGGCTGGAGCTGGAACCGAGGGCGCCGGCCTCCTCGGCCTCGTCCTCTTCCTCCTCCTCGGCCTCCTGCTCCGCAGCCTCCTGCTCGGCGGCCTCGGCCTCCTCCTCGACGGACTCGTCCAGGTCGGCGGCCTCACCGCGGCGGCGGCGACGGCCACCGCGACGGCGGCGGCGGGAGGGACGCTCGCCCGTCTCGTCGGCCTCCTCCTCGTCGAACTCGGCTTCGGCCTCGACCTCGGCCTCGACCTCGGGCTCCTCGGGGGCGGCTTCCACCTCGGCCGGGGCGGCCTCGGCGACACCGCGGCCACGGCGGCGGCGACGACCGGCGGGCTGCGCCGGAGCCTGGACGGGCTCGGGCTCGGCTTCGAGCTCCTCCTCGACCTCCTCCGCCTCGCTCGCGGCAGCCGCTGCCGCGGCGGCCATGGCGGCGGTCTCCGGGGTCTGGAACATCGGCTCGGTGAACACCGGGGCCTGGAACACGGCCACGGCGGGCCGGGTGACGCGGCGGCCACGGGCCGGGGCGGCGGGCTCGGCCTTCTCGGCGGGCTCGGCGGCCGGCTGCGGGGCGGCGGCGGCCGGGGCGGCGGAGCGGGTGGCGCGGCGGCGGCCGCGCTTCGGCGCGTCCACGGCGTCGGCGACGGTGACCGTCGCGGTGGCCTTCGGGGCCCCCTGCTCGGCGGCCTCGGCGGCGGGGGCCTCGGGAGCGGTCACGGCGCGGGTGGCGCGGCGACGGGCCCGCGGGGCGGGAGCAGCAGGCTCCTCGGCAGCGGCGGGGGCGGCAGCGGCGGCAGCAGCAGCCTCCTCGGCCGGGGCCACCACGGCCTCGGCGCTCTCCGCAGCCGGAGCGGTCACGGCACGGGTCGCACGACGGCGGGCTCGCGGAGCCGGGGCAGCGGGCTCCTCGGCAGCAGCGGCGGGGGCGGCAGCCTCGACCACCACGGCCTCGGCGGCCTCCGCAGCCGGGGCGGCCACGGCGCGGGTGGCGCGGCGACGGGTCCGCGGGGCAGGAGCGGCAGGCTCCTCGGCGACGGCCGGAGCAGCGGCAGCAGGCGCGGCAGCCTCCTCGGCCGGGGCCTGGGCGGCCTCGGTCTCGGCCACCGGCGCAGCCACGGCACGGGTCGCACGGCGACGGGCCCGCGGAGCCGGGGCAGCGGGCTCCTCGGCAGCAGCGGCGGGGGCCGCAGCCTCGACCACCACGGCCTCGGCGGCCTCCGCAGCCGGGGCGGCCACGGCGCGGGTGGCGCGGCGACGGGCCCGCGGGGCAGGAGCGGCAGGCTCCTCGGCGACGGCCGGAGCAACGGCCTCGGCGGTCACCGGGGCGGCCGGCGCGGCGGCGGCGCCGCCGGGCGGTCCGGCCGGGCGGGACGCGGCACGGCGACGCCTGCGCGGGGGCAGGTTGTCGCTCGGGCTGTTGCTGTCAGCGCTTTCGGGGGTGTTTTCGTTGCTGAGCATTGCGGGCGGTTCTCCCGTCACGCTCCCGGGCGCCGCGGCTGACGTCCGGTCCGGCTCGGTTTCGCGCGATGAACGCGGAACCGGCCTCCGGGGCGCGTTCGCCACACGGGAGCTGTAGTCCATGGCCGCCGGTTCCGTACGCGTTGTCCGTACGGCCTGGCGGAAGTCTTCAGGTCAGTGCGCGGCCCGACCCAGGTGGCTCCCGAGTGCCAGGGCTGCGCTACGACGACGATCCCTACGCGGCGGGACCTTCCGGCGCCTTCGCGTCGGCGGTCACGGCGGCCGTGGGTGGGGCGGCCGTGACAGCCTCGCGGTCGGGCGCGAGCGGGTCGGTCACCGTGCCGGACTCCTCGTCGAAGAGCCCCTGCGCCAGCCTGGTCACCGCTGCGGGGACCGGCGGCGCCAGGTCGGCCACAGCTCGGAGACCGGACAGGACGTCGTCGGGTCGCACGGCAGGTGTCAAATGCCGAACAACCAGCCGCAGTATCGCACAGGCATTGTCCAGCGGCCTATCAGCCGGAGCAGGAAGGGCTTCGATGCCGACCACGGCCTCGCGGGCGTCGAAGGTGCGCATGCCGTTCTTGGTCCGGCGCTGCACCTCCACCGTCTCGGCGGCGAGGAAGGCCTGCACGGCCCGCTCGGCCTCGGCGGGCTCGACGCCCTCCAGGCGCAGCTCCCACACGGAGGCGGTCAGCCGGTCGGCGAGCCCGGAGGTGCGGGCCTCGACGGCGTCGATGATGTCGAGGCCCAGGGGCATCGACTCGTCGAGGAGCTCGCGGAGCTTCTCGGGGTCGCGGGGCTCCGCGAGGGCGATCTCCAGGTACTCGGCCTCACTGCCGGTGCCGGTGGGCGCGGCGTTCGCGTACGAGACCCGGGGGTGGGGGGTGAAGCCGGCCGAGTACGCCATGGGTACCTCGGCGCGGCGCAGGGCGCGCTCGAACGCGCGCTGGAAGTCTCGGTGGCTGGTGAACCGGAGGCGGCCACGCTTGGTGTAGCGCAGTCGGATGCGCTGCACCACCGGTGCGGGCGGTGGGCCTTCGGGCTGTCGCTTGCCCAGTGGTTCTTCTCCTTGTGCGGGGCTCCGCGGCTCGCGCGGCGCCCTGAGGTCTGGTGAGCCTGCCGGCCACGCCTAGCCCTCCGGCTCATTCCTGCCGCCGGGGCAGGGAGGGGGCGGGCGCGTTGCCTGCGGCTGTCTTACTACCCAGAGTACGCGCCCGTGACCTCGCCGGTTCCCGGGGCGGGGCTCCGAACAGGGTGCGCCTCAGCTCGGCGCGCACCTCCCGGACGGTGGTGCGGACCGTCCGCCAGACCTCGCGTACGAGATGCCCCACGGGGGTCAGCACATGGCGGTACACCTGCGCCACCGGCCACCACAGCACCCGCCCGACCCACCGCAGGCCGCGCCCCAGGGCCCGCAGGATCCGCCCGGCCACGTGCCAGGCCCAGACGAGGACCTGCCCGAGGGGTACCAGCACCCACCGGTACACCCCGCCGGCGATCCAGGCGACCGCCAGCCACAGGGGCCGCAGCACGTACCGCCCGACGGGGGTGAGCACGTACGCGTACACCGCCTGCCCCAGCCACACCAGGCCGTGGCCGAGCGGGATCAGCACGTACCGCCACAGCCCCACCCAGGGCCAGACGAACAGGGCCTTGGCCAGCAGCCACGCGACCCACACGACGCCCTTGGCCAGCGGGGCGAGCAGCCAGCGCAGCGCGCCGCGGCCCGCCCAGCGGAGCGCCTCGCCCACCGGGCGCAGGAGGTACGCGTACACGAACCGCCCCACCGGGGCGAGCAGGTACCCGTACCCGGCCCGCCCGACGGGGGCGAGCACGTACCGCCACAGACCCACCCAGGGCCAGACGAAGACCAGCTTCAGCAGCGTCGCGAGAAGGAGGCCGAGCGCACGCAGCACCGGCTGCACGGTCCGCTCGTACACCCACAGCAGCGCCGCACCCAGCGGCGCGAGCACATGCCGGTGGGCGAGCCGCCCGGCGGCGACGAGCAGCTCCCACACCACCCGAACGGGCAGGACGACCAGCACCGCCACGATCTTCACGGGTATGCGTACGACGCCGGCGAGGCAGCCCTCGCCCCCGCCGCCACCAGGGTGCTTGTCGAGTTCCATACCCCCAAGGACACCAAAGTGCCCCCCGCCGTTCCCGGCGGGGGGCACATCGGGCGCAGGTCGCGCGCCGCGCTACTTGACGACCGTCAGCGGGAGCAGCTTCTTGCCGGTCGGGCCGATCTGGATGTGCGTGTCCATCTGGGGGCAGACGCCGCAGTCGAAGCACGGGGTCCAGCGGCAGTCCTCGACCTCGGTCTCGTCGAGGGCGTCCTGCCAGTCCTCCCAGAGCCAGTCCTTGTCGAGGCCGGAGTCCAGGTGGTCCCAGGGCAGGACCTCCTCGTAGGTGCGCTCGCGCGTCGTGTACCAGGCCACGTCCACGCCGTACGCGGGCAGCGTCTTCTCCGCGGCCTCCATCCAGCGGTCGTACGAGAAGTGCTCGCGCCAGCCGTCGAAGCGGCCGCCCGACTCGTACACGGCGCGGATGACGTCGCCGATGCGGCGGTCGCCGCGCGAGAGGAGGCCCTCGACGATGCCCGGCTTGCCGTCGTGGTAGCGGAAGCCGATGGAGCGGCCGTACTTCTTGTCGCCGCGGATCTTGTCGCGCAGCTTGGCCAGGCGGGCGTCCGTCTCCTCGGCCGACAGCTGCGGCGCCCACTGGAAGGGGGTGTGCGGCTTCGGCACGAAGCCGCCGATGGACACGGTGCAGCGGACGTCGTTCTGGCCGGAGACCTCCCGGCCCTTGGCGATGACGTTGACCGCCATGTCGCCGATCTGCAGGACGTCCTCGTCGGTCTCGGTCGGCAGGCCGCACATGAAGTACAGCTTCACCTGGCGCCAGCCGTTGCCGTAGGCGGTGGCGACGGTGCGGATCAGGTCCTCTTCCGAGACCATCTTGTTGATGACCTTGCGCATGCGCTCGGAGCCGCCCTCGGGGGCGAAGGTCAGGCCGGAGCGGCGGCCGTTGCGGGTCAGCTCGTTGGCCAGGTCCACGTTGAAGGCGTCCACGCGGGTCGACGGCAGGGACAGGCCCACCTTGTCGTCCGAGTAGCGGTCGGCCAGGCCCTTGGCGATGTCGGCGATCTCCGAGTGGTCCGCGGAGGAGAGGGAGAGGAGGCCCACCTCCTCGAAGCCCGTCGCCTTGAGGCCCTTCTCGACCATTTCGCCGATGCCGGTGATGCTTCGCTCCCGCACGGGGCGCGTGATCATGCCGGCCTGGCAGAAGCGGCAGCCGCGGGTGCAGCCGCGGAAGATCTCGACGGACATCCGCTCGTGGACGGTCTCGGCGAGCGGGACCAGCGGCTGCTTGGGGTAGGGCCACTCGTCGAGGTCCATGACCGTGTGCTTGGACACCCGGTAGGGGACGCCCGACTTGTTCGGGGCGACGCGGGCGATGCGTCCGTCCGGCAGGTAGTCGACGTCGTAGAAGCCGGGCACGTAGACCTGGCCGGTCTTGGCCAGGCGGAAGAGGACCTCCTCGCGCCCGCCCGGACGGCCCTCGGCCTTCCACGCGCGGATGATCTCGGTCATGTCGAGGACGGCCTGCTCGCCGTCGCCGATGACGGCGCAGTCGATGAACTCGGCGATCGGCTCGGGGTTGAAGGCCGCGTGGCCGCCCGCGAGCACGATGGGGTGGTCGACCGTGCGGTTCCGGGCCTCCAGCGGGATGCCCGCGAGGTCGAGGGCCGTGAGCATGTTCGTGTAGCCCAGCTCCGTGGAGAAGGACAGGCCGAACACGTCGAAGGCGCCGACCGGGCGGTGGCTGTCCACGGTGAACTGCGGCACGTTGTGCTCGCGCATCAGCGCTTCGAGGTCCGGCCAGACGCTGTAGGTGCGCTCGGCGAGCACGCCCTCGCGCTCGTTGAGCACCTCGTAGAGGATCATGACGCCCTGGTTGGGCAGTCCGACCTCGTACGCGTCGGGGTACATGAGGGCCCACCGGACGTCCGCGCTCTCCCACGGCTTGACGGTGGAGTTGAGCTCACCGCCGACGTACTGGATGGGCTTCTGCACATGCGGGAGCAGAGCTTCGAGCTGTGGGAAGACCGACTCGGACATCACGCGACTTTCGTGAAGCGGGCAGGGGGCGACTCTCAAGCGTAACCCGAGGGGCGGTGGCCCCCTGCCGCCGTGATCGGGCCGCCCCCCTCAGTAGGCGGCCGCTCCGCGGGCCGCCGCCCACACCTGGGGGAGCTCCCGTTCGAGCCGCTCGGCGACGGCTTCCTCGCGGGCGTAGAGCAGGCCCCAGGTGAAGGCGGACTCGCCCGCGCCCGTCGCCTGGGCCCCGAGGCCGCGCAGGGCCTCGCGGGCCACCACGCTGTCCTGGTGGTCCCCGAGCAGGCTCTGCACCGACGTCATGGCCTTGGCCTGCCGTTTCGCGGACTTGCCGAGGGCGGGCCGGGCCGCCTCCGCCGCGTAGCGGGCGCGTTTGGCGGCCTTGCGGGCCTCGTGCAGGGCCACGTCGCGCGGCTGCCCGGGCTCCAGGGACAAGGCGTGTGCGACCTTGCGGGCGAGCCGTTCGTGGTCGCGGCGCACCGCCTTGGGCAGGACCCGGCCTGCGGGCCGGTCCGCGGCGGGGCGCAGCGGCGGCTCGGCCAGCAGCGCGTCGAGGGTGTCGAGCAGGGTGACGTACCGCTTGCTGTCGAGGACGGCGAGCGCGCGCCGCCGGGAGCCGGACCGGCGGGTGGCGTTCCAGACCCGGAGCCGGCCGCGGACGGGGCCGAGCACGAGGGTGCGCGGGATCTCGCCGATGCGGGTCTGGATGCGCTCCATCAGGACTTCCTGGTCGCGGTCGACGCCGAGCTCGGCGGCCACCCAGCGCAGCTCCTCGCCGATCGGGTCGGTGACGGCGCGGTCGAGGACCTTGCGGTACGTCTTGAAGGCGCTGCGCATCCGGCGGGCGGCGACCCGCATCTGGTGGACGGAGTCGGGCAGGCTCCGGCGTACGGCCGGGTCGTGGGCGACCAGGGCGTCGCGCTGTGCGCGCAGGTACGCGAGGACGTGTGCGCCCGCGGTGTCCTCGGCGAGGCCGGGCGCGGGCCGGCCGGGCGGCTCGTGGCCGGTCTCGGTGAGGGCGCGGGCGAGCTTCGAGGGGGCGTGGGAGACCTTGAGCCCCGCCGCGGCGAACGTCTGCTCGACGGCGTCGAGGAGCGCCGGGTCCACGTCGTCGGCGAGTTCCACCTCGACCTCGGTCCAGGCGGCGGTGGCCCGGTCCCGTTCGGCCCGGACCGCGTCGGTGGACAGCTCCGCGAGCACGGTTCCCCCGGCGTCGAGCAGGTGGCTGACCCGGCGCGAGGAGAGCAGCCGGACCTGGGGCTCCAGGCCGGTGTCGCGGACGCGGGAGCGGACCAGGGCGGCGAGGGAGCGCGGGACGGTGTCGCTGAGGGGGGCGGTGATCTCGTCGCGGACCCCCGGGGAGACGGGCAGTTTGAGGTGCCAGCCGGCGTCGGCGCCGCCGGTGCGGCGCCGGAGGGTGAGGCCGTCGGCGGCGAGCCGCTGGTCGGGGGTGTCCCAGTACACGGCGTCCAGGTCGACGGTGCCCTGGTCGGTGACCGCGGCGATGGCTGCTGTGCCGGTCAGGTCGGGGACTCCGCGCCGTGCGGCCTGGGTCGTCGTGAACTCGAATTTGCGCTCGATCTCGCGCTTCGTGTCCGCCATGGATCGAACTTAGCCCTGAACGGATCACGAAGGCAGGGTGAACGGCTGCTCGGCCGCGCAACCGGCCGAAGTTCGACCCCGGCTAGGCCGACATCGGCCGCTGCACCTTGATCGACTCCAGCAGTCCGACCGCCACCCACACCGCGAACATGGAGGAGCCGCCGTAGGAGACGAAGGGCAGCGGGAGTCCCGCCACCGGCATGATCCCGAGGGTCATCCCGATGTTCTCGAACGCCTGGAAGGCGAACCAGGCGATGATCCCGGCGCTCACGATCGTCCCGTACAGCTCGGTGGTCTCGCGCGCGATCATGCAGGCCCGCCACAGCACGATGCCGAGCAGCACCAGGATCAGCCCGGCGCCGAGGAAGCCCAGCTCCTCCCCCGCCACGGTGAAGACGAAGTCCGTCTGCTGCTCGGGCACGAACTGGCCGGTGGTCTGCGAGCCTTTGAAGAGCCCGGAGCCGGTCAGCCCGCCGGAGCCGATCGCGATCCGCGCCTGGTTGGTGTTGTAGCCGACACCGGCGGGGTCGAGCTCGGGGTTGGCGAAGGCGGCGAAGCGGTTGATCTGGTACTCGTCGAGCACGCCCAACTGCCAGATCAGGATGGCCCCGGCCGCGCCCGAGCCGAGCAGCCCGAGCACCCAGCGGTTGGACGCGCCGGAGGCCAGCAGGACGCCGAGCACGATGATGACCATGACCATGACGGAGCCGAGGTCGGGCATCAGCATGACGATCCCCATGGGGGCGGCCGCCAGGCACAGCGCCTTGACCACCGTGCGGTGGTCGGGGTGTTCCAGGTCGCCGGCGTCCACCCGGGCCGCCAGCAGCATGGCCATGCCCAGGATGATGGTGATCTTCACGAACTCCGAGGGCTGGAGCGAGAAGCCGCCGCCCAGCACGATCCACGCGTGGGCGCCGTTGATGGTGGCGCCGAGCGGGGTGAGCACGGCCAGGATGAGCACCAGCGAGATCCCGTACAGGATCGGCACGGCGCCGCGCAGGGTGCGGTGGCCGAGCCAGACCGTGCCGATCATCAGCACCAGGCCGATGCCGGTGTTGAGGGCGTGGCGGACCAGGAAGTAGTACGGGTCCCCCTGGTTGAGCTGGGTCCGGTTGCGGGTCGCCGACCACACCAGCAGGGAGCCGATGAAGGACAGCGCCAGCGCCGACAGGAGTATCGGCCAGTCGAGCCGGCGCAGCACCGAGTCGCGCGAGGTGAGCTTGGCCATCGCGCCGCGCTCGGGCGCGTACCGGGATACGGAGAACTTGTTCGCGGTCTGCATCTCAGTCCTGCTCAGTCCTGCCGCGCGGTGGGCGGGGCGGGGGCGGGGGGGCCGGCCAGCGGCGGGGCCGCTTCCTCGGGGGACGGGGGCACGTACGGCTTGATTTCGGGGGAGGCGATGGATCCGTCGGGCTGGATGGTGGGCAGCTTCGCCTCCGGCTTGAGCAGCAAGGCCTTGGTGACGTCCTGTTTGCCGGCCATGTCGAGACCGTAGATGGCGTTGTAGATGTTGCGCACGGCGGGTCCCGAGGCACCGGAGCCGGTACCGCCCTGGGAGATCGTCATCACGATCGTGTAGTCGTCGGTGAAGGTGGCGAACCAGGACGTGGTCTGCTTGCCGTAGACCTCGGCGGTACCGGTCTTGGCGTGCATGGGGATCTGCTCCTGCGGCCAGCCGCCGAAGCGCCAGGCGGCGGTACCGCGGGTGGCGACGCCCTCCAGGGCCGCGACGATCTGCTGCCGGGTGCGCTCGTCCAGCGGCAGCTTCCCGTGGGCCTTGGGCATGATGGGATCGATGTGCTTGCCGTCGGCGCTGATGACGGCCTTGCCGATGGTCGGGTTCCACATGGTGCCGCCGTTGCAGATGGCGGCGTAGATGGTGGCCATCTGGATCGGGGTGACGAGGGTGTCGCCCTGCCCGATGGAGTAGTTGACGGCGTCACCGGCGCGCAGGAGGTTGCCCTCCAGGCAGTTCTCGTAGGCGAGCAGCTCCAGGTAGGTGCCGCCCTTCTTGCCGGTCTTGCACCAGCTGTCCTTGTTGGCCTTCCAGAAGCGCTGCTTCCACTGGCGGTCGGGGACGCGGCCCTTCTCCTCGCCGGGCAGGTCGACGCCCGTCTCGGCGCCGAGGCCGAACTTGTGGGCGGTCTTGAAGAAGATGTCGCCCGGGTTCTTCACCGGCTTGAGCCCGCCGTCCTTGATCCACTGCTGGTGGGCGAGGGCGTAGAAGACGGTGTCGCAGGAGACTTCGAGGGCCTTGCCGAGGGTGATGCTGCCGTGGCCCTGGGACTCGAAGTTCTTGAAGACCTGGCCGCCGATGGAGTACGAGCTCGGGCAGGGGTAGTCGCCGTCGAACTTGTACCCGGCGTTGACCGCGGCGGTGGTCGGGATGACCTTGAAGATGGAGCCGGGGGCCGCCTGCCCCTGGATCGCCCGGTTCATCAGCGGGACGTTGGACTCCTTGGCGGTGAGTTTGGCGTAGTCCTTGCCGGAGATCCCGCCGACCCAGACGTTCGGGTCGTAGGTGGGGTTGGAGGCCATGGCGACGACGCGGCCGGTCTTGGACTCCAGGACGACGACCGCTCCCGCGTCGGCCTTGTACGGGACGCCGGTGTTGCGGTCGATCTGCTTGCGGGCCTCGACCATCGCCGCGTTCAGCTCGTACTCGGCGACGCCCTGGACGCGGGCGTCGATGCTGGTGACGAGGTGGGCCCCGGGGATCCCCGGGTCGTTCTTGGCCTCGCCCATGACCCGGCCGAGGTTGTCCACCTCGTAGCGGGTGACCCCGGACTTGCCGCGCAGCACCCGGTCGTAGGTCCGCTCCAGTCCGAAGCGGCCCACCTGGTCGGAGCGCAGCAGCGGGGAGTTGGTGTTCTTGGCCTTCTGGATCTCGTCGTCGGTGACCGGGGAGAGGTAGCCGAGCACCTGGCCGGTGTTGGCGCCGCCGGGGGCCGGGTAGCGGCGTACGGCGGTGGGCTCGGCGGTGATGCCGGGGAACTCCTCCGGGCGTTCGCGGATCTGCAGGGCCTGCTGGGTGGTGGCCTCTGCGGTGACCGGGATCGGCTGGTAGGGCGAGCCGTTCCAGCACGGTTTGGGGGTCTTGGAGTCGCAGATGCGGACCTTCTCCATGACCTCTTGGGGCTTCATGTCCAGCACCCCGGAGAGCCGGGTCAGGACGTCCTTGCCCTTGTCCTTCATCTTCATCAGCGCCGTACGGCTGGCCGAGACGACGAGACGGGTCTCGTTGTCGGCCAGCGGGACCCCGCGGGCGTCCAGGATCGAGCCGCGCACGGCGGGCTGGACGACCTGCTGGACGTGGTTGCTCTTGGCCTCGTGGTAGTACTCCGCGCCGTTGCGGATCTGGAGGTACCACAGGCGCCCGCCGAGGGTGCACAGGAAGGAGACGACGAGCACCTGGATGATCACCAGCCGGATCTGCACCCGGGAGGTGCGGCCGGTCTCGGGGATGTTGCTCACGGGCGCTCGCCTCTCACAACTTCTTGACGCTCTTCACGCTCTTCACGGCCTTGACGCCCTTTATCCGGACGGCCTTGTTGGCGCGGTTGCGAGAGGTCATGAGGCGCAGGCCGCCCCGCTGGCTGCCGATCCGCAGACCCGTGCCGCCGGCGAGCCAGCCGGCGGACACGTCGGTGCCCGTGGCCGGCCCGCCGTTCCCCTCCACGGCCATCGGGTCGTTCTCGGCGCGCCGGGCCAGCGCCATGATGAACGGCACGGTGAACGGCGCGAGCAGCAGGTCGTAGAGGGTCGCGGTGAACAGCAGGCCGGTCAGGCCCACATGGCGGGCGGCCGTGTCGCCGACGAGGGCGCCCACACCGGCGTAGAGCAGCGTGGAGCCGATCGCGGCGCCGACGACGGTCAGCAGGGGGCCCCAGGCGGAGCGGAACCGCCCGGAGTCGGGGCGTACCAGGCCGGCGACGTAGCCGATGACGCACAGGACGAGCGCGTAGCGCCCGGCGGCGTGGTCGGCGGGCGGGGCCAGGTCGGCGAGGAGTCCGGCGGCGAAGCCGATGAGGGCGCCGCTGAGGTGCCCGTACACGAGTGCGAGGGCGACGACGGTCAGCAGCACCAGGTCGGGTACCGCGCCGGGCAGTTGCAGCCGGCCGAGCACGGTGACCTGGATGACGAGGGCGACCACCACGAGGGTGGACGCGAGGAGGATCCGGTTGAAGCGCATGGGGGGCGGCTCCTACTCGTCGGCCGGCTTGCCGGGCACACTGGCGGACGGGGACGGCGTGACCGTGACGGTGACCGTCGGGGTCGGCTGGACCTGGGGCTTGGGTGGCAGGACGGCGTCGCGCGGATCCTCGCGCGGCGGCATCACCACGACGCCGACGATGTCCAGGCGGGAGAAGCCGACGAACGGGCGGACCCAGACCGTACGGGTCAGGTCGCCGCGCGAGGGCTCGACCTTGACCACCTCGCCGATCGGGACGCCGGGCACGAAGGGCTTGTTCCCGCGGGAGCCGAAGGTGACGAGCCGGTCGCCGGGGCTGACCTTGGCCTTGCCGTTGAGCATCTGGACGGACAGCGCGCGGTCGCCCTGGCCGGTCGCGAAGCCGAGCTCGCCGGTCTTCTCCAAGCGGGTGCCGACGGTGAAGTCGGGGTCGTTGGCGAGGACGACCGTGGCGGTGTCGGGGCCGACCGTGGCGACCCGGCCGACGAGTCCGTCCCCGTTGAGGACGGTCATGTCGCGCTCGATGCCGTCCTTGCTGCCCGCGTCGATGGTGACGGTCCAGGAGAAGCCCTGGGCCGCTCCTATCGCGATGACCTCGGCGCCCTTGATGCCGTACTGTCCGGCGCCGGCCCGTTTGAGCATCTCGTCGAGCTCGCGGATCCGGCTGCGGGTCTGGTCCTCGCTGCCCAGCTTGGCCTTCAGGGCGGCGTTCTCGCGCTCCAGCACCGCGATGCGGTTGTGGCGCTCGCCGGAGTCCCGTACGGCCCCTATGGCGTTGGCGACCGGATCCACGGCGGTCGCGACGCCCTTCTCGACCGGACCGAAGACCGCGGCGGCGGCCTGCCGGGCACCGTCGACCGGAGACTCCTCGCCCGCTCTGATGTCCACCGTGATCAACGCGAACGCGATGGCGATCATGAGCACCAGGAGCAGCCGGCTTTCTCGTGTGTCCCTCACGTGCGGCGGCCGTGCCTTCCTCGTCGGAATTTTCTTTGTCTGTATATCAACGATCCGCCGCACGGGCGCGGCAGCACCCGTACGGCGGATCATTGTGTTCCGCATGGCCCCCGGGAGGGGGTCTGTGTCAGCGCCGGGGCTGGGCGTCCAGGACCTGCTGGAGTGCCTCGAACTCCTCCACGCACTTGCCGGAGCCGAGCGCGACGGAGTCGAGGGGGTCCTCCGCGATGTGGATCGGCATGCCCGTCTCGCGCCGCAGCCGCTCGTCGAGGCCGCGCAGCAGGGCGCCGCCGCCGGTCAGGACGATGCCGCGGTCCATGATGTCGCCGGAGAGCTCCGGCGGGCACTTGTCGAGGGTGGTCTTGACCGCGTCGACGATGGCGTTGACCGGCTCCTCGATGGCCTTGCGGACCTCGGCGGCCGAGATGACGACCGTCTTGGGCAGTCCGGAGACGAGGTCGCGGCCGCGGATCTCGGTGTGCTCGTCCTTGTCGAGGTCGTACGCCGACCCGATGGTGATCTTGATCTGCTCGGCGGTCCGCTCACCGAGGAGGAGGCTGTACTCCTTCTTGATGTGCTGGATGATCGCGTTGTCGAGCTCGTCGCCGGCCACCCGGATGGACTGCGCCGTGACGATTCCGCCGAGGGAGATGACGGCGACCTCGGTGGTGCCGCCGCCGATGTCCACGACCATGTTGCCGGTGGCCTCGTGGACGGGCAGGCCGGAGCCGATGGCGGCCGCCATGGGCTCCTCGATGATGTGCACCTGGCGGGCGCCGGCCTGCGTGGACGCCTCGATGACGGCGCGGCGCTCCACCCCCGTGATGCCGGAGGGGACACAGACGACCACGCGCGGGCGGGCGAGGTAGCGGCGCTTGTGGATCTTGAGGATGAAGTACCGGAGCATACGCTCGGTGATCTCGAAGTCGGCGATGACGCCGTCCTTGAGGGGCCTGACGGCGACGATGTTGCCGGGCGTCCGGCCGATCATCTTCTTCGCCTCGGAGCCGACCGCCAGGATGCCGCCGGTGTTCGTGTTGATGGCGACCACGGACGGCTCGTTCAGGACGATCCCCCGGCCCCTCACGTACACCAGCGTGTTGGCGGTCCCGAGGTCGATCGCCATGTCACGGCCGATGAACGACATGTTGTTCCCCTTGTTCCCCATGAGGAGCGTCTGGCCTTCCAGTTGATAGCGGCTGCTGTCAGGTCGGCGAGGTGGGTGTGTGGGTGGAGGCCCCATCGTAGTGCCGCAGGTGCGGACATCGCGCGACGGGACTCCGGCAATCCCGCCGGAACGGATACCCGCCCCCTTAGTGGTGACGTCGTGTCCTGCACATGCGTTCCCCGAACCGTCCGGTAATACCGGAGGGCGACCGAAATTACTTCGGTCGCCCCAGGTCGTGAGCGCTATTCGGCTGATGTTGCGTCAGGAAGGACTCATCAGAGGGCGGGGAAGAACAGCTTCAGCTCCCGCTCCGCGGACTCCTCGGAGTCCGAGGCGTGGATCAGGTTCTCCCGGGTGACGGTGCCGAAGTCACCCCGGATGGAGCCGGGCGCCGCGGCAATCGGGTCAGTGGGCCCGGCCAGCTGGCGGACACCCTCGATCACGCGTTCCCCTTCGACGACGAGGACGACGACGGGACCGCCGGCCATGAAGCCCATGAGGGGCTCGTAGAACGGGCGGCCGACGTGCTCGGCGTAGTGCTGCTCCAGGAGCTCACGGCCGAGCGTGCGCAGTTCCAGCGCGGGGATGCTCCAGCCGGCCTTGCGCTCGATACGGCCGATGATCTCGCCCACCAAGCCGCGACGGACGGCGTCCGGCTTGAGGATGACGAGAGTGCGCTGGGTCATGTTGTGGCTCCTTGCGGCATACGGGTGCGGTCCTAAGAGGCTACAGGGGGCCGGTCGCGCCCCTGTGCGCCGCCCGGACCGCCCGCGGGGCCGCCGGGCGGTCCGGGCCGACTACGCCTCGGCCTGCGCGGCCCGTCGGGCCTTGAGGGTGTCGACCTTGCGGCCGTAGTGCACCGAGCACCACCACAGGGCGGCGAACACGACCCCGAGGAAGAACATCGTCGGGACCACGAAGCCGCTGGCGATCAGCCCGATCTGCAGCGCCCAGCCGATCTGCACCGCGCCCGGGCGCGACAGCATCCCGCACAGCAGCACCGACAGCAGCATGGCGACCCCGCACACCGTCCAGACCGCGGCCTGGGTCAGGTCGGGGTTCTTCATGGCCACCAAGCCGGCGAAGCCGATCACGAAGAACTCGCCGATCAGCGTCGAAGCACACAGCGTGCGCATCCTCAGCCCCTCTTCAGCAGCAGGCGGGCCTCGCCCACCGTGATCACGGAACCGGTCACCAGGACCCCGGCCCCTCCGTATTCGGCCTCTTCCTCCGCCAGGGTGATCGCCGCCTCCAGGGCGTCGTCCAGCCGCGGCTCCACCTGCACCCGCTCCGCGCCGAAGACCTCGACCGCGATGGCCGCCAGCTCGTCGGCGGGCATCGCCCGGTGACTGGAGTTCTCCGTCACCACGACCTCCGCGAAGATCGGCTCGAAGGCCTCGAAGACCCCGCGCACGTCCTTGTCGTCGCTCGCGCCGACGACCCCGATCAGCCGGCTGAAGCCGAACGCCTCGGTCACCGCCTCCGCCGTCACCTGCGCGCCCGCCGGATTGTGCGCCGCGTCCAGGATCACCGTCGGGCTGCGGCGTACGACCTCCATCCGGCCCGGCGAGGTCACCGAGGCGAAGGCGCTGCGCACGGTGTCCACGTCCAGCTCCCGGGACTGCTCCGCGCCGACGCCGAAGAAGGCCTCGACCGCCGCGAGGGCCACCGCCGCGTTGTGCGCCATGTGGGCGCCGTACAGCGGCAGGAAGATGCCCTCGTACTCGCCGCCCATGCCGCGCAGCGTCAGCATCTGGCCGCCGACCGCCACCTCGCGCGAGACGACCCCGAACTCCATGCCCTCGCGGGCCACGGTCGCATCGACCTCGACGGCCTTCTTCAGCAGCACCTGCGCCGCGTCCACCGGCTGCTGCGCGAGGATCACGGTGGCGTCCTGCTTGATGATGCCGCCCTTCTCCCGGGCGATCTCGCCGGGCGTGGAGCCCAGCCGGTCGGTGTGGTCCAGGCTGATCGGGGTGACCACCGCGACCGAGCCGTCGATCACGTTGGTGGCGTCCCAGGCGCCGCCCATGCCGACCTCGACGACGGCCGCGTCGACCGGGGCGTCCGCGAAGGCCGCGTACGCCATCCCGGTGAGCACCTCGAAGAAGGACAGCCGGTACTCCTCGGCGGCGTCGACCATCTCCACGTACGGCTTGATGTCGTGGTACGTCTCGACGAACCGCTCGGCGCTGATCGGCGCCCCGTCCAGGCTGATCCGCTCGGTGACCGACTGCACGTGCGGGCTGGTGTAGCGGCCGGTGCGCAGGTCGAAGGCGCCCAGCAGGGCCTCGATCATGCGGGCGGTGCTGGTCTTGCCGTTGGTGCCGGTGATGTGGATGGAGGGGTACGCGCGCTGCGGCTCGCCCAGGACGTCCATCAGCGCGGCGATCCGGCTGACGGACGGCTCCAGCTTGGTCTCGCCCCACCGGGTGGCGAGCTCCTGCTCCACCTCCTGCAGCGCCTGCGCCGCCTCCGGGTCGACGGGCTGGGACGGTACCGGGTCGCCCTGGGGCGGGCCGGCCTGGGCGCGCAGGGTACGGCTGCCGGCCTCGATCACCGCCAGGTCGGGATCGCGGTCGGACTCTTCCGCCACGATCCGGTCGAACAATTCGGCGGTGCCGTCGTGGTCGTCTCGGTCGGGGCTCTCGGGCTGCTGCTCACTCACGAGCCCAGTCTACGGACGAGGGGCGGGGAGACTTCGAACCCGGCCGGTCCGGCGCCCGGAGCACTCCCGCCCCATCCGGTGGACGTGATCGGCATCAGGGCGCCGCGGCGGTGCCCGGTCCCGGGTAGTCGGAGCCGAAGCAGGCCCGGATCTCGCGCTCGCTGTCCGGGCGTCCCGCGAAGTTGAGGCGCGAGTCGTGCTCCTTGGGCGCGGCCTTGGGGTCGGCTCCGAAGGAGACCGACCACCAGTAGACGCCGGCCATCTTCCGTTCCCGGACGACCTGGCAGACCGCTTTGTACCAGTTCGCCTGCACGGCCGGGTTGACCCGGCGCTTCGCGTAGAAGTCGCCGGGTGCCCGGTAGGCGCCGTCCATCGCGCTGATGCCCGCCTCGGAGAGCACGATCCGCGGGAGGGCTCCCTTGCTCTTCTTGTCGAGCCAGGTGTCCCAGCCGGCGACGAGCTCCTCGACGGGTGCGTCGTCGGCGGCCTTGACGGGGAAGTAGGCGTCCACGCCGAGCCGTGTGACGGGGACGGCGATGCGGCCGTTCACGTAGTTGTCCCAGTTCGCGTCGTAGGACACCTCGCCCTTGAACCGCTTCTCGGCCTGCGCGATCAGGTCCTTCCAGCCCGGGTGCCCCTCCATGGAGTTCAGCTCGGTCCCGATCACGAAGGTCGCCGCCTGCCGGCGCTGGGCCACGTCGAGGTAAGGGCCGAGCAGGGCCTCGTAGGAGGCGAACCAGGCCGCCTTGTCGGTCGGCGTGATGTTTCCGCGCCAGCCCTCCGGTGGGACGAGCGCCGCCTCGTCCAGGGTCGGCCGGACGGTGGTGCGCAGCCCTGCCTCGTGGAAGACCCGCAGGACCGTGTCGAGGCGCTCGGGGGTCGGGGTGCCACGGCCGGCCGCGAGCTTCGTCGAGGTGCGGCCCTCCGTGTAGAAGGGGAAGGAGACGGAGACCGCGTTGGCCTTCAGCCCGACGAGGTAGTCGGCCTGCACCCGCGCCTGCTTCTCGACGTACGCGTCGCCGTGCTCCTTCGTGTCCTCCCAGAAGATCTGGACGCCCCACTCCGGCATGCCGGCCTTCCACGGCTTGTCCACCTTCAGGGCGGGCCCGGTGGGGGTGCCCCCGTCCGCAGCCGCGCCGCTTGCCTCCGGGGCGGCGCCGCTCCCGTCCGCGAGGACGGTGTCGTGCGTACGGCTCCCCTTCTCGGCCGGGGAGCCGTGCAACACCAGGGACGGGGTGAGGGAGCCGGCCCTCCAGCGCAGGGGGTGGTCGCCGACCACGAACGGCAGCCCGATGACCAGCGAGGTCACGGTGACGGGGAGGATGGCGAGCAGGGGGACCTTGGAGCGCTTCTTCGCGGTCTTCACGTTCTTCGTGTTCTTCACGGCGGGGTCTCGGTTCCTCACGCGGGCTTGGCGATGACGACGAACTTGTTCTCCTCGCGCTTGAGGAACTTGAACAGCCCGCGCAGGCCGCCCAGCCCTTCCAGTACCGAGAACAGCGGGATGAGGGCGAGCACGACGAGCGGCTCCCACCAGCGCCGCTTGCCGTTCGCCGAGACCATGGCGTTGAGCCGCAGCCCCTCCCAGTACGTCCAGATGACGTAGGCGAAGTTGAGCGCCCACATGATCACGACGGTCTGCGCGACGGGTGAGGTGTTGAAGTCGCCGATGAGCCAGGCCACCAGGAGCACGGTCGTCACGTGCTGGAGCGGCCCGAGGACCCAGGTGGCCACGCAGAGCAGCAGGAACCAGCGGTACCGGAACGGCACCGTCCGGTTGAAGCAGAGAGCGACCAGGCCCCAGGCCCAGCGCTCGCGCTGCTTGATGAAGTCCCTGGTGGTGGCGGGCGAGGCCCCGTAGCAGCGGCCGTTGAACCAGTCGCTGCGGCCCGGGTACATACGGCAGAACGTCAGCGCCAGCTGGGCGTCCTCGACGATGGCCTTGGGGCCGAAGTCCCAGCCGATGGTCGCCTCGACGGAGGCGCGGAGCAGGAGCAGTTCCCCGTGTACTCCGGCGACCGGGGTGCCGAGTCCGGTGAGGGCGCGGAACCGGGCTATGTCGTCGGCGGGCCGGACCGCGTCGGCGAGCCAGGTGAAGCGGTTCACGGCGTTCTCGCGCGGGTAGGCGAGGATGCCCTGCGCCATGTGCTTGCCGTCGTCACCGGCCCGCCGCTGGCGGTTGACGAACTGGGCCACGGAGGCGGCGGTGTCGGGGCCGACGCCGGTGTCGTCGTCCATGTGCAGCACCCACACGTCGTCGAGGGCCTCGCCCTCCGCGATCCGCAGCTCGTGCGCGTAGTGGTTGGCGCGGGCCTTGAAGCGCGTGCCGTTCGCCGTCTCGTACGCCTTGGGCACCGTGACCACGCGGATCAGGGGGTTCGTCTCGGCCAGGCCGTCGATCCGCTCGGCCGCCTCGCAGCCCTCCTCCGTGAGGACGTCGACCCGCATCCGCGGGAAGTACGGGGGGAGGTGGTCCACGTAGCTGAGGACCGAGCGCTCCAGGGCCGGGTACGTGTCGTGGCGGCCGATGGTCGGCACCAGCACGACGAGGAAGTCCTCCTCCACGGGCGCCGGCGGGACCATCTCGTGCGCCTTGCGCAGCCGGCGGCGGATGAGCAGGGCACCCTGGAGGCCGACCATGACGCCGAAGCCGGGCAGGGACCAGACGATCGACAGCGTCCAGCCCAGCGGGGTCGGGTTCGGCTCGTACGCCCACAGGCCGAAGCCGGCGAGGAGCAGGAAGGGCAGCAGGAAGGCCGGCACGCCGGGCTTCCAGTCCGCATGGCGCTGGACGAGTTTCAGGTCGCGGCGGGAGGTCGCCGCGTGCTCGTGTAAGGGAGCGAGGGTCATGGCAGGGTCCTTCTGGATTCCTACGGTTGAGAGGGCTGCTGGGGCGGCGGGGGCTGCTGCGGCCAGGGGGCCTGGCCGCCGTACGGACCGGAGCCGTAGCCGGGCTGCGGGGGCTGGGGCTGGGGCTGGGGCTGGGCGTAGCCGGTCTGCGGCTGCTGCGGTTGGGGCTGGGGTTGGGCGTAGCCCGTCTGCGGCAGCTGCGGTTGGGGCTGGGGTTGGGCGTAGCCCGTCTGCGGCAGCTGCTGCGGCCCGGGCTGGGCCGGGTAGGCGGGCACCGGCCCGAACCCGTGAGGCGAAGACGGCTGCGGCTGCTGGTACTGCTGCGCCTGCTGCGCCGCCGCGCGCTGCGCCTGCTCGTGGGCCTGCCGGGCCTCGTGCGCCTGCTGGGTCCAGGGGTTCACCGGCGGCTGCCACGGCTCGTACGCGGCGAAGTCCCGCAGCAGCAGCGCGATGAGGGTGCCGGTGACGAGGACGCCGGCGGCGAAGGTCGCCAGCTTGAAACCGCCCTGGAGGGTGGAGGTGAAGTAGTCGGTCTGCTTCTCGTCGAACAGCGCACCGGTCAGGCTGCGCACCCGGTTGTAGCCCTCGATGGCCGCGCCGCCGATGACGACGCCCCGGCCGAGGCTGTTGCCCCGCAGGACCAGCAGGCCGCCCGCCACGTAGACGACACCCCAGTTGAGGTTGAACGTCTCGGCGGTTCCGGAGCCGTCACCCGTGCCGTAGTAGACGATGCCCTGGAGGAAGTCGGCGACGCCGACCTGCCAGAAGCAGTTGTACAGGGCCCAGAGGAGCAGGATGCCCGCCCACCCCATGGCCACGAAGGCGGCCACGCGGTGGGGACGTGGCGTTGACATGCTCAACTTCAACTCCTATTCGGATTTCCCTCGTGCAAGGCGAGCCATTGCACTCCCGCGGGGCCGGAATCCCGGCCCCCCGTGATGGTCTTGGGGTCGTTGTAGGTCTGCTTCACGTCCGCCGGGGCGTTCTTCGCCGTCAGTCCGTCACCCCACACGGTCCACAGCACCCAGGGCGCCTGGTCAAGGGTGGTGCGCTGCGCCGCGCCCAGCGGCACGTGGAAGGACTCGGCGAGGATCCGCGGCTTGCCGTAGTCCTTGAGTCCCTGGTGCCACCGCGCCGTCCACGCGACGGAGTCGAAGGGGTTCTCCGGCGATCCGCTGTAGTCGTCGACGCCGACCACGTCCACGTACTCGGCTCCCGGGTAGAAGTCCCAGGGGTCGCTGCCGTGCACGCCGTCCCATGCCGCGGGGGCCCAGACGAAGATGAGGTTGTGCAGCCCCCGGGAGCCGACCAGGTAGTGGTAGAGCAGCTTCCACAGCGCCGTGTACTGCGCGGGCTTCAGCCCCGCCCACCAGAAGTTCTGGTCCCCGCCGAGCGCGTTCATCTCGTGGTACGGGCGCAGCAGTACGGGTACGTCGTACGCGGCCAGGTAGCCGAGGTGGTCCGCGAGGAAGGACAGGTCGAGCAGCAGCGCCGCGTGCTCCGGTGAACCGGCGGTGAGCACCCGGTCGATCCATCCCGGGTCCTTCGCCGCGGGCGCGTTGCGGCGCAGCGTCTGGTCGTAGCTCTTGACCGGGCTGCCCGGCCACGGCTGGTGGAACGACATCCCGACCAGGCCGGCCGGCGCTCCCCCGTTCGTCGGGAGCGTCGTCTTCGTGCCGTTCCAGAGGAGTTCGGTGCCGGTCGGGTTGTACGAGCCGTCGGCCTTGCGGGGCAGTCCGTGCCACACGCCCAGGGCGAGGTCGACGACGTCGTTCGTGTAGGTCCAGAACTCGCGGCGGGCGGGCCAGGCGGCGCGCGAGTAGTCCCGGGCCTCACCCACGCCCCAGCCGTCCTGCTGGTATCCGGGGCCCAGGTCCAGTTCGAGGAAGGCCGGCAACTTCCCGGTGATGTCCTGGGGTTTGCGGTAGTAGTAGCCGGGCGGCTTGGGACCGGTGTGGTCGCCGTACTCCGGGTTGTACCGCTCGTTGTGCACTTCGGCGTGCTGGCCTATGAGGGTGCCGCGGCGCCGGCCGGCCCGGGCGTCCGCCTCCAGCCCGGCCAGTAATCGGTACACGGCCTGCGCGGCTCGTGAGGCCTTGGGGTCCCGCGTCAGCAGGTCCTTCTGGAGTCCTGCGGCGGGCGCGCGCGAGGTGCTGTAGGCCGCCACGCCGGCGAGGGCTCCGCCCGTTGCCGCGGTGGCCGCCGCTCCCCAGAGGACATCGCGCCGCTTAAGTTCGCGACGTAACACTTCGAGACCCCCCTCTCCCGACAGCGGCCCCTGCCCGTCACGGGCTACCCCTGGGGCCGGTGTCACCCTACGCGTCGGCCCCCGGGCCGTGGGGCTCGGGGGCCGATGGTTTCACCGTTTGTCATGCGGGGAAGCGCGTGGCGTTATGCGGCGGGGAGTGCGTCCAGCTGCGCCGTGATCCGGGCGATGTCCGCCTCGGCCTTGGCCAGCCGGCCCTTGATCTTGTCCACGACGTTGTCCGGGGCCTTGGCCAGGAAGGCCTCGTTGCCCAGCTTCGCCTCGGCCTGCTGCTTCTCCTTCTCCGCGGCCGTGAGGTCCTTGGAGAGCCGCTTGCGCTCGGCGGCCACGTCGATGGTGCCCGACAGGTCGAGCGCGACCGTGGCACCGGCCACCGGGAGGGTGGCGGTGGCGCTGAAGCCCTCGCCCTCCGGCTGGAGGCGCAGCAGCTGGCGGATGGCCGGCTCGTGCGCGGCCAGCGCCGTACCGGCGAGGTCCAGGCGGGCCGGGACCTTCTGGCCCGGCTGCAGGCCCTGGTCGGCGCGGAAGCGGCGGACCTCGGTCACGACGGCCTGGAGGTTCTCGATCTCGGTCTCGGCGGCCTCGTCGCGGAAACCGCTGTCCTTCGGCCACTCGGCGACCACGAGGGACTCACGGCCGGTGAGGGTGGTCCACAGCGTCTCGGTGACGAAGGGGACCACCGGGTGCAGCAGGCGCAGCATGACGTCGAGGACCTCGCCGAGGACCCGCCCGGAGACCTTCGCCGGCTCGCCGCCCGCGAAGAAGGTCGTCTTCGACAGCTCGACGTACCAGTCGAAGACCTCGTCCCACGCGAAGTGGTAGAGCGCCTCGCTGAGCTTGGCGAACTGGAAGTCCTCGTAGTACGCGTCGACCTGCGTGACCGTCTTGTTCAGGCGGGACAGGATCCAGCGGTCGGTCGCCGACATCTGCTCGGGGGCCGGCAGCTCGCCCTCGATGGTGGCGCCGTTCATCAGCGCGAAGCGCGTGGCGTTCCAGATCTTGTTGGCGAAGTTGCGGGAGGCCTGGACCCAGTCCTCGCCGATCGGGACGTCGGTGCCGGGGTTGGCGCCCTTGGCCAGGGTGAAGCGGACGGCGTCGGAGCCGTACTTGTCCATCCAGTCCAGCGGGTCGACGACGTTGCCGAAGGACTTCGACATCTTCTTGCCGCGCTCGTCGCGGACCAGGCCGGTCAGCGCGATCGTCTTGAAGGGCGGCTGCCCGTCCATCGCGTACAGGCCGAACATCATCATCCGGGCGACCCAGAAGAAGATGATGTCGTGGCCGGTGACCAGGACGTCGGTGGAGTAGAACTTCTCCAGGTCCGGGGTCTGCTGCGGCCAGCCGAGCGTGGAGAACGGCCACAGGCCGGAGGAGAACCAGGTGTCGAGGACGTCGGTGTCCTGCGTCCAGCCCTCGCCGGTGGGCGCCTCGTCGTCCGGTCCGACGCAGACGACCTCGCCGTCCGGGCCGTACCAGACCGGGATGCGGTGGCCCCACCACAGCTGGCGCGAAATGCACCAGTCGTTGAGGTTGTCGACCCAGTCGAAGTAGCGCTTCGACATGTCCTCGGGGTGGATCGCGACCCGGCCGTCGCGGACGGCGTCGCCGGCCTCCTTGGCCAGCGTCTCGACCTTGACCCACCACTGGAGCGACAGGCGCGGCTCGACGGTGGTGCTGCAGCGGGAGCAGTGTCCGACGGAGTGCAGGTACGGGCGCTTCTCGGCCACGATCCGGCCCTGCTGGCGCAGCGCGCCGACGACGGCCGAGCGGGCCTCGTAGCGGTCCTGGCCGAGGAAGGGGCCGTGGACGGTGATGACACCGTGCTCGTCCATGATCGTCATCGACGGCAGGCCGTGGCGCTGGCCGATGGCGAAGTCGTTCGGGTCGTGCGCGGGGGTCACCTTGACGGCGCCGGTGCCGAACTCCGGGTCGACGTGGGTGTCGGCGACGACCGGGATGGTCCGGTCGGTCAGCGGCAGCTTGATCTGCTTGCCGACGAGGTGCTTGTACCGCTCGTCGTCGGGGTGGACGGCGACGGCGGTGTCACCGAGCATCGTCTCCGCGCGCGTGGTGGCGACGACCAGGCTGTCCTCGCCCTCGCCGTAGCGGATGGAGACGAGCTCGCCGGCGTCCTCCTGGTACTCCACCTCGATGTCGGAGATGGCCGTCAGGCAGCGGGGGCACCAGTTGATGATGCGCTCGGCGCGGTAGATCAGGCCGTCGTCGTAGAGCTTCTTGAAGATCGTCTGGACGGCCTTGGACAGGCCCTCGTCCATGGTGAAGCGCTCGCGCGACCAGTCGACGCCGTCGCCGAGGCGGCGCATCTGCCCGAGGATCTTGCCGCCGTACTCTTCCTTCCACTGCCAGACCCGTTCGACGAACGCCTCACGGCCGAGGTCGTGGCGGGACTTGCCCTCCTCGGCGAGCTGCTGCTCGACCTTGTTCTGGGTGGCGATACCGGCGTGGTCCATGCCGGGCAGCCACAGCGACTCGTAGCCCTGCATCCGCTTGCGGCGGGTCAGGGCGTCCATGAGCGTGTGCTGGAAGGCGTGGCCCAGGTGCAGGGAGCCGGTGACGTTCGGCGGCGGGATGACGATGGTGTACGAGGGCTTCTCACTCGCGGGATCGGCGGTGAAGTACCCACGCTCCACCCAGCGCTCGTAGAGCTTCCCCTCTACCTCGGCCGGCGCGTACTGGGTCGGCAGTTCGGAGTTGGGGCTGCTGGGTGTCTGCGTGTTCTCGGTCACGGGGCACAGTTTAGGGCCGTAACAGTCCAGTCATGAAACCGGTAATCGGGGGGCCCGGGGCCCTGGGGGCGTTCGGCTTCCGACAGGATGTGTGAAACGCATAAGGATCTCTGAAGGGGGACGCGGGTATGAGCTACAACCAGCCGGGACCGTACGGGGCCCAGCCGCCGCAGCAGCCGGGGCCGTACGGAGGCCCGCAGCCCGGGCCGTACGGGCAGCCCGCCCCGCAGCCCGGCTACGGTTACCCGCAGCAGCCCCCGCCGCCGCCGGGCGTCCCCCCGCAGGGCTACCCCCAGCAGCCCCCGGCCTACGGCTACCAGCAGCAGCCGGGCATGCCCCCGCAGCCCCCGTACGGCATGCAGCCGCAGCCGCCGAAGAAGTCGAAGGCCGGCATCGTCATCGGCGTGGTCGTCGCGGTAGCGGTGATCGCGGGCGCGGGCTGGTACTTCACGCAGGGCGGCGGCGCCTCGGGTTCGGTGGCCGCGGACACCAAGGGTTACAAGCTGGTCGCCCCGGAGTCGGTGGACGACTTCAAGAAGGACCCGAAGTTCGTCGAGAAGCCGTTCAGCGACAAGGACCGCAAAGAGGCTGAAGCGGCAGGCGTCAAGAACCCCGCCCAGGTGAGCATGAACTACCAGTCCGGGAACCCCAGCAACCCGCTGACGGTCAAGGCCCTGCACTTCACGGGCGTGTACGGCGACGTAGCGGACCCGGAGAAGGCGGTGGACGCATACTTCGCCGCGGCCAAGCTGAACGCCGACGAGGGCGACAAGACGACGGTCGAGCTCATCGGAAGCCCCAAGGCGATCACTCCGGCCGGCTTCAAGGGCGCCGTGCTGAAGTGCCAGGAAGCCAAGTACACGATGAAGAGCACCACGGCCAAGGGCCCCAAGGAATTCACGCTCCCGGTCTGCATCTGGGGCGACCACAGCACCGTGACCATGGTCGGTTCCTCTGACGCGGGCGCCATCCTCAGCGGGGGGAAGGGCTACACCCTGGAGCAGAACGCGGACTTTGCGGCCAAGCTCTACAACACGGCACGCGTCAAGAAGTAGCACCGACGCCGCTGGAACGCGCAAGGGGCGCCCGGCCGGTGGCCGGGCGCCCCTTCGCGTACGTCGTGACGGCTACGCCGACTTCTCCTGGGGGCCCTGGTCCTTGGGGACGATGCGGGGGACCAGCGTCGGGTTGACGTTCGAGCGGACCACGTCGGCCGTGATGACCACGCGGGCCACGTCCTTGCGGGACGGGACCTCGTACATCACCGACATCAGGACCTCCTCCATGATGGCGCGCAGGCCGCGCGCGCCCGTCTGGCGGAGGATCGCCTGGTCCGCGATGGCCTCCAGCGCCTCGCGCTCGAAGTCCAGCTCGACACCGTCGAGTTCGAACAGCCGCTGGTACTGCTTCACCAGCGCGTTGCGGGGCTCGATCAGGATCTGGAGCAGGGCCTCGCGGTCGAGGTTGTGCACCGAGGTGATGACGGGCAGACGGCCGATGAACTCGGGGATCATCCCGAACTTCACCAGGTCCTCCGGCATGACCTCCTGGAACTGGTCGCTCGCCTCGATCTCCCGCTTCGAGCGGATCGTCGCCCCGAAGCCGATGCCCTTGGCGCCCGCGCGCGACTCGATGATCTTCTCAAGGCCGGCGAAGGCGCCGCCCACGATGAAGAGCACGTTCGTCGTGTCGATCTGGATGAACTCCTGGTGCGGGTGCTTGCGGCCGCCCTGCGGCGGCACCGAGGCCGTCGTGCCCTCAAGGATCTTGAGCAGGGCCTGCTGGACTCCCTCACCCGAGACATCGCGGGTGATCGACGGGTTCTCGCTCTTGCGGGCGACCTTGTCGATCTCGTCGATGTAGATGATCCCGGTCTCGGCCTTCTTGACGTCGTAGTCGGCCGCCTGGATCAGCTTGAGCAGGATGTTCTCGACGTCCTCGCCGACGTACCCGGCCTCCGTCAACGCCGTCGCGTCGGCGATGGCGAACGGGACGTTCAGCATGCGGGCGAGCGTCTGCGCGAGGAGCGTCTTGCCGGAGCCCGTCGGGCCCAGCAACAGGATGTTGGACTTGGCGAGTTCGATCGCGTCGTCGCGGCCCTGCGCGCCGCCGTTCTCGCCCGCCTGGACCCGCTTGTAGTGGTTGTAGACCGCTACCGAGAGCGCCTTCTTCGCCGGCTCCTGGCCGACGACGTAGCTCTCCAGGAACTCGTAGATCTCACGAGGCTTGGGGAGTTCCTCCCAGCGGACCTCGGAGGTCTCGGCGAGCTCCTCCTCGATGATCTCGTTGCAGAGGTCGATGCACTCGTCGCAGATGTACACACCGGGTCCTGCGATGAGCTTCTTCACCTGCTTCTGGCTCTTTCCGCAGAACGAGCACTTGAGCAGGTCGCCGCCGTCACCGATGCGTGCCACGAGGTGCTTCCCCTTCGCCTGGGAGACGCCTGGTTCAGCGGCTCCTGGTGCCTCATATCCGACGGTACCTTGCCGGGGGCCCCGTACGGGGCCCCCTTGACGTGGTTCACATCGCTGAATGCGACTGCGTGCCCACGCCAACTGGCGGCAAGGATCAGACCGTGCTGCTCTTGCGGGTCGAGACGATCTGGTCGATCAGGCCGTACGCGAGCGCGTCCTCGGCCGTCAGGATCTTGTCGCGCTCGATGTCCTCGCGGATCTTCTCGATCGGCGTGGTCGAGTGCTTGGCCAGCATGGTCTCCAGCTGGTCGCGCATGCGCAGGATCTCGTTGGCCGCGATCTCCAGGTCGGAGAGCTGCTCGCGGCCGGTGCCGCCGGACGGCTGGTGGATCAGCACGCGGGCGTTCGGCAGGGCCATGCGCTTGCCGGGGGTGCCCGCGGCGAGCAGGACCGCGGCGGCGGAGGCCGCCTGGCCCATGCAGACCGTCTGGATGTCCGGCTTCACGAACTGCATCGTGTCGTAGATGGCCGTCAGCGCGGTGAAGGAGCCGCCGGGGCTGTTGATGTAGATCGAGATGTCGCGGTCCGGGTCCATCGACTCCAGGCACAGCAGCTGCGCCATGACGTCGTTGGCGGAGGCGTCGTCGATCTGCACGCCGAGGAAGATCACGCGCTCCTCGAAGAGCTTCGCGTACGGGTCGTACTCGCGGATGCCCTGCGAGGTGCGCTCGACGAAGCGCGGGACGACGTAGCGGTTGTCCAGCGGCGCGCCGGTGTAGAGGCCGCTCGCGGGAGAGAGGTTGTTCATGTGCATCTGGGTGTTCACCGTCCTGGTGGCGTTCTGCGGGCTGAGGCTTGCCTGGTACGGGCTGGCGGGGTCGTACGGGAGTGCACGCGCCGCCGGGGCCGGGATCAGGCCCCGGTGCCGCCGCCGCCGGGGACCAGGGACGCGGCCGAGATGATCTCGTCGATGAGGCCGTAGTCCTTGGCCTCCTCCGCCGTGAACCAGCGGTCGCGGTCGCCGTCCCGGATGATCGCCTCCACGGTCTGGCCGGAGTGGTGCGCGGTGATCTCAGCCATGCGCTGCTTCGTACGCAGCAGGTACTGGGCCTGGATCTTGATGTCCGAGGCGGTGCCGCCGATGCCGGCGGAACCCTGGTGCATCAGGATGTCGGTGTTCGGGAGCGCGAAGCGCTTGCCCGGGGCACCGCCGGTGAGCAGGAACTGGCCCATGGAGGCCGCCATGCCCATGCCGATGGTGACGACGTCGTTCGGGATGTACTGCATGGTGTCGTAGACCGCCATGCCCGCCGTCACGGAGCCACCGGGGCTGTTGATGTACAGGTAGATGTCCTTCTCCGGCTCGGCGGCCAGGAGGAGGAGCTGCGCGGTGATCTTGTTCGCGATGTCGTCGTCGACCTGCTGGCCGAGGAAGATGATGCGCTCGCCGAGCAGCCGGTTGTAGACATGGTCGCCGAGGCCGCCACCGATGGACGGCTCACCCGCGGCGTAAGGCTTCAGATTCGTCACGTATCCACCTGCTCGTCTCCGACGGCCACATGCCGTCTCAGCGTCTCGTTCTGGGGCGCGGACCGGTCGGGGCGGCGGTGGCCGCCGGCGTCCGGGTACTCCCGTGCCCTCGTATTCATGGACCCTAACGCGCAGGTCGGACAACGCCATCCCGCTTCCCGAACTGTTCGCTCGGAGCGCAAGCTCCGGGGGCCGGGCGCAGGCCGGGCGCAGACCGTGCGGCGGCCGGGCGGAGCGGCATGCGGAAGGGCCGTGCGGGGCCGCGCGCGGGCCATGCGGAGGGCCCGTGCGGAGCGCCATGCGGAAGGGCCCGCACGCGGCTGCGTACGGGCCCTCCGGGGCACTGCTCAGCGGGCTCTCGCCCGGGGTGTCACTTGGCCTCGTCGGCCGCGTCCTCGGCGTCACCCTCGGCGGCGGCCTGCTCGGCGGCCTCGTCCTCGTCCTCGTCGGACAGGTCGACGACCTCACCGTTGGTGTCGGTGACCTTGGCGGCCTCGACGACGACCGCGAGGGCCTTGCCGCGGGCGACCTCGCCGACGAGCATCGGGACCTGGCCACCCTCGACGACGGCCTGGGCGAACTGGTCGGGGGACATGCCGGAGGAGGCGGCGCGGCGCATGAGGTGCTCGGTGAGCTCCTCCTGGTTGACGCCCAGCTTCTCCTTGTTGACCAGCGCGTCGAGGACGAACTGGGTCTTGATGCCCTTGACCGCCTGCTCCTTGGTCTCGGCCTCGAACTCCTCGACCGTCTTGCCCTGGAACTCCAGGTACTTCTCCAGGGTCAGACCCATCTGGCCGAGCTGGTGGTGCTCCAGGTTGTGCTTGCGGGTGTTGACCTCGTCCTCAAGCAGCTTCTCGGGGATCGGCACCTCGACGAGCTCCAGCAGCTTCTCCAGGACGCGCTCCTGGGCCTGCGTGGCCTGGTCGTACTGCTTCATGTTCTCAAGGCGCTTGCGGCTGTCCGCCTTCAGGTCCTCAAGGGTGTCGAACTCGCTCGCCATCTGCGCGAACTCGTCGTCCAGCTCCGGCAGCTCGCGGGCGGAGACCTTGGTGACCTTGACGGTGACCTCGGCGTCCTTGCCCTCGGCGGAGCCGCCCTTCAGCTGGGAGGTGAAGGTGGCCTCGCCACCGGCCTCCAGGCCCTTGACGGCCTCGTCGATGCCGTCGAGGAGCTCGCCCGAGCCGATGGTGTACGAGACGTCGGAGGCGACACCGTCCGGCAGCACCTCGCCCTCGACCTTGGCCTCCAGGTCGATGGTGACGACGTCGCCGTCCTGGGCGGCGCGCTCGACGTCCTTGGTGGACGCGAAGCGGCCGCGCAGCTGCTCGACCGACTTCTCGACGTCCTCGTCGGAGACCTCGACCGCGTCGACCTCGACCTCGATGCCGGAGTAGTCCGGGATCTCGATCTCGGGGCGGACGTCCACCTCGGCGGTGAAGGCCAGCAGCTCGCCGTCCTTCAGCTCCGTGATGTCGACCTCGGGCTGGCCCAGCGGGTTCAGGTCGGCCTCGTTGACGGCCTCGGTGTAGAACTTCGGGAGCGCGTCGTTGACGGCCTCCTCCAGCACCGCACCGCGGCCGAAGCGCTGGTCGATGACACGGGCCGGGATCTTGCCCTTGCGGAAGCCCTTCACCGTGACCTGCTGGTTGATCTTCTTGTAGGCCGCGTCGAGGCTGTCCTTGAGCTCCTCGAAGGGCACCTCAACAGTGAGCCGAACCCGGGTCGGGTTCAGGGTCTCCACGGCGCTCTTCACGGTTCGGTCTCCTTGTGGCTGACTGCTGGGGGTCTCTGCTGTCGCTGCGATTCAGCGGTTCAGCGGATTCGGCCCGGCATCAGACACACGGGCACGCAGCTTGCATAGTAACCGCAAGCGGCAATCAGCCCACAACGCGATCACCGTGGACGGCGGTACCAATGGTGCCGGTGTTGCTGGTGGTCGGGGTGGCCGGATTCGAACCGACGACCTTCCGCTCCCAAAGCGGACGCGCTACCAAGCTGCGCCACACCCCGTCGGTGCGACACGTAGGGTACATGCCCGGAGACCCTCTGATGCGCGGGGTTTCCCGGCCCGCCCCCGCGCCACGACCCTGCCGGGGCGAAAAGCGGTGTGCACTCCCCCGTCCCGACCCGCTAGGATGCTGTCCGTGCCGCGGTCCCCGGACCTGCGGCGCACGTCATGCGGGCGTAGCTCAATGGTAGAGCCCTAGTCTTCCAAACTAGCTACGCGGGTTCGATTCCCGTCGCCCGCTCTGAACGACGATGGGCCAGGTCAGAGGATGTTTCCTCGACCTGGCCCATCGTCGTTCCGGAGCAGGGGGAGCCGGGGCGGGCGGTGTGCCGCCGCCGGGCGCGCCTCAGTGCTGGACCGTGGTGCAGGTGACCGCGGTCTTGCCGTCGGCCGTCTTGACGACGTACTTGCCCCCGCTGAGACCGCCGAGGTCGAACCTTCCCGACTTGTCGACGGGGACCGAGCCGGCGGTGGATCCCGAGTAGGTCACCTTCGTGCCGGCGGGGAATCCCAGACCCCACAGGTGGTATTTGCCGACCGAATCCTTCTCGACCTTGCACGCCGCGCCGGTCACGGCGCCGGGGGCGGCGGTGGCCGAGGCGTGCGCGGCAAGGGCAGGGCCCACCGCGAGAGCGGGGGCCACCAAGAGCGTGAGTGCTGCAAGACGACGTGTCCGGTTCATCATTCAACCTGCCTTGGACGCTGACGGGGCGGCCGGTCAGGCGTGACGGCTCCGGTCCCCGGGCAGCGGCCGCCCGGACGCCGAGGGACGGTCTCGGTCCGTTCTGCCATGCTGATGCCGATTCAAGCCTATAGTCCGGTTTGCCCCATGGCATCTCGCGGCGGTCCCTCGAAAGCGTGACGCCCCGTACGGCATGGGCCGGGCTCCGGCCCCGTCGCTAGAGCTTGATGCCTGCGATGGTGTCCGCCAGGGAGTTGAGGAAGCGGTTGACGTCCGGGGCGATGGAGCTGGACGCCAGGAAGAAGCCGAAGAGGACCGCGACGATCGCAGGTCCGGTCTTGAGGTGGCCGCCGCGGACGAGCACGACCAGGATGACCAACAACAGAACCACCACTGACAGCGAAATGGCCACTACTGATCACACCTTCGGTCGTCCCCTGGTCGGCCGGGGCGCACGGCCACGCACGCTCCCCTAGGGACCATCCTCCCACCAACAGGGCCCGGCTATCCGCCCCGTGGCCAAACCGCGTCGGCTCTTTCGCGCCAACGGGGCGTGCGCGGGACATATTTCGGGAAGGCGGCGCGGGTCACGGGGTGGTGAGGCCGAGCAGAGAGCGGACATACGCGTACTTCGCGGACAGCCGCTCGCGCGTGGGGCCGTCCAGTACGGCGAGCCGCGCCGGATCCGCGTTGTGCGCGAGGTCGGCCTCCTTGACCAGGAGGGCGCCGGGGGTGGCGAGGATCCGGGCCGTGTACTCCTCCAGCGGTTCACCCGGGCGCTTGGTGACCGCGAGGACCATGTCCTTCACCGGCTGCGGGAGAGGGGCGGAGTCCAGCCACTCCCGGGACAGGGCGTCGTCCTCCACGGCGTCGTGCAGCCAGGCCGCCGCCTGCTGGTCGGGGCTGCCGCCCCGGGCGCGGACGCCCTCGGCCACGGCCGCCAGGTGCTCCGCGTACGGTCGGCCGGCCTTGTCGGTCTGGCCCTCGTGCGCGGCGCGGGCCAGGGCTTCGACCTCCAGGAGGGTCAGGGGCCGGCTCGTCATGCGATCTCCCTTGCTGCCGTACGCAGGGCCTCGGCGGCCCGGCGCACATCGGACTGCGTGGTGCGCCAGTTGGAGAACGCGGCGCGCAGGGCGGGGGTTCCCGCGTAGACGGTGGGGGTGACGAAGACCTCCGACCGGATCGCCTCGCGGATGGCCGTGAGGCGATCCGGGGTGGGTTCCGCGGCGAGGGTGAAGCAGACGACGTTCAGGCGGACCGGGGCGAGCAGGCGGAAGGCGGGGTCCCGGTCGAGGGCTGCGCCGAGGGCCTCGGCGCAGGCGATGTCGCGTTCGACGATCTCCCGATGGCCTTCGCGGCCGTAGGCGCGCAGCGTGAACCAGGCGGCGAGGGCGCGCAGCCGGTGGGAGTTCTCGGGGGTGAGGTGGACCAGGTCGGGGTGGTCGCCGAGGGGGCCGAGGTAGGCGGCGGCGTTCTGGAAGACGCGGGCCTGCAGGTCGCGGCGGCGGGTGAACTGGACGGCGCTGTCGTACGGGACGTTCAGCCATTTGTGCAGGTCGATGCAGAGGGAGTCGGAGGCGTCGAGGCCGGCGGCGAGGTGGGCCCGGGCCGGGGAGAGTGCGGCGAAGGCGCCGAAGGCGGCGTCGGTGTGCAGCCAGAAGTCGTGGTGCTCCTTGAGGGCGGCGACGGCGCGGAGGTCGTCGAAGTCGACGGTGTTGACGGTGCCCGCGTTGGCCACGACCACGGCGGGGCCGGGGGTGTCGGCCAGCGCCCGGTCGAGGGCGGCCGGGTCCACGGCCTCGCGGCCGGGGAGGGTCGGGACGGCCACGAGGGAGCTGCGGCCGAGACCGAGGACGGAGAGCGCCTTGGCGATGGAGGAGTGCGGGGCGCCGGAGAGGACCCGGACCGGGCCGAGCGCTGCTGCGCCGTCCTCGGCCGGGGAGACGCCGAGGCGTTCGCCGAGCCATTCGCGGGCGATGGCGAGGCCGGTGGTGTTGGACATGGTGGCGCCGCTGACGAAGGTGCCGGTGTGGGCGGGGCCGAGGTGGAAGAGCTCGCGGAGCCAGCCGACGGTCTCGCGTTCGAGGGCCTGGCCGGCGCCGTCGAGGGCGGAGTTGGAGTTCTGGTCGTGGACGGCGGTCAGCCAGTCGCCGGCGAGGGCGGCGGGGGTGGCGCCGCCGGTGACGAAGCCGAGGTAGCGGGGGCCGGCGGAGGCCGACAGGCGGGGGGCCCAGCGGTGTTGGAAGGCGGCGAGAGCCCCTTCCGCGCCGGCGGGGCGGTCGGGGAGGGGCTCGTGGTGGGGCTCCGACCCTTCCGGCCCCTCCGGATCCGCGGGGGGTACGACCGGACGCGCGTCCAGGGTCGCGAGGGTCTCGGCGGCGGTGCGGTGGGTGGCGGCGAGCAGCTCGGGGAGGCGGGCGAGGTCGGCGGCGAGGGCGGGGTGCATGGGGGAACGGTAGGAGCGGGCCGCCGCCCGGGGACGGGCCAATCCGGCCCAAGTGGCCCGCCACCACCCGCACGGCGCCACCCGCACGGCTCCGCCCCTCGCCCGCGCCGGCGTCGCGTCGGCGTCGGCGTCGGCGTCGGCGTCGGCGGCCCAAGTCCCGGGCCGGGCAGGGCCGCTGGGGCCGGAGGGGCGCCGTAGGGTCGGGGGATGAACAGGATGCGGTGGGTGGCGGGTGTGGTCGGTGGGGCCCTGGCGGCCGGACTCCTGGCGGGGTGCGACGCCCCGCCGCCGCCGAGGGCCGCGCCGGGGCCCACGGCCGGGACGGGCTCCGCAGGGACTCCGGGGCCGGTGCGGCCGGAGTCGCCGTACGGCAGCGCCCCGCGGAGCGCGCCCGCCCCGGACGGGCCGTGCCCCGAGGGCGGGGTGCGGCTGCGCGAGGGGGCCGGCGATGCCGCCATGGGGCTGCGGGTCGCGGACGTACAGCTGGTGAACTGCGGTACGCAGCCGTACGCGCTGGAGGGCTATCCGGAGATCCGGCTGCTGGACAAGGCGCGCAGGCCCGTCGAGGTGACCGTCGGGCACGGGTCGAGCGGCATCACCACGGGCGCCCCCGCGATGGACGAGCCGCCGCGCCCGGTGACGGTGGAGCCGGGGCAGACCGCCTCGGTGGGGCTGGTGTGGCGGAACCTGGTCACCGATACGACCCGCCCGGCCGCCGAGGGCTGGGTACTGGAGGTCACGCCCCGCCCCGGCGCGCCCCGGGTGGCGCTGGAACTCGCCCACTCCGTCGATCTGGGGAACACCGGGAAGCTCGGCATCGGCCCCTGGACGAGCATCGCGCGCTGAGCCCCGCCGGGCGTCGGCCCCCGAGCCCCGCTGCGCGTCGGCCCCGGCCAGCGGTCGGGGCGGTCAGGGCGAGCGGCGGAGCAGGAGGAGGGCCCGGTCGTCGTTGACGTCCTTGGCCACCTTTTCGATCAGGTGCCAGGCGGCGCCCTCCCAGCCGGCGGCCACGTAGCGGTCGGCTTCGCCGGTGAGGCGGTCGATGCCCTCGGCGATGTCGCGGTCGGCGGTCTCGACGAGTCCGTCGGTGAACAGCATCAGGACGTCCCCGCGGCGCAGGTTGCCGCGGGCCGGTTCGAAGGCGGCCCCGTCGTAGACGCCGAGGAGCGGGCCCTCGCCGGACACCTCCTGCCAGCGGCCGGTTCCGGCGGAGAGCTGGAGGGCGGGCAGGTGCCCGGCGGAGAGCAGTTCGTAGTCGCCGGTCTCCAGGTCGAGGACCAGGTGGATGGAGGTGGCGAAGCCCTCGTCCCAGTCCTGGCGGAGCAGGTAGCCGTTGGCGGCGGGCAGGAAGCCCTCCGGGGGCAGCGCGCCGAGCAGCCCGCCGAAGGCACCGGACAGCAGCAGGGCCCGCGAGCCGGCCTCCATCCCCTTGCCGGAGACGTCGGTCAGCACCACCTCCAGCGTCCGGCCGCCGTTGGTGCGGGCGGCCACGACGAAGTCCCCGGAGAAGGACTGGCCCCCGGCCGGGCGCAGGGCCATCTCGCGGTGCCAGCCGCGCGGCAGGGCGGGCAGCTTGCTCTGGACCCGGATGCGTTCGCGCAGGTCGAACAGCATGGTGCCGCCGCGGCGCCAGGGCACGCCGACGCGGCTGCGGAACTGGGCGATCACCAGCCCGAAGAACCCGCAGGCGGCGACGACCAGGACGGTGCCGGGGGTGACCCGGGCCGGGCCCTGGGTGTACGGGCCGAGGACCAGGGCTTCGACGATCAGGGCGGCGGCGGAGGCCGCGTACAGCCCGAGCAGGCTCGCGGGCCGCAGCAGCAGGCCGCCGGCGACGATCGGCAGGACGAGGGCGGAGGGCGAGAACCAGACCGGGAGCATCAGCGTGCCGCAGGCGATCGCGGGAATGGTCAGGAGCAGCCCGCCGAACGCGAGCCAGTCGGAGGCGTCGCCGCGGAAATAGTCGACGGCGGATTTGCGCAGGCTGGTGCGGACCCGGGCCGACAGCATGCGGGCCCGGGCCGTGAGCGTCTCCACGCGTGCTCCGGCCATTGCATCGGGACCCTATCCATCCTGCCCGTGCGCGCGCAGCGGGACCCCTCAGCCGAGATGCACCTGAGATCACCCTCGAACACAGGCGCGTCGAACAGCGTGCCGGGCGGCTGTCCTACCGCGCCTGGCAGGTGGGGCACCAGAAGAGGTTGCGGGCGGCCAGGCCGGCGGTGCGGATCTCTCCCCCGCAGATGTGGCAGGGCATCTTCGCCCGGCGGTAGACGTACACCTCGCCGCCGTGGTCGTCGACGCGGGGCGGGCGGCCCATGGCCTCGGGCAGGTGCTCGTCACGGACGGTGTCGATCCGGTTGTTCCGCACGCCCTCGCGCATCAGGGCGGCCAGGTCGCGCCACATGGCATCCCACTCGCCGCGGGTGAGGTCCTTGCCGAGGCGGTACGGGTCGATGCCGTGCCGGAAGAGGACCTCGGCGCGGTAGACGTTGCCGACGCCGGCGACGATCTTCTGGTCCATGAGCAACGCGGCGACGGTGGTGCGGGAGCGGGAGATCCGCTCCCAGGCGCGGTCCGGGTCGTCGCCCTTCCTGAGCGGGTCGGGGCCGAGCCGGTCGCTTATCGCCTGCTTCTCGCCGTCCGTGATCAGGGCGCAGGTGGTCGGACCCCGCAGGTCGGAGTAGTGGCCTTCGTGGGCGATGCGCAGGCGGACGGTGTCGGTGGGCGGCGGTGCGGGGGCCGCGCCGATGGCGTACTTGCCGAACAGGCCCAGGTGGATGTGGACCCAGCCGCCGCCCTGGAAGCCGAGGAAGAGGTGCTTGCCGTGCGCGTCCACCCCGTCGAGGACACGGCCGTCGAGCAGCGCCGCGCTCTCGGCGAAGCGGCCCTGGGGGCTGCTGACCCGTACCTCCCGGCCCGCGAACCGGTCGCGGTGGTCCTGCGCCAGGCGGTGGATCGTATGCCCCTCGGGCACGGCTGTTCTCCTCGGATGTCCTCGAAGCGGGCCCGTCCCGTGCCGCCGGGCCCGCGGGCCCGGCGGCACGGGCGTGTCCTACTGGTCCTGCGGGTGGTGGGCCGGGATCGGGGGGAGCTCGCCGGTCTGCTCGTAGGCCGAGAGCATGTCGATGCGGCGGGTGTGGCGCTCCTCGCCGGAGTACGGGGTCGCCAGGAAGGCCTCGATGAAGGCGACGGCCTCGTCCTGGGTGTGCATCCGGCCGCCGACGGAGATCACGTTGGCGTTGTTGTGCTCACGGCCGAGCTTCGCGGTCTCGACGCTCCAGGCCAGGATGGCGCGCACGCCCTTGACCTTGTTCGCGGCGATCTGCTCGCCGTTGCCGGAGCCGCCGATCACGATGCCGAGGCTGTCGGCGTCCGCGGCGGTCTTCTCCGCGGCGCGCAGGCAGAACGGCGGGTAGTCGTCGACGGCGTCGTAGATGTGGGGCCCGCAGTCGACGGGCTCGTGGCCGTTGTTCTTGAGCCAGTCCACGAGGTGGTTCTTGAGCTCAAAGCCGGCATGGTCGGATCCGAGGTACACGCGCATGGGACGAGTGTGGCACGAGCGGCTCCGCCGACCCTCAGCGGGTGTCGCGTAAGTCACTTCTAAAGCTCAAGTAAACCCAAAGAGCGCAGATGAGACACCGTGGGACCAAGGTCACGGACCTTCGTCCTCCGCAACGATCCGGATTGAGGTCTTCCGCCCGCCTTCATCTCGGGTTTGAATGCCGCAACTCGTAACCCGAGAAACCTAAGGATTCGTCCATGAGCACCACGACGACCCTTCAGAAGGCAGGCGACCCGTCCGGTAACCCCGGTGACGCCACGCCCTCCGATGGTCTCAAGGCCGGTCTCAAGAACCGCCACCTGTCCATGATCGCCATCGGCGGTGTCATCGGCGCCGGACTCTTCGTCGGCTCCGGCGGCGGTATCGCCAAGACCGGCCCCGCCATCCTGATCTCCTACGCGCTCGTCGGCGCGCTGGTCGTCTTCGTGATGCGGATGCTCGGCGAGATGGCTGCCGCCAGCCCGAACTCGGGCTCGTTCTCCGCCTACGCCGACCGTGCGCTGGGCCGCTGGGCCGGCTTCTCCATCGGCTGGCTGTACTGGTTCTTCTGGGTCGTCGTGCTGGCCGTGGAGGCCACCGCCGGTGCGGTGATCCTTGAGGGCTGGGTCCCGGCGGTCCCGCAGTGGGCCTGGGCCCTGATCGTGATGGCGGTCCTGACCATCACGAACCTCGGCTCCGTCTCCTCGTACGGCGAGTTCGAGTTCTGGTTCGCCGGCATCAAGGTCGTCGCCATCGGCGCCTTCGTCGTGATCGGCATGCTCGCCGTCTTCGGCGTACTGCCGGGCTCCGACAACCCGGGCGCGGGCTTCGCCCACCTGACCGACACCGGCGGCTTCATGCCGAACGGCTGGGGTTCGATCCTCACCGGTGTCCTGATGGTCGTCTTCTCCTTCATGGGCAGCGAGATCGTCACCCTGGCGGCCGGTGAGTCCGAGGACCCGCGCCGCGCGGTCACCAAGGCCACCAACTCGGTGATCTGGCGCATCGGCGTCTTCTACCTGGGCTCGATCTTCATCGTGCTGACGCTGCTGCCGTGGAACGACGCGTCGATCGTCAAGAAGGGCTCGTACGTCGCCGCCCTGGACTCCATCGGCATCGCGCACGCCGGCCAGATCATGAACGTGATCGTCCTGACGGCCGTGCTGTCCTGCCTGAACTCGGGCCTCTACACCGCCTCCCGCATGGCGTTCTCGCTGGGCGAGCGCGGTGACGCCCCGAAGGCCTTCGCCAAGGTCAACGCCAAGGGCGTGCCGACCGCCGCGATCCTCGGCTCCGTGGTCTTCGGCTTCGTCGCCGTCTACTTCAACTACGCCTTCAAGGACACCGTCTTCAGCTTCCTGCTGAACTCCTCGGGCGCGATCGCGCTGTTCGTGTGGCTGGTGATCTGCCTGACGCAGCTGCGGATGCGCAAGATCCTGGTGCGCGAGGCGCCGGACAAGCTGACGGTGAAGATGTGGCTCTTCCCGTACCTGACCTGGGCCACCGCCGCGATGATCACCTTCGTCCTGGGCTACATGGTCTACGACAAGGACAACCGCGAGACCGTGATGCTGTCCCTGCTGGTCGCCGCCATCGTGCTGGTGATCGGTGTCGTGCGCGACGTCCGCCGCAAGGCCGCCGAGCGCGCGTAGGGATCCGCCCGTACGTACGACAGCAGCCCCGGACCGCCGCTCGCGGTCCGGGGCTGCCGTGCAGGCAGGTGCCTCAGCTGCGGCCGGCCAGCTTCCACGCGGCGGGCAGCAGGCCCATCGCCAGGGCGGCCTTGAGGGCGTCGCCGATCAGGAACGGGGTCAGGCCCGCCGCCACGGCCGCGCCGAAGGACATCCCGGTGGCCAGGGCGAGGTAGGGCACGCCGACCCCGTAGATGATCGCGGAGCCGAGCACCATCGTGCCCGCCGTGCGCAGCACCGAGCGGTCGGCGCCGCGCCGCGCCAGGGCTCCGACGACGGTGGCGGCGAGCAGCATGCCGAGGACGTAGCCGAAGGAGGCGCCGCCCGCGCCGGAGGTGCCGTTCGCGAACCACGGCACGCCGGCCATGCCGACGAGGGCGTACAGGGCCAGCGAGAGGAAGCCGCGTCCGGCGCCGAGCGCCGTGCCGACGAGCAGTGCGGCGAAGGTCTGGCCGGTGACCGGGACCGGTGAACCGGGAACGGGTACGGAGAGCTGCGCGGCCAGACCGGTGAGGGCGGCTCCGCCGACGACGAGCGCGATGTCGCGCACCCGGCTCGCGGGCAGCAGGTCCGCGAGGACGGCGCCGGGGCGGAAGGAGACGGAAGCAGTGCTCATCAAGGGCTCCGCGGGTTGAGGGGGACGGGACGATCACCGACGCTAGTGCGCGGTCCGCCGCCGCCCCACCGCCGCCCGGGACAAAGCCCTACTCCCCGGTTTGGTGGGGAGTGCACAAAGAGCCGGGTTCACACCCGAGTTGTAGTGATACGCATCACGAGCCAGATCCAACCGCACGTCCGTTTTGCGCGGACGGGCTCCGCCCGGCGAGACTGTAGGTTCCCGCCAATCCCCCGGCCACGACTGCCGGAGGCACCCGCACTGCGGAGCCCCCACCGCCGCATCGAGCACGAGAGACACGAGCATCCACTCATGCGCGACCGCTTGTCCGACACCCCTGCGACCGGGCAGGACCTGCCCGCGGAACCTCTGAGCCACAGCCTCAAGCAGCGCCACCTGACCATGCTGGGCCTGGGCGGCGTGATCGGCGCGGGGCTGTTCGTCGGCTCCGGAGCGGGCATCGGCATCGCCGGCCCCGCGATCATCTGCTCGTACCTGCTGGCGGGCGCGCTCGCCATGCTGGTCATGCGGATGCTCGGGGAGATGTCCGCCGCGATGCCCGCGTCCGGTTCCTTCTCCGTGTACGCGGAGCGGGCGCTGGGCCGCTGGGCCGGTTTCTCGGCGGGCTGGCTGTACTGGTTCCTGCTGGTCGTGGTGCTCGCCGTGGAGGCGACCGGCGCCGCGAAGATCGCGAACGGCTGGCTGCCGTCGGTGGACCAGTGGGTCTGGGTGCTGGTCTTCATGGTGGTCTTCACCGTGAGCAACCTGGCCGCCGTGAAGAACTTCGGCGAATTCGAGTTCTGGTTCGCCGCCCTCAAGGTCGGCGCCATCGTGCTCTTCCTGATCCTCGGCACCCTCGCGGTCTTCGGCCTGCTCCCCGCTGCGTCCGATTTCTCTGGCGATCCCGTCGGCGCGGCCAACCTGAGCGGGCACGGCGGCTTCTTCCCGAAGGGCGCCGGGGGTGTCATCGCGGGCATGCTCGCCGTCGTCTTCGCCTTCGGCGGCCTGGAGGTCGTCACCATCGCGGCCGCCGAGTCGGACGACCCGGCGCGCTCGGTGGCCCGCGCCGTGCGCAGCGCCGTGTGGCGGATCCTGTTCTTCTACGTCGGCTCGATGGTCGTCATCGTGACCCTGCTGCCGTGGGACTCGCTGAAGCCGGGTCAGAGCCCGTACGTCGCGGTGCTCGACTCCATCGGCATCCCGGCGGCCGGCCAGATCATGAACATCGTGGTCTTCGTGGCGCTGCTGTCGGCGCTGAACGCCAATCTGTACGGGTCCTCGCGCATGGTGTTCTCGCTGGCCGAGCGGGGTGAGGCGCCCAAGGCGCTGCTGAAGGTGTCGGGCGGCGGGGTGCCGCGCCGGGCCGTGTTCGCCTCGGTGGCCTTCGGGTTCGTGTCGGTGGTGCTGAACCTGCTGTGGCCGGACACGGTCTTCCTCTACATGCTGAACGCCGTCGGCGCGGTGCTGCTGTTCGTGTGGGCGCTGATCGCGGTGTCCCAGCTGAGGCTGCGCGGGCGGTTGGAGCGGGACATGCCGGAGCGGCTGACGCTGCGGATGTGGTGCTTCCCGTACCTGACGTGGGCTGCGCTGCTCGGCATGGGCGCGGTGTTCGTCCTGATGCTGTTCGACGACTCGGCGCGGCCGCAGCTGCTGTGGTCCTCGGGAGCGGCGGCCGTGGTGCTGGTGGTGGCGTGGGTACGGGAGCTGCGCGCGGCGAAGTCCTGAGCCGTCTCCCCGCCTCCGCGAAGCCCCCCGTGCACCCGGCGAATCAAGGGGGCTTCGCGCATCAGGTGCGCAGGTAAGAGGCGCCGTTGACGTCGAGGACCGCACCCGAGCTCCAGCGCGCGGCGGGCGAGGCCAGGTGGAGCACGGCGGCGGCCACCTCCTGCGGGGTGCCGACGCGGCCGAAGGGGCTCTGCGCCCGGATCCGCTCGCCCTCCTCGCCGTCGAGCCGCCCGGCGACCCGTTCGGTGGCCACGAAGCCGGGTGCCACGGAGGCCACTGCGATGCCGTGCGGCGCCAGGGAGACGGCGAGCGACTGGCCGAGTGCGTGCAGGGCGGCCTTGGTGGCGCCGTAGGCCGGGTGATCGGGCTCGCCACGGAAGGCCCCGCGCGAGCCGATGTTGACGATGCGGCCCTCCCGTCGGCCGTCGATCATGTGGCGGGCCACGCAGTAGGAGAGGTGGGCGGGGCCGAACAGGTTCACGGCGGCCGTGTGCCGCCAGGCTTCCTGCCACGCGTCGTAGGAGGTCGTGGGCAGCGGGTGCGCGACCATCACCGCGGCGTTGTTGACGAGTACGTCCACCGCGCCGAGCGCCTCCTCGGCCCGGGCCGCGAGCGCCTCCACCCCAGCCGGGTCGCCGAGATCGCCGGTGACGAGGACGTGGCCGTCGCCCGGCAGGTCCGCGAGGGTGCGCTCGGCGTCCGCGTGCCGGACCGTGCAGTGCACCGCGACGCGGTCGCCCTGCTCGGCGAAGGCCGCGGCGATGGCCCGGCCGATCCCCCGGGAGGCTCCGGTGACGAGTACGCCCCGGCCCGTCGCGGCCAATTCCCGTATGCCGTGGTCCATTCGGTCTCCTGCCGCCCGTCACCCGTGTCCTGCCGTCAGCGTACGGGGGTGATCACGGCCGGTCATTCGGCTGTCCGGATAGCGGACTCCATTCATCCGAAGATCGGACAGAGGTGAGACTGGGGCACTTCACCCCGTCCACCCGCACACCGGACAGGCACGCACCCTCATGAGCCAGACCACCGTCACCCCTCCCCGCACCCCGGGCGCGCCGCCCGCGGGCGCCTCCGGATCGTCCCTCGGCAACGGCCTCAAGCAGCGGCACCTCTCGATGATCGCCCTCGGCGGGGTGATCGGCGCCGGGCTCTTCGTCGGCTCCGGCGCCGGCATCGCCGCCGCGGGGCCCTCGATCGTCCTCGCCTACGCCGTGTCGGGGCTGCTCGTGATGTGCGTGATGCGGATGCTCGGCGAGATGTCCGCGGCGAACCCCGCCTCCGGCTCCTTCTCCGTGCACGCCGAGCGGGCGATCGGGCCGTGGGCGGGGTTCACGGCCGGCTGGATGTTCTGGACGCTGCTGTGCGTGGGCGTGGCCATCGAGGCGATCGGTGCGGCGCACATCATGACCGGCTGGTTCCCCGGCACCCCGTCCTGGATGTGGGTGCTGGCCTTCATGGCCTTGTTCTGCGGGACCAATCTGGCGGCGGTCTCGCACTTCGGCGAGTTCGAATTCTGGTTCGCCACGCTCAAGATCGGCGCCATTGCGCTGTTCCTGGGCCTGGGCGTGCTGGCCGTGCTGGGCCTGCTGCCCGGCACCTCCTCCCCCGGCGCCGCGAACCTGGTCCACGACGGCGGCTTCCTGCCCCACGGGGTGGACGGCCTGCTGGTCGGCGTGCTCGCCTCCGTCGTCGCGTACGGCGGCCTGGAGACGGTGACCATCGCGGCGGCCGAGTCCGACGACCCCGTCAAGGGCGTGGCCCGGGCCGTGAAGACCACCATGTGGCGGATCGCGGTGGTCTACGTCGGCTCGATGCTGCTCATCGTGACACTGCTGCCGTGGAACGACCCGGCGGTGGCCGAGGACGGCCCGTACGCGGCGACCCGCGACCACCTGGGCATCCCGGCGGCGGGGGAGGTCATGAACGTGGTCATCCTGATCGCCCTGCTGTCCGCGATGAACGCGAACATCTACGGCTCCTCGCGGATGGCCCACTCGCTGGTGTCCCGCGGCCAGGGCCCGAAGGCGCTGGGCAAGGTCAGCGGCCGGGTGCCGCGCCGTGCGGTGCTGGCCTCCTGTGGTTTCGGCTTCACGACCGTGCTGCTGTCGTACTGGTACCCCGACACCCTCTTCGCCTGGCTGTTGAACATGGTCGGCGGGGTCGTCCTCGTCGTCTGGGGCTTCATCGCCGTGTCGCAGTTCGTGCTGCGGCGGCGCCTGGAGCGTGAGGCGCCCGGACAGCTCGCCGTGCGGATGTGGGGCTTCCCGTACCTGACGTGGGCGACGCTCGTCGGGGTCGCCGGCGTGCTGGTGCTGATGGCCCTGGGCGAGGACACGCGGGTCCAGGTGGTCTTCACCGGCGGACTGACCCTCGCCCTGGCGGCGACCGGCTACGCCGTGCAGCGCCGGGAGGCGGCCGGCAGCTGACCCGCCGTGAGACCGAGGACGGCCCCGTGCGGATGCACGGGGCCGTCGGCGTTCCGGTGAGGCGAGCCTTATGCGTTGAGTGGAATAGATGCTGCTAGCGTGCAGTTGCGCATAACTTGCAATAAGAAGTGGCACGCCGAGGGGACCGGATACACGCATGGCCATCTACACGCTTCCCGAGCTTCCGTACGACTACGCGGCGCTGGAGCCGGTGATCAACCCGCAGATCATCGAGCTGCACCACGACAAGCACCACGCGGCCTACGTCGCGGGCGCCAACTCCACGCTGGAGCAGCTGGAGGAGGCGCGCGACAAGGAGAACTGGGCCGCGCTGAACGGTCTGGAGAAGAACCTCGCCTTCCACCTCTCCGGCCACATCCTGCACAGCATCTACTGGCACAACATGGCCAGCCCGAAGACGGGCGAGGGCGGCGGCGAGCCGACGGCGGCGGACGGCCTCGGCGAGCTGGCCGACGCGATCACCGAGTCGTTCGGCTCCTTCGCGAAGTTCAAGAAGCAGCTGACCTTCGCCTCCTCCGCCACCCAGGGCTCCGGTTGGGGCGTGCTCGCCTACGAGCCGGTCAGCGGGCGCCTGATCGTCGAGCAGATCTACGACCACCAGGGCAACGTGGGCGCCGCCAGCACCCCGATCCTGGTCTTCGACGCCTGGGAGCACGCCTTCTACCTCCAGTACAAGAACCAGAAGGTGGACTTCATCGAGGCGATGTGGAACGTCGTCAACTGGCAGGACGTGGCCCGCCGCTACGCCGACGCCAAGGCGAACACCCCGCTGCTGATCCCCGCCAAGGGCTGATCCCCGTCACGGGCTGATCACCACCCCGGCCCGTCCGCCTCGTGATCGTCTTCTCACCTTTCGCCGGCGGACGTGTACAGCAGGAGACCCCCGCGATGACGTGAATCGCGGGGGTCTCCTGTGTCTGCGCGGGGCTGCGCGGGACTGCTACTCGAAGATCGGACCCTGGGTCCGGCTGCGCTTGATCTCGTAGAAGCCGGGGGTGGAGGCGACGAGCAGGGTGCCGTCCCACAGCCGGGCGGCGGCCTCACCCCGCGGGGTGGGCGTGACGACCGGACCGAAGAAGGCCACATCGGAGCCGTCGGCACCCGGCACGGAGATCACCGGGGTGCCGACCTCCTGGCCGACGCGGTCGATGCCGTTGTTGTGCGACTTGCGCAGCACCTCGTCGTACTCGTCGGAGTCGGCGTAGGCGAGCAGCTCCGCCGGGAGGCCGACCTCCTCCAGCGCGGCGGCGATGACCTCGCGGGTGTTGCCGAGGTCCTGGTTGTGGATGCGGGTGCCGAGCGCGGTGTAGAGCTTGCCCGTGACCTCGTCACCGTGCTTCTGCTGGGCGGCGATCACGACGCGCACCGGAGCCCAGCCCTTGGGGCCGAGCAGTTCGCGGTAGCGCTCGGGCAGCTCGTCGAGCTTGTTCTCGTTCAGTACGGCGAGGCTCATCACGTGCCAGCGGACCTCGACGTCACGGACCTTCTCGACCTCCAGCATCCAGCGGGAGGTCATCCAGGCCCAGGGGCAGAGCGGGTCGAACCAGAAGTCGACCGGGGTCTTCTCTCGCACCTGGGTGTCGGGCATGGCTCTCCTCGAATCGCATAAGGGCATCACAGGTCGTGTTCACCCTCGCCAACCAGGCCGGGGGCGTGCGCATTCCCCCGTGGGAGGATTCGATCAGGTATAGCGAACACGCACGAAGGAGTGCACGTGCCCGGAGAGAATCTGTCCCGTGACGAGGCCCGCGAGCGGGCGGAGCTGTTGTCCGTCGACGGGTACGACGTGGTCCTCGACCTGAGGTCCGCCGTGGACGAGGCCGAACCGGCCGAGGACCCGCGGACCTTCCGCTCGGTGACGACGATCCGCTTCCGGGCCGCCGCCCCCGGCTCCGCCACCTTCGCGGACCTGATCGCCCCCTCCGTCAACTCCGTCGTCCTCAACGGCCGCGAGCTGGACCCGGCCGCGGTCTTCGACGGGGCGCGGATCGCCCTGGAGGGACTGGCCTCCGAGAACGTCCTGGTGGTGGACGCCAACTGCGCGTACAGCCGTACGGGTGAAGGTCTGCACCGGTTCGTTGACCCGGAGGACGGCGAGGTCTACCTCTACACGCAGTACGAGCCCGCGGACGCCCGGCGGGTGTACGCGAACTTCGAGCAGCCCGACCTGAAGGCGCCCTACCGCTTCGAGGTGACCGCGCCGGAGGGCTGGCAGGTGTGGAGCAACGGCGCGGAGGAGTCCCGGGAGGGCGGGGTCTGGCGGTTCGCCGAGACCGCGCCGATCTCGACGTACATCACCTGCGTGGTGGCCGGCCCCTACCACTACGTGACCGACACCTACCGGCGCGGGGACCTGGTGATCCCGCTGGGCGCGATGTGCCGCAAGGGGCTGGCCAAGCACTTCGACGCGGACGACGTCTTCCTGGTCACCAAGCAGGGCTTCGACTTCTTCCACGAGCACTTCGACTACCCGTACCCCTTCGGCAAGTACGACCAGGCGTTCGTGCCCGAGTACAACCTCGGCGCGATGGAGAACCCGGGGATGGTGACCTTCCGCGAGGAGTACATCTTCCGGGGGAAGGTGACACGGGCGGCGTACGAGCGGCGCTGCAACACGATCCTCCACGAGATGGCCCACATGTGGTTCGGCGACCTCGTCACCATGAAGTGGTGGGACGACCTGTGGCTGAAGGAGTCCTTCGCGGACTTCATGGGCTCCTTCTCGCAGGTGGAGGCGACCCGCTTCGACCAGGCGTGGGTGACCTTCGCCAACAGCCGCAAGGCCTGGGCCTACCGGGCCGACCAGCTGCCGTCCACGCACCCGATCACGGCCGACATCCGTGACCTGGAGGACGCCAAGCTGAACTTCGACGGGATCACCTACGCCAAGGGCGCGGCGGTGCTCAAGCAGCTCGTCGCGTACGTGGGCCGGGACGCCTTCCTGGAGGGCGCGCGGCGCTACTTCAAGGCCAACGCGTACGGGAACACGACGCTGGACGACCTGCTGTCGGTCCTCGGGGAGGTATCCGGGCGGGACATGGCCGAGTGGTCGCGGGCCTGGCTGCAGACGGCCGGCGTGAACGTGCTGACGCCGGTGGTGACGTACGACGCGGGCGGCCGGGTGACCGAGCTGGCGGTCGTCCAGGACGGCGAGGAGCTCCGCCCGCACCGGGTGGCGGTCGGCCTGTACCGGCGGGAGTCCGGCGCGCTGGTGCGCTACGCGCGGGCCGAGGCGGACGTGGCCGGCGTACGGACGGTCGTGGCGGAACTGGCCGGACAGGAACGGCCCGACCTGGTGCTGGTCAACGACGAGGACCTCACCTACTGCAAGATCCGCTTCGACGAGGCCTCGCTGGAGACGCTGCGCGCGCACCTGGGCGAGCTCACGGACCCGCTGGCGCGGGCGCTGTGCTGGTCGGCGCTGTGGAACCTGACGCGGGACGGGCTGATGCCGGCGCGCGACTTCGTCTCCTTCCTGCTCGCCCACGCGGGCCGCGAGAGCGACGTGGGCGTGCTGCAGATGCTGCACGCGCAGGCGCTGACCGCGGTCACCCACTACGCGGCGCCCGGGTGGCGCGAGCAGGGCGGCAAGGCGCTGGCGGCGGGCGCGCTGCAGGAGCTGCGCAGGGCGGAGCCGGGCTCGGAGCACCAGCTGACCTGGGCCCGCTTCTTCGCGGCGGCCGCGGCGACGGAGGGCGACTTCCAGCTGCTGCTGGGGCTGCTGGACGGCTCGGCGCGGATCGACGGGCTGGAAGTGGACCAGGAACTGCGCTGGGACTTCCTGCTGCCGCTGGCCGCGCACGGCGCGGTCGACGAGTCGGTGCTGACGGCGGAACTGGCGCGGGACGACACGGCCTCGGGCAAGCGCCACCAGGTGCGGTGCCTGGCGGCGCGCCCCTCGGCGGCGGTCAAGGACCAGGCGTGGGCGGCGGTGGTCGAGTCGGACGCGCTGTCGAACGCACTGGTGGAGGCGACGATCGCGGGGATGCAGCAGTCTTCGCAGCGGGCCCTGCTGGCCCCGTACACGGAGCGCTATTTCGAGGTGATCGAGCGGATCTGGGCGGAGCGTTCGATCCAGATCGGCATGCACGTGGTGCGCGGGCTGTACCCGGCGCTGCAGGACGACCGGGCCACGCTGGAGGCCACGGACGCCTGGCTGGCGGCCCACGCCTCGGCCGCCCCGGCCCTGCGCCGCCTGGTGCTGGAGGCCCGCGACGACCTGGCCCGGGCCCTTCGCGCCCAGGCGTGCGACGCGGCGGCGGGCGCCTGACGGAGTCCTGGTGCCGCCCGCTTCCCTGCGGGGCCGCAGTGCGGCCCCGCAGGAGGCGAACGGGGGAGGCGGAAGGCAGAGGCGAACGGCGGTATCGGCCCTCGAACGTCCGTACTTTAGCCCCAGCTTGTCCGGATTTGTCGACGAGACCGTAACAGGGGTTAGCGGGGCCGGGGCGGGCGGGAATCTCCGCGGCATGAACCACAACGCACCCCTCCCCCTCGCCCACCTCACCGCCAACCGCCCCCGGGTGATGACCCTGGCGCAGCTGCGCGAGCACGGCGTCACCGCCTCCGACGCCGCGGGGCGGCCCTGGCAGGAGATCCTGCCGGGGGTGTTCCTCCTCCACCCGGGCGCGGCCACCAGCGAGGAGCGGCTGCACGCCGCCCTGCTGTACGCGGGCCGCCGCGGCGGCGAGGTCATGATCACCGGGCTGGCGGCCCTGGCTCTGTACCGCTTCAGCTCCGCGCCCGCCCTGCTCGGCCTCGCGCAGATCGACGTCCTGGTCCCGCACACCCGCCGGCTGCGCTCCGTCGGCGGCGTGCGCATCGTCCGGTCGCACACCCCTCCCCTGCCGCAGGAGGTGACGGGCCTGCCCGTGGCCCCGGTGGCGCGGGCGGTCGCCGACGCCGTCTCGCAGCTCTCCGACGCCGGGAGCGTACGCCGGCTGCTCAGCGAGGCGGTCCGCGGCGGGCACTGCGAACCGGCCGCTATCGTCCGGGAGTTGACGGTGGCCCGGCTGCTGAACCGGTCACACGTCGTGGACGCGGTCGAGTCCCTGCTCGCGGAGGGCCGGGCCATCGCCGAGGACCGCCTCTACCGGCTCGTACGGGGCTTCGAACTGCCCGAGCCGGTCTGGAACGTGGACCTGCGCGTGCCCGGTGGCCCGCACCTCGGCGGGGTCGACGCGTACTGGCCGGAGCAGGCGGTGGCCGTGGAGATCGACACCCGCGCCCCCCGGCAGGGCGAGGACGAGCAGTGGTCGGAGGCCGTGCGCAAGCGCGAGACCCTGGAGCGGCTCGGGGTGACCGTCATCCACATCACCCCGCGCAAGCTCCGCGACTGGCCCGAGCAGCAGGCCGCGGTCGTCCGGACCGCCCTGACGGCGTCCGGCGACCGCGAACCCGCCGCCTACCTGGTGGTGCTCCCCCGGTGAGCCGGGAGCGCCGGGTTGGCCGGGGAGTACTCCGGCGCACTCCAGCGCAGCCGCCCGGGATGCAGTGCCTCCACCACCGATTCGACGGTGAAGCGGACACTGCGGGCCCCGTCCGCGGCGAACCCGGTCCGGGCCCGTCCGCTGAGCTGGAGCACCGACCCGCTCTCCCAGTCGGGGAACAGCAGCCCGGCCCGCGGATCCGCCGCCAGGTTCCCCAGCGTCAGGAACATGGCGTTGCCGGGGTAGTCCGGCCAGGCCAGCTCGACCGGCGAGAGCACCTCCACGAAGCCCGGGAGCCCGCCCCGGTGGCTGGCGTCGGTCCCGTCCTCGGCGGTGGTCGCGACGAAGAAGGTGTCCGCGAGGCGGACGGCCCGCTCCTGGCCGGGGGTGAGGGACCGCCCGCGCCGCACGACGCCGGGCCCTTCGTCGACGCGCTCCAGCGGCTGCCGCTTCTGGAGGTACTTCGGGCAGTTGGAGAAGACCTGCTCGGCCTCGACCGCGAAGCCGCCCCCGGTCACCGCCAGGGTCCCGTTGAGCCGCATCCGGCGCCGGGTGCGCGGGTCCAGGGCGATCGTCCCGACGCGGGTGCCGGCGGTGGCCAGCGCCTCGGCGAGCGGATCACCGACCGGCAGACCGCCGGCGACCGCGATCCGGTGCGGACCGGTGGCCCGTACGAATCCGGGCGCGCCGGTGAGCAGGGAGGCCCACAGGGCCCCCGCGGGGTCGGCGGCGCCGACGACCAGGTGCGGCTGCTGCTCCAGGAAGGCCGCGGCGACCTCGCGGATGCCGGTGCCGATCGAGCGGCCGACGTGCTCGGCGGCCGCGCGTACGCCGACCCGCTCCTGCACGGCCAGCGAACCCTGGTGGTAGGGGCCGGGCATTAGAAGAATCCGCAGGTCGGAGCCCCCGCAGTGGGGGCGGGCGCGTTCTCGGCGCCGGCCGGTACGGAGATCTCCAGGCGGGTGCCGTCGGGGTCGTGGAAGAAGATGCCGCCGGAGGCCCTGCCCTCGCCGTGGGCCACCACGCCCTCGTAGGCGAAGTCGGTGCCCAGCTCGCGCAGGCGCGCCTCGTACTCCCGGACCTGCTCGATCGTGTCGGCGGCCAGCGCCAGGTGGTGCAGTCCGGCCGCGGCGGGGACGTACGCGCCGTCGGCCTGCTGCCACAGCGTGAGGACGAGCTCGCCGTCGTGGCCGAGGAAGGCGAAGCGGCGGCCGTCCTCCTTGCCCTCGCCGAGGAGGGCGAAGCCGAGGGCGTCGCGGTAGAAGGCGAGCGAGCGGTCCAGGTCGGTGACGTTGAGGCCCACGTGGCCGGTGCGGAGCGTGTTGATGGCGGTCGACATGACAGTCCCTTCCCCGGAGGCCTAGCCCCGGGAATCCGAAATTTCTAACCTTCTAAATCGATATTAGAGGTTAGATCGAGAGGCGTCAACCGCTCACGTACTCTTGAGGGGTTAGCGGCACGCAGGAGGCGGACATGACGACGGCGGACCCACGCCCCCTGACCGGGGAACCGGTCTCCCTCGACCTGCTGAACACCCGCTGGATGCGGGAGGGCGAGCTCACCGACCTGTTCGCCGGCGCATTCGGCCTGAGCCGGGTCGAAGGACTCGCCGTCTGGCTGCGGAGCACCGGGCTGGACGACCGCTTCCGGGCCGACGCCGCGACCCTGGTCCACCTCATGACCGCCCGCGAGGCACTGGCCCGGGCGGTCGCCGACCCGGCCGACGAGAGCGCGCGGGCACTGGTCGACGCCGTACTGGAGCACGGCCGCATCCGGGCCACGCTGACCGCCGAAGGGCCGGGCGAGCGGGCCGAGTTCGACGACCCCTCCTGGGGGCCGGCCTGGACGGCCGCCCGCGACTACCTGGAACTGCTGCGCACCTCGCCCGAGCGGATCCGCGCGTGCGCGTCCGAGACCTGCGTGCTGCACTTCCACGACACCTCGCGCAACGGCACGCGGCGCTGGTGCTCGATGGCCGTCTGCGGGAACCGGGCCAAGGCGTCACGCCACTACGCGCGCACGCGCGAGCGCTGAGAAGCCAAAAGTTGTCACACCCCGCCCTCGACTGAACGCGGTCCCACCCTCGTCACGCAGTCGGGAAGTCTACAAATCCACTCTTCAACCCCTGGGATTCGTAGGGGTATGCCCTGGTACGGCGCCGATGGCGGCTCCTCCGAGCTGGCGAGAGTCCGCCATGGCAGGTCTCGGTCAATGACAAGGCTCCCCAAACAGCTGTCAGGTAGGCAAAGCTGACCGGTCATCCGGCACCGAAATCCGGACCGTATCTTTCACTTATCCAGGGATGCTGATGACCCTCGAATCCCCCAGCTCCATATCCGGGGCCAGACGCGTCGCACGCGTCGCGGCCGCGGCCGGCCTGGTCGCCGCCCTCGCGACCGCGGGCGCCGTGCCCGTGTTCGCGGCGACCGGCACCGGCGCGGGCACCCCGGGCACCGGCCCGGCGGTCAAGTCCGCCGACCAGAAGCTCGGTTCGGCCGATGCCGAGCTGCTGCAGGAGGCCAAGGCCAAGGGTGACGCGACCGTCACCGTCATGATGGCCACGGCCCCCGGCCAGACCAAGCAGGTCGCCGACCAGCTCGGCTCGGTCCAGGGCGCTTCCGTAGGCCAGACGAACGACAAGCTCGGCTACGTGCGCGCCACCCTGCCCACCGGCAAGGCGGACGCCGCCCTCAAGGCCGCGGCCAAGCTGTCGTCCGTGCACGGCATCGACCTGAAGCACGAGATCCAGCTGCCGGACCCGCGCCCCGACGCGGGCAAGGAGTCGGGCTCGGTACAGAAGACGGCCTCCGAGACGTACCCCGGTCCGGACAAGAACACCCCGGCGAAGAACCCGTACAACCCGTCCTTCGAGACCGGTGCGGTGGACTTCGTCGCCAAGAACCCGCAGGCCGACGGCCGCGGGGTCACCATCGGCATCCTGGACTCCGGCGTCGACCTCGGTCACCCCGCGCTCCAGAAGACCACCACCGGCGAGCGCAAGATCGTCGACTGGGTCACCGCGACCGACCCGATCCTGGACAACGACGCCACCTGGCGCGCCCAGATCACCCCGGTCACCGCCAGCGGCGGCTCCTTCACGGCGGGCGGCCAGAGCTGGAAGGCTCCGGAGGGCTCGTTCCAGTGGAGCCGCTTCACTGAGTCGATCACCGCCACCGGTGACATGAAGGGCGACGTCAACCGGGACGGTGACACCACCGACCGGTTCGGCATGCTCTACGACGCCGCCGCCGGCACCGTCCGCGTCGACACCGACCAGGACGGCGACTTCACGAACAACGAGCCGATGAAGCCGTACAAGGACGGCTACCAGATCGGCTACTTCGGCACGGACAACCCGGCGACCGACGTCGCCGAGCGCATCCCGTTCGTGATCCAGATCCGCAAGGACGTCCCGATGGACCCGCTGGGCGGGGACTGGGTCGGCAAGAAGGCCGACTTCGTCAACATCGGCATCATCGAGTCCGAGCACGGCACGCACGTCGCGGGCATCACCGCCGCCAACAGCCTCTTCGGCGGCAAGATGAACGGCGAGGCGCCCGGAGCGAAGATCGTCTCCTCGCGCGCCTGCTCCTGGGCGGGCGGCTGCACCAACATCGCGCTGACCGAGGGCATGATCGACCTCGTCGTGAACCGCGGCGTGGACATCGTCAACATGTCCATCGGCGGCCTGCCGGCGCTGAACGACGGCAACAACGCGCGCTCCGAGCTCTACAAGAACCTCATCGACACCTACGGTGTGCAGCTCGTCATCTCGGCGGGCAACGAGGGCCCCGGTGTCAACACCATCGGCGACCCCGGTCTCGCGGACAAGGTCATCTCCGTGGGCGCCGCGGTCTCCAAGGAGACCTGGGCCGCCAACTACGGCTCCGGCGTGGCCAAGAAGTACAACATGTTCCCGTTCTCCTCGCGCGGTCCGCGTGAGGACGGCGGCTTCACGCCGACCATCACCGCCCCCGGCGCGGCCATCAACACCACCCAGACCTGGCTGCCCGGCGGCCCGGTCAAGGAGGCCGGCTACGACCTCCCGGCCGGCTACTCCATGCTGCAGGGCACCTCGATGTCCTCGCCGCAGGCGGCGGGCGCCGGCGCCCTGCTGATCTCGGCCGCCAAGCAGCAGAAGATCGCGCTGACCCCGGCGAGCCTGCGCGTGGCCCTCACCAGCACCGCGAAGAAGATCGACGACGTCCCGGCGCACGCCCAGGGCGCGGGCCTGATCGACATCAACGCCGCGTGGGAGTCCATCCAGCGCGGTGCCAAGGCCAACGAGTTCGCCGTCAAGGCGCCGGTCGACACCGCGATCGACCAGTTCCTGAAGACCCCGGGCTTCGGCACCGGCCTCTACGACCGCGAGGGCGGCCTGAAGGTCGGCCAGAAGAAGGTCTACGACGTCGTCGTCACCCGCACCACGGGCGTCAAGTACGGCACCCGGCACGACCTGAGCTGGCGCAACAACGACGGCACCTTCAAGGTCGTCGGCGGCTACGACTACGTCACCCTGCCGCTGAACAAGCCCGTCACCATCAAGGTCGAGGCCAACGTCAAGTCGGCCGGCGTCCACAGCGGCATCCTCCAGCTCGACGACGAGACCACCGAGGGCATCGACAAGCAGATCCTCGCCACGGTCGTCGCCTCCACCCCGCTGGCCAAGCCGTCGTTCACGCTGTCGGACACCTCCTCCGTGCAGCGCAACAGCCACAAGTCGTACTTCGTCACCGTGCCGCAGGGCGCGAAGTCCCTTGAGGTCGCCCTCGGCGGTCTCGCGGCGGGCAGCCAGACGCGCTTCATCTCGATCCACCCGTACGGTGTGGGCGTCGAGGACAGCGCGACGACCCAGTGCTACCCGAACTACGACAACCCGGCCAACAAGTGCCGCCCCGACCTGCGCTCGTACGAGAACCCGCAGCCGGGCGTCTGGGAGATCGAGGTCGAGTCGCGCCGCACCTCCCCGCTGCTCGACAACCCGTTCAAGCTGGACGTCAGCGTCCTCGGCGCGGCCTTCGACCCGGCGGTCAAGGTCCTGCCCGAGGTGAAGCAGGGCACCCCGGCCCCCGTCCAGTGGACCGTCAAGAACGAGGCCGCGGCCATCACCGGCGGCAAGCTCCAGGGCGGCCCGCTCGGTTCCGCGAAGGTCGCCAAGCCGACCATCGGCAACGGCGAGCAGCAGACCACCACCGTCACCATCGGTGAGGGCGTCTCCCGCCTGGACGTCGCCATCGGCAAGGTCTCCGACACGGGTGCCGACCTCGACCTCGACGTCTTCAAGGACGGCGTGAAGGTCGGCTCCTCCGCGGACGGCGACTCCGAGGAGGCCGTGAGCCTGCTCAACCCGGCGGCCGGCACCTACACCTTCGTGGTCACCGGCTACGCGGTCCCGTCCGGCTCCACCACGTACGACTACCGCGACGTGTACTTCTCCTCCGCCCTGGGCTCCGTCCAGGTCGACGGGGCCGCCGCGGTGAACCTCGCCAACGGCGCCTCGGCGAACGTCTCGGCGAACGTCGTGGTGAACAGCGCGGCGCCCGAGGGCCGCCAGTTCTTCGGTCAGGTCGGCCTGCTCAACGCCCGCGGCACCGCCGCCGGCACCGGCAGCGTCCAGATCGAGAAGGTCCTCCCGTAGTTCCACGTTCCACCGGTTCCAGACCGGAGGGGCGGTGCCGACCCGGCACCGCCCCTCCGGGCTTCTCCGGCCCGGCGGGCGCCGGCGAGCGTCGGCGGCGGGCGGTCGGCGGGCCCGACTACCTGACGGTAACCGGATTCACATTCAGGACACTGTCCGTTCCTCGGACAATGGATTGGACAAGCCTCGTGGGGTCGAACGCATGATGGCTTCACGCGCGCCCGCGTCGTACGGAGCAGAAGGAGTCACCGTGAGGGTCGGAATCGTCGGAGCCACCGGTCAGGTCGGCGGAGTCATGCGCGGCATCCTCGCCGAGCGCAAGTTCCCGGTGGACGAGCTGCGGCTGTTCGCCTCGGCCCGTTCCGCGGGCTCGACCCTGGAGTGGGAGGGCCGGGAGATCACCGTCGAGGACGCCTCGACGGCCGACTACAGCGGCCTGGACATCGTGCTCTTCTCCGCTGGTGGCGCGACGTCCAAGGCCCTCGCCGAGAAGGTCGCCTCCCAGGGCGCGGTCGTGATCGACAACTCCTCCGCGTGGCGCCGCGACCCCGACGTGCCGCTCGTCGTCTCCGAGGTCAACCCGCACGCGATCAAGAACCGCCCCAAGGGCATCATCGCGAACCCGAACTGCACGACCATGGCCGCGATGCCCGTGCTCCGCCCCCTGCACGACGAGGCCGGCCTGACCGCGCTGGTCGCCACCACCTACCAGGCCGTGTCCGGCTCCGGCCTGGCCGGTGTCGCCGAGCTCGACGGCCAGGTCAAGGCCGTCGCCGGCGAGGCGACCGCGCTCGTCCACGACGGCGAGGCCGTCGCGTACCCCGAGCCGGGCGTGTACAAGCGTCCGATCGCCTTCAACGTGCTGCCGCTGGCCGGCTCGATCGTGGACGACGGCTCGTTCGAGACCGACGAGGAGCAGAAGCTCCGCAACGAGTCCCGCAAGATCCTGGAGATCCCCGACCTCAAGGTCTCCGGCACCTGCGTGCGCGTGCCGGTCTTCTCGGGCCACTCGCTCCAGGTCAACGCCCGCTTCGCCCGGCCGCTGAGCGTGGAGCGCGCGTACGAGCTGCTCAAGGACGCCCCCGGCGTCGAGCTCTCGGAGATCCCGACCCCGCTCCAGGCGGCGGGCAAGGACGCCTCGTACGTGGGCCGCATCCGCGTCGACGAGACGGCCGAGAACGGCCTCGCGCTGTTCCTGTCGAACGACAACCTCCGCAAGGGCGCCGCGCTGAACGCGGTCCAGATCGCCGAGCTGGTGGCCGAAGAGCTCCGCGGCTGATCCCGCAGGCACGACGGAGGGGCGGCACCATGACGGTGCCGCCCCTCGTCGCGTCGAGAGCGACTCCGCTGCCCGGGTGCCACGGCGCTGCCGCCGTCGTGCCCGCCTCGGCTTTACTCCGGCGCGCAGATCCCGCCCGCATGGAAGGATGGCCCGGCAACGTCACCATCGAAGGAGATGACCGCGTGCCAGGCACGAACCTCACCCGTGAAGAGGCTCAGCAGCGGGCGAAGCTGCTCACCGTCGACTCGTACGAGATCGAGCTCGACCTCCGCGGTGCGCAGGAGGGCGGCACGTACCCCTCCGTGACCACCGTGCGCTTCCAGTCCGCCGAGGCGGACGCGGAGACCTTCATCGACCTGGTCGCCCCGGCCGTGCACGAGGTCGTCCTCAACGGCAAGGCGCTGGACGCGGCCGCCGTCTTCCGGGACTCGCGGATCGCGCTGTCCGGTCTGGCGGCCGGGCCCAACGAGCTGCGGGTCGTCGCGGACTGCGCGTACACCAACACGGGCGAGGGCCTGCACCGCTTCGTCGACCCGGTGGACCAGCAGGCGTACCTCTACGCCCAGTTCGAGGTGCCGGACGCGCGGCGGGTCTTCGCCAGCTTCGAGCAGCCCGACCTGAAGGCGACGTTCCAGTTCACCGTGACGGCCCCCGAGGGCTGGACGGTCATCTCGAACTCCCCGACCCCGGAGCCCGCGGACGTCAAGGACAACGTCTGGCGCTTCGAGCCGACCCCGCGCATCTCCACGTACATCACCGCGCTGATCGTCGGCCCGTACCACGCGGTGCACAGCTCGTACGAGGGTCCGAACGGGCAGTCCGTCCCGCTCGGCATCTACTGCCGTCCCTCGCTGGCCGAGTTCCTCGACGCGGAAGCGATCTTCGCGGTGACCCGCCAGGGCTTCGACTGGTTCCAGGAGAAGTTCGCCTACGACTACCCGTTCGCCAAGTACGACCAGCTCTTCGTCCCCGAGTTCAACGCGGGTGCGATGGAGAACGCGGGCGCGGTCACCATCCGCGACCAGTACGTCTTCCGCTCGAAGGTGACGGACGCCGCGTACGAGGGCCGCGCCGAGACCATCCTGCACGAGCTCGCGCACATGTGGTTCGGCGACCTGGTCACCATGGAGTGGTGGAACGACCTGTGGCTGAACGAGTCGTTCGCGACGTACACCTCGATCGCCTGCCAGGCGTACGCCGAGGGCACGAAGTGGCCGCAGGCGTGGACCACGTTCGCCAACTCGATGAAGACCTGGGCGTACCGGCAGGACCAGCTGCCGTCCACGCACCCGATCATGGCGGACATCCGTGACCTGGACGACGTCCTGGTCAACTTCGACGGCATCACGTACGCCAAGGGCGCCTCGGTGCTCAAGCAGCTCGTCGCCTACGTCGGCACGGACGCCTTCTTCAAGGGCGTGCAGGCGTACTTCAAGGCGCACGCCTTCGGCAACACGCGCCTGTCGGACCTGCTGGGCGCCCTGGAGGAGACCTCGGGCCGCGACCTGGCCGCCTGGTCCAAGGCGTGGCTGGAGACGGCCGGCATCAACGTCCTGCGCCCGCAGATCGAGACGGACGCGAACGGCTCGATCACGGCTTTCGCCGTGCGCCAGGAGGCCCCGGCGCTGCCCGCCGGCGCCAAGGGCGAGCCCACGCTGCGCCCGCACCGGATCGCGATCGGCCTGTACGACCTGCGCGACGGCAAGCTGGTGCGCACCGACCGGATCGAGCTGGACATCGACGGTGAGCTCACGGCGGTGCCGGAGCTGGTCGGCCGCGCCCGGCCGGCCGTCGTCCTGCTGAACGACGACGACCTGTCGTACGCCAAGGTCCGCCTCGACGAGCAGTCCCTGGCCGCGGTCACCGCGCACCTCGGCGACTTCACCGAGTCGCTGCCGCGGGCCCTGTGCTGGGCCTCGGCGTGGGACATGACCCGCGACGGCGAGCTGGCCACCCGCGACTACCTCTCCCTCGTCCTGTCGGGCATCGGCAAGGAATCGGACATCGGCGTGGTCCAGTCGCTCCAGCGGCAGGTCAAGCTGGCCATCGACCTCTACGCCGACCCGGCCTGGCGCGAGCAGGGCCTGGCCATCTGGACCGAGGCGACGCTGGAGCACCTGCGCGGCGCCGAGCCGGGCAGCGACCACCAGCTGGCGTGGGCCCGGGCCTTCGCGGCCACGGCCCGCACCGAGGGACAGCTGACCTACCTGTCCGCGCTGCTGGACGGCGCGGCGGAGATCGAGGGCCTGGTCGTCGACACCGAGCTGCGGTGGGCGTTCCTGGAGCGCCTCGCCGCGACGGGTGTGGCGGACGAGCCCGCCATCGCGGCGGAGCTGGAGCGCGACCGTACGGCGGCGGGCGAGCGCCACGCGGCCACGGCCCGGGCCGCGCGTCCGACGGCCGAGGCCAAGGCGGCGGCGTGGGCGTCGGTGGTGGAGTCCGCGGACCTGCCCAACGCGGTCCAGGAGGCGGTGATCGGCGGCTTCGTGCAGACCGACCAGCGCGAGCTGCTGGCCCCGTACACCGAGAAGTACTTCGCGGTGGTCAAGGAGATCTGGGCGACCCGCAGCCACGAGATCGCCCAGCAGATCGCGGTGGGCCTCTACCCGTCCCTGCAGGTCTCGCAGGAGACCCTGGACGCGACCGACGCCTGGCTGGCCTCGGCCGAGCCGAACGCGGCCCTGCGCCGCCTGGTCTCGGAGTCCCGTTCGGGTGTGGAACGCGCCCTGAAGGCCCAGGCGGCGGACGCGGCCGCCGCGTCCTGACGCCACGGGCCGCCGTAGAAGGGGGCGCCCCCGGTGCACACCGCGCCGGGGGCGCCCCCCGTTGCGCCCCCCGAACGCGTCGGGTCAGGCCAGGGCCGCCCGGGCCGCCGACACCGTGCGCAGGGCGGCGACCACATGGGCCAGGGCCGGCGCGTTCTCCGAGCCGCGGCGCAGCGCCGCGACCACGTGCCGGGTCGGCCGGTCCCGGGACAGGACCCGGACCGCCACGCCCGAGGCCCGGCTCGACACCATCCTCGGCACCAGTGCCACCCCCATTCCCGCCTCCACCATCGCGAGGATCGCGGTCCACCCCGAGGCCGCGTGGGCCTGTTCGGGTACGAATCCCGCCGCCTCGCAGGCCGTCCGCGCGATCTCCTGCCAGGGTCCGCTGCCGCCGTAGATCCACGGGGCCTCGGAAAGGTCCGCCAGCCGCACCTCCGGCGCGCCGGCCAGCGGGTGGTCGGGGGGCAGGGCCACGTCGAGGGGGTCCTCCAGCAGCACCATGCGGGTGAAGCGCGGGTCCCGGGCCGTCGGGGCGTGCGCCGCCAGCGACAGCGCCAGGTCGACGGCCCCGGCGGAGAGCAGCTCGTACGATTCCGCGGCCTCGGTCTCCCGTACGCGCACCGCCACCCCCGGGCGGGTCCGGCGCAGCTCCGCCACCGCCGGGACGACCAGGGCGGGCACGGCGGTGGAGAAGGCCCCGATCCGGACCTCCCCGGCGTCCCCGGCCAGGTACCCGGCCAGCTCCGCGTCGGCCCGTTCCAGCTGCGCGAACACCGCTTCGGCGTGCCGCAGGACGAGGTGGGCGGCATCCGTGAGGCGGACCCGGCGCCCCTGCGCCTCCAGCAGCGGCACCCCCACCTGCCGGGCGAGGTTGGTGAGCTGCTGCGAAACGGCCGAGGGCGTCATGTGCAGCGCCTCGGCCGTCGCGGTCACGGTCCCCTGTTCGGCCAGGGTCCGCAGGATCCGCAGCTTCTTGATGTCCCACTCGGTCATGGGAGCGAACCTACCGCCGGCGGCCCGAGGCGCTCCCGAGGCCCACACCGCCCAGGATCAGCGCCATGCAGAGCAGCTGCGCCGGACCGGTGGGCTCGTCCAGCAGCAGGTAGCCGAGCCCCGCGACGCACACCGGCTGGAGGTAGTAGACGACGCCCGCCCGGGCGGCCCCGATGATCGAGACGGCCTTGTTCCAGGCGAAGAAGGCGACCGCCGAGGAGAAGACGCCCACGTACAGCAGCGGTCCGACCGTCCCGGTGGTGGGCTCGAAGCCGCCCTGGACCGAGAGGGAGACGGCGTAGGCGGGCGCCAGCATCAGCGCACCGAGGGCGAAGGTGGTGATCAGGAAGGCGAGTCCGCCCAGTGCGGCGGGCTTGCGCCGCAGCAGGGCGCTGTACGTGGCGAACGACAGGGCGGCGGCGAACATCCACAGGTCGCCGGCGCCGAAGTCGAAGCCGAGGGAGCCGTCCCCCACCAGCAGCAGCACCCCGAGCGCGGCGATCAGCAGTCCGACGGTGCGCCGCGGGCCCAGCCGCTCGCCGCCGAGGCGGGCGTACAGCGCCATCACGACCGGCGAGGCGGCCATGATCATGCCCATGTTGGAGGCGGAGGTGGTCAGTCCGGCCTGGTGCACCAGCGTGTTGTAGAGGGCGACCCCGAAGAACGAGGCGAGGGCGATGTAACCGAGGTGGCGCCGGATCAGCTCCCGCTGGAGCCAGGCCTGCCGGGCCGCGAAGGGGGTGACGGCGAGGCCGGCGATGATCCAGCGCCAGAAGACGGCCTGGACGGGCGGGACGGTGTCGGCCATCCCCCGGGTGGCGACGAAGCTGCCGGACCAGACGACCGTGGCGATCAGGGCGAGGAGGACGCCGAGTCCCGCGGCCCCCTTCCGGGCGGACTGACCGGCTCCGGCGGTGCTGTGCGGGACGGTGCGGACGCGGTCCTGGACGGCCACGGTGTATCTCTCCTCTGCTCGGGCGGGTCGAAGTGGACCTACCGTCGCACCCCTTCATCGGTCAGGTCCATCGAAATGTTCCGATTGATCTTTTCAGAAGAACTGAAAGATCGGGCGGCGAACAGCTGCCCGGCGACGGTGGCGCCGAAGGCGATCGCCATGCCCAGGAGCTGTACGGGAGAGAGCGCCTGCCCCAGGGCCGCCCAGCCGATGACCGCGGCGGTGAGCGGCGAGAGCGGGCCGAGCAGGGTGACCGAGGTGGCGGTGAGCCGGCCGATGCCGCGGAACCAGAGCCAGTACGCGATCCCGGTGTTGATCAGCATCATGTACCCGTAGCCGAGGAAGGCCTTGCCGTCGAGCGCGGGCGGCGCCCCTTCGACGAGGGCGGCGACCGGGATGATGACCAGGCCGCCCGCGGTGAGCTGCCAGCCGGTCAGGGCCAGCGGGCCGACGCCCTCCGGACGGCCCCAGCGCTTGGTCATGACGGTGCCCGCGGCCATGGAGGCGGAGGAGACGACACCGGCGAGTATGCCGACCGCGTCCAGCCGCGCCTCCGCGGTGAGCACGACCATGCTCACGCCCAAGGCCCCTGCGACGGCGGCGAGTACGGTACGCAGCCGTGCGCGCTCACCCAGCACCAGGGCGGCGAGTCCGACGACGAACAGCGGACCGGCCGAGCCCAGCACGGCCGCGACACCTCCGGGCAGCCGGTAGGCGGAGAGGAACAGCAGCGGGAAGAAGGCGCCGATGTTGAGCGTGCCGAGGACCGCGGACTTCCACCACCACTGCCCCCGGGGCAGCGTGCGGGACAGGGCGGTGAGCAGCAGTCCGGCGGGCAGGGCCCGCATCACACCGGTGAACAGGGGCCGGTCTGGCGGCAGCAGTTCGGTGGCCACGGCGTAGGTCGAGCCCCAGGAGACGGGGGCGAGGGCGGTCAGGGCGACGGTGGCGAGGCGCTTCATGACGGGTGACTCCTCGGGCAGGTGCGGGCGCGGAAGGGAAGAGCGGGGCCTGGCTCCCGGATCGGGCCGGGCCTCAGGCGGTGGTGGGGGCGGCCGCATCCCGCGGCTGGGCGACCGCGACCACCACGGGCGGCTCGGCGCGCACGGCTTCGGCCGGCAGGTGCCGCTCCAGCCGGACCAGCGCCAGGGCGGCGCCGGTCGCGGTGAGGGTGAGCAGGGCCCAGGGCAGGCGGCCGTCGACGGAGAGCAGGGCGGTGAAGAGGGAGGGGGCGAGGGCGGTGGCCAGCGAGTAGGACAGCTGGTAGGTGGCGAGGTAGCGGCCGCGGACGGCTTCGGGGGCGGCCGAGATCGACAGGGCGCCGCCCGAGGGGCTGTGCACCAGCTCGCCGAGCGTGTAGAGGACCACGACGGCCAGCAGGGCGACGAGGGTGGCGCCCTGCCCGGGGCGCACCGTGCCCAGCACGATCTGCCCCACGAAGGCGGCGGCGAAGAGCAGCGATCCGAGGGCGGCCGAGCGGGTGCGGCGGGCGCCGGAACGGCGGACCCGGCCCGCGACGAGGACGCCGATCCCGGCGCACAGGACGGTGTTGAGGGTGAACGCCGCTCCGGTGAGGGAGTCGGGGCCGTGCAGCCAGGTGGTGATGTAGAGCGGGAAGAGCACGGACAGGGCCGCGTAGCCCAGCGCGGCCAGGAAGTTGGCGGCGGTCAGCCCGAGGAAGGGACGGTCGCGCAGCACCATCCGGTAGCCGGCGGGCGGCCGCTTGGCGGAGGCGGACCGGGCACCGCTCACCGGCCGGACCCGGCTGACGAGCAGTCCGGCGAGCGCGAAGGCCAGCGCGTTGCCGTAGGCGGTGTAGCCGAAGGCGCCGGTCCCCCACAGGGCCAGCACCCCGGAGACGATCATGGCGCCCGCGCCCATGCCGGCGTTCTGCAGGGCCCGCAGGGAGGCCTGGAGCCGGTCCTGGGCTCCGCCGTGCGCCACCTCCCCGATCAGGGACTGCTGGGCGACGGGGAACGAGCGGTCGGCGAGGGCGGTGACGAGCGCGACGGCGGCGAAGGCGGGCAGGGAGTCGGCGAAGGGGTAGAGCGCGAAGCCGAGCGTGCGCATCCCGTACAGCGCCAGGGTGACCCGGCGGGCGCCGAAGCGGTCCACGGCCGAGCCGGCCATCGGCATGAACGCCAGGCCGGCCAGGCCGGTCACCGTGAGCACCAGGCCGACGGCGGCGAAGGAGAGACCGGTGACGTGGTGGAAGAAGACCAGGGAGAAGGGGACGTACATGCCGATCCCCACCGCGCTGATGCCAGCAGCGACGAGCAGGGGCCGCTCCCCCGGGACCCGTACCTCTGTGGACGCCGCCATCGTTTCCTCCCCCAGTAGGTTGCTTGATGGAAAGTAGCTTACCCCTAAGCTACTTTTCGTCAAGCAACTTTCTTGCGAACGATCGGCAGGAGGCCGGATACTGCGCCCATGACCGAGCCCAACAAGGACGCAGTCGACGCGATCATCGACCAGTGGCACCTGGTGCGACCGGACCTGGAAACCACTCCCATGGCCGTCTTCGGCCGCATCTACCGGATCGCCCGGGCCATGGGAGACGAAATGGAACGGGCCTACGCCCGCTTCGGGATCTCGCGCGGCGAGTTCGACGTGGTCGCCACGCTGCGCCGCTCGGGCGCTCCGTACACGCTCTCGCCGCGCCAGCTCTCGGCCACGCTCATGCTCACGACGGGCGGAATGACCGGGCGCCTGGACAAGCTGGAGAAGGCCGGCCTGCTCTCGCGCAAGCCGGACCCGCACGACCGGCGCGGCCTACAGGTGACGATCACCGACCGCGGGCTCGCGCTCATCGACGAGGCGGTCGCCGCCGGCCTGGAAGTGCAGCGCGCCGCGCTCTCCGGGCTCGCGGACGAGGAGGTCGCCGTCCTGACCGGCCTGCTCCGCAAGCTGCTGGCCGGGGTCTAGACAGCACGACGGGGCGCCGGGGGTCCGCACCGGTGCCGAAGGCATCGGCGTGCGGACCCCCGGCGCCCCGGAAGTCTCAGTGACTGCTGACCGGCGGGTCAGCCCTGGTTCTGCTGCTTGCGCGACTTGTCGCCCACCATCACGAGACCCGTGATGACCAGGAACAGCAGGATCGGCGCGCCCACGTACAGGCCGAGGGTCTGGGCGATGCTCAGGCCCTTGCCCGGGTCGTCGCCGTCGTCGCGGCTCAGCGCGAGCGCGGGAGACGTCATCAGCAGCATCATCAGCGTCGATCCGGCCGTGACGGCGCCGGCGCGCAGAGCGTTCTTCTTGTCCACGGTGCAAACGTAGCGAACACCTAAACGGCCCGCGCGCCCGGGGGTGCCGTACGGGCGCACGCGCCCTCCCGCACGGCGCTCAGCAGGGCGTTCGCCCGGCGCGACGCGACGAGCGCCTCCAGGGTCAGCGGCCGGCCCTCCGCGTCGGCCAACGGCAGCCGCCAGTTGGGGTACTGGTCCCAGGTCCCCGGCAGGTTCTGCGGCCGCCGGTCCCCCACGGCATCCGGCAGCCAGACACCGACCAGCCGCGCGGGGGTGCGCAGCAGGAACGCGTACAGCGCCCGCACGGCCGCCTCCTCGCCCTTGGTGTCCAGGCCGAGGTCCTCCAGTACGTCCAGCCACTGGGCGGTGTCGGCGGCGTCCTGCGCCCGTTCCTGCTCCAGCGGGCGGGTCAGCAGACCGAGCCGGTCGCGCAGTTCCACGTGCGCACCCGCCAGCTTGGCCGCCGTGGGCGGCAGGTCGTGGGTGGTGGCGGTGGCCAGGCAGTCCGCCCGCCAGGCCTCCGGCGCCAGCGGATGCCCGTCGCCCGCCCAGTCGCGCTCGAACCACAGCACGGAGGTGCCGAGCACCCCGCGCCGGGCGAGCGCCCGGCGGACCCGCGGCTCCACCGTCCCGAGGTCCTCGCCGATCACGAGTGCTCCGGCGCGGTGGGCCTCCAGGACCAGCACCGCCAGCATCGCCTCGCCGTCGTACGCCACGTACGTGCCGTCGGCGGGCGGGGCGCCCTCCGGGATCCACCACAGCCGGAACAGGCCCATGACGTGGTCGATCCGCAGCGCGCCCGTGGCCCGCAGCACCCCGCGCAGCAGTGCCCGCAGCGGCGCGTACCCGGAGGCGGCCAGCGCATCGGGCCGCAGCGGCGGCAGCCCCCAGTCCTGGCCGCGCGCGTTGAAGGCGTCGGGCGGGGCGCCGACCGTCGAGCCGGTGGCGTGGACGCCGGGGGCGGTCTGGACGTCGGAGCCCGCCGGGTGCACCCCGACGGCCAGGTCGTGGATGATGCCCACCGCCATCCCGGCTTCCCTGGCGGCCCGCTGGGCGGCGGCGAGCTGGGTGTCCGTCAGCCAGACCAGCCAGCGGTGGAAGTCGGCCCGCGCCGGGTCATCCCCGGTGGCGGCGGCGCACCAGGCGGCGTGCCGGTCCAGCGGCTCGCCCTGCTCGGCACAGAACTCCCGGTACGCCGCCTCCCGTTCGGGGGTCCGCGGGACGGCGTACAGCAGCTCCAGGGCCGTGCGCTTGAGGGCCCAGACGGCGTCCCGGTCGATCAGCGCCCCCTTCTCCAGGACCCCGCGGCGCAGCTCCCCGCCCCGGGCGGCCAGTCGGGACAGGGCCTCCTGGTCGGGGCAGGCGGCGTGTTCGGGGAGGTCCTCGACCCGCAGGTGCACGGGGTCGGGGAAGCGCCGGGAGGACGGCCGGTACGGGGAGGGGTCGGTCGGGGCCCCCGGCACGGCCGCGTGCAGCGGGTTGACCTGGATGAAGGCGGCCCCGTGAGCGCGCCCGGCCCAGCGGGCGAGCTCGGCCAGGTCACCGAGGTCGCCCATGCCCCAGGACCGCTCGGACAGCAGCGAGTACAGCTGGACGAGCAGCCCGTGGCCCCGGCCGGGCGCGGCCGGGGCCCGCTCGGGGGCCACGATCAGGGTGGCGGCCCCGGAGCGGCCGTCCGGGGTCTCGGCGTGGAGCCGGTGCACGCCGAGCGGAGGCACCCCGCCCGGCTCGGCGCCCCCGGCCCCGTCCCCCTCCAGCTCCAGCCGGGTCCGGGTCCCTCGGGGCAGGGCGGCCAGCGCCCCGGGCGGTTCCGAGCCGGCCCACCACACCAGCACGGGCGGCAGCAGGCGCCGCGCCCGGGCCCGCTCCGCCTCGGCCAGGGCCTCGCGCACGGAGTCCGGGGTGGCGGCGTCCACCCCCAGCTGCCCGAGCACCGCGGCGACGGTGGCATCCGGAACCCGGAGGGTGACGTCCTCGGAGGGCTGGTAGGAGGTGGCGACGCCGTGGAGTGCCGCGAGCCGGGCGAGGTCGTCCATGTGAGTCCCTGAGGTCGGTCGCCTGCGGCGATGTCCGGTCTTATGCCGCGACGGTCGCGGCGGCGAGGGTCGGCTCGCTCGTCAGCGGGGCCTCGTCCGTGAGCGCAGGCTCGCTGGTCAGCGGTGTGTACGCGGAGCCGGCGAGCGGGGGCTCGCTGGTGAGGAGTTCGCTGGTGAGGGCGGTCTCGGCGGGCCCGGCCTGCGCGGGCAGGTGGGCGAGCGGCGGACGTTTGATCGGGTGGGTGGCGATGGTCTGCAGGGTGCGGGCTGCGGCGTCCATGGTGTGCACTCTCTTTCTTCCGTCGGGACTATGAGTGTGTGTCAGACCGTTGGAACGACGCCGGGGAATTACGCATGTATGTCAGACCCGTGGGACAAAGCCGGGAACATCGCAGCCATACCCAGTCGGCAGCCTCGCATTCCTGGCGTATCCCGGTCAGAACACCCGCCCGCAATTGACACCCCGGCTGCACGGGTGGTGGGCTCTGGCTGATTCATACGACCGGGGGAACGACTCGGGACGGGGAGGCTCCGTGCAGCTCAGGGGCAGCAGGCGGACGACGGCCGCAGCCATCGCGGTCATCGGGACGCTGCTCGGCGGCGCGGCGGCCGCGGGGCCGCCGGCGGCGTTCGCCGTGCCGACGGCGCCGGTCGTACCGGTTCCCGACCCCGTCCCCGACGCCGGCCGCGGCCCCGGTGCCGGTTCCGGCGGGCCGGGCGCGGCACCGGTGCTCGATCCCGGCTCCGATGCACCGCGAGCGGCTTCCGAGGGGCCCGCGGTGTGGCCCCGGCCCCAGTCGATGACCGCCGATGCGGCGCGGGACGTGCCGTTGGGGGCGGAGGCCGTACTGGTCCTGGCAGCGGACGCCGACCCGTACGCGGCCGAAGTGATCCGCACCGCCCTGCGCGGGGCGGGCGTACGGACCCTGCACGAGACGGCCCCCGGGGCTCCCCTGCCCGAACGCGGGACCGTCGTACGGCTCCAGGGGCCCGACGCGCAGGACGCGCTGCGGGCACTGGGCGCGGCCACCTCCGCGGACCTGCCGAACGGCGGCTACCGGCTGGCGGTGGGACGGGCCGCCGGCCGGGACACGGTGGCGCTGGTCGGCGTCGGGGAGGAGGGCCAGTTCCACGCGGCCCAGACCCTGCGCCAACTGCTGGCCGCGGGACGGGCCAAGGTGCCCGGGGTGCTGGTGCGGGACTGGCCCAGCTCGCCCGTACGCGGGATCACCGAGGGTTTCTACGGGCAGCCGTGGACGCGGGAACAGCGGCTCGCACAGCTCGACTTCATGGGCCGGACCAAGCAGAACCGGCTCCTGCTCGCGCCCGGCGACGACGCGTACCGCACCACGCAGTGGCGCGAGGAGTACCCCCGGGAGCAGCAGGAGGAGTTCCGGGCGCTGGCCGAACGGGCCCGCGCCAACCGGGTGGTGCTGGGGTGGGCGGTGGCCCCCGGCCAGTCGATGTGCCTGGCCTCGGCGGCCGACCGGGCGGCCCTGGCCCGCAAGCTGGACGCGATGTGGGAGCTGGGATTCCGGGCCTTCCAGGTGCAGTTCCAGGACGTCAGCTACACGGAGTGGGGCTGCCGGGCGGACCGGGTCCGGTACGGGACGGGGCCGGCGGCGGCCGCGAAGGCGCACGCGGAGGTCGCGGGCGAGCTCGCGGCCCACCTGGCGGCCCGGCATCCGGGGGCGGCGCCGCTGTCGCTGCTGCCGACGGAGTACCACCAGAAGGGCGCGACGGCGTACCGGACGGCGTTGGCCTCACGGCTGGACGCGCGCGTGGAAGTGGCCTGGACGGGCGTCGGCGTGGTGCCGCGCACGATCACCGGGAAGGAACTCGTCGGGGTACGGGGCGCCTTCGGACAGCACCCCCTGATCACCATGGACAACTACCCGGTCAACGACTGGGACCCCGGCCGCATCTTCCTCGGGCCGTACGCGGGCCGCGAACCGGCGGTGGCGAGCGGCTCGGCGGCCCTGCTGGCCAATGCGATGCCGCAGGCCACGCTGTCGCGGATCCCGCTGTTCACGGTGGCGGACTTCGCGTGGAACCCGAACGGGTACCGGGCCGGGGCCTCCTGGGCGGCGGCGGTCGCCGACCTGGCGGGGCCGGACCAGCGGACCCGCAGGTCGCTGGCGGCGCTGGCCGGGAACTCGGCGTCCTCGACGCTGGCCCAGCCGGAGTCGGGGTACCTGCGGCCGCTGGTGGAGGAGTTCTGGCGGGCCCGCGCCTCGGGGAATCCGGCGGCGGCGGACCGGCTGCGGGCGGAGTTCACCGCGATGCGGGAGGCACCGGAGCGGCTCTCGGGGCTGCCGGGGCTGGCCGGTGGGGCCGGCGGCTCCGGCGAGGGCGGGCCGTGGGTGGCGCGGCTGGCGGCCTACGGTGCGGCGGGAGAACTGGCGCTGGACGTGCTCCAGGCCCAGGCCCGCGGTGACGGGGCGACCGCCTGGAAGCAGGCGCAGGCGCTGGCGCAGGCCCGCCGGGGGCTCGCCGAGCCGAGCTCGGCCCGCGTGGACAAGGCCGTGCTGGAACCGTTCCTCGCCCGCGCGGCGGCCGAGTCGGACGCGTGGACGGGAGCCGCGCGGCAGACCGGCAGGGTCTCGCAGGAGCCCCAGGCGTGGACGGTGCAGTGGGACGGTGCCCGGCCGGTGTCCGTGGTGACCGTCATGACGGACCCGCTGTCGCCGGGAGCGCGGGGCGCGGCGGTGGAGGCGCACGTCCCGGGCGAGGGCTGGCGCAAGGTCGGCGAGGCCGCGGCGTCCGGCTGGACCCAGGCGGAGGTCGGCGGGCTGTGGGCGGATGCCGTCCGGCTGACCTGGTCGGGGCCGGCCCCGGCGGTGCACCGGGTGGTGCCGTGGCTGGCGGACGGGCCGGAGGCCGCGTTCGACCTGGCGGCCGAGCCCGTCGACGTGGAGATCGGCGGAGCACCGCGGGTGGTCTCGGCGGAGGTGTCCGCGCTGCGGCCCGGCGAGGTGCGCGGGCCCGTCTCGGCGGCGGCGCCGGCGGGGGTGCAGGTGGTGGTGCCCGGCGAGGCCGTGGCTCCGCGGGGGGCGCGGGTGTCGGTGCCCGTCTCGGTGACGGTGCCGGCGGGTACGCCCGCGGGGACGTACCCGGTCCCGGTCACCTTCGCGGGCCAGACCCGGACCCTCACCGTCCGGGCGGTCCCGCGGACGGGCGGCCCGGACCTGTTCCGCTCGGCGCGGGCCACGTCGTCGGCCGACGAGACGCCGGCCTTCCCGGCGTCCGCGGCCGTGGACGGCTCGGCGGCGACCCGCTGGTCGTCCCCGGCGGTGGACGGGGCGTGGTGGCAGGCGGAGCTGGCGGCGCCGGCGCGGGTGGGGAGGCTGGCGCTGCAGTGGCAGGAGGCGTACCCCTCGGCGTACCGGGTCGAGACCTCGGCGGACGGGGTGACGTGGCGGCCGGCGGCCGGGGTTGCGGCGTCGCGGGGCGGGGCGGAGTCGGTGTACCTGGCCCCGGACCCCGTACCGATCCGCTTCCTCCGCATCACCTGCGAACGCCGCGCCACGCGGTACGGCTGCAGCCTCATCACGGCGGAGGCCTACGCGACGACCCCGTAACGGGGGCCGACCGCCGTCCGGGCCGGGGGCGGGCTTCGCGGGGCGTGGTGTCGTTGCACGGCAGCGTGCGGTGGTGGGGCGGCTTCGCCGGCTGTGGTGTCGTTGCTCGGGAGCGTGCGGCGGCGGGGCGGGCTTCGCCGGGGTGGTGTCGTGGCGGGGAGCCTCGGGGCTGGGACGGGCTTCGTCGGCTGTGGTGTCGTTGCTCGGGAGCGTGTGGTGGTGGGGCGGTGCCACTCCGGAAGTTCGTCTCGGCTCGCGGATCCTGGCGGGATCGCGGACTGACTCGGCGGTGACCGCTCATCCTCGACTCACCACCGCAGTGTCCCCACCCCACCCGCCGATGCCACGGCCAAGCCGGAGCCCCGACGTCCGCCCCAGCCTTGGGGCGCCCCACCCTTTGAGGCACCGACCTGCAAAATCCAGCCTCGCCGGCGTTTGAGGCGCGGGGGTCCGGGGGCTGGCCCCCGGCAACGGCGCTGCACAGGCAACCAGACCCCGCCACCCCCGGCGTTGAGGCACCGGCCCGCCAATTCAGCCCCGCCGGCGTTTGAGGCGCGGGGGTCCGGGGGCTGGCCCCCGGCAACGGCGCCGCATTGGCAACCGGGCCTCCCCGCCCCCGGCGTTGGGACACGGACCCGCCAAATCCTGCTCCGCTCCAGCCTTGAGGCACCGGCCCACCCATTCCAGCCCCGCCGGCGATTAAGGCGCGGGGGGTCCGGGGAGGGTGGCTCCGCGGCGGGGCCTGGAGTGCGGGTCCGGTTAGGAGGCGGCGCCGATGCGGGCCAGCGCGTCGTCCGCACCGTACGGCTGGAGGTACGGCATCCACCGGGGGTCACGGTGCCCCGTGCCGATGATCCGCCACGCCAGCCCCGACGGCGGAGCCGGCTGGTGCCGCAGGTGCCAGCCGAGGTCCACCAGGTGGCGGTCGGCCTTGACGTGGTTGCAGCGGCGGCAGGCGGCGACCACGTTGTCCCACACGTGCTGCCCCCCGCGGCTGCGCGGGATCACGTGGTCGACACTGGTGGCCACCGCGCCGCAGTACATGCAGCGCCCCCCGTCGCGGGCGAACAGCGCGCGGCGGGTGAGTGGAACGGGCCCCCGGTAGGGGACCCGCACGAAGCGCTTGAGCCGGACCACGCTGGGAGCGGGGACGGCCCGGGTCGCGCTGTGCAGAAAGGCGCCGGATTCCTCCAGGGAGACTGCCTTGTTCTCCAGGACGAGGACGAGCGCGCGGCGGAGCGGTACGACGCCGAGGGGCTCGTACGACGCATTGAGGACCAGGACGTGCGGCACGGACTGCCTCCTTGTACGCCGGCGGCGCGTGGCTCGCGCCGGGACGATCTGCTCTCCAGTCTCTCCTTACGGCTGGTCGAAGCGCCACCACGCGCCCGTAACGGGTCGGAGGTGTTTTCAACCACACCCCTTTTCTCCCCGGGTGAGCCTGGTCTCTCCCTCGAACAGGACAACGGGGTAACCGGAATGCCCCGTTAGTGTGGTGGGGCGACCCCGTTCTACCTGGAGGTTCCCGTCGTGCCCTGGCCCGCCGCCCTGCTGCCCCTGGCTGCCGCCACCCCGGACCCGGCCGGATCCGTGAAGGAGGCTCACGAGAGCGTCACGAACGCCGCCAGTTTCATCGAGGAGAACTGGGCCGGATGGCTGTACCTCGGCCTGCGGATCCTGCTGATCGTGGTCATCGCGGCCGCGCTCCGCTCGGTGGTGCGCAAGTCGCTGACGAAGCTGATAACGCGGATGAACCGCGGCGCCGAGGCCGTCGAGGGTACGGCGCTCGGCGGGCTGCTGGTCAACGCCGAGCGGCGGCGGCAGCGCTCCGAGGCGATCGGCTCGGTGCTGCGGTCGGTGGCGTCGTTCCTGATCCTCGGTACGGCCGGGCTGATGGTGCTCGGCGCCCTGGACATCAACCTCGGCCCGCTGCTCGCGAGTGCCGGTGTGGCCGGTGTGGCGATCGGTTTCGGCGCGCGGAACCTGGTGACGGACTTCCTGTCCGGTGTGTTCATGATCCTGGAGGACCAGTACGGCGTCGGTGACAAGATCGACGCGGGTGTGGCCTCGGGCGAGGTCGTCGAGGTCGGCCTGCGCGTCACCAAGCTGCGCGGGGACAACGGCGAGATCTGGTACGTGCGCAACGGCGAGATCAAGCGGATCGGCAACCTCAGCCAGGGGTGGGCCACCGCGGACGTCGCCGTGCAGGTCAAGCCGGCGGAGAGCCTGGCCCGGATCCGCGAGGCGGTCAAGTCGGTCGCCGACGCCATGGCGAAGGAGTCCCCCTGGGACGAGCGCCTGTGGGGCCCTGTGGAGGTGCTGGGCCTGGACGAGGTGCTGCTGGCCTCGATGACGGTGAAGGTGCAGGCCAAGACGATGCCGGGGCAGCAGTTCGCCGTCGCGCGGGAGCTGCGCTGGCGCATCAAGGAGGCTTTCGACGCGGCGGGCATCGGGATCATCGGCGGGGCCGCCCCGGCCGCCGAGGAGGAGGAGCCCGCCGACCCGTCCGCGGCCGTGGCGCCGCCGTCGGTGCTGGCGAACCCGGCCTCCCCGCAGTCCCAGGCGACGGCGCCGATACCGCCGCCGGCCGCCCCCGGAACGGCCCGGATCACCAAGTAGGACACCGGCGACCCCGCTGCCCCCGCGGATCATTTCCGCGGGGGCAGTGCCATTGACACGGCTCTCACACTGACAGGAAACTTACCTAACAGTTTCTGCGGATGGAGAGCGCCCATGCCCGGCCCCACGACGCCCGCCCCCGGTACGCCCAGCCTCCTGCGCGTGATGAACGACCGCGCCGCGCTGGACCTGCTGCTGGTGCACGGCCCCCTGTCCCGCACCCGGATCGGCCGGCTCACCGGGCTCTCGAAGCCCACCGCCTCCCAGCTGCTGGCCCGCCTGGAGGCCGCCGGGCTGGTCGTGGCCACCGGCACCGACGGCGGCAGGCCCGGCCCCAACGCCCAGCTGTACGCGGTCAACCCGCGCGCCGCCCGGGTCGCGGGTCTCGACGTCACCCCGGGCCGCGTCCTCGCGGCCGTCGCCGACCTCACCGGCGAGGTGATCGGCAGCCACGAGCTCCCGTACGCGCCGGGCACCGGGGCGGTGGAGCAGGTCACCCGGGCCCTGGGCGAGGCCGTCAAGGACGCGGGGCTGACGCTGTCCGACATCCACCGCACGGTCATCGCCACCCCCGGTTCCTTCGACCCGCGCACCGGCGTGCTGCGCTACGCCGACCACCTCCCCGGCTGGCACTCGCCCACGCTGCTGGAGGAGCTGGCGGCGGCGCTGCCGATGCCGGTCGAGTACGAGAACGACGTGAACCTCGCCGCGGTCGCCGAACAGCGGCTCGGCGCGGCCCGCGGGCACGAGGACTTCGTGCTGCTGTGGAACGAGGAGGGCCTCGGCGCCGCACTGGTGCTCGGCGGCAGGCTGCACCGCGGCTGGACCGGCGGCGCGGGCGAGGTCGGCTTCCTGCCCGTGCCGGGGCACCCTCTGGTCCGCCAGGTCACGCGCGTCAACTCGGGCGGCTACCAGGAGCTGGCCGGCGTCCAGGTGCTGCCCGGGATGGCGGCCGCGCTCGGGATCGAGGCGCCGCCGCACGCCGGGGCGGGGGCGGAGGCGGTGCACGGAGCCGTGCACGGGGCGGAGTCGGGGGCCGTGGTGTCCACGGCGGTCGCCCTGCTCGCCCAGGCCGCCGAGCACCCCGAGGGGGCGCACCTGGATCTGCTGCGGCAGTACGCCACGGCGCTCGCCACCGGTCTCGCCGCGCTGGTCGCCGTACTCGACCCGGAGGTCGTGGTGCTCTCGGGCGCGGTGACCGCGGCGGGCGGGGACGTCCTGCGGGAGCTCGTCGAGGCGGAGCTCGCCGATCTGGCCCCGTCCCGGCCCCGCCTTGTGTCGGGCACCGTACGCGAGCGGCCCGTCCTGCGCGGCGCGCTGGAGAGCGCCCTGGCCGCCACGCGCGACGAGGTCTTCGACACCTCGCGCCGCTGATCCCACCGCCCGGACCGTCCAACCCCGGCTCCGCACCCCCTGGCACCTCCCGGAACGTTCCTCCCCGCACAGAGAGTGAGCACCGCCATGCCCAGAAACCGCCGCCTGACCGCCGCCGCCACCGCCCTGGCCGCGATATCCGTCCTCGCCGGGGGGTGTACGGGCCAGAGCGGGTCCGGGGCCGCCGACGACCCTGCCAAGGAGACGGTGATCAGCTTCTGGCACGGCTGGTCGGCGCCGGGCGAGGTCAAGGCCATCGAGGAGAACATCGCCCGCTTCGAGAAGGCGCACCCCCGCATCAAGGTCAAGGTCACCGGCAACATGACCGACGACAAGATCAACCAGGCGCTGCGTGCGGGTGGGGAGAAGGCCCCGGACGTGGTGTCCTCCTTCACCACGGACAGTGTCGGCAAGTTCTGCAACTCGGGTGCCTTCGCCGACCTGAACCCCTTCCTGGCGAAGTCCTCGATCGACCCGGCGAAGGTCTTCCCCAAGACCCTGCTGGAATACACCCGGTTCCGCGGCAACCAGTGCACCCTGCCGCTGCTGAACGACGCGTACGGCCTCGTCTACAACAAGGACGCCTTCAAGGCGGCGGGCATCACCGAACCGCCCAGGACCTGGAGCCAGTTCACCGAGGCCGCGCAGAAACTGACCAAGCCCAACGGGGACTCGTACGACCAGCTGGGCATCATGCCCACCTACCACGGCTACGAGACCACCCCCATGCGGCTGGCCGCCCAGTGGAGCCCGACGTACTTCGGCGCCGACGGCAAGGCCAACCTCGCCAAGGACCCCGCCTTCGCGAAGATGCTGGCCGCCCAGAGGGACCTGGTGGCGAAGCTCGGCGGCTACGAGAAGCTGGAGAGGTTCCGCGCCGGCTTCGGCGACGAGTGGAGCGCCGAGCACCCCTTCCACCGGGGTCGGGTCGCCATGCAGGTCGACGGCGAGTGGCGGGCGGCGATGGCCGAGGAGGCCGGGGTCACCTTCGAGATCGGCACCGCGCCCCTGCCCGTCCCGGACGACCAGGAGGCCGACTACGGCAAGGGCTACCTCTCGGGCACCGTCATGGGCATCGCCTCGGGCAGCAGGAAGCAGAACGCGGCCTGGGAGCTGGTCAAGTACATGACCACGGACACGGAGGCGGTCGTGGCGTTCGCCAACGCCATCCACAACGTGCCCTCCACGCTGGCGGCGCTGGAGTCCCCGGACCTCCGGGTGACCCCGCAGTTCAAGACCTTCCTGGACATCGCCCGCCACCCCAAGTCGAGCACCACCCCGGCGCAGGCCGACGGCGGCACCTACCAGCTGACCTTCCAGGACCTCGCGTACGGGGTCGAGAAGGGCGAGGTCACCGACATCCCGGCCGCCCTCGCCAAGGCCGACCGGCAGATCGACACGGACATCGCGAAGGCGGAGTAACCCGCGATGACCCTCGTCTCCCCGCACGCCCCGCGATCCCAGCACCCCCCGCGATCCGCACGCGCACCGCACGCCCCGCGCTCCCTGCGGGCCAAGCGCCGCAGAGCGGCCCTGCGGACGGCGGCCTTCCTGTCGCCCTGGCTGATCGGGTCCGGCCTGTTCTTCGGCTATCCGCTGCTGTCCACCGTGTACTTCTCCTTCACCCGGTACGACGGCTTCCGCCAGCCCGTCTTCAACGGCCTGGACAACTGGACGTACGTCTTCACCGACTATCCGCTGTTCTGGCCGGCGATGCGCAACACCCTGTGGCTGGTGGTGGTGATGGTGAGCTGCCGGGTCGTCTTCGGCCTCGGCATCGGGCTGCTCATCACCCGGGTGAAGACGGGCGCCGGGATCTTCCGGACGCTGTTCTACCTGCCCTACCTGGCCCCGCCGGTGGCCGCGACCCTGGCCTTCGTGTTCCTGCTCAATCCGGGCACGGGCCCGGTCGACACGCTGCTGGAGGCGGTGGGCCTGCCGGCGCCGGGCTGGTTCACCGACGCCGACTGGTCCAAGCCCGCGCTCACCGCGCTCGCGCTGTGGGGAGTGGGCGACCTGATGGTGATCTTCATGGCGGCGCTGCTCGACGTGCCGAAGGAGCAGTACGAGGCCGCCGAGCTGGACGGGGCCGGGCCCTGGCAGCGCTTCCGGCACATCACCCTGCCGAACATCGCGCCGATCGTCCTGTTCGCCGTGGTCACCGGGATGATCCAGGCCATGCAGTACTACACGCAGCCCCTGGTGGCGGGGAAGACGGCCGCCGGGGTCATCGGCGGCTCGGGCCAGCAGTTCGAACCGGGCTACCCGGACAAGTCCACGCTGACGCTGCCGCAGGTCGTCTACAACGTCGGCTTCCAGCGGTTCGACTACGGCAGCGCCTGTGTCGTCGCGCTGGTCCTCTTCGCCCTCTCCATGGCCTTCACCGCGCTGCTGATGCGCCGCCGCGGCGGACTGATCGGGGCAGGTGACTGAGGTGAGCGACATGACCCGCACGGCTGTGACGCAGCCCCACCGCAAGGCCGTACTGCACTGGGTCGGGGTGCACTCCCTCGCCGTCGCCGCCGCCCTGTTCTTCGCACTCCCCTTCGTCTTCCTGTTCCTGACCTCCCTGATGAGCGACCAGCAGGCACTGACCCGCGACCTCGTCCCGGACACCTGGGAGTGGGGCAACTACGCCAAGGTCTGGCACACCCCCGGGTTCTTGACCTGGTGGCGCAACACCCTGCTCTACGCGGGCCTCGGCACCCTGCTGACCGTGCTGTCCTCGGTGCCCGTCGCCTACGCCCTCGCGAAGTTCCGCTTCCGCGGGAGGCGGTTCGCGCTGCTGCTGGTGATCGCCATGATGATGCTGCCGCCCCAGGTGGTGGTCATTCCGATGTACCTCTTCTGGGCGAAGCAGCTGGACCTGTCGGGCACGCTGTGGCCGCTGATCATCCCGATGGCGTTCGGCGACGCGTTCTCCGTGTTCCTGCTCCGCCAGTTCCTGCTGACCATCCCCGACGAGTACCTGGACGCGGCCAGGGTCGACGGCTGCGGCGAGCTGCGCACACTGCTGCGCGTGGTCCTGCCCATGGCCAGGCCGGGCATCGCCGCCGTCGCGCTGTTCCAGTTCTTCTGCGCCTGGAACGACTACTTCGGCCCGCAGATATACGCCTCCGACAACCCAGCCGCCTGGACGCTCAGTTACGGACTGGAGTCCTTCAAGGGGGCGCACCAGACCAACTGGAACCTCACCATGGCGGCAACGGTGCTGGTCATGGCACCGGTGATCATCCTCTTCTTCTTCGCCCAGAAGGCATTCGTCGAAGGCGTCACCCTGACCGGAGTGAAAGGCTAGTGACCATGAAACTCGCAGTGGTGGGCGGCGGTTCCACCTACACGCCCGAGCTGATCGACGGCTTCGCGCGGCTCCGCGACACCCTGCCGGTGAGCGAGCTGGTGCTGATCGACCCGGTTACCGAGCGGCTGGATCTGATCGGCCCGCTGGCCCGGCGGATCTTCGCCCGGCAGGGGCACCCCGCGGTGGTCACGACGACCGCCGATCTCGACGCCGGGGTCGAGGGCGCCGACGCGGTCCTGCTCCAGCTGCGGATCGGCGGGCAGGCGGCCCGCCTGCGGGACGAGACCTGGCCGCTGGAGTGCGGCTGCATCGGGCAGGAGACCACGGGTGCGGGCGGGCTCGCCAAGGCGCTGCGCACGGTCCCGGTGGTGCTGGACATCGCCGAACGGGTCCGGCGCGCCAACCCGCAGGCGTGGATCATCGACTTCACCAACCCCGTCGGGATCGTCACCCGGGCCTTGCTCCAGGCCGGGCACAAGGCGGTCGGACTGTGCAACGTGGCCATCGGCCTCCAGCGGAGGTTCGCGGCGCTGCTCGGTCTCGCGCCGGCCGACGTCCACCTCGACCACGTGGGGCTCAACCACCTCACCTGGGAGCTGGGCGTGCGCCGGGGCGGCCCGGACGGGGAAGACCTGCTGGCGGGGCTGCTCTCCGCGCACGGGGAGGCCGTCGCCGCGGACCTGCGCCTTCCGCGCGCGGTGCTGGACCGCCTCGGCGTCGTCCCCTCGTACTACCTGCGGTACTTCTACGCCCACGACGAGGTGGTCCGCGAGCTCGGCACGAAGCCGTCGCGGGCCGCCGAGGTGGCCGCCATGGAGCAGGAGCTGCTCGCCCTGTACGCGGATCCCGCCCTCGACGAGAAGCCGGAGCTGCTGGCCCGGCGGGGCGGGGCCTTCTACTCGGAGGCGGCCGTGGACCTGGCGGCGGCGCTGCTCGGCGACGGCCGCGGCCGCGGCGGCCCGGTGTTCCAGGTCGTCAACGTCCGCAACGACGGGACGCTGCCGTTCCTGCCCGACGACGCCGTCGTCGAGGTGCAGGCCCGGGTGGACCGCAGCGGCCCGGTGCCGCTGGCCGTGCCCCGGCTCGACCCGCTGCACGCCGGGCTGGTCGCGCACGTCACGGCCTACGAGGAGCTGGCGCTCGACGCGGCCCTGCGCGGCGGCCGGGAGCGGGTCTTCCGGGCCTTGCTCGCGCACCCGCTGGTGGGGCAGTTCGACCGCGCGGAGGGGCTGACGGACCGGCTCCTCGCGCACAACAAGGAGCACCTCGCATGGGCCTGAACCAGCCCGCCCCGGCCGCCGGGGCGGCCGCACCCGCCCGGCCGGAGGCGCCCGGGGTGTCCGGGTCCGCGCGGCCGGAGGCGCCCGGGGTGTCCCGGTCCGCGCGGCCGGCGGTCCTGGCCGTCGACGCGGGCAACAGCAAGACGGACGCGGCGCTGATCGCCGCGGACGGCACCGTCCTCGGCTGTGGACGCTCCGGCGGCTTCCAGCCGCAGCGCGACGGCGTCGAGGCCGCGGTCGACGTCCTCGGGCAGGCCGTCGCGCAGGCCGCCGAGGCGGCCGGACTGCCCTGGCCGCGCCCCGGGGTGCCGTACGCCGACCAGGTCTCGGCCTGTCTGGCCAATGCCGACTTCCCGGTGGAGGAGCAGCAGTTCGCCCGGGCGATCGGCAGCCGCGGCTGGGGCACGGCCACGCAGGTGCGCAACGACACGTTCGCGGTGCTGCGGGCGGGGCTGGACGGGGCCGACGGGCCGCGCGGGGTCGCGGTGGTGTGCGGGGCCGGCATCAACTGCGCCGGCATGCTGCCCGACGGGCGCACCGCCCGGTTCCCGGCGGTCGGGCGGATCTCCGGCGACTGGGGCGGCGGGGGCTTCCTCGGCCCGGAGGCCCTGTGGTGGGCGGCGCGGGCCGAGGACGGCCGCGGCGGGCCGACCGCGCTGGCGGCGGCGCTGCCCGGCCACTTCGGGCTCGGTTCCATGGCCGCCCTGATCGAGGCGCTGCACCTGGGCACCGTGGCGCAGGGGCGCATCCACGAGCTGGTGCCGGTGCTGTTCGCGGTGGCCGCGGCGGGCGATCCGGTGGCCTCGGCGATCGTGGAGCGGCAGGCGGACGAGGTGGTGGCCCTGGCCGCGGTGGCGCTGACCCGGCTGGACCTGCTGGAGGAGGAGGCTCCGGTACTGCTCGGGGGCGGGGTGCTGGCAGCCGGGCATCCGCAGCTGATCGGGCGGATCACGGCCGGTCTGGCCGAACGGGCTCCGCGCGCCCGGGTGTCGGTGGTGGCGGCGCCTCCGGTGCTGGGGGCCGGTCTGCTGGGACTCGACGCGCTGGGGGCCGCGGGCGGGGCCCGCGAAAAACTCCGTGCCCATTTCGGGTGAACCTGCCCGGAGCGGCCGCCGGTCTGGAACCGTGGCGGCGGTGCAGACGTATTCACGGTGAAGGAGGGGAGGGGGCACCGCCGGGCGGTGGTTCGTCAAGATCCAGCATCGGGTGCTGTGGTTGACCGCCGGTACGGCCATACTGCTGCGATGGGGGTACCCCCCGGCGGCAGCCGGGGGCAGTCAGGACCGAGGGGGAGGTCACGGTGGCCATCACATCACGCGCGCACGCGCCGGGTGGCGGTGCCGTCGTGCCGCCGGCGGGGCCGCCCCCCGACGGGCCGCCCCGGCGGGGCACCGCCTGGGCGGAGGGCGTGGAGCGGCTGCGCGCGGCCGCGACCACCGAGCCCGGCCGGTTGCGGATCATCGGCGCCGTGCTGGCGGCGCTGGTGCTGCTGTTCGGTGCCGTGACCCTGTGGCAGATCGCCGACCGGGTGGGCGCCGCGGACGACGTGGTGGGCCGCAGCCAGCCGCTGAGCGCGGACGCGGCGAGCATCTACCGCTCCCTCGCCGATGCCGACACCGCCTCCTCCAGCGGCTTCCTCGCGGGCGGGGACGAGCCGCGCGAGGTCCGCGAGCGGTACGAGAAGGACATCGCCAACGCCTCCCGGCTGCTGGTGAGCGCGGCCGCCAACACCGGGGCGGACGAGGACTCCCGCAAGCAGATCACCCTCCTGAGCGAGCAGCTTCCCCGCTACACCGGCCTGATCGAGCAGGCGCGGGCCACCAACAAGCAGGGCCTTCCGCTCGGCGGCGCCTATCTGCGCTATGCCAACGAGCAGATGACCACGCAGCTGCTGCCCGCCGCCCAGCGGCTGTACGAGGCGGAGACCGACCGGCTCTACACGGACTACGACGACGCCCGCTCGCTGCCACTGGCCGCCCTCGGCGCGGGCCTGCTGGCGCTGGTCGCCCTCGGATGGGCGCAGCGCCGCAACTACCTCCGGACCAACCGGGTGTTCAACCAGGGACTGGTGACGGCGACGGGCGCCTCCCTGGTGGTCTTGCTGTGGCTGGCCGTCGGGCACACGGTCGCCCGGTCGGAGCTGCATACCGCCCGCGCCGAGGGGCAGGAGTCGCTGAAAGTGCTCAACGACGCGCGGATCGCCTCGCTTCAGGCGCGCGCCAGTGAGAATCTGACGCTGATCGCCCGCGGCGCCGTGCAGACCGCGGACAACAAGTCGGACAAGTACGACGTGGACTTCACCAAGAACATGAAGGAGCTGGACGCCGGGCTGGCGACGGCGCTGCGGCTGGCAGACGACGCCGGCGGCCGGGCGCCGGTCACCCGCGCCGCCGACGGGGTCAAGCAGTGGAAGCAGCGGCACGCGGCGGCCCGGGAGACCGACTTGAGAGGCGACTACCAGGACGCCCTGCCCCAGGTCATCGGGGACAAGGACCACAAGGACAGCAGCGGGGCTTCGTTCGACACGGTCGACGCCTCGCTGGAAGAGGCAGTGGCCCATGAGCAGCGGGAGTTCACCCGGGCGGCCCGCGACGGGCTCGGTGCGCTGAGCGGTCTGATGACGGGTGCGGCGGCCCTGGCGGCCATCGGCGCCGCGGCGGCCCTGCTCGGCATCGGGCGCCGGCTTTCGGAGTACAGGTGACGGCGATGCGGATACGCGTGAGGCGCGAGGACGAGGGCCACGGCGGCGGCCGCCGCCCGGCGAGCCGGCTGCGCGGCTGGGGCGGGGTGAGCGCGATGGCCGCGGCCTGCGCGGTGACGGCCGCCGCCGTGCTGCTGCCGCTGGCGCACGCCGCCCCGGAAGCCACCCGCCCGGCGGTCGTGCACCAGCCGGCCCCGATCGGGGCCGCTCCCTGGACGCTCACCGACACCTGCCAGGACCCGGAGGCCAGCCTGCGCCCCTCCGCGGTGGACGGGCCGACCATCGAGCGGATCCGCAAGGCGGGCAAGCTCGTCGCGGGCGTCGACCAGAACAGCTTCAAGTGGGGCTACCGCAACCCGGTCGACGGCCGCCTCGACGGTTTCGACATCGCGCTGGTCAAAGCCATCGCCAAGGACATCCTGGGCGACGAGAACGCGGTGATCTACCGGGCCGTCCCCACCAGCCAGCGCATCCCCGCCCTCCAGGACGGCCGCGTCGACGTGGTCGTACGGACCATGACGATCAACTGCAAGCGGCTGGAGGAGGTCGCCTTCTCCACGGCCTACTTCGAGGCCGGGCAGCAGGTGCTGGCCCCCAAGGGCTCGCCGATCACCGGGTACGACCCCTCGCTGAAGGGCCGCAGGATCTGCACGGCGGCCGGCTCCACCGCGGAGGCGGCGCTCAAGGCCCAGTCGTACGGCGCGGTGCCCGTCAGCGTGCCCAACCAGCTGGACTGCCTGGTCCGGCTCCAACTCGGCGAGGTCGACGGCATCATCACCGACAATGCGCTCGCGGCCGGCCAGGCCGCGCAGGACCCCTCGGTGCGCCTGGTGGGCTCCCCCTTCACCCGCGAGTTCTACGGGGTGGCCATGAACAAGGGGGCCACCGACCTGGTCCGCCGGGTCAACAAGGTGCTGGAGAACTACCGCGCGGGCGGCGACAGCAGCCCCTGGATGCAGGCCTACGTCACCCACCTCAAGCCCGTGCTGCCCGGCGTGGCCGGACCGCCCGCCCCCAAGTACCGGGACGGCTGAGGCCGGTGGCGGGGACGCACCCCGGGGTCGGGAGGGCGAGGTCGCAGGCAGACGCGCAGGCGCAGACGGAGGCGGAGGCGGGGCCGGTGGAGGCGGGAGCGGGAGCGGTGGAGGCTGGTTCGGCAGTGATGGACCGGGACGACGTCGACCGCGCCCTGGCCCGGCTCGGCGCGGAACACGAGGCGGTCGAGACCTCGCTGCTCGCCCTTCAGGACCACGCCGGGCGGCGGCTCCTGGAAGGGGCCGCGCTGACCGGGGTCACCAAGGAGCGCTGGGCCGCCGCGGACGCCGCCATCACCCGGCTGTGGACGTACTTCGACGCCTACAGCGGCGCCTTGGACGCCGCCCGCAAGATCCGGGAGCGGCGCCGCTGGCCGGGCCGTGAGGACCTGGTCGAGCTGACCGAGCGGCTGCGCGGGCCCGGGGTGCTGATCGCGGGCGCCGGCGCGGAGGGCGTGGCCCTGGCGGAGCGGCTCTCCCTCGCCGAGCTGGTGACCCGGATGAACGAGCTGTACGCGAACTCGCTCGACGTGGTGGTCGCCGCCGACTCGGTGTGGTCGGCCCTGCCCGCCCGGATCGACCTGCTCGCGGCGGAGCTGCACCGCACCCGTTCGCTGGCCCACTCGGTGGGGGTCCGCCCGGGGGAGCACCCCTCGGGGGACGACCTGGAGGCCATCACCGCCGAACTGGCGCAGCTGCGGGCACAGGTGATCGCGGATCCGCTGGCCTTCTGGCAGCCGGCCTCGGGGAGCTCCGCCCCGGGCGGCGGCCGCCCGGACACCGCCCGCTACGACCGGGCGGCGCTCGCGCTGGAGGACGTACGCCGGGAGATCGAGGCGGTCCTGGCCGTCCGGCAGGATGCCGAGCAGCGGCTGATGGTCCTGCGGGACGTGCTCTCGCGGGCCGACCGGACCCTGGCGGAGGCGCGGACGGCCCGCGGCGAGGTCCTGGCGAAGATCGCGGCGTCCGAGGTGCCCGCGGTGAGCGGCCCGCCGACCGTGCTGCAGGAGCAGCTGGCGGCGGCGGCCGAGTACCGGCGGCAGGCGCAGTGGCACCGGCTCTCGCCGCTGCTGGAGTCGTTGGAGGAGCGCGCCGAGGAGGAACTGCGGCGGGCCCGCGCATCGTTGACGGCGGTGACGGCCCCCCTGGCCGTACGGGCCGAGCTGCGCGGGCGGTTGGACGCCTACAAGGCGAAGGTCGCCCGGCACGGCTTGGCGGAGGATCCGCTCCTGAGCGAGCGGTACGACGCGGCCCGGCGGATGCTCTGGAGCGCGCCCTGCGATCTGCGGGTCGCCGAGCAGGCCGTGCTGCGCTATCAGCAGGCCGCGGCCGAAGCACTCGCACCGCAGCAGCACCGGCAGGACGAGCCGGGGAAGGAGGACGCATGAGCCTGGTCGGAACCGCGTGCATGCGCCCCGGCTGCCCGGGGACGTACGAGGACATGGGCGGCGGCGAGGTCTACTGCGACACCTGCGGCCTGGCGCCCGTCGGCGCCGTGTCGGCGGGTGCGGAGAAGCTGGTGTCGCCGCCGACCGGGTTGACCAGCGCGGCACGCCACGGAGAGGGCCCGGGTCACCGCTCGCAGAGCTCGGGCCGGTCCTCCTCGGCCTCGGCGCGCTCCTCGCACTCCGCCCGTTCCTCGCGTTCGTCCTCCTCGCGGCGTTCGGTCTCGGGCCGGCTGTCGCGCTCGCTGTCCGGGGCGGCGTCCAGCCGTTCCGTGTCGGTGCGCAGTTCGGGTTCGGGCTCCGCGGCCTCGGGGCGCGGCAGGCTCGGCGCCGGGCTGGTCAGCGTCCCGGAGGTGCCGCGTCCCGATCCTTCGACCGCGGTTCTGGAGAACCCGGAGGTGCCCGAGCGCAAGCGGTTCTGCTCGCGGTCGGACTGCGGGGCTCCGGTGGGCCGGGCCCGCGGGGACCGGCCGGGCCGGACCGAGGGATTCTGCACCAAGTGCGGGCACCCGTACTCCTTCGTGCCCAAGCTGCGGGCGGGCGAGGTCGTCCACGGGCAGTACGAGGTGGCCGGCTGTCTGGCGCACGGCGGTCTGGGCTGGGTGTACCTGGCGGTGGACCGGGCCGTGTCGGACCGGTGGGTGGTGCTCAAGGGCCTGCTCGACACCGGCGACCAGGACGCGATGGAAGCCGCGATATCGGAGCGGCGCTTCCTCGCGGAGATCGAGCACTCCAACATCGTGCGGATCTACAACTTCGTGGAGCACCTGGACCAGCGGACCGGTTCGCTGGACGGGTACATCGTCATGGAGTACGTAGGCGGCAAATCGCTGAAGGAGATCGCGAACGAGCGGCGCCGGCCGGACGGCCGCCGGGACCCGCTGCCGGTGGAGCAGGCCTGTGCGTACGGGATCGAGGCGCTCGACGCACTCGGCCACCTGCACAGCAGAAACCTCCTGTACTGCGATTTCAAGGTCGACAACGCGATCCAGCAGCAGGACCAGCTGAAGCTGATCGACATGGGCGCGGTCCGGCGGATGGACGACGAGGAGTCGGCCATATACGGCACCGTGGGGTACCAGGCGCCGGAGGTGGCCGAGCTCGGCCCCTCGGTGGCCTCCGACCTCTACACGGTGGCGCGCACGCTGGCCGTCCTGACCTTCGACTTCCAGGGCTACACGAACGTGTTCGTGGACTCGCTGCCCGATCCGGAGCACATCGAGGTGTTCCGGCGGTACGAGTCCTTCTACCGGCTGCTGGTGCGGGCGACCGACCCGGACCCGGGACGCCGGTTCTCCTCCGCGCAGGAGATGGCGGACCAGCTCACCGGTGTGCTGCGCGAGGTCGTCGCTCTGCAGACGGGCCGCCCGCGGCCGCAGCTCTCCACGCTCTTCGGGCCGGAACTGAGGGTTCCGGACACCCGCCTGTTCGCCGAGGCGGCGGGGGCGGAGGTCTCCCGGCTGGGAGTCCGGCCGGTGGCGCCGCCGCGCCGGACGGGGCTGGCGGCGCTGCTCCCGGGCCGCGGTCCGGCTTCGGGTGCGGCTGCGGCTGCCGCTCCGGTTCCGGCCCAGGTCCCGGCTCCGTCGTCCGGCGGGGTCGCGGTGGGCGGACCGGGGGGCGCGGGCCCCGCTGAGCCGCTCGGGGGTGCGGCGACGCACCGGGCCGGCGGGCCGGGCTCCGCCGTACCGGCTCCGCGGCAGGCCCCCGCGGCGCCCACCCCGGCGGTGCCGGCGGCCGCCGCGCCCCTGCCGCGGAACACCGCCCTGGCCGCGCTGGACACCCGGGACACGGCGCTCGCCCTGCCGGTGCCGCTGGTGGACCCCGCCGACCCCAATGCCGGTTTCCTGGCGGGCCTGCTGGCCTCCGCCCCGGCGGACCTGCTGGCCGCGCTGGGCTCGGCGCCCGCCGACTCGGCGGAGCTGCGGCTGCGCGAGCTGAGGGCCCGGCTGGAGCTGGGCGAACTGCCCGCGGCCGGGGCTGCCCTGACGGATCTGGAGGCCTTGCATCCGGACGACTGGCGGGTGGTGTGGGCCCGCGGGATCGCCTCGCTGGCCACCGGTGACGACGAGGTCGCGGCGCTGTCCTTCGACGCGATCTACGACGCGTTCCCGGGCGAGCCCGCGCCGAAGCTGGCGCTCGGCCTGTGCGCGGAGATCCTCGGGCAGCTGGACAACGCCGCCGAGTACTACCGGCTCGTGTGGACCACCGACCCGGGCTTCGTGAGCGCCGCCTTCGGCCTGGCCCGGGTCCAACTGGCCGCCGGGGACCGGGCCGCAGCGGTGCGCGCGCTGGAGTCCGTACCGGAGGCGTCGATCCACTACACCGCCGCACGGGTGGCGGCGGTACGGGCACGCCTGCGCGACCGCTCCCCGCAGGAGGCCCTGCTGCCGGACCTGGTGGCGGCTGCCGCGCAGGTGGAGGCGCTGGAGCGGTTCGGCCTGGACCCGGTGCGGTACGAGCGGCTGTCGACGGAGGTTCTGGGCGCGGCCCTGGACTGGGTACTGTCGGGTAGCCGGGGTGCCGACCCCGGCCGGAACTCGCTGCTCGGCAGTCAACTGGACGAGCGGGGCCTGCGCTTCGGCCTGGAGCGCTCGTACCGCGTGCTCGCGCGGCTGGCGCAGCGGGGCGAGGACAGGATCGAACTGGTGGAGCGGGCAAACCGTTTCCGTCCCCGGACGTGGGTGTGAGTGATGTCGATGCATCGGCCGTCTGGCTGCCCCAGCTGCGCGGAGCCCCTTGAGGAGGGTGACCGTTTCTGCGGCGTCTGCGGCTCCCCCGTCACCGCTGTGCCGGCCCCTCCCTCCGGGGACCGCCCCACCCTGCGCCTTCCGGTGCCCGACGCCCACGCGGCACCCCGGTCGACCGGCCGCTCCGGCGGCGGCGACGCTCCGGCCGGCGCCCCTTCCCGGCCGGCCGGCCACTCCGCCCCGTGGGCCGAGGCCGCCACCCGCGCGGCCGGGGCCCAGGCCCCTGCGGCCCGGGCCCCGGAGGCCGACGGCCCCGGCCGCGCAGCCGGCCACTCCGGTTCGGCGGGCCAAGCCGTGCCGCGGGCGGCGAGCGGCCGGCCGGCCGAGGCCGGCGCCTACGCCGCCGTGGCCCACTCGCCCGCCCCGGGCGGATACCCCGCCGCCCCGTCGGCCGGCCAGTTCGGCGCCGTGCCCGAACCTGCCCCCGCCCGGCGGGAAGCGGCCGGGCCGCCGGAGCCGCAGTCCGCGCCCCCGGCGGGCGCCCCCTTCGGCCCGGGTCCCGAAGCCCCGCGCCCCGGCGCCGAAGGCGGCCACGGCCCGCACGCCTCCGGGCCCGCGGAGCCGAGCCGGCCCGCGGAGCCGAGCCCTTCCGCGGTGCCGAGCCCTTCCGCCCCCGCGCCGGAGCCCGCGCCCGGGTGGGGCGGGGTGGGGGAAGCGCCGCCGACGCTGGTCGACGGCGCACCCGCGGAGCCGGGCCATGCGGCCCCGCCGGCCCACGAGCCGACGTACGACACCGCCCCCGGCGCGGCCACCGGCGGCCCGCAGGGCAAGACCTGCGTGGCCTGCCGGGCCGGCCAGGTCGACACCGACGGCTACTGCGAGCACTGCGGGCACGCCCAGCCCCGCGAGCGCGACCACCTGGAAGAGGAACTCGGCAGCGTCGCCGCCGTCAGCGACCGGGGCCTGCGCCACCACCGCAACGAGGACTCGTTCGCCGTGGCGGCCACCGCCCTGCCCGACGGCTCCGCCGCCACCGTCGCCATCGTCTGCGACGGCGTCTCCTCGGCCAGCCGCCCCGACGAGGCCTCGGCCGCCGCGGCCGGCGCCGCCAACGAGGCCCTGCTGGAGGCGCTGCCCCGCGGGGCCCACCCCCAGGAGGCCATGCACGACGCGATCCTGGCCGCTGCCGCCGCCGTCAACGCCCTGGCCCCCGAGGTCCCCGGCGCCCAGAACGCCCCCGCCTGCACGCTGGTCGGCGCGGTCGTCAGCGGCGGCCTGCTCACCATCGGCTGGGTCGGCGACAGCCGCGCGTACTGGGTTCCCGACGACCGCGCCGCGCTCCCCCGCCGCCTGACCGAGGACGACTCCTGGGCGGCCCAGATGGTCGCGGCCGGCCTGATGGGCGAGGCGGAGGCCTACGCGGACGTCCGCGCCCACGCCATCACCGGCTGGCTCGGGGCCGATGCCTACGACCTGGAGCCGCACACCGCCATCTTCAAGCCGGACCACCCGGGCGTCGTGGTGGTGTGCACGGACGGTCTGTGGAACTACGCCGAGTCCGCCCGGGACATGGCGCAGGTTCTGCCGCCCGATGCCGCCACCCGCCCCCTGCACAGCGCGCAGGTCCTGGTGGGCCACGCCCTCGACGGGGGCGGCCACGACAACGTGACGGTGGCCGTCGTCCCGTTCACCGCGCCGCAGCTCCCGGCCGCGCCGGCGCCCCCGGCCGCGCAACCGGAACCGGTACCGCAGCCCGGAACGGAGCCGCAGGCCGCAGCACGCCCGCAGGTCTGACCCGCTCCACCTGCGCTCCGCCTCCCCCAAGCCTCTGTCCTAGGAGTCCGACCGATGGCGAACTTCGCCAAGCCGAGCGCCCCGCGCTTCAGCGTGGAGGTGTACCAGAACGAGTTCCTCCCCGAGGGCGGGCGGGACGTCCACGCCATCGTCACGGTCACCTCCACCGGCGGCGCCACCGCCACCCGTATCGCCGACCGGGGCAGCGCCGCCGTCGTGATCATGGTGGACTGCTCGGGGTCCATGGAGTACCCGCCCGACAAGATGCGCGGTGCCCGCGAGGCCACGGCCGCCGCGATCGACACGCTGCGCGACGGCACCTCGTTCGCCGTCATCGCCGGTACGCACGTGGCCAAGGAGGTCTACCCGGGCCAGGGCCGCCTCGCCGTCGCCGACCCCGCCACCCGCGCCCAGGCCAAGGAGGCGCTCCGGGCCCTGACTTCCGGCGGCGGCACCGCCATCGGCACCTGGCTGCGCCTCGCCGACGGCCTGCTGCGCCAGTCCACCGCGACCATCCGGCACGGCATCCTGCTCACCGACGGCCGCAACGAGCACGAGGACCCGGCCGCCCTCCGCGCCACCCTCGACGCGGTCGCGGGCCGCTTCACCTGCGATGCCCGCGGGGTGGGCACCGATTGGGAGGTCAAGGAGGTCACCGGCATCGCGAGCGCGCTGCTCGGCTCCGCCGACATCGTGGCCGATCCGGCGCACCTCACCGAGGACTTCACGCGCATGATGGAGAACGTCATGGGCAAGGAGGTCGCGGACGTCGCGCTGCGGCTTTGGACCCCGGTCGGCGTCGAGATCCAGTACGTGAAGCAGGTCGCGCCCACCCTCCAGGACCTCTCCGACCGCCGCAGCGAGGCGGGCCCGCGCGCCGGTGACTACCCGACCGGTTCCTGGGGGGACGAGTCCCGCGAGTACCACGTGTGCGTCCGCGTCCCGGCGGCCAACGTCGGCCAGGAGATGCTGGCCGCCCGGGCCACGCTCGTGCTGCCCGGCGCTGCCGGGGAGCCGGCGACCACGCTCGCCCAGGGACTCGTGCGGGCCGTGTGGACGAACGACCTGGCCGCCTCCACCGCCATCAACCCGCAGGTGGCGCACTACACGGGTCAGGCGGAGCTGGCGCAGGCTATCCAACAGGGCCTCGAAGCCCGCAAACTGGGCGATGTCGGCGGTGCGACGGCCAAGCTCGGCCGTGCCGTGCAGCTGGCGAGTGCCTCCGGAAACGCGGACACGGCCAAACTGCTGGCGAAGGTGGTGGATGTCGTCGACGCCGCGGCGGGTACTGTGCGGCTGAAAGCAAAGGTCGCGGATGCGGACGAGATGACTCTTGAAACGCGTTCGACGCAGACCGTTCGAGTGAAGAAGACCTGAGACACCTGAGAAGACCTGACGCGATGACGCAGGCTGAAGGGGGAAGAGCCGCCATGCCGACCTGCCCGAACGGGCACCAGTCCGCCTCCGACGACTGGTGCGAGGTCTGCGGCCACCGCATGGCTGCCGGCCCGGCTCCCTCCTACGGCTACCCGCCCACCACCGGCGAGCCCACGGCCCAGGCGGAGCTCTGCCCGCAGTGCCGGACGCCGCGCGAGGCCATGGCCCCGTTCTGCGAGGAATGCCGGTACAACTTCCTGACGCGTACGCCCACTGGCGCCGGGTTCACCCCGCCGCCGCCCCCGCCGCCGACGGCGGCCCAGGCCCCCTTCTCCCAGGACCACTTCGAGTACCAGGGCTCCCGCCCGTCCCGGGTCAACCGGCCGGCCGAGCCGCTGCAGCGCGAGGACGACTGGCTGCTGCCGCCTCCGGCGCACGAGCAGCACCAGATGCAGCCGACGCAGGGGGTGCAGGCGATGCACCAGGGGCAGGCCCAGACGTCTGCGCCGCCGTACCAGCAGCAGACCCCTGCGCCGCAGGAGTACCACCAGCCCTTCCCGCCCCAGAACGGCGGTTCCTGGACCGCGACGATCGGCCCCGACCGCTCGTACTTCATGGCGATGATGCAGCGCAGCGGCCCTGAGGCGGCCGGGCTCAACCTGCCCGCGTACTCCCCGGAGCAGCACCTGCCGCTGTCCGGCAGCCAGATCACGATCGGCCGCCGCCGCGCCTCCACGGGCGAGTCCCCGGACATCGACCTGTCGGTGCCCCCGGAGGACCCGGGCGTCTCGCACCAGCACGCGGTGCTGGTCCAGCAGCCCGACCGCAGCTGGGCGGTGGTGGACCAGAACTCCACCAACGGCACCACCATCAACGGCGGCGAGGAACCGATCCAGCCGTACGTCCCGGTCCCGCTCTCCGACGGGGACCGGGTCCACGTGGGCGCCTGGACCACGATCACCATCCGCCGGGGCTGAGCAGGCCCCGCGGGGCATGATCGGGCCGGGACCTGATCCGGCCTGGCCTGCGCGAAAGGCGGGCCCTCAGACCGTCTGCGGCTCCCCCAGGGGCCACACGTAGGGACCCTGGGGGTCGTCGAGCCACGACCACTGCCCCTCGGCGGTGACGGTCACCCCGAAGCGCTCCCGGCCCGGGCGGCCCTCACCGCGCCACAGGTCCAGCGCCTCGCGGGGGTGCAGCGTGCCCGCCGTCAGCAGCAGCATGAACTGGAAGCGCTCGTTCTCCACCATCTCGTACGGGAGCTCGTGCGCCGCCCCGGACAGCTCGGCGGGCGCCGCCGTGGCCCCGCGCAGCGGGACGAAGTACGCCGGGGTGTGCAGGAAGCGGCCTTCCGCCAAAGCGGCGTCCCGGACCGTCAGCGCGATCAGCCCGGTCGACAGGGGAGCCAGGATCCGCGCCCCCGGTCGGCACTGGCCGAGCCAGGCGTGCGGGATCAGCGGCAGGGTGCAGGTCACCAGGATCCGGTCGAAGGGGGCCCGGGAGGGGCAGCCGCGCGCGCCGTCGCCGGTGACCACGGTGGGCCGGTAGCCGAGCCGGGCCAGGTGCTCCCGGGCGGATTCGGTGATCTCCTCGTCGAGGTCCACGGTGGTGACCCGGTCGTCGCCGAGCCGGTGGCAGAGCAGGGCGGCGTTGTAGCCGGTGCCCGTGCCGATCTCCAGGACGCTGTCCCCCTCGCGCACGTCCAGCGCGTGCAGCATCTTCGCCATCAGGGAGGGCTGGCTGCTGGAGGACACCAGCACGCCGTCGCGCAGCCGGGTGGCGAGCGGGGTGTCCGCATAGACCCCGCGCAGCCAGCGGGCCCGGTGGGCGGGGTCGGGGTCCTCGCCCCACAGCCTCTCGTGTCCGGCGCCCCGGCCGGTGAAGAAGTACGGGACGAAGACGTGCCGGGGCACCGCCGAGAAGGCCGCCCGCCAGGCGGGGTCCTCCAGCACCCCGGCGGCGGTCAGCTCACGCACCTGGGCGGCGTGCGCGACCTCCCGCAGGTCCCGCGCCTCGGCGGGTGCGGTGCTGCCGTGTGTGCGTGCGGAGCGAGCGGAGTGGGCACCCATGGGTCCACTGTCCTGCGCGCGGGCCCGGGAGGCGAGCTCATGGGCCCGCGTACGGGCGAACGCACGTCCCGCGCCCCGGCGGACGGAGCAGCTGACGTACCGGTCCTAGGACCCCGGTCCTCCGTCCGGGTGTCTGAGACGATGGTCGGGTGAATGAGATTCCGCGGGGCACGCTTCAGGAGCAGACCTTCTACGAGCAGGTGGGCGGCGAGGAGACCTTCCGCCGTCTGGTCCGGCGCTTCTACGAGGGAGTCGCGCAGGACCCCCTGCTGCGCCCGATGTACCCGGAGGGGGACCTCGGTCCGGCCGAGGAGCGGTTCGCGCTGTTCCTCATGCAGTACTGGGGCGGGCCGAACACGTACAGCGAGAACAGGGGGCACCCGCGCCTGCGGATGCGGCACGCCCCGTTCCAGGTGGACGCGGCGGCGCACGACGCCTGGCTGGGGCACATGCGGGTCGCGGTGGACGAGCTCGGGCTGGCGCCGGAGCACGAGGCGCAGCTGTGGCGCTACCTGACGTACGCCGCTGCTTCGATGATCAACACGGCGGGCTGATCCGGCGCCGGGCGCGGGCCGGAGCGCTGGACCGGCCGGAGCGCTAGACCGGCCGGACCTGGAGGGCGCCCAGCGCGCCGGTCCCGCCGGGGCGGCGCAGCGCGATCGACCCGTACGGGGTCCGCAGCCGCAGCCAGCCGCCGGAGGCGAGCAGCGCCACCGGCTCCGGGGCACGGCCCGGTGCGGGCGCCCCGCTGGAGACGGTCGAGCGGACCGGCCGCAGGAAGCCGAGCGACTGCGCGGCGTGCACGGCGCGCAGGGGCAGTTCGGTGTCGCCCAGTGTCCGGGACCAGATCTCGCGGCCGATGCGGTCCCGCTCGGACCGGGTCCGGTGCTGCGGGGGCAGGGCCTCGTCGCGGGCCCGGAACTCGGCGACGGCGCCGGCCACGGCGGCCCGGATCGCCTCGGGGTCTGGCAGCCCCGGCACCTGCTGCCAGCCGCCGCGCGGCGGGAGGACCCCGGCCCACGGCGGGCCGGTGACCGGCCCGGGGACGAGGGCGCTCGCGGAGCCCTCGTCCACCGACTCCAGCAGCTCGCCGGCGGACACGGTGAGGTCCAGCGGCAGCGCCGCGGGTGCGGCGAGCCGCACCGTACGGATGGCGAGGACCTCGAACGACGGCGGGCGCCCGAAGACGGCGAGCGCCGCTCCGCCGCCCGCCTGGAGCCGGACGGCTGCGGCCCGGTCGTAGTGGACCAGCCGGCCCAGGAAGGCGGCGAGGTCCGCCGCCTCCCCGGAGTCGGCGAAGCGCAGCTGTCCGGTCATGCCGCGATGCGCCCTTCGGAGGTCTTCCGGGCGGCTGGCGCGGGCTCGTCGAGGTACTCCTCCAGGAAGCGCCTCTCCTCGGCCGTGATGCGGCGGGGCCGCCCCTCGGCGAGGTTGAAGGGCACGACCACGGTCTCCGCGCGGACGTAGACCGTCTCCGGCCGGTCCTCGGTCGCCTCGTCCTTGACCTCGTAGCGGATGGTCAGGGAAGCGGCGCCGATACGGGTCACCCAGGACTCGATGAGGACCGGCTCGTGGCGGTGCACGAGGGGCAGCTTGTAGTCGATCTCGTGGCGGGCCACGACGGAGCCGCCCGTGAAGGACTCACTGCCCTCCCCGGGCGCCAGGCGGAACATGAAGTCGATCCGCGCCTCCTCCAGATAGCGGAGGAAGACGACGTTGTTGACGTGCCCGAAGGCATCCATGTCCGCCCAGCGCAGGGGGCACCGGTAGTGGTGTCTGGCCATGGTGTCGGCCTCAGCCTCGCGTGAGCTTCTTGTAGGTGGCACGGTGCGGACGGGCCGCGTCCGGGCCGAGACGCTCGATCTTGTTCTTCTCGTACGACTCGAAGTTGCCCTCGAACCAGTACCACTTGGACTCGCCCTCGTACGCCAGGATGTGCGTGGCGACGCGGTCGAGGAACCAGCGGTCGTGGGAGATGACCACGGCCGCACCGGGGAACTCCAGCAGCGCGTTCTCCAGCGAGGACAGGGTCTCGACGTCGAGGTCGTTGGTGGGCTCGTCGAGGAGCAGCAGGTTGCCGCCCTCCTTGAGCGTCAGCGCCAGGTTGAGGCGGTTGCGCTCACCACCGGACAGGACGCCGGCCGGCTTCTGCTGGTCCGGGCCCTTGAAGCCGAAGGCGCTCACGTACGCGCGGGACGGCATCTCGACCTGGCCCACGTTGATGTAGTCCAGCTCGTCCGACACGACCGCCCAGAGGGTCTTCTTGGGGTCGATGTTGGCGCGGGACTGGTCGACGTACGAGATCTTGACGGTCTCGCCGACCTTGATGGCGCCGGAGTCCGGCGTCTCCAGGCCCTGGATCATCTTGAAGAGCGTGGTCTTGCCGGCGCCGTTGGGGCCGATGACGCCCACGATGCCGTTGCGCGGCAGCGTGAAGGACAGGTCGTCGATGAGGACCTTGTCGCCGAACGCCTTGGAGAGGTTGTTGACCTCGACCACGATCGAGCCCAGACGCGGGCCCGGCGGGATCTGGATCTCCTCGAAGTCCAGCTTCCGCATCTTGTCCGCCTCGGCCGCCATCTCCTCGTAGCGGGCGAGTCGGGCCTTGGACTTGGTCTGGCGGCCCTTGGCGTTGGAGCGGACCCACTCCAGCTCTTCCTTGAGGCGCTTCTGGCGCTTCTCGTCCTTGCGGCCCTCGACCTTCAGACGCGCGGCCTTCTTCTCCAGGTAGGTGGAGTAGTTGCCCTCGTACGGGTGGGCGCGGCCGCGGTCGAGCTCCAGGATCCACTCGGCGACGTTGTTCAGGAAGTACCGGTCGTGGGTGACGGCCACCACGGCGCCCGAGTACTTGGAAAGGTGCTGCTCCAGCCAGTTCACCGACTCGGCGTCGAGGTGGTTGGTGGGCTCGTCGAGGAGGAGCAGGTCCGGGGCCTCGATCAGCAGCTTGCAGAGCGCGACGCGGCGCTTCTCGCCACCGGAGAGGGTGGTGACGGGCCAGTCGCCGGGCGGGCAGCCCAGGGCGTCCATGGCCTGCTCCAGCTGCGCGTCGAGGTCCCAGGCGTTGGCGTGGTCCAGGTCCTCCTGGAGCTTGCCCATCTCTTCGAGGAGTGCGTCCGAGTAGTCGGTCGCCATCAGCTCGGCGACCTCGTTGAAGCGCTTGAGCTTCTTCATGGTCTCGGCGGCGCCGTCCTGGACGTTCTCCAGGACGGTCTTCGACTCGTCGAGCTGGGGCTCCTGCATGAGGATGCCGACGGTGAAGCCGGGCGACAGGAAGGCGTCGCCGTTGGACGGCTGCTCCAGGCCCGCCATGATCTTCAGGACGGTGGACTTGCCGGCGCCGTTGGGGCCGACCACACCGATCTTCGCGCCGGGCAGGAAGTTCAAGGAGACGTCATCAAGAATCACCTTGTCGCCGTGCGCCTTGCGCGTCTTGCGCATGGTGTAGATGAACTCAGCCAAGAGAAACCGTCCGGCAGATCGATGGTGGGCAGATACACCCCATCTTGCCTGACGTCCACCCCACGGGGGAAACCCGTTCAGGCTCGGGGGACGGGTGCGGGTGGTGCCGACGGGCGGTGTTCCGGCAGGTCAGCGGAGGCGGGGCAGGTCCGGGGCGGGCCCCGCGAAGTCGTCCGCCGGATCCCGGCCGGCGCCGGCCCCTCCGACCGGGTGCGGGCCGAGGGCCCCGGACCAGGGCCGGCCGGGAGCGCCGGGCCGCGGGCCGGGGCCGCGGGCCGCGGGCGCCGGGCCCGCCCGGGCGGCTCACCTGCTGTCCGCCGGGTGTCAGCGGGGGCGGTAGACGGTCAGGGCGTCCGGGAGTTTGTCGAGGACCAGGGCGGCCGGGGCCTCGGCGTACTCCCCGTCGTACGCGAAGGGGGTGCCCGGCGGGATGTCCGCGATGCGCAGGCTGCGCAGGTGGGTCGCGGTGTGGACCGGGGAACGGCTGAGGGGGCCCGCGAAGGCTGCGGCGAGCAGCCGGGGGCCGGGGCGGCCGCCTCCGTAGACGAGCCGGAGGTCGAGCACGTCCTCGCCGAGGTGCTCGCGGCGGCGGGGGGTCGGGCCGGTGCCGTGGTAGGTGCCGTTGCCCGCGAAGAGCAACCACACCCTGCGGGGCCGCCCGGCCAGCCGCACCCCCACGGGGCGCTCCGCCCGCAGCACCCGCCACGAGGCGAGCAGTGCGGCCGGGCCGCCGCCGATCCGGGGTGCCCAGCGCAGCCGGTGCCGCAGCAGTTCGGGGTAGGCGCCGATGCTGAAGGTGTTCAGGAAGTAGCCGGAGTCGTCGTTGCCCGGGCCGGTCTTTCCGCGGGGGCCGGGCGTGAAGCGGCCCACGCCGACGCGCACCGCCTGGCCCGCGGCAACGGCGCGGCAGGTGTCCTCGGCTCCGGTGAGGCCGAGGTCCAGCGCGAAGTGGTTCAGCGTGCCCCCGGGGAACACGGCGAGCGGCACCCCGGCCCGCAGCGCGGCGGTCGCGGCGGCGTTGACGGTGCCGTCGCCGCCGCACACTCCGAGCACGGTGGCCCGGGAGGCGGCCGCCGCCAGTTCCCCGGGCAGGTCCGCGCCGTCGCACTCGACCACCTCGGCCTTGGGCAGCCGCGCCCGCAGGACGTCGACCCCGGCGTCGTCGGCCGTGCCGGACCCGGTGTTGACCACCACGACGAGCCCGGACCCGTCGGGCAGCGCGGGAGCCCCGGAGGCGACCCGCTCGTCGCCGGGTACGACCCGCGCCTCCTCGACGCCGCGGGCGATCCGCCGTACGAGGAACCCGGCGCCCACTCCCAGCGCCGCCCCGGCGAGCACGTCGGAGGGGTAGTGGACCCCCGTGTAGACACGGGAGAACGCCACCGATGCGGCCACCGGAGCCACGAGCGCCCCCCAACCGGGCGACTCCAGCGCCAGCCCGGCGGCGAAGGCGAACGCCGATGCCGAATGCCCGGACGGGAACGAGGTGGTCTGCGGCTGCGTCGCCAGCTGCCGCACGGCGGGCACCCCGTCCAGGAGGGGCCGGGGCCGGCGTACGGACCACTTGCCGACGGTGTTGATGGTCGCCGAGGCCAGCGCCAGTGAGGCGGCGCCCCGCAGCGCGGCCTTCCGGGCCCGGGCCGAGCCGAAGACGGCGATCGCCGTGGCGGCCCCGCCCCACAGCACTCCGTGGTTGGCCGCCCGCCCGAGCCGCGGCAACACCCGGTCGGCGCCGGGCCAGTGCCGCCGGGCCACCGCGTCGAACAGCGCCCGGTCCCACCGCGCTGCCGCACCCCGCAAGGTCAGTTGTTGATCACCCATTGCCTTCGCCTACCCCGCGCCCCACCCCCCGAATCAACGCCCCGCCCACGGCCCCCGGGTGGCCCAGGCGCGGGCCGCGACGCGGCGGGCCCGCCGCCGACCCGCGGGCGCGCCGACCGGCTACGCCTGGTTTTCCTCGTCCAGGGGACGCTTGCGGACCAGGAGGACCACCAGACCGCCCAGCACCACCAGGCCGACCGCCAGGGAGGCGATGACCGGGGTCGCCGCCGAGCTGCCGCTGGTGGCGAGGCGCTCCTCGCCGGTGCCGACCGGGCCGGCCGGGGCCGCAGCGGCGGCGGAGGTCTGGTTCGCGGGCACCGCTTCGCCCCGGGCCGCCTCGGCCACGACCGGCTGCGGCCAGACCGCGGTCGCCGTCGCCGCCGCCGAGGACTGGCTCGATCCGGCGACGATCTGCGCCTGCGCCGGGACCCCGCTGGTGAAGACGCGTCCCACCGGGACCCTGGTCGAGCCCTGGACGGTGACCGAGGCCGTGCCGTCCGGCGTGCCGGCGGGGACCTCGAAGTACAGCCGGCTCCCGTTGGCGGCGCTGGTGAGCGGCTGCCCCTCGGCGTCGACCACCCGCACCCCCATCGCCACGGCCGCCGCGTCGGGGGCGACCGCCACGCTCTGCGCCCCCGTCCGCACGGTGACCGGGCCGATTCTGGTGCCCACCGCGCCCGAGACGCTGCCCGGCTCCAGCCTCAGCGAGGCCGGGGGCTCCGGGAGCCGCCCCGCCGACCGCTGGAGGTAGTCGGCGAGCTTCTGCGCGGCCGGGTCGGCGGCCTCCACCTGTGCTCCGTCCGCCAGCCGCCAGATCGCCACCTGGGTCCCGGCCGCGGCACTCTCCGCGGTGAGCGCCCCGGCACCGGCCGCCTTCGCCAGCCCGGCCAGGTCGTTCAGCTGGGGGTAGGAGTGCTCCAGCACCCAGCGGATGCGGCCGGCCTCGCCGTTCCCGGCGAGCGGGCTGCCGCTCCAGCCGCTCTCCGTGTAGTGGGCCTGGGGCTGTGCATTGCCGGCCACGCCGACCCCGTAGGTCTGGAGCATCCCGCCACCGTCGACCCGCATCTCGTAGAGCCCGGCCGGGATCTGCCGGACCGAGCCGTCACGGGCGTGCAGGACGGCCTGCCCGTACGTCTTCAGCCCGTCCAGCACGGCGCTCGCGCCCTCCGGGGTTCTGGACGCGGGTCCTCCGGAGTCGGCCGCCGCCGATGCGCCGGGCGCGGTGGCGAGGGCCGCGGCCAGCAGTGCCACCGCCAGCGGCCGCCGCGCGGAACCGCGTACGGGCGCTGTCGGCACCGCCCGGGCAGCAGGTCCGGTGCCGGCCACGGGGACAGCAGGAACCGCAGGGACGACAGGAGCCGCAGGAGCGGCCGCCGGCGCGCCGGGAGGCGTGGCGGCACGGTGGAGCGAAGAAGGAGCGGAACCAGGAGCGGAGGATGCGGGAACGGCAATCGACACAGTCTTCCCCTTCGGGCCAAAGACCCAAGTGCCCGTGAGTACCGGGGAATCCTAGCCGCCTCGAACACTCAGACCACCGCCGCCTTCTGAGTGGCCATCAGTGCCGGTTCCGCCTTCACGACCCGGCGGAACGCCGCCGTACCCCGGTTCAGGTCGTGCCCGACGGCGGTGGCGTCGATCTCCGCCGAGAACCACCCGCGGTTGCCGTCCCCGTCGGGCGGGTCCTCACGGACGCGCAGCCGTCCGTGCACCACCAGCGGCTCCCCTACCGATACGGAGCCGGCGAGGTTCACGGCGAGGGTGCGCCGGGCCCACACGGTGTAGAAGCTGGTGGAGCCGTCGGCCCAGGCGTCCTTGCGCCGGTCGAAGTACCTCGGCGTGACGGCGAACCGGAACCGGGCCGAGGGCCCGCTCACCGTCTCCTTGTAGTCGATCTGCGTGGCCACATGGCCGATCAGCGTCACCACGGTGTCGTTCATCGCGGCCGCCCTCCCCCGCACGTCCTCACCCGTACGGACCGTCCGCACGCGCTGGAACCCATGCTGGAGCCGGCCGCCGGTCCCCGCTCGGGCCTGTGGACTACTGGCGGGTTGTGGACAACTTGTTCCCCCCTGTGGCGACGGCCGCGTACTGTTCGCGCACCTCCCGGTAGCGCAGCAGCTCCGCCGCGACCGGCTCCAGCACCCGGGCCCGGCCGCAGCCGGCCGCCGCCTGCCGCAGCCGTCGCTCCGCGTCCTGCCCGTACCGCCGTGCCGGGCCCCGGGCCGCGAGCGAGCAGGCCCATTCCACCAGCGGCCCGCCGACGATGCCCGCCACCATCAGCAGCACGGGCGGCAGCAGGCGCGGCTCAAGCACCCCCACGATCTGCCCGGACAGCCACAGCCCGCCGAAGACCTGCAGCAGGGTCATGGCCGCCTGCGCCAGCACCGCCGCCGGCCACCATGCGGGGCGCGGCGGCTTGACCCGCGGCACCGTGACGGCCGCCCCCAGCGTCACCGCGATCTCGTCCAGCGCCTCCGGGAGGTCCTCGGCCCCGCGGACCGCGGTTTCGCGTACCGCCTGCGCCCAGGGGGCGGGCAGTCCGGCGGCCGCCGCGTCGGCGACCGTGCGTACGGCCTGCTCCACCCGCTGCCGGGCGGTGACCTCCTCCTCGTCCGGCCCGTCCGGGCCGGCGGCCCCGCGGCCCATGGCCGCCAGTGCGGCCAGCCCGGACAGCGTGCGCGGGGCGCGCCGGCTCTCGTACCACCGCCACAGCCGCAGCCACGGGGTGCCGCACGCCTTGCCCGCATTGCGCCGCCAGGCCCGCTCCGCGGCGAGCCCGGCCGCATGCGCGCCGACCGCCTCCGCGAGCCGGTCCTCGAACTCGGCGCGCGCCGCCTCCCCGATCTCCGGTGCGGGGCGACCGTCGACGACGTACAGCGGGCGCAGGCGCAGCGCCGCACGGTCGAGGTCGGCGGAGATGCGCCGGGTGGCGGCCCCCTTCTCCTGGGTGAACTGTCCGAGGAGCTCGCGCAGTTCCCCGACGCCCTCTCCGGTCAGCGCGGACAGCCCGAGGACGGTGGCCCCGGGCTCGTCGTGCTCACCGAGCGCGATGCCGTCCTCGTCCAGCAGGCGCCGCAGGTCGTCGAGGACGAGGTCGACCGCGTCCGCGGGCAGCCGGTCCACCTGGTTCAGCACGACGAACGTCACCTCGGCATGTCCGGCCAGGGGCCTCAGGTACCGCTCGTGCAGCACCGCGTCCGCGTACTTCTCCGGGTCCACCACCCACACCACCGCGTCGACCAGCGCCAGCACCCGGTCCACGTGTTCGCGGTGGGCGCCGACGGCGGAGTCCAGGTCCGGGAGGTCGACGAGGACCAGCCCGCGCAGCGCCTCGGCCTCCGAGGTCTCGCGGGGCCGCCGGCGCAGCCGTCCCGGGATCTCCAGCCGGTCGAGCAGCCCGGCCGCCCCGTCCGACCAGCTGCAGGCGATGGGCGCGGCCGTCGTCGGCCTGCGCAGCCCGGTCTCCGAAATCTGCACACCGGCGAGTGAATTGAAGAGCGTGGACTTGCCGCTTCCGGTGGCTCCGGCGATCGCGACGACCGTGTGCTGCGCCGACAGCCCGCGCCGCGCGGCGGCCTCGTCGAGAACCCGCCCGGCCTCGGTGAGGCTCTTGCCGTCGAGGATGCGGGTACGGGACAGCCCGACGAGCTGGCGCAGCGCGTCGAGGCGCAGCCGCAGGGCCTGCGCCTCGGGGCTCGGCGGCGGTGAGGGGACCTTGCCGCCGTCGCTGCCGGCCCCGGACAGGGCCCGTACCAGCGCGTCGTCATCGTCGTCGCCGTCCTCGTCCGTCCGCTCGCCGATCCGGCGCGAGCGGGCGATGAAGCCGTCGTCCCAGCGGTCTTCGGTGCGGTCGGCCAAGGCGCTCACCGCGTCACCTCTCCTTCTGCAGTACGGACAGCGCGGCGATCAGCTCGGCCTGTGGTTCCGGGCTCACTTCGAGCGCCTCCAGCGGCGCGAGCCGGCGGTCCCGTTCGGCGCGCAGGACCTGCTCCAGGTGTTCGCCGACCAGCTCGCCGCCCCGGTCGCGCAGCCGCACGGCGCTCTGTACGCCGATCCGCTCGGCGAGCTTCTCCCCGGCGGGCCGGGCCCGTCTGCCGCCGAGGAGGGCGGCGACCAGCAGGGCGGCGACCCCGTCGGGGTCGGGCGCGGGCTGCTTGTCGAGCCGGGCGACCTCCTCCTCGGCGAGCTCCTCCAGGACGCGCCGCCAGCGGCGTACGGCCAGGCCGATGCGCTCCGCCGCGTCCCGGTCGGGTGCGGGCAGCGGTACGGCCCCCGCGGCCGGTTCGCGCCGCCAGGCCTCGGCGATGCGCTCGTCGGCGGCGGCCACGGCGCACTGGAGGAGGGCGGCGAGCGATTCGGCCAGCGAGTCGAGCAGTTCGTCGGGGGTGGTGTCGAGGGGGTACCCGCGCCACCGGGTCAGCGCGTCACCGGCCAGTACGGCACCCTCGTCGAGCCGGTTGCGGACCCGCTTGCCCTCCGTGCGGAACGCCTCCTCCACCGCCGTGGTCAGCCGTACGGCGGCGGCGTGCTGGGCGGCGACGGCCGAAGCCAGCTCCGGCATCCGGCGCCCGAGGGAGTCCAGCGCGCCCAGCGCCGTGCGCCCGACGGCGTACTGGCGGGCGGCCGGATCCTGCGCGTGGTGGGCGAGCCAGGTGTACAGCGGGGCGACGGCACTGACCGGCAGCAGCCCGCCCCCGCCGGCCGACTCGGGCAGCTCCGGCACGGTGAACCGCGGTACGTCGCCCAGCCCGGCCCGCGTGAGCAGCGCCCCGTACTGCCGCGAGACCTCGGTGAGCACCTGGTGCGGGACGCGGTCGAGGACGATGACGAGGGTGGCCTTGTACTGCTTGGCGGTGCGCAGCAGGTGCCAGGGGACGGCGTCGGCGTACCGCGAGGCGGTGGTGACCATGACCCAGACGTCGGCGGCGCAGATGAGCTGGGCGGCGAGGGTGCGGTTCTCGACGAGGAGGGAGTCGACGTCGGGGGCGTCGAGGAGGGCGAGTCCGCGCGGCAGGGTGGCGACGGTCTCGATGCGCAGCTCGCGGGTGGCGGCGGTCTTCCCCCGACCGGGTCCGCGCGGCGGGTTCCGCTTCGGGGCGGGGACCGGGTCGTCCTCTCCGGGAGGCGCCCAGACCCGCAGCAGATCGGGCAGGACCCGCTTTCCCGCGAACCAGTGGTGGTCATCCGGATGGCAGACGAGTACGGGGACGCGCGTGGTGGGCCGCAGCACGCCGGCTTCACTCACCTGGCGGCCGACGAGGGAGTTGACGAGGGTGGACTTGCCGGCCCCGGTGGACCCGCCCACGACGGCGAGCAGCGGGGCCTCGGGCGCCTTCAGGCGGGGTACGAGGTAGTCGTCGAGCTGGGCGAGCAGCTCGGCTCTGGTCTGGCGGGCGCGGGGAGCGCCGGGCAGAGGCAGCGGCAGACGCACGGACGCGACCCGGTCGCGCAAGGCGGACAGGGCATCGAGCAGCTGAGGCCGAACATCCAAGGTCACCACATGCGAAGAATGCCCAATTTAGGACCATTTTTGAAGCTTATACGTCCTCTGCGCGCCGACCGCGACTCCAGGGGGACCTTTTGGATAGAGCGGACGAGTGGGACGCAGGCATAACGAGTGCACAACACCCAGGGCGCCGCGGCGCAAAAGCGGTGCGAGAATCGCACCTGCCTGCGATTATCGGGACCGCTTCACCGAACCTCCACATCGTGGCACGCGAGTGAAGCAACCGGGACAAGGCAACCGGAGCCCTATCCTTGACCCGGCACGGACCGCAGTCCCACCCCCACCCCGGGGCTCCAGGCCACCACGGCCACCTTCCGGCCCCCGTAGCTCAGTGGATAGAGCAGGTGCCTTCTAAGCACTTGGCCGCAGGTTCGAGTCCTGCCGGGGGCACTCTCCACTTCGCACCTCAAGCCCTCCCCCCGGGGAGGGCTTTTGCGCAGGTCAGGGCCACCTTTTCAGGTACGCTGCATCACCCAACCAGCCCCCGGGCCGCCCTCGGCGTGGGCTGGGGACGGTCCGGGCGTGTCCGGCTGTCACCGGGTTTCTACGGGTGGCTGCGGAGAATACGCCGCCTTGCGATGCACTGCATCGGACAACGCGACCCGGCAAACCTTCCCGGCCACAGCACCAGACATGAGAGGCACCAGAAAACTTCACCAAGGCCCGCGGCTCGTACTGGACGTACTTGCGCGGTCCGACAACGCAGCGAGGTGCCGTGCCGGGCGGCGCGACCCGGTGGACCTTTCCGGTCACAACACTAGGCGCCCACATCCGGCAGATCTCCCCCCTCCGCGATCCGTCGCTTCATATCAGCGAGCTGCCCGTCGATGCACCGTGCGCAGGTCGCCAGGAGGACTGAAACGCTGTTGCCGGCCCAGTCAGCCACTTGGGCCGGCGGGATGCCCCCGTTGAGCCAGTTCGTCAAGCAGGTGTTCCGCAGGTCGTGCACCCTTCTCCCGAGCGGCGACTCGAACTCATGCGAGTAAGAACCTTCTCGCGAGCCGTACGCCAGGCTCGGCGGATGACAGAGCCCGCGAACATGTCCCCCTTCTCCCCCTGGAACAGCAGGTCACCCGGCTTGAGGCCCTCGCGCTCAACGTGCTCGCGCAGGATCCTGGTCAAGGCCGGACGGCAAGGCACGGACCGCATGTCGTCTGCGGCCCGGCCTTTGAGTCCGCGCTCTTCGCGGATCTCACCCGAATCCGTCAGTTGCCACCCACCTCGGGCTGAGCCGTATGGATCAACAGTTCGCCCCACTGGTCTACGTCCCCCTCCACCAGCAGGCGTGCATCGGCGACGGCCAGCGCCACCGCCTCCTCAGGGCGAACGCCCAGGTAGTACAACGTCGCGAAAAGGGCGTGAAGTCGCTCTCCCCGCGGGGACGCCGGCGGATCGCGTCCAACAGGAGGGCGGCCTGGTGCGGGTTCACGAGGGACCGCTTGTCCATTTGTGGAAACGCCAGGTCCCGACGTCGTGCTGCGGCTTGCGCTTGACGGGGAGGGTGTAGCGGCGCGACTGGTCCGGGTTTGACGCGTTCCAGTCCTCTGCGCACACCTTGTGGACGGAGGCTGTAACGATCTCGACGTTCAGCCCGCGCCTTGGAAGCTCCCGGTGGCTAATCCCTGCGGCTCTCAATAGGCCACGAGTGATCGTTTCTCCGGTGAAGAGGCTCGCCCATCAGGGTGAGAATTCAAACGCCCTGGGTATGGGAGCGTACGCGTCTCCGCTATCACAGAGACGTGACACAAAAGACTGCACCTCACCAGGCAACTTGTCCGGGGGAACACAAGGCGCCCGCCCTCACGACGTCCACCCATATCGACGAAGTCGCCTATTCGACGGGGACAGATCCCCGCGCACCCCGTAAACGACACCACCCGCTTCCGTCGATGCCCGATCCGGCGGGCTCAAGACCGACAGACTCGACGAAGCCGCCAGAGATAGCTCAGCGCGATGGTGGCCGCCGCGCTTGCCTGCCACCGAACATTCCGTCACCGAAATGCGGTCAAATCCGGCCCTCTGGGACAGCAGTCGGGAAACATCGCCACGGCCAGCGCGAGTCCGCGGACCATAAAGCAGGTAGTTGACACCCACGGAGACGGACGCCTCGTGATCACCAAACAGAATTCGCCTCTACGCTATCGGTTCCTTTGCCGACTCCTCGTGCTTATCCTCCTCGCAGAAATTTCCCTCTTCACGTGGAGCGCCGTCTACGACGTAAAGGATTACGGAAAGGAGCAGGTTCTCTCAGCGCTCCTCAGATTCCTAATTACAGCCCTCAACATTGTCGCACTGCTCCAGATGTACCACGGGAGTTCTCTCGCCCACCTCCTGCGAAAGGTCTGCCGAATCCTACCTGGCGCGTCCCGTAGGCCAACCGGCCCGAGTGCCATTTCCGCCGCTATCCGAACAGCACGTAACCAACAGCGACGGCGCGACCGTGCGAGCGCAGCCACTCCCCCCGGCGCCACGATTCACAGCCCCTGGCATTACCCGATTGTGCTGCTATCTCAGGCTGCAGCTCTACCCATGCTGTTCATTCCGATCTGGATCGACCTGCACAGCCCGACACTGGACATGGAATGGCTAATTCCGACACTCATTCTCTTCCTTTGCGCCCTCATGCTAGTGATTAGCGCTGCGGTATATGGCCATCTAAATTTTGGCTGGGTGGCCCTGGGCACCCTTCTGCCACTCCTGGGTTTTTCCCAGTGGGCTTATATGACCTTTTATAAACCTGTAAACGAACGCCCAAAGGTCGACGTCTCCGCAACATTGGAGAAGATCAACACCTCGCGCAGGACCACCCGAATCCGCGGCGTTGTGACACTTAAAAACAATGGCGCAGCACCCGCGAAAACTTTGGGTGCCATTTATGTGGTCACAGGGCACCGAGTAGAGTCGGCGGAAGGCATGAGTGCCCGCAATGCAAGTGCAACGCTGGATCTGGGGAAGCCAAATCGACGACATTTTGGAAAGTATGAAACCCTCCTCAGTTTCGACGATTTGCTAGCCACGGGGGAGTCTTTGGCTCCTGGAGAGACACGGACCCACTCGTTCGTATTCGACGCAAATGACGGCAAACAAAATATCGTTCGACTGACTGCATACATTTCAATGTCTACGCCGAATGGAGATATGAAGCCGGGGAAATGCAAGCACGCCCCAGCGGCATCAGATGTCTGCACGCGAACGGATTTTGCCCCCACAAGCCTGGCCAAAAAGAAGCTGGGTGACGAGCCCTTCGCCGATACGGTGGTCCATTTTAGCGAGATGCAGGCGACGCCCCCGCGCCCTCCGTACCTATCCACAGCTTTTGGTGCCCGAGACCAGTCCAGTGACGACGAGAAGGCGCAGAACATTGACCCACTCGTGCGAGATCAGTTCACGCAGTCCATCACGGAACTTCGCTTGGATCCGTAACAACACTGGCTCTGGCACTGCACCTATATCACCGCGTGCTCACGGATTCCCAGCGGTGGCGGCGGCACACCCCGGTCCGGCCGTACAGGCGTTGTACTAGCGTGCGGCGCCCAGACGACGACGGCGCGCGCATCGCGCTCCCCTGGCGTCGGTGGCGGTGGGCCTGAGGCTGATCACACCTCGCACCGACCGGGTGATCGCTTCGATGAAGCTGGGCCCCAGGTCGGCGCCCACGCCGGCGGACTGCTGGCCGAGGCATCGGCGAGGTGACGGTATCCGCGGTTCGGAGTCTATGAGTCTGGCGACCAGCGATCCCTCGAAGCCGTAGGCGTGCGGCGTCAGGGGAATGCAGCATTCCGATGGATAGACGTGGAGGTGGCGTTCCAGAATTGCCCATGGGCGGCTACGGCCCTGGTCAGGGCCACACTGGAGCTGAAACACACCAGTCTCTTCTGAGCACTTGGCCGCAGGTTCGAGTCCTGCCGGGGGCACCCTCCACTTCGCACCTCAAGCCCTCCCCCCGGGGAGGGTTTTTTCTCATGATCGTCCGGCACGACTTCCCGCACCTTGGTCCGGACGCGCCGAAAGCCCGAGCGGGCCATGGGCGGCGTGAGCCTGCACGCACGCGCCCCTGCCCTGGCGAGGCCGCGGGCGGGGGCGCATGGGCTCGGTCGTACCGCACGGCGATCACGGGTGCGGTGGGGTTAGGGGCAGGTCGCCGGGAGTTCCGTGCCGGCGTAGGCCTCGATGGCTTCGGCAATGAACCGGCGACTACTGTGCGGGCTCAGCGCCTGTGCCTGCACATGCGCATACATGCCGCTGTAGAGCCGTACGTCGGATCGTTTCTCCAGATAGAGGTCGCTGGTGAACCTCTCCAGATACACCACGCTCACATCAGTGGCGTCGGCGAATTCGAGCAGTGAGAACTGTCCCGATACACCCGGGTGCGCTCCCACCTCGTGAGGAAGAACCTGCACGGTGATGTGCGGCTGGGCGCCGAGGTGGGTCAGATGCTCCAGCTGCTCGCGCATGATGTCGCGGCTACCCACGGTGCGCCACAGCGCGGATTCGTCCAGTACGGCCCACAGGCGCAGCGGGTTGCCGGGGGGAGCCAGTCGGTCCTGGCGCCGCAGCCGTACGTGCAGGCGTGCGGCGACCTGGTCGGCGGTGGCATGAGGGATCGTTCCTGCAATGACCGCCCGGGCATACGCGGGCGTCTGCAGCAGGCCCGGGATCACCAGGGGCTCGTAGGTCCGGATTGCGGCGGCCTCGGCCTCCAAGCCGATGTAGGCGCCGTACGGGACGTCACCGTAGGCGTTCCACCAGCCCTGTTGGGCCGATTCCCGGGCCAGTCGCATCAAGTCGTCGACGAGCCGCTGGTCCTCGACTCCGTACAGCAGGCAGAGATCGCGCACGTCGCGCGCCTTGATGAGGCGGCGGCCGTTCTCCAGAAGGCTGATCTTGGGTTGCGAGATCAACAGGTGCTCCGCCACCTGCTGCGTCGTCATGCCGCTGATCTGCCGGAGCCGGCGTAGCTCCGATCCCAGTCGGCGTCTGCTGACGGTGGGGTTGATGTGGGCGCCCACGGGATGCGTGCCTCCGCTCCGAGAACCTTGGTCTGGCGAGCAGACTCCCATGGTCCGGGGACAGTTGGACCTGCCGTGGCGCCGTGTCGCGCACCGGCGCCAAGCAGTTCGGTTCCGCCGTTGCCTCATGAATTCTCTTGGCTCTCGCCGAGGCCACAGGAATTTCAATTCAGCTATTTGTATTATTCACCTGTCGGCGCGAATGGCGGATCACGCAGAAATCGCCGAACGAATCCCAGCCCTTTGCGCGTTTCTGCGGCCCCTCGATGAGCCTGTGGGCCTCCAGGCCAGGAGCGACCTCGTCGTGGCGTACGGCACCTCACCCTGGACGGCGGGGGGCAACCCCAACGCCGTGTGGGTGTTCCAGGTCGGCTCGGGGCCGACGACGGCGTCCTCCAGCAACGGGTCCCTCAGCAACGGAGCCTTCCCCTGCGACGTCTTCTTGCAGTCGGGAGTCCGACCACTCTCGGCACCGAGACCAACTTGATCGGCCGAGGAGAATCCGCGCTCGTACCGGCTCGGCCCGGGCCGGCGGGATCGGTCAGGCCGACCATCGAAACCGTGAGCCGGCCTACCGGCGCGGCGACCGGAGCCGTCGACTTACCCGACGCCGGCGCGACCACGAGCCACGTGGCAGCCACGCCGCACGACGGTATCCGGCATGGGTGCCTTTTGCCGGTGCGCCCCCACCCGGAGAAAGGCTTCACCCACCGAAGTCCCACTGCCGGAATGTCGCCAGGAGGCATATGCTCGTAAACAGGTCGCCGCACTCTCACGTGTGGCGTCCGGAAGGGCGACCCCGGCGTGTGAATGTGCCGGGGTCGTTGCAGCACCGTTGTGGCAGTGGGCGAGGCGTGATCCGTTTCAGCTGATGCGTGAGTGGCGGGCACCGATCCGCGCTCTGGAAGCGATCTACGTGAACGCGGCCATCGATGGACCGGCCACGGCCCGGAGGTGGGGTTTGTCGGGTTTGCCCTGGGGGGTCAGCGGGATGTCCTTCAGCCAGTGGACCGTCGTCGGGCGGTGGGCCGGTGAGAGGGTGCGGGTGACCACGTCACAGGCCTCGGCGGCCGTCGTGGGGCTCGGGGGGTGGCCAGGGGCCGGGACGAGGAAGGCGCAGACCTCCTCGCCCGTCAGCGGGCTGGCACGGCCCACCACCACCGCCTGGGCCACCCCCGGATGGCGGGCCAGGGCGGCTTCGACCGGCAGGCAGTAGATGTTGTCGCCGTCGACCATCACCACGTCGGCGGCCCGGTCGTCGAGGTGGAGGTAGCCGTCCGGGTCGAGGTGCCCGAGGTCGCCCGTGCGCAGCCAGCCGTCCCGGATCACCTCCGCGCTCAGGTCGGGCCGGTTCCAGTAGCCCGTCATCATCGCCGCGGACCGGATCCACACCTGGCCCGTGCTCCCGGCCGGCAGCGGCCGGTTCCGCTCGTCGCGGACCTCGGTCTCCACGCCCGGCGCGGGCCGGCCGACCGAGGCGAGCAGCTCCGGCCGGTCCGCCACCGCCCTCTCGTGGTCGGCGGGGGTGAGGCGGCAGATCACCGCCGCCTCGTTCATGCCGTACCCCTGCTGCCAGCGGCCGCCCCAGCGGGTCACCGCCTGGCGCAGCCGTTCGGGCAGGACCGGCGCGGCGCCGTACGAGATCACGCTCAGCCCGGGGATCCCCTCGGCCGTCGCGGGATCGTCCAGCAGGCGGTAGATCATCGACGGCATCAGGTAGGTCGACACCGGTCCGAGGCGGCGGCAGGCGGCCGCGAACTCCCGGGTGGTGAACGGCGCGAGGAGCTCCACCCGGCCCCCGGAGCGCAGTTCCTCCAGGCAGCGGCCGCCGGCGCGCTGGGCGAGCGAGGTGACCGACAGGTACGTCGGCAGCTCCCCGCCCTCCCGGCTGCCGCGGCCGTCGGTGCGGGCCGCCAGCGCACGGAAGGTGGAGGCCACGCCCTTGGGGGTGCCCGTCGTACCGGCGGTGTACGTCACACGGGCCAGGTCGTCCTCCCTCGCCCGGACGGGCAGCGGCTTCGCCTCGCCCGCCGCTGCCGCGCGCAGCAGCTCGTCCAGGGGGAGCCGGGCCGCGCCCGTGTCGGGCACCGGCAGGTCGTGGACGACGAGGTGGGGGCGGCAGTCCCGGAGGACGAACTCCACGCCGTAGGTGCTGGGGTCGGTGACGATCTGGGTGAGCCGCGCGCCCAGCAGGTGGGCGGCCAGCCTGACCTGCACCACCTCGGCCCGGTTGCCGCCGAACACGCAGGCCAGGCCGGTACCGCGCGCCACCCCGCGATCGGCGAGCGCACCGGCCAGCCGGTACACGAGGTCCAGCAGCCCGGAGTACGTCAGCGGGGACGAGCCGGGGCCGCAGGTGCCGAGCGCGGGCCGGTCCGCGTACCGCTCCAACGCGCTGATCAGATCGGTGACGTAACGCGCGGTCATGGTGTCCGCCTCTCGGGGAACGGGGGGCACGTCAGGAGATGCCGAAGGCCTTGACCGCCTGGTAGTACGTCCATGCCGTGCTGTCGCAAGCGGTCTTCTTCGCCGGCGGGTACCCGGCGCAGACCCGCCTCATGTCCGCGTGGAAGGCGTCGTCGACACGGGACTTGTGGGTCTCGTACGCGCCCGCCGCCCGGTAGTTGCGGTAGCCGAAGTCGTGGCGGGCGCAGGCCAGGTGGAAGGGGAAGCCGAACGGGTTGTCGGGCGAGGCGGTGCAGAGGTCGGTCGACCAGTCGAAGCGGTACGCCGCCCACCTGGCCCGGTCCGTGCGCGCCCGGGCCCAGGCCTGGTAACTGGCGGCGCTGGTCTGCGTCCACCCGATCAGCACCTGCGGCTTGTCGGCCGGGACGGCCGGCGTGGCCGAGGTGGCCGCGGCAGCCGCGGCGGGCGGCGCCAGGGCGAGCACCCCGGCCGCGACCGCGGACACGAGGACGGGGGCGAGACGGCGGCGGCGCATGGGCGTTTCCCTCCGAGACGGCCGGTACGCAGCTATAACGCCGCCTGGCGGCAGGGGTGTCGGGGCGTCGCCCGGCCGGTGGAGCCACCTCTGAGGTAGGGGGCCGAGCCGTCAGCCGGCACTCGGGTAGGGGCCCGCATCAGACCTCAGTCAGAGAAAAAGCTCGTCCTGGGGTGTGACGCGCAGACGGGGCTCCAGGGCCGAGACTGGATCACATGAAGCGCCGTCCCCTCGCCATCGCCGCAGGCACCGTGGGCGTCCTCGCCACGGTTGCGTTCGCCCTCCCCAACCTTCCGCCCAATCCGGTGACCGACTCCGTCAACGACACGCTGTTCGAGGAGAAGAGCAGGCATTTCGTGACGGCTGCGGACGCGCCCCGGCACGAGAAGCGGGCGTTCGCCCTGCCGGCCTGGATACCCGCGGACGCCACCGACATACGCATACGCGAGCGCAGCTCCGGCAAGGCCCGGGTGATCCGCTTCACGCTCGGCGCGACGCCGCTGGACGGCCCGCAGTGCGCCTCGGGCACGCCGAAGCAGCAGAGCGGGCCGAAGCTGGGTGCCACGTGGTGGCCGCGCGGCACCCGCGCCGAGGAGCGGCCCGAGTGCCGGGACTTCTACCAGTACCAGGTCACGGTGCGCGGGAAGCGGGTCTACGCCTGGACCGACGGGACCCCGTCACCCACGGCCGGCTGAGCGCGGCCCCGGTCGGCGCCGCACCCCGAACTCCCCTGGCCGGGCGGGGCATCGGGAACGGCCGCAGCCGGGCCTGCCGGGAGCGGCTCGTCTACCCTCGTCGGGTGAGGACGTACGTGAACCAACTCGACGCGGACATACCGCGGATCGGCGCGCTTCCGACGGGCACGGCCGTGGCGGTGTGGTCCCTGGACACCACGCGGGAGGTGGTCGGCGGCCAGCGGGTCGCCGAGGCGCTGCCGATGCTGGACGCGAACGAACGCGAACGGGCCCGGCGGCTGATGCGGGACGCGGACCGGCAGCGCTACCTGGCTTCGCACGTGGGGCTGCGGGTGCTGCTCGGCGGCTACCTCGGGCTGGCGCCGGAGAAGGTGGAGCTGGTCCGGGAGGACTGCCCCTGCTGCGGCGAACCGCACGGGCGGCCGGCGGTGGCCGGGGGCGGGGTGCAGTTCTCGCTCTCGCACAGTGACGACCTGGCGTATGTGGCGGTGTCGGGCGTGACGGTCGGGGTGGACGTGGAGGTGCTGCCGGGCGCGGCGGCGGTCGCGGACGTGCTGCGGACGTTGCACCCGGCGGAGACGGCGGAGCTGGAGGCGCTGCCGGAGGCGGAGCGGCGGGTGGTGCTGGCGCGGGTGTGGTGCCGCAAGGAGGCCTACCTCAAGGCCACGGGCACGGGTCTGGCGGCGGGACTCGCGGAGCCGTACGTCGGCTCGGGCCGGGTGCCCGCTGCGGTCTCCGGCTGGACCCTGGCGGACCTGGCCGCGCCGGAGGGCTACGCGGCGGCCCTGGCGCTCCGCGCCTGAACCGGGCGGAGCGGCGGGCCGGCTTCCCGGGAGGCCCGCCACGCCGTGTCGAAATCACGGTCGCCACTGGTCATCCGGCCATTATCGTGACCGCCATGGACATCCGCCCCGCCCGTACCATCGCCGAACTACAGGCCGCGGAAGGGCTCTTCGACGGCCCCGTCCGCCTCGACCGGTCCGAGAAGTTCCTGGCCGCGCCCGGACACCTGATGCTCATCGCCTACGTCGACAACGTGCCGGCCGGCCTGGTCTCCGGGGTCGAGATGACCCACCCGGACAAGGGCACCGAGATGTGCCTGTACGAGCTCTCCGTGGACGAGGGCTACCGGCGCCGCGGGATCGGCCGCGCCCTGACCGAGGCCCTCGCCGCCGAAGCCAGGGCGCGCGGCTGCTACGGCATGTGGGTGGGGGTCGACACCGACAACGAGGCGGCCCTCGCCACGTACGGGTCCGCCGGAGCCCGCGACGAGGGCGTCTTCGCGATGCGCGGCTGGAGCCTCTCCGGCTGACCCGTACGGCGGCGTGTCGTGCGGCCACTCGGCGCACCCTCCGCGCGCCGTGTTCGTGCCTCGCCGAGCATCGGCCGCATGACCGCAATCACCGCGCTGCTTCCGGCCGCCGCTCTGCTGGCGGCGGCCACCGCCCTGCCGCCGCACACCGCCGCCGCCACCGAAACGCCCACCGCCGCCTACGTCGTCGTCCTCAAGGACAGCTCCGCACGCGCCCCGGCCCTCACCCTGGCCAACCAGGCCGCCGAGGCCGGCGACGACGTCGGGGCCGTCTACGACACCGCCCTGGACGGCTTCGCCGTCCGCACCACCGCGGCCCGGGCCGCCGCCCTCGCCGCCGACCCGCGGGTGGCCTCGGTGGAACCGGACGCCGAGTTCCGGATCGCCGGCACCCAGATCCCCGCGCCGTGGCCCCTGGACCGGCTCGACCAGCGCGACCTGCCGCTCGACGGCTCGTACACGTACGCCACCGGCGGGCGCGGTGTCACCGCGTACGTGGTGGACACCGGGATCAACACCGTGCACCGGGAGTTCGCAGGCCGGGCCCGGGCCGGGTACAACGGGGTGCGACGCGAAACCTCCGCCGACTGCAACGGGCACGGCTCGCACGTCGCGGGGATCCTGGGCGGGGCCACGTACGGGGTGGCGAAGGAGGTCACGCTCGTCGGGGTGAAGGTCGCCAACTGCAAGGGCTCCGGCTCGCTCACGTCCATCCTGGGCGGCCTGGAGTGGATGGTGAAGGACGCGAAGGCGGCCGTCGGCATCCCCGCCGTGGCCAACATGAGCATGGGCGGCAGTCGCAGCTACGCCCTGGACGCGGCGGTGAAGCGGGCGATCAAGGCCGGGATCACCTTCACCGTCGCTGCGGGCAACGCCGCCGGGGACGCCTGTGCGGGATCGCCCTCGGGCGTCACCGCCGCCGTAACGGTGGGCGCGACCGACGTCGCGGACCAGTGGGCGTCGTTCTCCAACCACGGCCGCTGCGTGGACCTGTCCGCGCCGGGCGTGGCCGTCACCTCGGCCTGGAAGGACTCGACCACCGCCCTCGCCCGGACGTCCGGCACCTCCATGGCCGCCCCGCACGTGGCGGGCGTCGCCGCGCTGATCCTGGCGCAGGGCCTGGCCAAGACCCCCACCGAGGTGGCCGCGGTGCTCGTACGGGACTCCGTACCGGACCGCATCACGGCCGTCCCGGCCGGTACCGCCAACCGGATGCTGCACATCCCGGCCGCGGCAGGCTAGGGACCACGCACGCCAGGGCCCGCTGCACGGCAAGGCCCGCGGCACGCCAGGGCCCGCTGCACGGCAAGGCCCGCGGCACGCCAGGGCCCGCGGCGCACGGCACGCCGGAGCCCGCCCCCGCGCACCCCCCGGGCCCCCCGCGCACCTCCGGGCCCCCGCGGCACGCCTGCCGCCCGGGCCCGGCCGGGTCCCGCAGCCCTGCCCTGATGGGACATCAATTTCTGTGCGCTTCCGGCGAAAGGAATCCATTGACTTCTCATCACCGCGACGCGTCAATGTCGGCCACCGCACCGGCTCGGCCTCCCCCACACAGCGGGTGGGGGGAGGGTTCGTCTGACGAAGGAGTCGCGACCCAGTGAGTACAACGTTCCGACGAAGAGTTCTGGCCGGGGCGGGCGCCCTGTCCCTGGCCCTGGCGGGCGGCGTGGTGGGCACGGCGGGCACCGCCCAGGCGGCGACCAAGACCACCCCCGTCTTCGAGAACTGCGACGCCCCGGCGCCGCAGCCGGACGGTGCGGGCAACCAGAACTACACGATCACCCTGCCCGACACGGCCAAGGCGGGCGATGTCGTCCCGATCACGATCGACCCGGGTGCGAGCCCGCTGATCCCCGGATTCTCCGTCACCACGGTCAACACCACCAAGATCACCCTCAAGGTCGGCTCGACGACCCAGGTGGTCACGAGCCCGCCCGAGACCGTCAGCGTCGTGGCCGGGACCCCCCTGGACCCCAAGGCGTTCTCCGGCACCATCAAGATCCCCGACGGCACCGAGGGCACCACGGTCGAGGTCAGGCTCGACCAGGCGGTCACCGACGCCGACCTCAGCGGTTCGGTCTTCACCACCACGTGCGTCCCGGCGCCCCGCCCGAGCGCCTCCATCGGCTCGGTCGCGGTGGAGGCCCTGCCCAAGGACCCGGTCACCACCAAGGTGACGCCGAACAGCGGCAAGGCCGGCACCGCGGTCACCGTCTCCGGCGCCAACTTCCCCGCCGGGGCGGTCACCTGCTCCGCCCTGCTCGCGGGCGCGGCCACCGGTGACACCGGCACCGGTACGGCGGATGCCTCGGGCGCCGCCACCTGCAACCTCACCGTCACCAAGAAGGCCGACGCCATCAAGATCGACGGCTCGGTCACCCCGTACAAGTCCTTCGTGTACCTGGAGGACCAGGCGGGCGTGAAGAACCCGGTCGACATCGAGGTCCTCCCCGGCCCGCTGGCCCTCGGCCCCAAGGACGGCCAGCCGGCCGTCGCCTTCCCGTCGGTCACCATCAACGGCAAGGCCCAGTCGGTGGTCGGCGTCTTCAACGCCGCGACCGTGCAGGACTTCCGCGGCGGCACCCTCGGCTGGGACGTGACGGCGACCCGTACGCCGTTCCTGAACCAGACGACCGGCCACGCCATGGCGAAGGCGCAGCTCGGCATCCAGCCGTCCTGCACCGTGACCAACCCGGACAGCCCGAGCACCTGCACCGCGGGCGCCCCCGGCGCGATCACCGACACCCCGATGAAGGTGGCCTCGCAGGCCGCCGGCGGGGACGAGCTGACCGGTGGCGAGTTCGCCGTCGGCGGCGCCGGGATGATCCAGCTGCCGCCGTTCATGTTCGCCGACACCTACCAGACGGTCGTCACCTTCTCGATCGCCTGATCACTGCCCTCGCGCCATCCCGGGTGGTGGGGGGGGGGCCCGCCCCCCCCCCCCCACCCCCCCCCCCCCCCCCACCCCCCCGCCCCCCCCCCCCCCCCCCCCCCCCACCACCCTTCCGCCATCCCGCGCCGCGCGCCGCGCCGCGCCGCCGAGTCCGCCGCGTACGCCGTGTCCGCCGAGTCGCCCGACTGGAGACCGCCCATGCGCTCCCGCACCCGTCCCCCTTCCGCGAACGGTCTCCTGCTCGGCCTGTTGCTGCTGTGCGCGGGCCTGTTCCTCCCGGCCGCCCCGGCGGCGGCCGCGGACAACGGCACCTGGGCGGTGTTCCCGACGCCCCCGGCCGGAGCCGCGACGGCCGACCGGGCGTACTTCTTCCACCAGGGCGGGGCCGGGACCACGGTCGGCGACAGCGTGACGATCCTGAACTCCTCCGACACGGAGCTGACCTTCCGGGTGTTCGCCACGGACGCCGGGAACACCCCGACCGGCGGGGCGTTCGCCCTGCTCCCGGTGGACCGGAAGCCGCAGGACGTCGGCGCGTGGGTCGCGCTCGGGCCGCAGGCGGCGACCACGGTGACCGTGCCGCCCAAGGGCCGCAAGGACATCCCGTTCACGGTGAAGGTGCCCCAGGACGCGGTGCCGGGCGACCACGTCGGCGGGATCGTCGCGCTGAACACCGCCCTGGAGGGCGCCCGGCAGGACGGCACGGTGCGGGTGGCGGTGCAGCGCCAGGTCGGTGCGCGGCTGTACTTCCGGGTGCCGGGGCCGATGGCACCCGGGCTGAGCGTGGAGGACGTCCGGGTCACCCGCTCGGCTCCGGTGCTGCCCTGGCTCGGGAAGGCCCGCGCCACGGTCTCGTACACCCTGGTCAACCGCGGCAACGTGGTGGTGGAGCCCAGGGTGGCCGTGTCCGCGCGGGGTCTGTTCGGCCGGACGCTGCGGGACGGGCCGGCCCGCGAGCTGAAGCTGGTGCTGCTTCCCGGCCGGCGGGTCGAGCTGACCGAGCCGTGGCCGGACGCTCCGCAGTCGGACCGGGTCGCGGTGACCGTCGCGGCGGGGGCCGCCGCCTACCCGGACCTGGCCTCCGAGGGGGAAGCGGAGTTCCTCGCCGTGCCGTGGCCGGCGGTGGGTGCGCTGCTGGTGCTGGCCGGCGCCGGGACCACCGTACGGGTCCTGCGCCGCCGGCGTGGCCGGGCCGGCGCGGATGCAGCCGAGCCCGCACCGGACCCGGCGGGGGCACGGGTGCGCTGATGCGGCTCGGCGGCGGCCCGGGGACGGGCCCGCCCCCCGCGTGAGGGTTGCGGGGGGCGGGCCGTTCCACCGGGCGTGCCGTCAGCGGCAGCCGCCGTCAGTGGTTGCGCGGGAAGCCGAGGTCGACGCCCGCCGGGGCCTCCGACGGGTCCGGCCAGCGGGTCGTGACGACCTTGCCCCGGGTGTAGAAGTGGATGCCGTCGTTGCCGTAGATGTGGTGGTCCCCGAAGAGGGAGTCCTTCCACCCGCCGAAGGAGTGGTAGCCCACCGGCACCGGGATCGGCACGTTGACACCGACCATGCCCGCCTGGATCTCCAGCTGGAAGCGGCGGGCGGCGCCGCCGTCGCGGGTGAAGATGGCGGTGCCGTTGCCGAACGGCGAGGCGTTGATGAGCGCCACGCCCTCCTCGTAGGTCTCGGCGCGCAGCACGCACAGCACCGGGCCGAAGATCTCGTCGCGGTAGGCGTCGGAGTCGGTCTTCACGCGGTCCAGGAGCGACAGGCCGATCCAGTGGCCGTTCTCGTAGCCGTCCACCGTGTACCCGGTGCCGTCCAGGACCACGTCGGCGCCTTGGTCGGCCGCGCCCTTGACGTAGGAGGCGACCTTGTCGCGGTGGGCGGCCGTGATCAGCGGGCCCATTTCGGAGGCCGGGTCGTTGCCGGGGCCGATCTTGATCTTCTCGGCGCGCTCGCGGATCTTCTCCACGAGGGTGTCGGCGATGGAGCCGACGGCGACGACGGCGGAGATCGCCATGCAGCGTTCGCCGGCCGAGCCGTAGGCGGCCGAGACGGCGGCGTCGGCGGCCGCGTCCAGGTCGGCGTCGGGCAGGACCAGCATGTGGTTCTTGGCGCCGCCCAGCGCCTGGACCCGCTTGCCGTGGGCGGAGGCGGTGGTGTGGATGTGGCGGGCGATCGGGGTCGAGCCGACGAAGGAGACGGCCGCGATGTCGGGGTGGGCGAGCAGCGCGTCGACGGCCACCTTGTCGCCGTGGACGACGTTCAGGACGCCCGCCGGCAGACCGGCCTCGGCCGCCAGCTCGGCCAGCTTGTTCGAGGCCGACGGGTCCTTTTCGCTCGGCTTGAGGATGAAGGTGTTCCCGCAGGCCACGGCCAGCGGGAACATCCACATCGGGACCATCGCCGGGAAGTTGAAGGGGGTGATGCCCGCGACGACGCCCAGCGGCTGGCGGATCGCCGAGACGTCGACCCGGTGGGACACGGACGTCGACAGCTCGCCCTTGAGCTGGGTGGTGATCCCGCAGGCCAGCTCGACGATCTCCAGGCCGCGCGCCACCTCGCCCAGCGCGTCCGAGTGCACCTTGCCGTGCTCGGCGGTGATCAGCTCGGCGATGGCGTCGCGGTTGGCGTCCAGCAGGGCGCGGTAGGCGAACAGCACCTTGGTGCGGGCGGCCAGCGAGGACTGGCCCCACGTCTCGAAGGCCTCCTTGGCGACCTGTACGGCGGCGTCGACCTCTTCGGCCGATGCCAGGGCGACCTGCGTGGTGACCTCGCCGGTGGCCGGGTCGGTGACCGGGCCGTAGTTGCCCGACGCGCCCTCGACGGTCTTGCCACCGATCCAGTGGTTGACGGTCTTCATTGCCTTGCTCCTTCACAGATGGCGACGTCGCTGCGCGGCTTGCCGGTCGTACTCTTCGCGGGCTCGGACCGCCGCCGCACGGGTCGCGGTCTCGGCCACAGGAACATCCCACCACGCCTGTGCCGGGGGCGGGCCCGACACAGTGTCGGGTGTTCGGGTCTGTGCGTAGACACATGTGGGCCGGTCCGCCGCACGCGCCTCGGCGAGGGCTTTGCGCAGGTCACCGAGGGTGCGGGTGCGGATGACGGCCATGCCGAGGGAGGCTGCGTTGGCCGCGAGGTCCACCGGCAGGGGAGCACCGTCGTAGGCGCCGTCCGGCCCGCGGAAGCGGTACGCGGTCCCGAAGCCCTCGCCGCCCACCGCCGCAGAGAGCCCTCCGATGGAGGCGTAGCCGCGGTTGTCGAGGATCACCAGCTTGATCGGGACGCCTTCCTGCACGGCGGTGACGATCTCGGTGGGGTTCATCAGGTACGTCCCGTCGCCGACCAGCGCCCAGACGGGGCGGCCGGGCGCGGCGAGGGCGGTGCCGAGGGCGGCGGGGATCTCGTAGCCCATGCAGGAGTAGCCGTACTCCACGTGGTACTGGTCGGCCGAGCGGGCCCGCCACAGCTTGTGCAGGTCGCCGGGGAGGGAGCCGGCGGCGTTGATCAGGATGTCGTCGGCGTCGACGAGCCCGTCGAGCAGTCCGAGCACCTGCGCCTGGGTGGGTGGGGCGTCCTCCTCGCCGGGGGGCACGGCGTACGCCTGGTCGACCCGCCGCTCCCAGGCCCTCTTGGCCTGCTGGTACGCCGTCTCGTACGCGGAGGCGACCCGGTGGCCCGCCACGGCGTGCCGGAGCTCGTCCAGGGCCTCCCGGGCGTCGGCGACCAGGGGCCGGGCGGCGAGCTTGTGGGCGTCATACGCGTCGAGGTTGAGGCCGATGAAGCGGACGGCCGGGTTCTGGAACAGGGTGGCCGAGGCCGTGGTGAAGTCCGTCAGCCGGGTCCCCGCGGCGATCACCAGGTCGGCGCCGCGGGCCAGCTCGTCGGCGGTGGCGGTGCCGGTGTGCCCGACGCCGCCGACATCGGCGGGGTGGTCGTACGGGAGGGCGCCCTTGCCGGCCTGTGTGGAGGCCACCGGGATCCCGGTGGCCTCGGCGAACGCGGCCAGGGCCGCCTGCGCCCCGCTGTGCCGGATGCCGCCACCGGCGATGAGGAGGGGGCGCGCGGCGGCCCGTACGGCCCGGGCGGCTTCGGCGAGCTCCTCCCGGTCGGGCCGGGGCCTGCGGACGTGCCACACCCGCTCGGCGAAGAACCCGGGCGGCCAGTCGTGCACTTCGGCCTGGACGTCCTGGGGCAGGGCGAGGGTCACCGCGCCCGTCTGCACCGGGTCGGCGAGCACCCGCGCGGCCTGCAGGGCGGCCGGGATCAGCGCCTCGGGGCGGGTGATCCGGTCGAAGTACCGGGAGACCGGGCGCAGGGTGTCGTTGACGGAGAGGTCTCCGGCGTGGGGGATCTCGATCTGCTGGAGCACCGGGTCGGCGGGCCGGGTGGCGAAGGTGTCGCCGGGCAGCAGCAGGACCGGGATGCGGTTGACGGTGGCGAGGGCGGCGCCGGTGACGAGGTTGGTGGCGCCGGGGCCGATGGAGGTGGTGACGGCATGCGCGGACAGCCGGCCGCACTGGCGGGCGTATCCGACGGCGGCGTGCACCATGGCCTGCTCGTTGCGGCCCTGGAGGAAGGGCATGGCGGTGGGGCCGGTCTCCAGCAGCGCCTGTCCGATGCCCGCCACGTTGCCGTGCCCGAAGATCCCCCAGGTGGCGGCGATCAGCCGGTGCCTGTGGCCGTCGCGTTCGGTGTACTGGGCGGCGAGGAAGCGTACGAGGGCCTGGGCGGTGGTGAGCTTCACCGGGTCGCGTCCTCCGCTCGGTAGAAGGGCAGTCGGGGGTCGATGTCCTGGTCCGGCCAGTCGTCCCGGATCCATCCGTGGTCGGGGTGGTCGCGGATGAGCCACTGCCGGGGCTGGTCCGGGGGGCCGGCCATGACGTTGAGGTAGTACATGTCGTGTCCGGGGGCGGCGATGGACGGCCCGTGCCAGCCGTCCGGGATGAGCACGGCGTCTCCGGTGCGCACTTCGCCGAGGATGTCGGTCTTCCCGGCCGGGGAGGGGCTGACACGCTGGTAGCCGAGGCCGGGGACCTGCCCGTGCGGGGCGATCTCGTAGTAGTAGATCTCCTCCAGGCGGGATTCCCGGCCGGGGTGGTACTCGTCGTGCTTGTGGGGCGGGTACGAGGACCAGTTGCCGCCGGGGGTGAGGACTTCGACGGCGATGAGGCGGTCGCAGGCGAAGACGCCGGCGGCGGCGAAGTTGTTGACCTGGCGCGAGCAGGTGCCGGCCCCGCGCAGCTCGACGGGGACGTCGGAGGCCCGCCCGTGGCGGGCGGGCAGCACGTTCTCGCACCGGGCCCCGGCGAGCGCGAAGCGCCCCCCGGCGGGGGAGGTGACCGAAGCGTGCCCGTCCCGGGGGAGGTACGCGAAGTCGGTCGCCGCCGTGAACACGCCGTCCCGCCCGCGCAGTTCGATCACGGCCTCCTCCGCGGGGAGCCCTCCCCGGGCGGGCTCGGCGCAGCGGACCCGGCAGGCTCCGGCCAGCGGGAGCACGATCCACTCCGCGTCGCCGCACTCGAACCCGTACGTCTCTCCCGGCTCCAGGGCCAGCACCCGCAGCCGGGTGTGGGCCATCCCCCACTCAGACACCACCGGCACGGCCGAGCACCTCCTCCACTTCCTGCGGGTACGGCATCGCCGAGGAGCAGGCCAGCCGCGAGGCCACGATGGCACCCGCCGCGTTGGCGTAGCGGACCACCCGCTCCAGGTCCCAGCCCGCGAGCAGGCCGTGGCAGAGGGCGCCCCCGAAGGCGTCGCCCGCGCCCAGGCCGTTGACCACCTCCACCGGCACCGGTGCCGCCTCCACCACCGTTCCGTCACGCCGGGCCGCCAGCACGCCGTCCGGTCCGCGTTTGACCACCGCCAGCTCCACCCCGGCGGCCAGCAGGGCCCGCGCCGCCGCGCGGGGGTCGGACTCCCCCGTCGCGATCGCGCACTCCTGTGCGTTCCCGACGGCCACGGTGGCCAGCCCCAGCGCGTGCGCGTACGGCCCGCCCGGTTCGTCCTCCCACAGCATCGGCCGCCAGTCCAGGTCGAAGACCGTGATCCCGGCCTTGGCCCGTGCCTCCAGCGCGGCGAGGGTCGCGGACCGGCTCGGCTCCGCGCTCAGGCCCGTTCCGGTCATCCAGAACACCCGTGCCGCCCGTACCGCCGCCAGGTCCAGCTCCCCGGTCCCGATCTCCAGGTCGGGCGCCTTCGGCCACCGGTAGAAGTACAGCGGGAAATCGTCCGGCGGGAAGATCTCGCAGAACGTGACCGGCGTCGGGTACCGCTCCACCTCCTCCACCCACCGGTCGTCCACCCCGAACGCCCGCAGCTCACCGCGCAGATACGCCCCGAAGGGATCGGCTCCGGTCCGGGTGATCACCGCCGCCCGGCGGCCCAGGCGCGCCGCCGCGACCGCGACGTTGGCCGGCGAGCCGCCCAGGAACTTCCCGAAGGTGTCCGCCTCCGCCAGCGGTACGCCGGTTTTCAGCGGGTAGAGATCCACCCCGATCCGCCCCATCGCGATCAGGTCGAACATGACTTCGTCCGCGGTGGTCACACGCAGTCCTCCCACTCGTCCCACACCCCTAAGGTGGCCGTCATGACGTCCTCCCCACCCCCGTTGACCCGTATCCGCATCGGTTCGGCTCCGGACTCCTGGGGTGTCTGGTTCCCCGACGATCCCTTGCAGACCCCGTGGGAGCGTTTCCTCGACGAGGTGGCCGAAGCCGGGTACGAGTGGATCGAACTCGGGCCCTACGGCTACCTCCCCACCGATGCCGCCCGGCTGACCGAGGAGACCGCCAAGCGCGGCCTGCGCGTGTCCGCGGGCACCGTCTTCACCGGACTCCATCACGGGCCCGCCGTCTGGGAGCAGACCTGGGAGCACGTGTCGCGCATCGCGGAGCTCACCCAGGCCATGGGCGCCGGGCACCTCGTCGTGATCCCCTCGTTCTGGCGGGACGACAAGACCGGCGAGGTGCTGGAGGACCGCACCCTCACCCCCGGCCAATGGCGTGAACTGGCCGGGCAGACCGAGCGCCTGGGCCGGGAGGTGCACGACCGGTACGGGCTGCGGATCGCCGTCCACCCGCATGCCGACACCCACCTGGACACCCCGGAGAACGTGGCCCGCTTCCTGGACGCGACGGACCGCGACCTGGTCTCCCTCTGCCTGGACACGGGGCACTACGCGTACTGCGGCGGCGACAGCGTCCAGGCCGTCGAGACCTTCGGCGAGCGGATCGGCTACCTCCACCTCAAGCAGGTGGACCCGCGGATCCTGGCCGAAGTCGTCGCGGACCAGGTGCCCTTCGGGCCGGCCGTGGCCCGCGGGGTGATGTGCGAGCCGCCGTCGGGGGTGCCCGCGCTGGAACCCGTGCTCGCCGCCGCGCAGCGGCTCGGGGTGGACCTGTTCGCCATCGTGGAGCAGGACATGTACCCGTGCCCGCCCGACCGGCCCCTGCCGATCGCCCGTCGCACCCGCGCCTACCTGCGCTCCTGCGGCGCCCGCTGACTCCGAGCCGCACCGAAGGGAACCCACACCATGAGCATGCTCGGCATCGCCGTCCTCGGTACGGGGAAGATGGGCGCCGACCACGTCCGGCGGATCGGGCGGACGGTCGGCGGAGCCCGGGTGGTGGCGGTCGCCGATCCGGACGCGGACCGGGTCAAGGAGGTCGCCGCGGGTCTCGACGGCGCGAGCGCGCACACCGACCCGGCGGCCGCGATGGCCGCTCCCGGCGTCGAGGCCGTGCTGATCGCCTCCCCCGGGCCCGCCCACGAGGAAGCGATCCTGCACGCCCTGCGGCGGGAGCTGCCGGTGCTGTGCGAGAAGCCGCTGACCCCGGATCCGGAGGGGGCGCTGCGGGTGATGGAGGCCGAGCAGCGCCTGGGCCGAAGGCTGGTGCAGGTGGGGTTCATGCGGCGCTTCGACGCCGAGTACGAGCGGCTCAAGGAGCTGCTGGACGCGGGCGGGATCGGCCGGCCGCTGTTCCTGCACTGCCGGCACCGCAACGCGGCCTCACCGTCCTTCTTCACCAGCGACATGCTGATCAGCGATTCCGTGGTGCACGAGGTCGACGCGGCACGCTGGCTGCTGGGGCAGGAGATCACGGCGGTGTCGGTGTTCTCCCCCACGGCGACCGCGGCGGCTCCCGAAGGACTGCGCGACCCGCGGCTGGTCCTGCTGGAGACCTCCGGCGGGGCGGTCGTGGACGTGGAGATCTTCGTGAACTGCGGGTTCGGCTACGAGGTCCGCTGCGAGGCGGTGGGCGAGGCCGGCAGCGCGCTCATCGGAGGCGGTGAGGGGATGCTCGTCCAGTCGGCGGGGCGCCGGTACGGGGAGATCGCCCAGGACTTCACCGTCCGCTTCGCCGACGCGTACGACCGCCAGCTGCGGCGGTGGGTGGCCGCGGCGGCCCGGGGCCGGGTGGCCGGGCCCGACGCGTGGGACGGCTACGCGGCGGCCGCCGTCTCCCGGGCGGGCATCGCGGCCGCGCGCGGCGGCGTACGGGCAGCGGTGGAGCTGGTGGAACGGCCGGGGCTCTACCGCTGACCCGGCCGGGCCCGCTCCGCCCGTCACGTGTCACGTACGTCACGGGTGTCGCGCGCGTGTCACGCATGTCCGCGTAACGCGGGATCTCCGTCACAGACGGTCGACAGCCGCTCCCCCGCCTTCACCGTCCGTCGTTCTCCGGGCACTACCCGAGTGATCGTCTGTGTCCGCGCGCGGGCTCCCCCGACGGCCTCCCGGCCGGCCCCCGTGGCGTGGACAAGGAGGTGTCGTGCATGAGCGACCGGCAGCTGTGGTCGTACAAGGAGATCGCCGCCCACATCCGGGTCCGACCGGACACGGTGCGCTCGTACCGCAAGCACGGGCTGCTCCCCGCGCCCGACCACGTGGAGGGCGCCAAGCCGTACTGGTACCCCGCCACGATCCACGCCTGGGTGGCCCGCCGTCCCGGGAACCGGGGGCGCCGCGAGGAGTGACCCCGGCAGGACCGTGCCCCGCGCGGTGCCGGCGAGCGCGGCGCCGCGTGGGGGCGGCGAGCCGCGCCCCCACGGACCGGAGCGCGGGCAGCCCTCGCATTTATACCCCCTAGGGGTATAGTCTTCGTGTGTCGGGAGGACCGTGGCGTGACACCGTGGCCTTCCGCGACCCGACACGCCCTTGAAGAGGAGAACGACATGACCGCCGAGACGGACACCCAGACCACCACCGTCTACCGGGTGACGGGCATGACCTGCGGCCACTGCGAGGGCGCGGTGACCACCGAGCTCTCCGCCCTGCCCGGCGTCAGCTCGGTCAAGGCCGTCGCCGCCACCGGCGAGGTCACCGTGGTCTCCGCGGCCCCGCTCGCCGAGGAGGACGTACGCGCCGCCGTGGACGAGGCCGGATACGCGTTCGCGGGGACCGCCTCCGGGCGCTAGTGCTGTGACCGGATAGGTCCACCGGGTCGCGCCGCCCGGCACGGCACCTCGCTGCGTTGTCGGACCGCGCAAGTACGTCCAGTACGAGCCGCGGGCCTCCGCCTTGCGATGCACCGCACCGGACAACGCGACCCGGCAAACCTTCCCGGCCACAGCACTAGCCGGCCCGAGCCGAGCCCGGGCCCGGCTCGGGCCCGCCGTCCCGCCGCCCCTCCGTGCAGTACCCCGCCGAGCCGTACCGGCCAGCTGATACTGGACCTGTACGGCTCGGCCCACCCCCTGGAGCCGGATCAGCATGAGCACGCACACCAGCAGCCCCATAGCCGCGGCGCCGCCCGCGGACACCTCCGAGGTCGAGCTGTCGATCGGCGGGATGACCTGCGCCTCCTGCGCGGCCCGCATCGAGAAGAAGCTGAACCGGATGGACGGGGTCACCGCCACGGTGAACTACGCCACCGAGAAGGCCCGCGTGTCCTACGGCGGCGCGGTCCAGGTCGCCGACCTGATCGCGACCGTCGTGAAGACGGGGTACACGGCGGCCGAACCCCCGCCGCCGCAGCCCGAACCGGCGGCGGCGCCGCCGGGGGAAACGACCTCCGCGCCGGCCGCCGAGGACCCCGAAACGGCCGCGCTCCGCGTACGGCTGCTGGTCTCCGCCCTCCTCGCCCTGCCCGTCGTGCTGCTCGCGATGGTCCCCGCCCTCCAGTTCGACAACTGGCAGTGGCTCTCCCTGACCCTGGCCGCCCCGGTGGTCGTCTGGGGCGCCCTCCCCTTCCACCGGGCCGCCTGGACCAACGCCCGGCACGGCGCCGCCACCATGGACACCCTGGTCTCGGTCGGCACCCTGGCCGCCTTCACCTGGTCCCTGTGGGCCCTGTTCTTCGGGCACGCCGGAATGCCGGGCATGCGGCACGGCTTCACCTTCACCGTCACCCGTACGGACGGCTCCTCCACGATCTACCTGGAGGTCGCCGCCGGAGTCGTCGCCTTCATCCTGCTCGGCCGCTACCTGGAGGCCCGCTCCAAGCGGAAGGCGGGCGCGGCCCTGAGGGCCCTGATGGAGCTCGGCGCCAAGGACGTCGCCGTCCTGCGCGGCGGCAGCGAGGTGCGGATCCCGGTCGGGCAGCTCGCGGTCGGCGACCGGTTCGTCGTGCGCCCGGGAGAGAAGATCGCCACCGACGGGACGGTCGTCGAGGGCAGCTCCGCCGTGGACGCCTCCATGCTGACCGGCGAATCCATCCCGGTGGAGGTCGCCGTCGGCAGCCTGGTCACCGGCGCCACCGTGAACGCCTCCGGCCGCCTCGTGGTCCAGGCCACCCGGATCGGCGCCGATACTCAGCTCGCCCGGATGGCCAGGCTGGTCGAGGACGCGCAGAACGGCAAGGCCGAGGTGCAGCGGCTCGCCGACCGCATCTCCGCGGTCTTCGTCCCGGTCGTCCTGCTGCTGGCCCTCGGCACCTGGGTCACCTGGCTGCTGATCACCGACGACCCGGCCGCCGCCTTCACCGCCGCCGTGGCCGTCCTGATCATCGCCTGCCCGTGCGCGCTGGGCCTGGCCACCCCGACCGCCCTGATGGTCGGCACCGGACGGGGGGCGCAGCTCGGCATCCTGATCAAGGGGCCGGAGGTGCTGGAGTCCACCCGCCGCGTCGACACCGTCGTCCTGGACAAGACCGGAACGGTCACCACCGGCCGGATGACCCTCGCCGGGGTGCACGCCGCGGCCGGGACGGACGAGCGTGAACTGCTGCGCCTGGCCGGCGCCCTGGAGCACGCCTCCGAACACCCGATCGCCCGCGCCATCGCGGCGGGGGCCGCCGAGCGGGCAGGAGCGCTGCCCGTGCCCGAGTCCTTCGACAACCTCGCCGGGCTCGGCGTCCAGGGCGTCGTGGACGCGCACGCCGTCCTGGTCGGCCGCGAGCAGCTGCTGGCCGAGTGGTCGATCGGCCTTCCCGGCGAGCTCGCCGCGGCCAAGGCGGAGGCGGAGGCGGCGGGCAGCACCGCCGTGGCCGTGGCCTGGGACGGCCGGGCACGGGGGATCCTCACCGTCGCCGACGCGGTCAAGGAGACCAGCGCCGAGGCGGTGTCCCGGCTGCGGGCGCTCGGCCTCACCCCGGTCCTGCTGACCGGCGACAACAAGGCCGTCGCCGAGACGGTGGCCCGGCAGGTCGGCATCGACGAGGTGATCGCCGAGGTGCTCCCCGAGGACAAGGTGGACGTCGTACGCCGCCTGCAGGCCGAGGGCCGTACGGTCGCCATGGTCGGCGACGGGGTCAACGACGCGGCGGCCCTGGCCCAGGCCGACCTGGGGCTCGCCATGGGCACCGGGACGGACGCCGCGATCGAGGCGGGCGACCTGACCCTCGTACGGGGGGACCTGCGGGTCGCGGCGGACGCGATCCGGCTCTCGCGGAGGACCCTGGCCACCATCAAGGGCAACCTGTTCTGGGCCTTCGGCTACAACGTGGCGGCGCTGCCGCTGGCGGCCGCAGGCCTGCTCAACCCGATGATTGCGGGGGCCGCAATGGCGTTCTCCTCCGTTTTCGTGGTGAGCAACAGCCTGCGGTTGCGATCCTTCCGGTAGGGGTCCCTCCTCCCCACTCCGTCCACACTTCCTTCACAGGAGACGCAGATCACAGTGACTGCAACGTAACCATCGGGCACTGGAGTGGGTCTAATGGGGCGGTGCCAGGAACGTCTTGGGGGACGTTCACGGAGGTCTTGGGGGACGTCCGTGGCACCAGCCGGCCGGGACGCGTGCCCGCGGGAAGCTTTGAGCGGCCCTCCCGACCCGAACGGGTCCCGGCACACTGACGCCCCGGCTCGGGTCCCGTGGGGGGAATCCGTTCCGGGGAAAGGAAAGCGCCCCGCCCGTCGACCCGTGGGGGGATCGACGGCGGGGCGCTTTTCGTACGCGCGGGGAGAGCCTCGGGTCAGCGGGCCTCGACCGGGACGAAGTCGCGCAGGACCTCGCCGGTGTAGATCTGGCGCGGGCGGCCGATGCGGGAACCCGGCTCCTTGATCATTTCCTGCCACTGGGCGATCCAGCCGGGGAGGCGGCCGAGCGCGAAGAGCACCGTGAACATCTCGGTCGGGAAGCCCATGGCCCGGTAGATGAGACCGGTGTAGAAGTCCACGTTCGGGTAGAGGTTGCGCGAGACGAAGTACTCGTCGGCCAGCGCGTGCTCTTCCAGCTTGAGCGCGATGTCGAGCAGCTCGTCGCTCTTGCCGAGCGAGGACAGGACGTCGTGCGCCGCCGCCTTGATGATCTTCGCCCGGGGGTCGAAGCTCTTGTAGACGCGGTGCCCGAAGCCCATCAGGCGGACGCCGTCCTCCTTGTTCTTCACCTTGCGGATGAAGGCGTCGACGTCGCCGCCGTCGTTCTTGATGCCTTCGAGCATCTCCAGGACGGACTGGTTGGCGCCGCCGTGCAGCGGGCCCCACAGGGCCGAGATGCCGGCGGAGATCGAGGCGAACATGTTCGCCTGCGAGGAGCCGACCAGGCGCACGGTGGAGGTCGAGCAGTTCTGCTCGTGGTCCGCGTGCAGGATCAGCAGCTTGTCGAGCGCCGAGACCACGACGGGGTCGAGGTCGTATTCCTGGGCGGGCACGGAGAAGGTCATGCGCAGGAAGTTCTCGACGTAGCCGAGGTCGTTGCGCGGGTAGACGACCGGGTGGCCGACCGACTTCTTGTACGCGTAGGCCGCGATCGTCGGCAGCTTGGCCAGCAGGCGGATCGTCGAGAGGTGGCGCTGCTTCTCGTCGAACGGGTTGTGGCTGTCCTGGTAGAACGTCGACAGCGCGCTGACCACGGAGGACAGCATCGCCATCGGGTGCGCGTCGCGCGGGAAGCCGTCGTAGAACCGCTTGACGTCCTCGTGCAGCAGCGTGTGCTGGGTGATCTCGTTGCGGAACGACGCGAGCTGGTCGACGGTCGGCAGCTCACCGTTGATCAGCAGGTACGCGACCTCGATGAAGGACGAGCGCTCCGCCAGCTGTTCGATCGGGTAGCCGCGGTAGCGCAGGATGCCCTGCTCACCGTCGAGGTAGGTAATCGCGGACTTGTAGGCCGCGGTGTTGCCGTAGCCGCTGTCCAAGGTGACGAGCCCGGTCTGGGCCCTCAGCTTCGCGATGTCGAAGCCCTGGTCACCGACGGTGCTCTCGACCACCGGGTAGGTGTATTCACCGTCCGCGTACCGGAGTACTACAGAGTTGTCGCTCACGTCATCCCTCACCGACGTAGTGCCTCTTCTTCGAGGTGCCCTGACTGCCTCTACCTTCCCCCATTTGGCGCAGGAGAGTGCACTCGGGGTCGGCCTTTGGTCCTTTTGACGGCACTGAGTGCCTTCAACCTGCTCATCCTGCCCCCTCCGCACGGGTGGCGGAACCCCAAATGATCGATCATTTAGGTGATGTTTCCCACCGGTATGCGGCCGGACAGCCTGGGGGCGACCGCCGTGTACCTCCTGCCTGCGGAAACCGTACGCACAGCCTGGCCGAGGGCCTTGCGGGACCCGACCAGGACGACCAGTTTCTTCGCCCTGGTCACCGCCGTGTAGAGCAAGTTGCGCTGGAGCATCATCCAAGCCCCCGTGGTGACGGGGATCACCACGGCCGGGTATTCGCTCCCCTGGGAGCGGTGGATGGTGACGGCGTAGGCGTGCGCCAGCTCGTCCAGCTCGGCGAACTCGTACCCGACCTCCTCGTCCTCCTCCGTCCGGACCGTCAGCCGCTGTTCGACCGGATCGAGGGCGGTGACCACGCCGACGGTGCCGTTGAAGACGCCGTTGGCCCCCTTGTCGTAGTTGTTCCGGATCTGGGTGACCTTGTCGCCGACGCGGAAGACCCGGCCGCCGAACCGCTTCTCCGGCAGATCCGGCCGGGCCGGGGTGATCGCCTGCTGGAGCAGGCCGTTGAGGGTCCCGGCGCCCGCCGGCCCGCGGTGCATCGGCGCGAGCACCTGTACGTCGCGCCGCGGGTCCAGCCCGAACCTGGCCGGGATCCGGCGGGCGGCCACGTCCACGGTGAGCCGGCCGGCCTCCTCGGTGTCCTCCTCGGGGAAGAGGAAGAAGTCCGGCAGCCCGTCGGTCAGGGGTGGCAGGCCGGTGTTGATCCGGTGGGCGTTGGTGACCACGCCCGACTGCTGGGCCTGCCGGAAGATCCGGGTCAGCCGGACCGCTGGCACCGGGCCGTCCTCGGCCAGCAGGTCCCGCAGCACCTCCCCGGCGCCGACCGAGGGCAGCTGGTCGACGTCCCCGACCAGCAGCAGATGGGCACCGGGCGCCACGGCCTTGACCAGCTTGTTCGCCAGCAGGAGGTCCAGCATCGAGGCCTCGTCCACCACCACGAGGTCGGCGTCCAGCGGCCGGTCCCGGTCGTACGCCGCGTCCCCGCCCGGCTTGAGCTCCAGCAGCCGGTGCACGGTGGAGGCCTCGGCGCCGGTGAGCTCCGAGAGCCGTTTCGCGGCCCGGCCGGTGGGCGCGGCGAGCACCACCTTGGCCTTCTTGGCGCGGGCCAGCTCCACGATCGAGCGCACGGTGAAGGACTTGCCGCAGCCGGGCCCGCCGGTGAGGACGGCGACCCGGCGGGTGAGGGCCAGCTTGACGGCGTCCCGCTGCTCCGGCGCCAGCGTGGCCCCGGTGCGCGTCGCCAGCCAGGCCAGCGCCTTGTCCCAGTCCACGTCCCGGAAGGAGGGCATCCGGTCCTCCTCGGCCTGGAGCAGCCTGCGCACCTGCCCCACCAGCGACAGCTCGGCGCGGTGGAAGGGCACCAGGTAGACGGCGGTGAGCGGCGGCCCGCCCTGCGGGTCGGGCACCGGTTCGCGGACCACGCCCTCCGGGTCCGCGGCCAGTTCGGCCAGGCATTCGATGACCAGCCCGGTGTCGACCTGGAGCAGCTTGACCCCGTCGGCGATCAGCCGCTCCTCGGGCAGGAAGCAGTGGCCCTGGTCGGTGGACTGGGACAGGGCGTACTGGAGGCCGGCCTTGACCCGCTCGGGGCTGTCGTGCGGGATGCCGACGGACTGGGCGATCTTGTCGGCGGTGAGGAAGCCGATGCCCCACACGTCGGCGGCGAGCCGGTACGGCTGGTTCCGGACCACCGAGATGGAGGCGTCGCCGTACTTCTTGTAGATGCGGACGGCGATGGAGGTGGAGACGCCGACGCCCTGCAGGAAGACCATGACCTCCTTGATGGCCTTCTGCTCCTCCCACGCGGCGCCGATCATCTTCGTCCGCTTGGGGCCGAGCCCCGGCACCTCGATCAGCCGCTTCGGCTCGCTCTCGATCACGTCGAGGGTGTCGGTGCCGAAGTGCTCGACGATGCGGTCGGCGATCCTCGGACCGATGCCCTTGATCAGGCCCGAGCCGAGGTAGCGCCGGATGCCCTGGACGGTGGCCGGCAGGACGGTGCGGTAGTTCTCCACCGTGAACTGTTTGCCGTACTGGGGGTGGGAGCCCCAGCGGCCCTCCAGGCGCAGCGATTCGCCGGGCTGCGCGCCGAGGAGGGCGCCGACGACCGTGAGCAGGTCACCGCTGCCGCGGCCGGTGTCGACCCGGGCGACGGTGTAGCCGCTCTCCTCGTTGGCATAGGTGATGCGTTCGAGGACGCCCTCGACCACCGCCAGTTGCACCGCCCCGTGGTTTGCCATGGCACGAAGCTACCGCCCGGCGCGGACAACCCGTCAGGCCTGTGGACAACGGGGAACGGAACGGCCCCGGAAACCCAGAAGGGGGTCCGGCCTCGCGGCCGGACCCCCTCACGGTTACCCCTCCCGTGCCGGACTTCCCGATCCCCCCAGATCCTCCCCCGGAAGTACCGACGCACCATACGACCCGCCATGGCGCCCGGGGGTTGCACGTCGATCCGGAACTTTACGTTTCCATTACCTGACGGCCCGTACGGCGGGCACCCGGGCGGCCCGGCGGTCCGCCGCGGCGGCGGCGCTATCCTCGGGCGCCATGGACACCTCCGGCGCACGCGTACTGCTGCGGGACCCGCAGCCCGGGGAGTTGGGCTGGATCGTGCAGCGGCACGGCGCGCTGTACGCCGCCGAGTACGGCTGGAACACCGATTTCGAGGCCCTGGTGGCGCGGATCGTCGCCGATTTCGCCGAGGACCACGACCCGTATCTGGAGCGGGTGTGGATCGCCGAGCTGGACGGCCGCCCGGTCGGCTCGGTGATGTGCGTACGCGAGGACGGCTCGCCCGGCACCGCGCGGCTGCGGCTGCTCCTCGTCGACCCGGAGGGCCGCGGGCACGGCATCGGGGCCCTGCTCGTGGACACGGTCGTCTCCTTCGCCCGCTCGGTGGGCTACCGCGAGCTGGTGCTGTGGACCAACGACGTGCTGACCTCGGCCCGTTCCCTCTACCTGCGCGCCGGCTTCACCCTGGTCGCCGAGCGCCCACACCGTTCGTACGGGGTGGAGCTCACCGGGCAGGACTGGCGGCTGCCGCTGCAGGAGGACTCCCCGCGCTGACCCCGGCCGCAGCGGCCCCCTCCCCGCGGGCTCCGGTACGGGTTGCCGCGCGGGCGGGGGCCAGCGAGGTCAGGGCCACCCCGCCGACCAGCAGGACCGCGGCCAGCCAGCGCAGCCCGGAGACCCCCTCGCCCAGGACCAGGGCGGCCGAGGACATCCCGAACACCGGCACCAGCAGCGAAAACGGCGCAACGGAAGAAGCCGGGTAGCGGCGCATCAGATGGCTCCAGGCGCCGAAGCCGAACACCGTGGACACCCAGGCGACGTACACGATGACGCCCGCCCCCGACCAGTCCAGCCCGCGCAGCGCGGCCAGGTCCCGCTCGGGCCCCTCCAGCAGCAGCGAGAGCGCGAACAGCGGCAGCACCGGGACCGTGCACACCCACACCATGAAGTTCATCGCGTCGGGCGGAGCGGCCTTGCGGGTGAGCACGTTGGACACGCCCCAGCAGGCGGCCGCGGCGACGACCAGGGTGAAGCCGAGCACCGGCCCCGAGGTGCCCCCGTCGACGGCGGCGACGACGATCCCGGCCAGCGCGACGACCATGCCGGCCACCCGGACCCGGCCGGGCCGCTCGCGCAGCACGACGGAGGCGAGGGCGGCGGTGAAGACGGCCTGGACCTGGAGGACCAGGGAAGAGAGCCCGGCCGGCATCCCCGCGGCCATGCCGGTGAACAGCAGGCCGAACTTGGCGACTCCGAGCGCCGCCCCCACCCCGAGGATCCACTTCCAGGCGACCTTGGGCCGGCCGGTGAAGAAGACGGCGGGCAGGGCGGCGACGAGGAAGCGCAGGGCGGACAGGAGCAGCGGCGGGAAGTGGCCGAGACCGATCTGGATGACGACGAAGTTGAAACCCCAGACGGCGGCGACGAGTACGGCGAGAGCGGTGTGTACGGGACGCATGCTCCGAGCATCGGCGCCCCGACCATGTAGCACCAGCGCCGATTTCTTCCGGGATGGATGAAGCGTTGCTTACGCCTACGATGGGCGCATGCTCGATCTCGCCCGGCTGCGCGCCCTCCACGCCGTCTCCGTCCACGGCTCGGTCGCCGGGGCGGCGGCCGCCCTCGGCTACACCCCCTCCGCGGTGTCCCAGCAGATCGCCAAGCTGGAGCGGGAGACCCGGACCACGCTGCTGGAGCGGCGCGGACGCGGGGTCGCCCTGACCGAGGAGGCCCGGCACCTGGCGGACACGGCCCGGGAGTTGCTGGCGATCGTGGAGCGGGCCGAGACCACGCTGGAGGAGCGGCGCGGGCGGCCGAGCGGGCTGCTGACCGTCGCCGCGTTCGCCTCGGCGGCGCGCGGGCTGCTGCCGGGGGTCCTGGCCGATCTGGCGCACCGCCATCCGGCGCTGGACGTACGCCTCACGGAGGTGGACCCCCATCTGTCGGTGGATCTGGTGGCCCGGGGCGTCACCGATCTGGCGGTGGCCCACGACTGGGACATCGCCCCGCTGCCCGCGCCCGAGGGGGTCGAGCAGGCCGTGATCGGGGACGACCGGTGCGACCTCGTCGTCCCCGAGGGGCATCCGTTCACCACGCGGGCGGTCATCCGGAGGGCGGACCTCGGCGGGTTGCGCTGGGTGTGCCAGCCGCCCGGCCGGGTCTGCCACGACTGGCTGGTGCGGACGCTGCGGACGGCCGGGTTCGAGCCCGACATCGCCCATGTCGCCGAGGAGAACCACACCATCGTCGCGCTGGTCGCGGCCGGGCTCGGGGTGGCGGTGGTGCCGCGGCTCGGCACCGGTGCGCTGCCCGCGGGCGCGGTGGCCGTACCGCTGGAGCCGGGTCCCGTCCGCAGGTTGTACGCCCTGTGGCGGACCGGGGCGGCCCGCCGGCCCGCGATCACCGAGGCGGTGCGGACCCTTCAGGAGCACTGGGCCGGGTCCGCCCCGGCGTGAACCCGTCCGGGGGACCTCCCGAGTGTCCCGCGGCTCCCGGGGCGCGGCCCGGCATAGGGTCCGGCGCGTGCCGAACCACGCTTCCCGCCGGTCCCTGCTCACCGCGGCCGCCGCGGCCGCCGTCACGGCCGCCGGGGTCGCCTCGTACTCCGTGGGCGGGGGCGGCCCGGACGACCCCCGCCCCGGCGACCGCGCTCCGGGTCCTGCCCCCGACCGGGCGCGGCTGCGCCGGGTGGTGGCGGCCATGACCCTGCCCGAGCTGGTCGGGCAGTTGTTCGTGTCCCGGGCGTACGGGCATTCGGCGACGGATCCGGACCCGGCGGACGCCGAGCAGAACACCGCCCTGTTCGGGGTGCGCACCGCCGCGGAGGTGGTCTCCCGCTACCACCTCGGCGGGATCATCTACTTCGCCTGGGCGCACAACACCCGCAGCCCGCAGCAGGTCGCCGAGCTCTCCAACGGCCTCCAGCGGGCGGCGGCCGACTCCGGGGCGGGGATCCCGCTGCTGCTCTCCACCGACCAGGAGCACGGCGCCGTCGCGCGGATCGGCAGACCGGCGACGCTGCTGCCCGGGGCGATGGCGCTGGGCGCCCTGCACGGCCCGACGGCCGGCGCGCCCGGTGCGATGGCCGCCCCGACCGCCTCCCCCGGCGCGGCCACGGGCGGGGCGGATTCCCCCGCCGAGGCCCGGCGGGCCGCGCGCATCGCGGGGGCCGAGCTGGCCGCGATGGGGATCCGCCAGGACTACGCGCCGGTGGCCGACGTGAACGTCAACCCGGCCAACCCGGTGATCGGCGTACGGTCCTTCGGCTCCGACCCGCACGCCGTCGCGGCCCTGGTCGCCGCCCAGGTGCGCGGCTACCAGGGGGTCGGGGTGGCCGCCACCGCCAAGCACTTCCCCGGCCACGGGGACACCGAGACCGACAGCCACGTCGGCCTGCCGGTGATGCGGCACACCCGCGCGCAGTGGGAGGAGTTGGACGAGCCGCCGTTCCGGGCTGCCGTGGAGGCGGGCGTGGACGCGGTGATGACGGCGCACATCGTCTTCCCCGCGCTCGACCCGTCGGGGGACCCGGCCACCCTCTCCCGGCCGATCGTGACGGGCATCCTGCGCGAGCGCCTGGGCTTTCGCGGGGTGGTGGTCACCGACGCCCTCGACATGGCGGGGGTCCGCCAGAAGTACGGGGACGACCGGGTGCCGGTGCTGGCCCTCAAGGCGGGCTGCGACCAGCTGCTGAACCCGCCGGACCTGGGGCTCGCGCACCGCAGCGTGCTCGCGGCGGTCGAGTCGGGCGAGGTGTCGCGGGCCCGGGTCGAGGAGTCCGTGCTGCGGATCCTGGAACTCAAGGCCCGGCGGGGCCTGTTCGGGGAGGCGTACACCACCTCCGCCCGGGTGGAGGCCGCCGTGGGCGTGCCGGCGCACCTGGCGGCCGCCGACGAGATCGCGGCCGGTACGACGACCCTGCTGGCCAATCCGGCGGGGCTGCTGCCGCTGGACCCGTCGGCCGCGCCCCGGCTGCTGGTGACGGGGACCGACCCGGTGTCCCCCAGTGGTACGACGGGCCCCCCTACCGCGGTCCTGGCCCGGGAGCTGACCGCCCTGGGCTGTACGGCGGTGGCGGTGGCGCCGGCCCGGGCGGCGGCCGCGGCGCCCGGCAACGCGGCGGTGCTGGTGTGCACGTACAACGTCCCGGAAGGGGAGAGTCCGCAACGCACCCTGGTCACCGAACTCCTGGCCACCGGTGTGCCGGTGGTGGCGCTGGCGATCCGCAATCCGTACGACCCGGCCCGCCTTCCGGCGTGCGCCGCGGAGCTGGCCACGTACACCTGGGGCGACGCGGAGATGCGGGCTGCCGCCCGGGTGATCACCGGGGCGGCACGGCCCGCGGGCCGGCTCCCGGTCCCGGTGCCGGGCCGCTACCCGCTGGGCCACGGGCTGACGTACGGCTGAGGCGTACGCCGGGCCCGTGGCCCGGGCTGCCGACCGGGGACCGGCCGGCAGCCGCGGTGCGCTACGGGCGCAGCTGCAGCTCGCGCTCCAGGTCCTGCTGGTCGAGCTGCGGGTCGGGCTTCGCCAGGGGCTGCGCCGTCGCCTTGCCGGTGAGGGTGGCGGCCGGGGCCACACCCGCCCACTGGAGGATCTTCGCGGTGGCCAGCTCGCGCTCGCCGTCCTGGAGCTTGGCCACGTTCGCACCGTGGTTGGCGCCCGGCGCGATCATCACGTAGCTGTCGCGCACGGTGTAGCCGAGGTGGAACGGTTCAGCACCCCACGGGTCGTTCTGCCCGTACACGAACAGCATCTGGTTGGCGTTGTTCCGCACCCACTTGTCCACGTCCGCCATGACCCCCGGCTGGAAGGTCATCGGGATGTCGCGGGGCACGAAGTTGCGCGGCGGCTGGTAGCCGTAGCGGCTCAGGTTGCCCAGGTGCGGCTGCTTGATGTCGGGCGAGCCGAGCTGCGTCCCCGCCTGGTAGTAGTACGGCGTGTAGGTCTCCAGGCCCTGGTCGGCGTAGGCCGAGAAGCCGGAGATCGCGTCGACCGAGTCCCAGATCTCCTGGTCGCTCGCGGTCGCGGCGGTCGGGACGGTGGCGCAGTCGGCGAGCAGGCTGTACTGCCAGAAGGCCCAGACGTAGTCGAGCACGACGGCCTCGAACGCCTTGTCGAGGCTGCCGACGGTGGTGAAGGTCCAGCCGTTCGCGGCGGCGGCGGCCGCGTACTTGGCCTCCAGCGGCTCACGGCGCACCAGGGCCTCGCGCTGCACCGCGTTCAGCTTGTCGCGGCACTCCTTGGTGCCGACCTTGGCGAAGAACCGGTCGTAGGCCGAGTCCTCCTTGTTGACGACGTCGTTGGGCGCGACGTACGCGACGACACCGTCCATGTCCCGTGGGTAGAAGCGCTCGTAGTACGTGGCGGTCATACCGCCCTTGCTGCCGCCCGTGGCCAGCCAGTTCTTCTTGTAGACCTTCTTCAGGGCGGTGAAGAGGCGGTGCTGGTCGCTGGCGGCCTGCCAGATGTCCAGGTTCGCCCAGTTGGCCGGGTCGGGCCGGGAGGGCGTGAAGAATCGGTACTCCAGCGACACCTGGTTGCCGTCGACGATGGTCGTCGGCTCGCTGCGGCGCGGGTTGGTGTTGACGTTGTACCCGGAGGTGTAGAAGACCGTGGGCCGGGAGACGTCCTTGTGCAGCAGGGTGAAGCGCTGCTTGAAGGTGCCCTTCGAGGGCTGACGGTGGTCCACCGGCTGCTCGTAGTTGAGTACGAAGAAGCGGTAGCCGGGGTACGGCTTCTCCTCGATCAGACTCATCCCCGGGATGGCGAGGATCTCGTCCTTGATGTCCGTGGCGACGGACGGCCCTGCGGCGGTGGCCGCCTGGGCCGTGAAGCCGGCCGCGCCCATGGTGCCGATCAGCACCACGAGCGACAGGAGCCAGCCGAGCGTCTTGCGCATTCACCCTCCCCTTGAGTTCACTGCGGTCGCCCGTGAACCTAGCGGGGTCAACGCGGCGCTGACCAGACCCAGTTGGGCCGCTCCTTCAGCACAGGATCCAGCCGGATTCCACCGATCCGGCCGCAATGCTCCCCTTTACATACACGCAGCGGTTGATCGCACCGACGGTGACGGGTCCGGCATACCGGGTGAACTGCCCGGCATCGCGGACCGGGACGCCGCCGCGCGGCTGGATGCTCACCGACATCGGCCGGCGCGGGCCCGGATCGCCGACGACGGTCATCGCACAGGCCTGGGTGCGGCTCTTGTACACGCGCACCTCGCCGCCGGAGAACGGCAGGGTCTGCACCAGCTGCCCTCCGCAGCCGGACGCGGCCTGTGCGGACGGCGCGGTCAGCAGGCCGCCGGCGCACAGCGCCAGCACCGCGGTCACCACCGCCGCGCCGGCGCTCCCCCCGCGGCGCGCCTTGGGTCCGTGCTGCGTCCGCCCGTACTGCGTCCGCCCGTACTGCGTCTGCCCGTCCTGCGTCCGCCCGCGCTTCTTCCACCCGTGCTTCACACTGTCCCCCGATCGGCCGTACGTAACACGTACGCACGTACGACGCGCCGGCCCCCCGGAAGGTTGCGCACGGCAAGCTCCGGGGGGCCGGTTTCGGTCAGGGGCGGTTCAGGCCGCGGCGCGCTCGTCCTCGCCGGCGAAGGTCCGCCACAGTTCGGCGTACCGGCCGCCGTGCGCGAGGAGTTCGGCGTGCGTGCCGTCCTCCACGACGCGGCCGCGGTCCATGACCACGACCCGGTCGGCGCGGGCGGCCGTGGTCAGCCGGTGGGCCACCACGAGGGTGGTGCGCTTGCCCGCGAGCCGGTCGGTGGCCTGGTTCACCTGGGCCTCGGTGGCCAGGTCGAGCGCGGCGGTGGCCTCGTCGAGCAGCAGCACGTCCGGGTCGACGAGTTCGGCGCGGGCCAGTGCGATCAGCTGCCGCTGGCCCGCCGAGAGGTTGCGGCCGCGCTCGGCGACGGTGTGCAGGTACCCGCCGTCGAGGGTGGCGATCATGTCGTGCGCGCCGACCGCGCGGGCCGCCGCCTCGACCTCGGCGTCGCTCGCCCCGGGCCGTCCGTAGGCGATGGCGTCGCGGACCGTCCCCGGGAAGAGGTACGGCTCCTGGGGGACGACCCCGAGCCGGTGGCGGTACGCCGAGAGGTCGACCTCCCGCAGATCGATGCCGTCGGCGGTGACCCGGCCCGAGGTCGGGTCGTAGAACCGGGCCACGAGCTTGACCAGGGTGGACTTGCCGGCGCCGGTCTCGCCGACGAAGGCCACGGTCTGCCCGGCGGGTATCCGCAGGCTGATTCCGGCCAGCGCCTCCCCCTTCTCGCCGCGCTCCTCGGCGGTCCCGTACGCGAACCGCACGTCGTCGAAGGCGATCTCGCCGCGCAGCTCGGGCAGCGGGCGCGGGTCGGCGGGGCGCGGGGTGGTGGTGGGCTCGCGCAGCAGCTCCTGGATCCGACCGAGGGAGACGGTGGCCTGCTGGTATCCGTCGAACACCTGGGAGAGCTGCTGGACGGGGGCGAAGAACAGGTCGATGTAGAGGAGGTACGCCACCAGCGCGCCGGTGGTGAGGGTCCCGGCCTCCACCCGGCCCGCGCCCACGATCAGCACCGCGGCGGCCGCGCCCGAGGACAGCAGCTGGACGAAGGGGAAGTAGACGGATATCAGCCACTGGCCGCGGACCCGGGCCTCGCGGTACGCGTCACTGCGCCCGGCGAAGCGGACGGCTCCGTCCCGCTGGCGGCGGAAGGCCTGCACGATGCGCAGCCCGGAGACGGACTCCTGGAGGTCGGCGTTGACCAGGCTGACCCGGTCGCGGGCGAGCTCGTACGCGGCGACCGACTTGCGGCGGAAGACGATCGTGCCGATGACCAGCAGGGGCAGGGTGGCGAAGACGATCAGTGCGAGTTCGACGTCGAGGACGAGCAGGGCGATGAGGATGCCGAAGAAGGTGAAGACGGAGACGACGGCGGTGACGAGCCCGGTCTGCAGGAAGGTGGACAGCGCGTCCACGTCGGTGGTCATCCGGGTCATGATCTTGCCGGTCAGTTCGCGCTCGTAGTAGTCGAGGCCGAGGCGCTGGAGCTGGGCGAAGATCTTGACGCGCAGGGCGTAGAGCACGCGCTCACCGGTGCGCCCGGTCATCCGGGTCTCGGCGAACTGGGCGGCCCACTGGGCGAGGACGACGGCGAGGGCGAGCCCGGCCGCCACCCAGACGGCGCCGAGCGCGGCCTGCTCCACGCCCTTGTCGATCCCGTGCCGGATCAGGATGGGCAGCAGCAGGCCGGCCGCCGCGTCGACGGCGACCAGGGCGAGGCTGACGGCGAGCGGCGCCCAGAAGCCGCGTAGCAGCCGGCGCAGGTTGTAGCTGTCCTCGGCGGAGGCGGCGCGGGCCTCGTCCACGCCGGGCTCGTCGTCGGCGGGTGGCAGGGCGGCGACCTGCGCGAGCAGTTCCGGGGTGGCCGGCGTTCCGGCGACGGCCCCGGCCATGGAGTGACCGGCGCCGGGGGCGGCGGGCGCCCCGGGAACGGCCGTGGTGGTGGTGCCGGCGCCCTCCTCACGGCGGCGCCACAGCTCGGGGGTGACCCCGTCCACGGGACGGCGCTTGGCACTGACCGGCTCGGAGTCGATCTCGGCCTCGATCTCGATGTCCCGTTCGAGGTCGCGCTCGAACTCGGCCATCGCGGGGGCGTCGGCGGTGCGCGGGGAGCCGGCGGCGAGCGCGTCCGGGTCGGTGAGCAGCCGCCGGTACAGGGGCGAGCGGCGTTCCAGCTGCTCATGCGTACCGATGTCGGCGAGCCGCCCGTGCTCCAGTACGGCGATCCGGTCGGCCAGCGCGAGCGTCGAACGGCGGTGGGCGATGAGGAGGGTGGTGCGGCCGGCCATGACGGCGCGCAGCGCCTCGTGGATCTCGTGCTCGACGCGGGCGTCGACGGCGGAGGTGGCGTCGTCGAGGAGCAGCAGCCGGGGGTCGGTGAGGAGGGCGCGGGCGAGCGCGATGCGCTGGCGCTGGCCGCCGGAGAGGGTGAGCCCCTGCTCGCCGACCTTGGTGTCGTACCCGGCGGGCAGGGCCTCGACGAACCCGTGGGCCTGGGCGGCGCGGGCGGCGGCCTCGATCTGCTCGTCGGTGGCGCCGGGGTGCCCGTAGGCGATGTTGGCGCGGATGGTGTCGGAGAAGAGGAAGGAATCCTCCGGTACGAGCCCGATGGCGGCGCGCAGGGAGTCGTACGTCAGCTCCCGCACGTCGTGGCCGCCGATGCGGACGGCGCCGCGGTCGGGGTCGTAGAAGCGCGGGAGCAGCAGGGAGACGGTGGACTTGCCGCTGCCGGAGGATCCGACGACGGCGACGGTCTCGCCTTCCCCGATCGAGAGGGAGAAGCCGTTCAGGACGGGCCGCGCGGGGTCGTAACCGAAGACGACGTCCTCGAAGGCGACGGTGGCGGGCGCGTCGGCCGGCAGCTCGCGCTCCCCCTCGCGGATGACGGGCTCGGTGTCGATGAGCTCGAAGACGCGCTCCACGCCGGCGCGGGCCTGCTGCGCGACGGTGAGGACCATGGCGAGCATGCGGACGGGGCCGACGAGCTGGGCGAGGTAGGTGGAGAAGGCGACGAAGGTGCCCAGCGTCACCTGGCCGTTGGTGGCCATCCAGCCGCCGAGGGCCAGCATGGCGACCTGTGCGAGGGCGGGGACCGCCTGGAGGGCGGGGGTGTACTTGGAGTTGAGCCGGATGCTCCGCATCCGGCCGGCGAACAGGCGGCGCCCGGCGGCGCGCAGTTTGCCGGTCTCCTGCTCCTCCTGGCCGAAGCCCTTGACGACGCGGACGCCGGTCACGGCCCCGTCGACGACTCCGGCCACGGCGGCGGCCTGGCCCTGCGCCCACCAGGTGGCGGGGAACAGCTTCTTGCGGCTGCGCTTGGCGATGAACCAGAGGGCCGGGGCCATCAGCAGGGCGACCAGGGTCAGCACCGGCGACAGCGCCAGCATGATCCCGAGGGATATCCCGAAGAGGAGGAAGTTCCCGATGGTCATGGGGAGCATGAACAGCAGGCCCTGGATCAGCTGGAGGTCGCTGGTGGCCCGGCCGACGACCTGACCGGTGGACAGCTCGTCCTGCCGGCGCCCGTCGAGGCGGGCGATGGTGTCGTACATGTCGGTGCGCAGGTCGTGCTGGACGTCGAGGGCGAGGCGGCCGCCGTAGTACCTGCGTATGTAGGTGAGCGCGTACACGAGGACGGCCGCGCCGATGAGCATCCCGGCCCAGGGGCCCATCGGCTTGCTCTGGTCGCCGATGACGTCGTCGATGATGACCTTGGTGACGAGCGGGACGATTGCCATGACGGCCATGCCGGCCAGCGAGGACCCGAGCGCGAGCAGCACATTGAGCTTGTAGCGCCAGGTGTAGGAGGCGAGCCGCCTGCCCCAGCCCTGTTTCCGGTCGGTCGCCGTCTTCGCCGCCACCACGTGGTGCCTCCCCGTTCGTCCTGTCCTGCCGCCTCCCCCAACGCCGTGACCGGCGGATTTCATCCCCCTGCAACAATCGGGCCGGGACTATGCGACGACGCCCCGGGGCGCCAGCCACGTCGCCGCCTGGCCGGTTGCCCGGGCGATGGTGTCGAAGTCGGCGTCGTAGTGGAGCAAAGTCAGCCCGGACAGTTCGGCCGTCGCGGCGACGAGCAGGTCAACGGGTCCCGCACTCCGGTGCTCGCCACGGTCGGTGAGCAACCGCTGGACGGCCCGGGCCCGGGCGTAGACGTGGTCGGGCACGGGCGTCCAGTTGAAGAACTCTGCGAGCAGTTCTTCCTTCTCCAGACGATCGGCCAGCGAACGGGCGGAAAAGAGGATCTCCAGCTCCGTGATCTCACAGATGCCGATCACGCCTTCTGCCAGATGTTCCTGCCAACCCTTTCGAACGCCTTCGTTCGTCAGGATCCGGGCCACCGCCGACGTATCGACGAGGTGAGTCATGAGGCTCATCGCCGGTAGTTGGCCTTGTCCATGAGCACGTCGAAGTCGCCGCGCTCGCCCATTTCAACGAGCCGCTCCAAGGCCTTCAGCCGCTTGTGCCGCCGGGTGACCTCTTGCAGGGCGGCATTGACGGTGTCCTTCTTGGACTTGGTGCCCAGTATCGACGCGGCCTCGGCCAGGGCATCGTCGTCGACTTGCACGTACAGGTTCGACATCGCATATACCTCCTAGGTCAGCGCCATATAAAGCATAGCGCCGCGCCGGAGGACGGGCTCGCCTCACCACGAGAGCCCTTCGGCGCGCCCCACGAGCGGAAACGGCGGAGCACCGGGGCCGAGTGAGGTCAGAGGTGCGTCGGGGTGAACATCCTGAGGGTGGTGGGGAGGACCAGGACGGAGGGGCCCGGGGTGGTCAGGGCCGTGGTGAGGTCCTCGGTGAGGGTGGCTGCCGTGGTGGTGGCCGCCGGGACGCCGAAGGACGCCGCCAGGGACACGAAGTCGGGGCCCGGCAGGTCCGTGCCCGTGGCGCAGCCGTACTCGCGCAGGATGCCGTAGCCGCCGTCGTCCACGATCAGCCAGGTGACGTCCAGGTCGTGCTGCTTCGCGGTGGCCAGCTCCGCGATCGAGTACATGGCGCCGCCGTCGCCGGAGACGGCCAGCACCGGCGTGCCCGGTTCCGCCGCGCACGCGCCGAGCGCCGCGGGGAAGGCGTAGCCGAGGCCGCCCGCCCCCTGCGCCGAGTGCATGGTGTTGGGGTGCTTCGCGTCGAACGCCGACCAGGCCCAGTAGGACAGGATCGTCATGTCCCAGAAGGACGGCGAGCGCGGCGGCAGCGCGGCCCGGATGGAGGTCAGGAGCTGCTGCTCCAGCTCCACGTCCTGGGCGGCGAGGCGCGCCGCGATGTCCGACAGGACCTTCCGGACCCGGGCGGGCGCCGAGGGGTCCTCCCGCTCGGACACCGTTTCCAGCAGGGCCTGGAGGGCGAGCCGGGCATCGGCGTGGATGCCGAGGCCCGGGTGGTTGGACTCCAGCTTCCCGAGGTCCGCCTCGATCTGGACGACCCGGCCCCGGGGGAAGAACGTGTGGTAGTTCGAGGAGAGTTCCCCCAGGCCGGAGCCGACCACCAGGAGGACGTCCGCGTCCTCCAGGAAGTCCGTCATGTGGCGGTCCTCCAGCCAGGACTGGAGCGAGAGGGGGTGGGTCCAGGGGAAGGCGCCCTTGCCGCCGAAGGTGGTGACCACCGGCGCGTTCACCCGCTCGGCGAGTTGGCGCAGCTTGCCCGCCGCGTCGGAGCGGATCACCCCGCCGCCCGCGATGATCACGGGGCGGGCGGCCGTCTCCAGCCAGTGCGCCGCCAGGGCCGTCAGCTCGGGGCGCGGGGCGAGCTCGTGCGGGGTGGCGTCCATGCCCGTCACCTGGGGGACGAGGGTCTCCGCCCGCAGGACGTCCTCCGGGATCTCCACCCAGACCGGCCCGTGCGGGGCCGTGAGCGCCGATTCCCAGGCCGCGGCGACGGCGGAGGGGATCTGGGAGGGGGTGCGGGCCGTGTGGACCGACTTCACCACGTCGCGGAAGGACGCCGCCTGGTCCCGCAGCTCGTGCAGGTGCCCGCGCCGGCCGCCGCCCAGGCCGACCACCGGGACCTGGGAGGAGATCGCCAGGACGGGGGCGGAGGCGGCCGCGGCCTCCGCCAGGGCGGGCAGCGCCATCAGCGCGCCCGGCCCGGTGGACAGCAGGAGCGGAACGGCCTCGCCCGTGATCCGGCCGTACGCGTCCGCCGCGAAGCCCGCGTTGTTCTCCGTGCGCAGCCCGACCAGCCGCAGATCGGAGCGGCCCACCGCCTCGAAGAGGGCGAGCGCGTGCTGTCCGGGCAGCCCGAAGACGGTGGTGGCGCCCAGCGAACGCAGCGTTTCCACGACCAGGTCCCCGCCCGTGCGCCCCGGCGGCGGCGCGAGCGCTGCCGCCGTCTGGGCCTCGGTCGGCCGGAGTACCAGGTCGTGGTCGTGCGTCACTTCGCTACTTGCCCTTCGACTGCGCGATCTGCCGGCTCATGATCGTGGTCAGCTCGTACGCGGTGTGCGAGGCCGCGACCGAGGTGATCTCGGCGTGATCGTACGCCGGGGCGACCTCGACGACGTCCGCGGATACCAGGTTGCAGGAGGACAGGCCGCGGATGATCTCCAGCAGCTCGCGGGAGGTCATGCCGCCCGCCTCCGGGGTGCCGGTGCCGGGCGCGTGGGCCGGGTCCAGCACGTCGATGTCGATCGAGATGTAGAGCGGACGGTCGCCGATGCGCTGACGCAGCTGGTCCGCGACCTCGTCGGCGCCGCGGCGGTAGACGTCCGCCGAGGTGACGATGCCGAAGCCCATCTTGGCGTCGTCGTCCAGGTCCTGCTTGCCGTACAGCGGGCCGCGCGTACCGACGTGGGACAGCGCCTCGGTGTCGAGGATGCCCTCCTCGACGGCGCGGCGGAACGGGGTGCCGTGCGTGTACTCGGCGCCGAAGTACGTGTCCCAGGTGTCCAGGTGCGCGTCGAAGTGGAGCAGCGCCACCGGGCCGTGCTTCTTCGCCACCGAGCGCAGCAGCGGGAGCGCGATGGTGTGGTCGCCGCCCAGGGTCATCAGGCGGGAGCCGGCGCCGAGGAGCTCGTCGGCGGCGGCCTCGACCGTCTCGACGGCCTCGTTGATGTTGAAGGGGTTCACGGCGATGTCGCCGGCGTCGGCCACCTGGGCGAGGGCGAAGGGGGAGGCGTCCTGCGCCGGGTTGTACGGGCGCAGCAGGCGGGAGGCCTCGCGGATGGCGTTGCCGCCGAAGCGGGCGCCGGGACGGTAGGAGACCCCCGAGTCGAACGGCACACCGACGACGGCGACGTCCGCGGAGCCGACCTCGTCCAGGCGGGGCAGCCGGGCGAAGGTGGCGGGGCCCGCGTAGCGCGGGATGCGGGAGGAGTCGACGGGGCCGCGCGGCTGCGTGCTCATGGGAAGGCCTTCCGGGTCGGGAGGGGGGTGCGGTGCTTCGAGCGTAAGCCGCGGTGCGCCCGCCGCGAAGTGTACGTTTCATCCAGTGGGCCAAGCCGACCTGTACGGAGTATCCATGCCGATCTCTGCGCCGACCTCGTCCGAAGCGCCGCTCACCCCGCCGGTGCCGCTGTCGGCGCTCCTCGGCGAGCAGGCGCTGGGGCTGCGCCGGCTCGCCGGGCCGGCGCGGGCGGAGGTACACGGGGTGCACGCCTCCGAGATGGCGGACCCGTCCCCGTACCTGCTCGGCGGCGAGCTGCTGCTCACGGCGGGCGCGGGCCTCACGGAGCCGGAGGCGGACGTACGCCACCCCGACGGGTCGGCCCCGGCGGCCGGCCCCGTGGTGCAGGGAGGCTCGGCTGCGCGTGAGCACCCGGCCGGTCCGGCCGATGCGTACGTCCGGCGCCTGGTCGCCTCCGGCGCGGCCGCACTCGGGTTCGGCGTGGCACCGCTGCACGCCGAGGTGCCCCCGGAGCTGGCCGCCGCCTGCGCGCGGCACGGGCTGCCGCTGCTGGAGGTGCCGCAGCGGACCCCGTTCACCGCGGTCGCCCGCGCGGTGGGACGGCTGATGGCGGAGGCCCGCACCCGCGAGCTGCGCCGGGTGACCGAGGCCCAGCAGTCGCTGGCCGCGGCCGCCGCCCGCCCGGACCCGGTCCCCGCGGTCCTGCGCCGTCTGGCCACGAGCCTGGGCGGCTGGGCGGCCCTGCTGCCACCGCCCCCCGACCCCGCGGCCGACGCACGTACGGCACCGCGCGCCGCGGGGACGACCGGCACCACCGCCGCACCGGGCGCGGGGGAAGCCGCCGCAGCTGCCCCAGCCGCCGGGACACCGGGCGCCGCCGGGACGCCGGGGGCGCCCGGGGCCCCGGGGCCCGGCACGCGGGTCTCCGGCTCTGCCGGGCCCGAGCCCTCCGAGGAGGTGCTCGGGGCGCTCGTCGCGCTCGCCGGGCGGGTGGCCCCCGGGGCCGCCGCCACGGCCACCGCCGCCGTCGGCGGAACCCAGCTCAGCGCCTACGCCCTCGGCGGCGGGCACGTGCTCGGGGTCGTCGCGCCGGAGCGGGCGCCCGGCGACCACACCATCGCCTCCGTGGCGGCCGTACTGCTGACCCTGCTCACCGCGCGCCGGGCGGCCGGGACCGGTGAGGCGGCGGCCCTGACCCGGCTCCTGCTGGACGGGGACCCGGCCGGGGCCCTCGTCCCCGGCCCCTGGCGCGTCGTCCACGCCCGCGGCTCCGGTGACCCGCAGACCCTGGCGGCGGCCCTCGGCACCGTACTGCTGGACCCGGAGGGGCCGACGGCTCGCCTCCTCACCGAGCGGGAGCCCGCCCCGCAGCCCGGCTGGCGCCTCGGGGTCAGCGCACCGGCCGCACCGGCGGAGCTGCGCACCGCCCAGGCGCAGGCCCGGCGGGCCCTGGAACGGGCGGAGGCGGCCCGGACCCCGCTGGTCCGCCACACCGCGGACGGCCTGTCCGGGCTCCTGGACCCCGCGGAGGCCCGCGCGCACGCCGAAGCGCTCCTCGCACCGCTGAACCCGGCGCACGCGCAGACCCTGCGCGCCTGGCTGGCCCACCACGGCAGCTGGGACCGCACGGCCGCCACCCTCGGCATCCACCGCAACACCGTCCGCCAGCGCATCGCCCGCGCTGCGGCGCTCCTGGCCCGCGACCTCGATGACCCGGACACCCGCATGGAACTGTGGTTCGCGCTACGTACTCTGGACACCGAGGACAACCCGCCAGTAACTTAGTCTGAGCAAGCGCTTAGAGTTCGCCCTCCGCTGAGCGGCGACGGCGCGCAACCATGACCGCGAGAGCGGCGGCGGTTCAGCCGCAGAGGGGAGTCCGGCCGTGCGCCGTACCGTTTTCAACGAGGACCACGAGGCATTCCGCGAGACCATCCGCGCCTTCATCGAGGCCGAGGTCGTCCCCGTCTACGACGAGTGGTTCGCCGCCGGCCAGGCGCCGCGCGACTTCTACTACAAGCTCGGCGAGCTGGGCGTCTTCGGCATCAACGTGCCGGAGGAGTTCGGCGGCGCGGGCCTGGACACCCACAAGTTCGAGGCCGTCCTCTACGAGGAGACCTCCCGCGCGGGCGTCAACTTCGGCGGCTCCGGCGTGCACGTGCTGCTCGCCCTCCCCTACATCAAGATGCTCGCCACCGACGAGCAGAAGAAGCGCTACCTGCCGCAGTTCGTCAGCGGTGAGGAGATGTGGGCCCTCGCCATGACCGAGCCGGGCACCGGCTCCGACGTCGCGGGCATGAAGACCACCGCCAAGCTCTCCGAGGACGGCACGCACTACGTCCTCAACGGCTCCAAGACCTTCATCACCGGTGGCGTACACGCCGACCGTGTGATCGTCTGCGCCCGCACCTCCGCCCCGCGCGAGGACGACCGCCGCTTCGGCATCTCCCTGTTCGCCGTGGACACCAAGTCCGAGGGCTACTCCATAGGCCGCAAGCTCGACAAGCTGGGCCTGCGCACCTCCGACACCGCCGAGCTGGCGTTCGTCGACGTCAAGGTCCCGGTCGAGGACCTGCTCGGCGAGGAGGGCAAGGGCTTCTACTACCTCGGCCACAACCTGGCCTCCGAGCGCTGGGGCATCGCCTTCGGTGCCTACGCCCAGGCCGCCGCGGCCGTCCGGTTCGCCCAGCAGTACGTCACGGACCGCACCGTCTTCGGCAAGCCCGTCGCGCACTTCCAGAACACCAAGTTCGAGCTGGCCGCCTGCCAGGCCGAGGTGGACGCCGCCCAGGCCGTCGCCGACCGCGCCCTGGAGGCCCTGGACGCCGGCGAGCTGACCCCGGCCGAGGCCGCCTCGGCGAAGCTGTTCTGCACCGAGGTCGCGCACCGCGTCATCGACCGCTGCCTCCAGCTCCACGGCGGCTACGGCTACATGAACGAGTACCCCATCGCCCGCCTGTACGCCGACAACCGCGTCAACCGCATCTACGGCGGCACCAGCGAGATCATGAAGTCCATCATCGCCAAGTCGATGGGCCTGTAAGGAATTCAGTCTCAGTCCCATGAACGAGGCACTGACGACTCTCCTCGATCTGCTCGACCTGGAGCAGATCGAGGAGGACATCTTCCGCGGTACCAGCCGTCCTTCGCTGGTACCGCGGGTCTTCGGCGGTCAGGTCGCGGCCCAGGCGTTGGTCGCGGCCGGCCGTACCGTGCCCGAGGACCGCAGTGCGCATTCGCTGCACTCGTACTTCCTGCGCGCCGGCGACCCGGGCGCGCCCATCGTGTACTCGGTCGACCGGATCCGCGACGGGCGCTCCTTCACCACCCGGCGGGTCGTCGCCGTCCAGCACGGCCAGCCGATCTTCCACCTCTCCGCCTCCTTCCAGGTGTACGAGGAGGGGCTGGACCACCAGGTCGCCATGCCGGCCGCGCCGGACCCGGAGACCCTGCCGACGGCCGCCGAGTCGCTGCCCGCGTACCGGGAGGTCTTCCGGGACCCGGGCACGGTCGAGCGGCTGACGGAGGCACGCGGCGCGGTGGACCTGCGGTACGCGACGACCCCGCCGTGGGGCAGCGTGGGCGTGCCCCGGGAGCCCCATTCCCAGGTGTGGTTCCGCACGGCCGACAAGCTGGAGAGCGACGACGCGCTGCTCCACACCTGTCTGGCGACCTACGTCTCGGACATGACCCTGCTCGACTCGGTGCTGCTCGCGCACGGCCGGGGCGGCTGGGCCGTCGGCGACGTGGTGGGCGCCTCGCTGGACCACGCGATGTGGTTCCACCGGCCGTTCCGCGCCGACGAATGGCTGCTGTACGACCAGGAGTCGCCCTCGGCCGCCGCCGGGCGCGGCCTCGGCCAGGCCCGGATCTGGACCCAGGACGGCCGGCTGGCCGTCACGGTCATCCAGGAGGGCGTGGTCCGCGTACCGCGCGGGCGGTAACGCGCGGCGGCGCGTGGGGTGGGCCACAGGGCGGAACCGCCGGGCACGGCCGCGCGTCGCCAACTTGCATGATCCTTCTGCTTCTCGCCTTCGCCCTGCTCTCGCCGTTCGCCGGGATGCTGCTCCTCGGCCGGCTGGCGGTGCAGGTGGGGCGCGTCGTAGGGCGCCGCTCCGCCGGGGACCTGCTTGGTGGCGGCACGTTCCTGCTGGTCGCCCTCATCGCCCTGTGCGCCGCGGGATCGGCGTACGTCTGGGGCCTCTCGGCCGGTGTCTACGTGCTCGATCCCGAGGAGGTGTGCGGCTACGCCCAGTGGGGTGAGCACGAGAGCGTGGTGGTCTGGGAATCGCGGTTCCCGCTCTCGGTCCACTGCGCCGACCACCCCGGGGACCCGGGCGGGCGCCAGCTGATCCCGGGCTGGGTGAACCCGGCCGTCATCACCGCGGCCGCCACGGCCGTGGGCTTCGCGCTGGCGGCCCCGCTGGCCCCCTGGCTGCGCCGCAGGGCCTCGGCGGGCCGGGCTACGCCTGCCGCTCCGGCCGCGGAACGGCCTTGAGCTTGGCCCAGATCCCTTCCAGAGCCTCGATGTCCGCGTCGTCGAGCACGTCGTCGAAGACCTCGGCGAGGGCCTCGCGCCGGGTGGCGTCGGCCTCCGCGAAGGCGCGGCGGCCGGCGTCGGTGAGCGCGATCCCCACCGACCGGGCGTCCGTCGGGGACGGTATCCGCTCGACCAGCCCCCGGCCCCGGAGCGAGTCGACCACCCGGGACACCTGGCTGCGGCTGAGCAGCGTCATGGCGCCGAGCTCCGAGGCGGCGACCGGCTCCTCCTGGAAATGCAGCCAGAGCATGACCTCGAACCACGAGAGCGGGAGGTCGTGGCGGCGCGCGAGGGCCTGGTCGACCCGGGCGGTGAGCGTGGATCCGGCCCAGACGAGACCGTAGAAGGCATGGTCACGGGCGGTGAGACTGCCCAGGGAGAGTGCGTTGCGCGCCATGGGAGCAGCGTACCGGGACGAGGCGAATGTTGCGTGCGCACGCACGGAAATGTAATGTGTGCGTGCACACGCACTGAGATGGAGATACCCCATGACCACGAAGACCGTCCTCATCACCGGCACCTCCTCGGGCATCGGCCTGGCAGCCGCGGTCGCCGCCGCCCGGGCCGGCTGGCACACCGTCGCCACCATGCGCGACACCTCCCGCGCCGACGCCCTGCTGAAGGCCGCCGCCGAAGCAGGCGTCGCGGACCTCGTCCAGGTCAAGCGCCTGGACGTGACCGACGCGGAATCCGCGGCCGCCTGTGTGGCCGAGGTCGTCGCCGAGCACGGGCGTCTGGACGCGGTCGTGAACAACGCGGGCGCCGGCTTCGTGGGGACCATCGAGCAGCACGGCATGGAGCAGGTCCGCTCCGTGATGGAGGTCAACTTCTTCGGCGTGGTCGAACTCACCCGGGTCGCGCTGCCGCACCTGCGCGCCTCGGGCGGCCGGGTCATCACGGTGACGAGCGTCGGCGGGGTGGTCGGCCAGCCGTTCAACGAGGCCTACTGCGCGGCCAAGTTCGCCGTCGAGGGCTTCATGGAGTCCCTGGCACCGGTGGCCGCGTCCACCGGTGTCCAGGTGGCCGTCGTCGAACCTGGCGCCGTCGCCAGCGAGTTCGTGAACAACGTCCGGCTCGACGTGCCGGCCATGCTCGCCGAGGCCGGCCCGTACGCCCCGGCACTCCAGGGCTACGTCGACCACGCCATGCAGGCCTTCGGCGCAGACACCGCCCAGACTTCGGAGCAGGCGGCGGCGCCCGTCATCGAGGCGCTGACCGCCGAGACCATGCCGTTCCGGATCCAGACCTCCGAGTGGGCCCGCGACTTCGCCGCTGCCAAGCTCACCGACCTGGACGGCTCGGCCGTCCAGGCGATGACCACCGCCTGGCTGCGCTAGAGCAGGTCGGCGGCCGCCAGCAGGTACGCGACCATCGGGTCGTACCCGCGCGGGTCGCGGACGTGGTCGTCCAGCGGGACCGCCACCTGGAGGGTGCCTTCGGCCTCACCGAGGAACAGGGCCGGGTCGTTGCAGTCCGCGTACCCCACCGCGTCCAGGCCCCGCTGCGCCGCGCACCCCGCCCAGCCGTGGTCGGCCACCACCAGGTCCGGCAGCGGGCGCCCCGCCGCGGCCAGCCCGTCCAGGATCGCGGCCATCGGCTCCGGGGAGTGGGTGTGCCACAGGGTCGCGCCCCGCTCCAGCACCGCGACGTCCGCGACCTGCCACACCGCGCCCTCGTCGGCCACCAGCCCCGGCGGGATGACCACGATCTCGCAGCCCGCCGCGCGCAGGGCGCCCGCCGTGGCCCGATGGACGTCCAGCAGCCCGCCCGGGTGGCCGGTGGCCAGCAGCACGCTCTGCCGGTCCAGTGCCGCCTTGCGCAGCCGTGCCGCCATCCGGTCGAGCGCGTCGACCGTGAGTTCCGGGTCGATGGTGTCCTGGCCGTACCGGTGCGCGGCGTCGTCGACGACACCGCACCGCTCCGCCATCACCGCGAGCACGTCCTGCTCGTCCGTCCAGCGGTCGCCCAGCTCCAGGCCGAGCCAGTAGTGCCGGTCGCCGTTGGCGAGCTTGCGGTAGTGCGCGAGGTTGTTCTCGCGCGGGGTGGCGACCTGTCCCGCGATCCGGCTGCGGACGAGATGGTCGACGAGTTCGGCGCGGCTGGGGACGGGCTGCTCTATCGGCTTCGGCATGCGCCCCATTCTGCCGCCGCGCACGCGGAGCCGCGCCGTCCACCCCGGCCGGTGGCCCGGGCGTGTCACCGGGTCATCCCGACAGCGCCCCGAAGGCGCCGTGCGCAAGACGCCTGAGCAGCGACTCCGTCGCCTCCCGGCCCAACGCCGCCAGGTGCGGGGTGGAGTTCAGCAGGCCGAAGACGGCGTGTACGGCCACGCGCACCTCCGCCTCGCCGACCTCGGGGTGCAGTTCCCGTACGACCGCCACCCAGAGCTCGACGTACTGCCGCTGGAGCTGGCGCACGAGCTTGCGGTCGGCCTCCCGCAGCCGGTCCAGCTCCCGGTCGTGCAGGGTGATCAGCGCCCGGTCGTCCAGGGCGAAGTCGATGTGGCCGTCGATCAGCGAGGCGAGCACCGCGGACGGGTCCCCCGCCGCCTCCTCCACGCGCCGGCGGCCGCCCGTCAGCAGCCGTTCGCTGATCCCCACCAGCAGCTCGGCGAGCATGGCGTCCTTGCCTGCGAAATGCCGGTACAGGCCGGGGCCGCTGATGCCCACCGCGGCCCCTATCTCGTCGACGCCGACCCCGTGGAATCCGCGTTCGGCGAAGAGGCGAGCGGCCTCGTTGAGGATCTGCTCGCGACGGGTCGGGGCGGCCGCTCTGGTGCTCATGGGAATCCATTCTAGACAGGGCCGTTAGCGCTCGTTAACCTAGGCTGCATCAGTGTTAACGCTCATTAACCGCGTTGACCGCGTGGACCGAGCAAGGGAGCTCGACCGATGCAGCAGGCACCAGTGCTGACGAGCGCCGCGGACCCGGCGTCCGAGGCCTGGCGGACCAACGAGGCCGCCCACCGCGAGCTCGTCGAGGGGCTGCGCGCCCGGCTCGGCGCGGCCCGCCTCGGAGGCGGCGAGAAGGCCCGCGCCCGCCACACCGCCCGCGGGAAGCTGCTCCCCCGCGACCGCGTGGACACCCTCCTCGACCCCGGGTCGCCCTTCCTGGAGCTGGCCCCGCTGGCCGCCGAGGGGATGTACGGGGGCGCCGCCCCGGCCGCCGGGGTCATCGCCGGCATCGGCCGGGTCAGCGGGCGCGAGTGCGTGATCGTCGCGAACGACGCGACCGTCAAGGGCGGCACGTACTACCCGATGACCGTCAAGAAGCACCTGCGCGCCCAGGAGGTGGCCCTGGAGAACCGTCTCCCCTGCCTCTACCTGGTCGACTCGGGCGGCGCGTTCCTCCCGATGCAGGACGAGGTCTTCCCCGACCGCGAGCACTTCGGCCGCATCTTCTACAACCAGGCGCGGATGTCCGGCGCCGGCATCCCGCAGATCGCCGCCGTCCTCGGTTCCTGCACGGCGGGCGGGGCGTACGTCCCGGCGATGAGCGACGAGGCCGTCATCGTCCGCGGCCAGGGCACGATCTTCCTCGGCGGCCCGCCGCTGGTGAAGGCCGCCACCGGCGAGGTCGTCACGGCCGAGGAGCTCGGTGGCGGCGAGGTCCACTCCCGGGTCTCCGGCGTGACCGACCACCTCGCGGAGGACGACGCGCACGCGCTGCGGATCGTCCGGAACATCGTGGCGACCCTGCCCGAGCGCGGGGCCCTGCCGTGGTCGGTCGAGGCTCCGGAGGAGCCGAAGGTGGACCCGTACGGCCTGTACGGCGCGGTCCCGGTCGACTCCCGCACCCCGTACGACGCCCGGGAGATCATCGCCCGTGTCGTGGACGGCTCCCGATTCCAGGAGTTCAAGGCGGAGTTCGGGCAGACCCTGGTCACCGGCTTCGCCCGGATCCACGGCCACCCCGTCGGGATCGTCGCCAACAACGGCATCCTGTTCTCCGAGTCGGCGCAGAAGGGCGCGCACTTCATCGAGCTGTGCGACCAGCGCGGCATTCCGCTGGTCTTTCTCCAGAACATCTCCGGCTTCATGGTCGGCCGGGACTACGAGGCCGGCGGCATCGCCAAGCACGGCGCGAAGATGGTCACGGCGGTGGCGTGCACCCGCGTCCCGAAGCTGACGGTGGTGGTCGGCGGCTCGTACGGGGCGGGCAACTACTCGATGTGCGGCCGGGCGTACTCGCCGCGGTTCATGTGGATGTGGCCCAACGCCAAGATCTCGGTGATGGGCGGCGAGCAGGCCGCGTCCGTCCTGGCGACGGTCAAGCGCGACCAGATCGAGGGCGCGGGCCAGGAATGGCCGCTTGAGGACGAGGAGTCCTTCAAGGCCCCGGTCCGCGCGCAGTACGAGGAGCAGGGCAACGCCTATTACGCCACGGCCCGGCTGTGGGACGACGGCGTCATCGACCCGGTGGAGACCCGGCAGGTGCTGGGACTGGCCCTGACCGCGTGCGCGAACGCCCCGCTGGGCGACCCCGCTTTCGGCATCTTCCGTATGTGACGTGAGGACCTCTTCGATGTTCAGCACTGTTCTGGTCGCCAACCGGGGCGAGATCGCGGTCCGGGTCATCCGCACGCTGCGGGAGCTCGGTGTGCGGTCGGTGGCCGTCTTCAGCGACGCGGACGCGGACGCCCGTCACGTACGGGAGGCCGACACGGCCGTCCGGATCGGCCCGGCGGCCGCCGCCGAGAGCTACCTGTCGGTGGAGCGGCTGCTCGACGCGGCCCGCCGCACGGGGGCCGAGGCGGTCCACCCGGGGTACGGGTTCCTCGCGGAGAACGCGGCCTTCGCGGCGGCCTGCGCGGAGGCGGGCCTGGCCTTCATCGGGCCGCCGGCCTCGGCCATCTCCCTGATGGGCGACAAGATCCGCGCCAAGGAGACCGTCCGCGCCGCCGGTGTCCCGGTGGTGCCCGGCTCCTCCGGCAGCGGCCTGTCGGACGCCGATCTGGTCGCGGCGGCCGAGAAGATCGGCATGCCGGTGCTGCTGAAGCCCTCCGCGGGCGGCGGCGGCAAGGGCATGCGCCTGGTCCGGGACGCGGCCGTGCTGGCGGAGGAGATCGCGGCGGCCCGGCGCGAGGCCCGCTCCTCCTTCGGCGACGACACCCTGCTCGTGGAGCGGTGGGTGGACCGGCCGCGGCACATCGAGATCCAGGTGCTGGCGGACGCGCACGGCAACGTGGTCCACCTCGGGGAGCGCGAGTGCTCGCTCCAGCGGCGCCACCAGAAGGTCATCGAGGAGGCCCCCTCGGTCCTCCTGACGCCGGAGCTGCGGGCGTCCATGGGCGCGGCGGCCGTGGAGGCGGCCCGCTCGTGCGGCTATGTCGGCGCGGGCACGGTGGAGTTCATCGTGCCGGGCGGGGACCCGTCCTCGTACTACTTCATGGAGATGAACACCCGGCTCCAGGTGGAGCACCCGGTCACGGAGCTGATCACCGGCCTGGACCTGGTGGAGCAGCAGCTGCGGGTGGCGGCGGGCGAGCCGCTCGGCTTCGACCAGTCCGGGGTCCGGCTCACCGGGCACGCCATCGAGGCCCGCGTCTGCGCGGAGGACCCGGCGCGCGGGTTCCTGCCGTCCGGCGGTACGGTCCTGGCGCTGTCGGAGCCGTCGGGCGGTGCGGTGCGCACCGACTCGGGCCTGGTGTCGGGGGTGGACACGGGGTCGACGTACGACCCGATGCTGTCGAAGGTGATCGCCTACGGGCCCGACCGGGCCAGTGCCCTGCGGGTGCTCCGGGGGGCGCTCGCCGACACGGTGATCCTCGGCGTCCAGACCAATGCGGGGTTCCTGCGCAGGCTGCTGGCACACCCGGACGTGGTGTCCGGGGACCTGGACACCGGGCTGGTGGAGCGGGACCTGGCCACGCTCCTGCCCGACGGCGTCCCGCCGGAGGTGTACGCGGCGGCGGCCCTGCTGTCGCTCGCCCACCCCGCCCCTTCCGGAAAGGGGCCGGCCGGGCAGGCCGGATGGGTCGACCCGTTCGACACCGCCAGCGGCTGGCGTCTCGGCGGCACGCCCGCCTGGACGGTCCACCACTTCCGCCTCCCGGGCCTCGACCCGGTCGAGGTCCGCACCCGCGCACGCGGCTCGGAGCAGGAGTTGCTCCTCGCCGACCCCGCCGGGGCGGAATCAGCCTCGCCGGCGATGGGGGCGCGGGGCCTGGGGCAGAGCCCCGGCGCACCGGCGCGCGGCCGGATCGTGGCCCGCACCACCCACGACCTCACCATCGAACTCGACGGCATCACCCACCGGTTCAGCCACGCCGCCTCCCCGGAGGGGGTCTGGCTCGGGCGCGACGCCGACTCCTGGCACGTGCAGCACCACGACCCCGTCGCCGCGGCGCTCACCGGCGCCGGCCGGTCGGGCGCCGACACCCTCGCCGCGCCCATGCCCGGCACCGTCACCGTCGTCAAGGTGGCCGTCGGCGACAAGGTGACCGCCGGGCAGAGCCTGCTCGTGGTCGAGGCCATGAAGATGGAGCACGTCATCTCCGCCCCGCACGCCGGCACCGTCACCGAGCTGGACGTCTCCCCCGGCACCACCGTCGCCATGGACCAGGTCCTGGCCGTCGTCACCCCGGACGAAGAAGAGGAGGAGGCGGCATGATCGGCCTGCCCATGACCGTCCCGGCCCCCGGCCTGCCCGCCCGCGTACGGATCCACGAGGTCGGTGCCCGCGACGGCCTGCAGAACGAGAAGACGGCGGTTCCCACCGCCGTCAAGGCGGAGTTCATCCACCGCCTCGCGGCGGCGGGCCTGGACACCGTGGAGGCCACCAGCTTCGTGCACCCCAAGTGGGTGCCCCAGCTGGCGGACGCGGAGCAGCTGTTCCCGCTGCTCTCCGACGTGGACGCGGCCCTGCCCGTGCTGGTCCCCAACGAGCGCGGGCTCGACCGGGCGCTCACCCTCGGGGCCACCCGGATCGCCGTCTTCGGCTCGGCGACCGAGACCTTCGCCTCCCGCAACCTCAACCGCACCGTCGACGAGTCCCTGGCCATGTTCGAGCCCGTCGTGGCGCGGGCCAAGGAGGGCGGAGCGCACGTGCGCGGCTACCTCTCCATGTGCTTCGGGGACCCCTGGGAGGGCGCGGTCCCGGTCCCCCAGGTGGTCCGCGTCGCCAAGGCCCTGCTCGACCTGGGCTGCGACGAGCTCAGTCTCGGCGACACCATCGGCGTCGCGACCCCGGGCCATGTCCGGGTGCTGCTGGAGGCGCTGGGCGAGGAGGGCGTCGCCGTCGACCGGATCGGCGTCCACTTCCACGACACCTACGGGCAGGCCCTCTCCAACACCCTCGTCGCGCTGCAGTGCGGCGTGACCACCGTCGACGCGTCCGCAGGCGGCCTCGGCGGGTGCCCGTACGCCAAGAGCGCCACCGGCAACCTCGCCACCGAGGACCTGGTGTGGATGCTCGACGGCCTCGGCATCGAGACCGGGGTCGACCTGGCCGCCCTCACCGCCACGAGCGTGTGGATGGCCGAACAGCTGGGGCGGCCCAGCCCCTCCCGTACCGTCCGCGCCCTCTCCCACAAGGAGTAAGAACACCATGGCCCTCGACCACCGGCTCACCCCCGAGCACGAGGAACTCCGCCGCACCGTCGAGGAGTTCGCGCACGACGTCATCGCTCCCAAGATCGGCGACCTGTACGAGCGGCACGAGTTCCCGTACGAGATCGTCCGCGAGATGGGCCGGATGGGCCTGTTCGGGCTGCCCTTCCCCGAGGAGTACGGCGGCATGGGCGGGGACTACCTCGCCCTCGGCATCGCCCTGGAGGAGCTGGCCCGCGTCGACTCCTCGGTCGCCATCACCCTGGAGGCCGGCGTCTCCCTGGGCGCCATGCCCATCTACCTCTTCGGCTCCGAGGAGCAGAAGCAGGAGTGGCTGCCGAAGATGTGCTCGGGCGAGGTGCTGGGCGCCTTCGGCCTGACCGAGCCGGGCGCGGGCAGCGACGCGGGAGGCACCCGCACCACCGCCGTGCGCGAGGGCGACGAGTGGGTGATCAACGGCTCCAAGTGCTTCATCACCAACTCCGGTACCGACATCACGGGTCTGGTCACCGTCACGGCGGTGACCGGCCGCAAGCCCGACGGCCGTCCGGAGATCTCCTCGATCATCGTCCCGTCCGGCACCCCCGGGTTCACGGTGGCCGCCCCGTACTCCAAGGTCGGCTGGAACTCCTCGGACACCCGCGAGCTGGCCTTCGACAACGTCCGGGTGCCGCTCGCCAACCTGGTGGGCGAGGAGGGCCGCGGCTACGCCCAGTTCCTGCGGATCCTCGACGAGGGCCGCATCGCCATCTCGGCGCTCGCCACGGGTCTCGCGCAGGGCTGTGTGGACGAGTCGGTGAAGTACGCCAAGGAGCGGCACGCCTTCGGCAAGGCGATCGGCGACAACCAGGCCATCCAGTTCAAGCTGGCGGACATGGAGATGCGCGCCCACATGGCCCGCATCGGCTGGCGCGACGCCGCCTCCCGGCTCGTGGCGGGGGAGCCGTTCAAGAAGGAGGCCGCCATCGCGAAGCTGTACTCCTCGACCGTGGCGGTGGACAACGCGCGCGACGCCACGCAGATCCACGGCGGCTACGGGTTCATGAACGAGTACCCCGTGGCCCGGATGTGGCGCGACTCCAAGATCCTGGAGATCGGCGAGGGCACGAGCGAGGTGCAGCGCATGCTCATCGCGCGCGAGCTGGGCTTCGCCGGCTAGCCGCGTCCCCGCACCACCGGAGGGGACCCTGACGCGTTGTGAGTTAGGGTCCCCTTATCGCCTTCAGGGAAGGTTAGGCTAACCTTCCTCGCGAACGGCCCCCGGCGCACGCCCGTGGCCGCCGGCTCGCACGAAAGCGGACTTCGACATGCCCACGTCCCGTATCTCACCCCTCTCCCGCCGCGGACTCCTCGCAGCCGGCGGCGCCCTCGGCCTCGTCGCGGCGCTGGCCGCGTGCGGCGGCTCCGACTCCGCGAAGGACGGGCCGGGCGACACCGACAAGGGCACCGCCGCCTCGGGCGCCTGGACCTTCAAGGACGACCTCGGCAAGGAGATCAGCCTCAAGGCCAAGCCGAAGAACGTCGTGGCCTTCACCGGCACCGCCGCCGCGCTGTACGACTACGGAATCCCCGTCAAGGGCGTGTTCGGCCCGACGAAGACCGCCGACGGCAAGCCCGACGTCCAGGCCGGCTCGCTGGACGTCTCGAAGGTCGAGATCCTCGGCAACGCCTACGACGAGTTCAACGTCGAGAAGTACGCGGCCCTGCAACCCGAACTGCTGGTCACCAACACCTGGGACGGCACCTACTGGTACGTCCCGCAGGCATCACGGGAAAAGATCCTCAAGCTGGCTCCGGCCGCCGCGATCTCGGTGGGCGGCGACGCCTCCCTCGACAAGGCCCTGGAGCGCACGGCCGACCTGGCCAAGTCCCTCGGCGCCGACCTGAACAGCAAGAAGACGGCCGACGCGAAGGCCCGCTTCGAGGCCGCCGCCGGCAAGGTGCGCGAGGCCACCAAGGCCAACCCGGGCGTGAAGGTGCTCGTCGGCTCCGGCTCCGCCGACCTGTTCTACGTCTCCACCCCGAAGACCTCCGCCGACCTCAAGTACTTCGAGCAGCTCGGCGTCCAGTTCGTCATCCCGGAGAAGCTGGACCAGGGCGGTTTCTACGAGAGCCTGAGCTGGGAGAACGCCGGCAAGTACCCGGCCGACCTCATCCTGCTCGACAACCGCACCGGCACCCTCCAGCCGCAGGACCTCAAGGCCAAGCCCACCTGGAACGAACTGCCCGCGGTCAAGGCCGGCCAGGTCGCCCCGCGCGTGACCGAGCCGATCTACTCGTACGACAAGTGCGCCCAGATCCTGGAGGACCTCGCGAAGTCCATCCAGAACGCCAAGAAGGCCGGCTGACCCGTGACCGTGGCCGACTTCCGCTTCTTCACCCTCGAAGTGGTCCGCACCCTCCGGGTCGGACACTCCTTCCTGCGGGTCACGTTCGGCGGCGAGTCCCTCGCGGGCTTCCGCTCGGGCGGCTACGACCAGAGCCTGTCGCTGTTCCTGCCGCCCCCGCACCGGGAACACACCCGGCTCCCGTCCACCGACGAGGACACCTGGTTCGCGGCCTGGCGGGCGATGCCCGACGAGGAACGCCCGGTGATGCGCTCGTACACCGTCCGCGAGCAGCGGGGTACGGGGACGGACACCGTCGAGCTCGACATCGACTTCGTCCGGCACGGAACCGGGACGTCCGCCGCCGGCGCGGCGGGCTCCCCCGCCTCTTCCTGGGCCGGGCGCGCCCTCCCCGGCCACCGGATCCAGGCGATCGGTCCGGCCGTCGCGCAGAACAAGTCCGTACGCTTCCAGCCGCCTGCCGGGACCGACGCGCTGGTGATGTACGCCGACGAGACCGCCCTCCCGGCGGCCGCCGCGATCCTCGAACGCCTCCCGGAGGGCAGGCGGGTCACCGCCTGGTTCGAGGTACCGCACCCGGACGACCGGCTCGCCCTGCGGACCCCTGCCGACGCGGACATCACCTGGATCGTGCGGGAGGAGGGCGCGGGCCGTGAGCGTACCGAGCGACTGCTGGAGGTGGTCCGGGCGGCGGAACTGCCCGCCGCCGAAGCGCCCTACGCCTGGGTGGCGGGCGAGGCGGGGACGATCCGCGCCGTACGCCGCCACCTCGTGAAGGAACGTTCCCTCGACCGGCGCGCCGTGCGATTCACCGGCTACTGGCGGCTCGGCGCGAGCGAGGAGGAGCTCCTCGCGGAGGCCTACGCGGGGCGGGCGCCCAGCGAGGAGCCGACCGCCGAACTGTAGCAACGCTGCTCGTTTTCAGAAGAGTTCAGAAGGGCCCCGGCTTCCAGCCGGGGCCCTTCCTCTGGTTGGCCAAGAAGTTAGGTTAGGCTAACCTAAATAACAACTTCCCCAACCACCCGCCCCCTGCCGGAGGAACGTTGATGCGCTCGCATCTGCTGAATGAGTCGACCGCGGACCTCTACCGGCGCTCCGTCACCGAAGGCGTCGAGCGCGTCGCCGCCAAACTCGCCTCCACCCGGCGGCCCCACACCGGCCGCTCCGTCGACGCACTCGCCCCGGTCATCGACGGGATCGACCTGGACCGGCCGCTCGCCGACCCGGCCGCCGTCCTCGACGAGCTGGAAGAGGTCTACCTGCGCGACGCGGTGTACTTCCACCACCCCCGCTACCTCGGCCACCTCAACTGCCCGGTGGTCATCCCCGCCGTGCTGGGCGAGGCCGTCCTCTCGGCCGTCAACTCCTCGCTGGACACCTGGGACCAGTCCATCGGCGGCACGCTCATCGAGCGCCGCCTGATCGACTGGACCGCCGAGCGCATCGGCCTCGGTCCCGCCGCGGACGGCGTCTTCACCTCGGGCGGCAGCCAGTCCAACCTCCACGCGCTGCTCCTGGCCCGCGACGAGGCCTGCCGGTCCGTCGTGCAGAACAGCCCGCGGGCCCTGCTCAAGTCCGAAGTCCTCCCGAAGCTGCGCATCTTCACCTCCGAGGCCGGCCACTTCAGCGTGCAGAAGTCGGCCGCCCTGCTCGGCCTCGGCCACGAGGCGGTCATCGCCGTTCCGGTGGACCGCAACCGCCGCATGGACACCGCGGTCCTGGCCCTGGAACTGGAGAGCTGCGCCCGCGAGGGCCTCGTCCCGATGGCCGTCGTGGCCACCGCCGGTACCACCGACTTCGGGTCCATAGACCCGCTTCCCGAGATCGCCCGCCTGGCCGCCGAACACTCCGCCTGGATGCACGTGGACGCCGCGTACGGCTGCGGACTGCTGGTCTCCCCCACCCGCCGGCACCTCCTCGACGGCATCGAGCGCGCCGACTCGGTGACCGTGGACTACCACAAGTCCTTCTTCCAGCCGGTCAGCTCCAGCGCCGTACTGGTCCGCGACCGCGACACGCTGAAGCACGCCACGTACCACGCGGACTACCTCAACCCTCGCCGGATGGCCGAGGAGAGGATTCCCAACCAGGTCGACAAGTCCCTCCAGACCACCCGCCGCTTCGACGCGCTCAAGCTGTGGATGACCCTGCGCGTGATGGGCGCCGACGGCATCGGATCCCTCTTCGACGAGGTCGTCGACCTGGCCGCGGCGGGCTGGGAGGTCATCGCCGCCGACCCGCGCTTCGAGGTGGTCGTCAGACCGCAGCTGTCCACCCTGGTCTTCCGCTACTCCCCCGGCCACCTCCGGGAGGGACCCCCGGCCGCGGGAGACGTCCGGGCGGACCTGGTCGACGAGGCGAACCTGCACGCCCGCAAGGCCCTGTTCGCCTCGGGCGAGGCCGTCGTCGCGGGCACCCGGGTGGACGGGCGCCAGTACCTGAAGTTCACCCTGCTCAACCCGCAGACCACGACGGCCGACATCGCGGCAGTCCTCGACCTCCTCGCGTCCCACGCCGAGCAGTACCTGGGAGAATCCCTTGCAGTCATCTCGTGAGCCCCGTGCTCTCCGTGAGCCTCGTGGCCCTCGCACGCGTGAGCCCCGTGAGCCCCACCGGCCCCACGACTTCATCGGTATCGGCCTCGGCCCCTTCAATCTGGGGCTCGCCTGCCTGACCGCGCCGATCGGCGAACTCGACGGCCTCTTCATCGAGACGAAGCCGCACTTCGAGTGGCACGCCGGGATGTTCCTGGACGGCGCCCACCTCCAGACGCCGTTCATGTCGGACCTGGTCACGCTGGCCGACCCGACCTCGTCCTTCTCCTTCCTCAACTACCTGAAGGACCGGGACCGGCTGTACCCCTTCTACATCCGGGAGAACTTCTACCCGCTGCGCACCGAGTACGACGACTACTGCCGGTGGGCCGCCGACCGCCTCGACAACGTCCTGTACTCCACCTCCGTCACCGAGGTCACCTACGACGAGCGGGCCGGCCTGTACGAGGTCCACACCGACCGCGGCGGGACGCACCTCGCCCGCCACCTGGTCCTGGGCACCGGCACCCCGCCCTTCGTTCCCGAGGCCTGCGCCGGCCTGCCCGGCGACTTCACGCACACCAGCGGCTACATGCACCACAAGGCGGAGCTGCAGAAGAAGAAGTCGATCACGCTGGTCGGTTCGGGCCAGAGCGCCGCCGAGATCTACTACGACCTGCTCGGTGAGATCGACGTCCACGGCTACCGGCTCAACTGGATCACCCGATCCCCCCGCTTCTTCCCGCTCGAATACACCAAGCTGACGCTGGAGATGACCTCACCGGAGTACGTGGACTACTTCCACGCGCTGCCCGAGCACACCCGCCACCGCCTGGAGACGCAGCAGAAGAGCCTCTTCAAGGGCATTGACGGCGAGCTGATCAACGCCATCTTCGACCTGCTCTACCAGAAGAAGGTCTCCTTGCCGGGCCCCGTCCCGACCACCCTGCTGACCAACACCTCGCTCAACTCGGCGGCGTACGACACCACGGCCGGCGCCTACACCCTGGGGCTGCGCCAGGAGGAGCAGGAGCGCGACTTCTCCCTCACGACCGAGGGCCTGGTCCTCGCGACGGGCTACGCGTACACCCTCCCGGACTTCCTCGCCCCGGTCCGCGACCGCCTCCGTTTCGACGGCCGCGGCCGTCCCGACGCGGCCCGCAACTACAGCATCGACGTGACCGGCCGCGGGGTCTTCCTGCAGAACGGCACGGTCCACAACCACTCCGTCACCTCGCCCGACCTGGGCATGGCCGCGTACCGCAACGCGTACATCATCGGCGAGCTCCTCGGCCGGGAGTACTACAAGGTCGAGAAGTCCATCGCGTTCCAGCAGTTCGGGGCCCCGGAAGGGATCAGCGCATGAGCACCACCGACATCCTCTTCAGCCGGACGGACCCGGCCCTGGGGACCTTCTCCCTCCGCTCCCTGGACCCCCTCGCCGACGCGGAGCTGCTCCACGGCTGGGTCACCCACCCCAAGGCCGCGTTCTGGCTGATGCAGGGCGCCACGCTCCCGGACGTCGAGCGCGCGTACATGAAGATCGCCGCGTCCGAGCACCACGACGCCTTCATCGGCCTCCACGAGGGGGAACCGGCCTTCCTGATGGAGCGCTACGACCCGGGCCGGCTGGAACTGGTCGGCCTGTACGACGCCCGGCCCGGCGACGTCGGCATGCACTTCCTGGTCGCGCCGAGCGACCGGCCCCTCGGCGGCTTCACCCGCGCGGTGATCACGACGGTGATGGCCGCCCTGTTCGCGGACGCGGCCACGCAGCGCGTCGTGGTCGAACCGGACGTCGGCAACACGGCGGTCCATGCGCTCAACGAGGCGGTGGGCTTCGTGGCGGACGGCCCGATCCGCAAGCCGGAGAAGGAGGCCCTGCTGAGCTTCTGCACCCGCGCCGGCTTCGAGGCCGCCACCGGCATCACGACGGGAGCCCCGGCATGAGCCTCGCCGACGCCGTCTCCCATCTCTCCCCCGAGCCGTGGGCCCGGGCCAACCGCGCCCTGGTCCGCAAGGCCGTGGCGGAGTTCTCCCACGAGCGCCTGCTGACCCCGGAACCGCTGGGCGAGGACCGCTGGGTGGTCCGGAGCGACGACGCCTCGGTGGAGTACCGCTTCTCCGCGCGCCTCCACGCCCTGGAGCACTGGTCGGTGGACGCGTCCTCGATCACCCGGCACCGGGACGGCACCGAGCTCCCGCTGGACGCCCTGGACTTCGTCATCGAGCTGCGCGAGACGCTGGGGCTGAGCCCCGAGGTCCTGCCGGTGTACCTGGAGGAGATCTCCTCCACCCTGGCGGGCGCGGGCTTCACGTACACGAAGCCGCAGGTGTCGGCGGCCGTCCTCGCGAAGTCCTCGTTCCAGGACATCGAGACGGGTATGACGCAGGGCCACCCCTGCTTCGTCGCCAACAACGGCCGCCTCGGCTTCGGCCTGCACGAGTACCTCTCGTACGCCCCCGAGGCGGCGAGCCCGGTCCACCTGGTGTGGGTGGCGGCCCGCAAGGACGTGTCCACCTTCACGGCGGGCTCGGGCCTGGACCACGACGCCTTCATGCGGGCGGAGCTGGGCGAGGAGACCCTCGCGGCCTTCGAGGCCCGCATGTCCGGCCTCGGCCTGGACCTGGCGGACTACCACCTCCTGCCGGTGCACCCCTGGCAGTGGTGGAACAAGACCACGGTCACCTTCGCCTCCGAGATCGCGAACCGCCGCCTGGTCCTGCTCGGCGAGGGCGCGGACTCCCACCTCGCCCAGCAGTCCATCCGCACCTTCTTCAACACCAGCGCCCCCGCGAAGCACTACGTCAAGACGGCGATCTCGGTGCTGAACATGGGCTTCATGCGGGGGCTCTCGGCCGCCTACATGGAGGCCACCCCGGCGATCAACGACTGGCTCCACCAGCTCGTCGGGTCCGACCCCGTCCTGCGGTCGGTCGACTTCTCGATCATCCGCGAGCGCGCGGCGATCGGCTATCACCACCGCCAGTACGAGCGTGCCACCGACCGGCACTCCCCGTACCGCAAGATGCTGGCGGCCCTGTGGCGCGAATCCCCTGTGGCCTCCCTGCGCCCCGGCGAACGCCTGGCCACCATGGCCTCCCTCCTCCACGTCGACGCGGAGGGCCGGTCCTTCGTCGGCGCGCTGATCGAGGAGTCGGGCCTGCCCCCGCGGGAGTGGCTGCGCGCGTACCTGCGCGCCTACCTGGTCCCGCTCCTGCACTGCTTCTACCGGTACGACCTCGCGTACATGCCGCACGGCGAGAACACGATCCTGGTCATCGAGAACGGGGTCGTGAAGCGGGCGGTCTTCAAGGACATCGCCGAGGAGATCGTGGTCATGGACCCGGACGCGGTCCTGCCGCCCGCGGTGGAACGCATCCGGGCGGACGTCCCGGAGGAGATGAAGCTGCTGTCGATCTTCACGGACGTCTTCGACTGCTTCTTCCGCTTCCTCGGCCCGATCCTCGCCGCGGAGGGTCTGTGCGAGGAGTCGGTGTTCTGGCAGGCGGTGGCGGACTGCGCCCACGCCTACCAGGAGTCGGTGCCCGAGCTGGCGGACCGCTTCGCCCGGTACGACCTCTTCGCCGAGGAGTTCCGGCTGTCCTGCCTCAACCGCCTCCAGCTGCGCAACAACCGGCAGATGGTCGACCTCACCGACCCCTCGGCGGCCCTCCAACTGGTGGGCACCCTCAAAAACCCCGTCGCGCCCTTCGCCCGGCGGTGACGGCTCACCCCCAGGGCACGTCCGGGGAGCGGTAGTACGTGGTGTCCTGGGCGTCCAGGCGGGGGGCCTGGACGGCCAGGCGCTGGCGGTAGGAGGGCCAGTCCACGGGGCCCGGGGACCAGCCGAGTTCGGCCAGGCCGAGGATCCGCGGGAAGGCCATGAACTCCAGGTCCGGGCGGGTCGCGATGGTCTCCGTCCACAGGGGTGCCTCCACCCCCAGGACCGCGGACTGCGGGACTCCGGACGCGGCCAGGTAGGTGCCGGGGTTCCAGTCGTAGGCGCGCTTGACCGGGACGTAGCCCGCCCAGGCCAGGCCCGGCTTGGTGGTGGTGTCGTACTTCATGTCCAGGTACAGCCGGTCCGCCGGGGAGAGGATCAGCGGGTGGCCCGTCTTCGCCGCGGCGGCCACCGCCGCCTTCTCCGCGGCCGGGGTCCGGTCGTGGCCCCAGTACTGGAGGACCGCGCCCTGCGCCGGGCGGGCCGCGGCCAGCTGGTGCCAGGCCACCACCGTCTTGCCGTGGCGGCCCACGACCTCCTGGGCGCGGTCCATGAATGCCGCGTAGTCCGCCGCCGGGGTGGAGTGCGCCTCGTCGCCGCCGATGTGGAGGTAGCGGCCCGGCGTCATCTCGGCGAGTTCGCCGAGCACCTCGTCGATGAACTCGTACGTCCGCTCCTTGCCGACGCACAGCGAGCTGAAGCCGACCTTGGTCCCGGTGTAGCGCTCGGGCGCCTTGCCGTCGCAGTTGAGTTCCGCGTAGGAGGCCAGGGCGGCGTTCACGTGCCCCGGCATGTCGATCTCCGGGACCACGTCCACGTAGCGCCGGCCGGCGTAGGCGACCAGGTCCCGGTACTGGTCCTTCGTCCAGTACCCGCCCGGGCCCCCGCCGACCTCGCTGCCACCCCCGTACTCCGCCAGCCGCGGCCAGCCGTCGACGGCGATCCGCCAGCCCTGGTCGTCGGTGAGGTGGAGGTGGAGCGTGTTGACCTTGTAGGCGGAGATCTGGTCGACGTACCGCTTCACCTGCTCCACCGTGAAGTAGTGGCGGGCGATGTCGAGCATGGCCCCGCGGTACGCGAAGCGGGGCGCGTCGGTGATCTCCCCGCCCGGCACCGTCCCCGGCCCGGTCACCGGGAGCAGCTGGCGCAGGCTCTGGCCGGCGTGGAAGAGGCCCGCCGGGGTCCGGGCGGTGAGGGTGACCCCGCGCGGGTCGGAGTGCAGCCGGTAGCCCTCCTCGCCGACCCCCTCGGCCCCCTCGTCGAGCAGCAGCCGCACCCCGTCGCCCTCGGAGCCGCCGACCACCGGGAGCGGCAGCCCGCTGGAGGCCCGGAGCTGTTCCGCGAGGAGCTCGCCGACTCCCCGCACCTCCTCGTCGCCGCCCGGGCCGGTACGGATGACCGTGCCCGCCCCGAAGAGGTAGCCGGCGCCCTCGGCGCGGGCGGAGGCGGGCGCCGGCAGGAGCCGTTCGTAGGGGGCGAGGACGGCGGGGCGCACGGTCCCGGGTCTGGCGTCGTCGCCGGGGGCGGGGGCGCAGGAGACGGCCGCGCCGAGGAAGAGGAGGGTTCCGAGCGTGCGTCGCAGGACTCTCATGGCCCAGGTATAGGCCAACTGGCCTTCCAGGAGCGGTGCGAGAATCGCTGGATGGCGGAAATCATCCAGAAGGACGGCACATGGACCTTCGAGGGCGACGTGGTGCGGATCGTGCCCGGCCGCGACAAGGGGGTGGGGCTGTTGCGCCAGACCCTGGGCGAGGTGGTCGTACCGCTGCGGGCGCTCGCCGGGGTCTCCTACGAACCGGGCCGCAAGGCGGGCCGGCTGAGACTGCGGCTGCGTGACGGTGCGGACCCCCTGCTCCAGGTGACGGGCGGGCGGCTGCCGGAGGCCTCCGACCCGTACCGGCTGACCGTGGAGGCGGACCGGAGCGGGGTGGCGGAGTACTTCGTGGACGAGGTGCGGAACGCCCTGCTGCTGGAGCAGGTGGCCCCCGGCCCGGTCGACGCGTACCTGCTGCCCGGCCCGGCCGTGCCGATCACGGTCGGCGCGGGGGACGGGACGGTGGCCTTCGACGGCGACCGGGTGGTCCTGGACTGGAACTGGACGACGGAGGAGGCCAAGAGCTCGGGGGGCCCGCGCGAGTTCCGGGTCGCGGACGTGGAGGCGGTCGAATGGTCCCCGTCGAAGGGGCTGGAGAACGGCTGGATCCGCTTCACCCTGGCGGGTGCCCCGCCGGCTCCGGCGCCGAAGTACGACCCGCACACGGTGGAGCTGTTCGGTTTCAAGAAGGACCCGCTGATGGCGCTGGTCGCGGCGGCCGTGGCGGTGCGGATGCCGCATCCGGCCACCCCGCCCGAGCCCGCGCCGGTCATGGCGGTGGCGCCGGTGGCGGAGCTTGCGGCCGCGCCTCCCGGGCCGGCGGCCGCCGAGGACCACGACGCGCTGCTGCGTCGGCTGCGGGAGCTCGGCGAGCTGCACCAGACGGGCATCCTCACGGCTGACGAGTTCACCGCGGCCAAGCAGGCCGTTTTGCGCCGCTTCTGACCGCTTTTGCACCCTTTTCCAACCGGATGAAAGGATTCCCCTGGTCCAGACCAGAGCGATCCTGCCCGGAATCGGGCAGGATCTTTGCTTTCCCAGGGGAGTCCGGTCAGTATCTACGGGTGCTCGATCGCCGCCCGTCCCATGACGACCTCGTCGACCACCTGGTGCGCAGCACCTCGCTGCAGCGCGGCGAGGCCGCCCGGGTGGTGCTCGACGTACTCGCGTACTTCGACGAGACGACCGAGGAATTCGTCCGCCGCCGGCACCGGGAGCTCCAGTCCGGCGGCGCGGTCAACGCGGAGATCTTCGAGCGCATCGCGGCCGAGCTGCCGCACCGTGCCGTGGCACCGCCACAGCTGTCTCTGCGGCAGCTGCGCCGCATCGTCTACGGCTGAGCACCGGCGCGACCGGCACGGCAACCGAACCTCAGGAGGGGCAACACTTTATGTGCGGAATCGTGGGATACATCGGCAAGCGTGACGTGGCACCGCTGCTGCTGGAGGGCCTGCAGCGGCTGGAGTACCGCGGATACGACTCCGCGGGCATCGTCGTCAACAGCCCGAAGTCCGCGGCGCTGAAGGTCGTCAAGGCCAAGGGCCGCGTCCGCGACCTGGAATCCCGCGTGCCCAAGCGCTTCGCCGGCACCACCGGCATCGCCCACACCCGCTGGGCCACCCACGGCGCCCCGAGCGACATCAACTCCCACCCGCACCTCGACGCCGACAACAAGGTCGCGGTCGTCCACAACGGCATCGTCGACAACGCCGCCGAGCTCCGCACCAAGCTGGAGGCGGAGGGTGTGGTCTTCCTCTCGGAGACCGACACCGAGGTCATCGTCCACCTGATCGCGCGCTCCGTGGCCGACACGCTGGAGGAGAAGGTCCGCGAGGCCGTCAAGGCGATCGAGGGCACCTACGGCATCGCCGTCATGCACGCGGACTTCCCCGACCGCATCGTCGTCGCCCGCAACGGCTCCCCCGTCGTGCTCGGCATCGGCGAGAAGGAGATGTTCGTCGCCTCGGACGTCGCCGCGCTCGTCGCCCACACCCGCCAGGTCGTCACCCTCGACGACGGCGAGATGGCCACCCTGAAGGCCGACGACTTCCGCACCTACACCACCAGCGGTGCCACCACCACCGCCACCCCGGAGACCGTGGAGTGGGAGGCCGCCTCCTACGACATGGGCGGCCACGACACTTACATGCACAAGGAGATCTCCGAGCAGCCCGACGCGGTCGACCGCGTGCTGCGCGGCCGGATCGACGACCGCTTCAACACCGTCCACCTGGGCGGCCTGAACCTGGACCCCCGCGAGGCGCGCGGCATCCGCCGCGTCAAGATCCTCGGCTGCGGCACCTCGTACCACGCGGGCCTGATCGGCGCCGGCCTCATCGAGAGCATGGCCCGCATCCCCGCGGACGCCGAGCCGGCCTCCGAGTTCCGCTACCGGAACCCGGTCGTGGACCCCGACACCCTCTACATCGCGGTCTCCCAGTCCGGTGAGACCTACGACGTGCTGGCCGCCGTGCAGGAGCTCAAGCGCAAGGGCGCCCGCGTCCTCGGCGTGGTCAACGTGGTCGGCTCCGCGATCGCCCGGGAGGCGGACGGCGGCGTGTACGTGCACGCCGGCCCCGAGGTCTGCGTCGTCTCCACCAAGTGCTTCACCAACACGGTCGTGGCCTTCGCGCTGCTCGCCGTGCACCTCGGCCGCATCCGCGACCTGTCGGTGACCGACGGAAAGCGGATCATCGAGGGCCTGCGCAGGCTGCCCGCCCAGATCGAGGAGATCCTCAAGGGCGAGGAGGACATCAAGCAGCTGGCGGCCGAGTACGCCGAGGCCAAGTCGATGATGTTCATCGGCCGGGTCCGCGGCTACCCGGTGGCCCTGGAGGCCTCGCTGAAGCTGAAGGAGATCTCCTACATCCACGCCGAGGCCTACCCGGCCTCCGAGCTCAAGCACGGCCCGCTGGCGCTCATCGAGCCGGCGATGCCCACGGTCGCGATCGTCCCGGACGACGACCTGCTGGAGAAGAACCGCGCGGCGCTGGAGGAGATCAAGGCCCGCAGCGGCCGGATCCTGGCGGTCGCCCACCGCGAGCAGGAGAAGGCGGACCACACCATCCTCGTGCCCAAGAACGAGGACGAGCTGGACCCGATCCTGATGGGCATCCCGCTCCAGCTGCTGGCGTACCACACGGCCCTGGCCCTGGGCCGGGACATCGACAAGCCGCGCAACCTGGCGAAGTCCGTCACCGTCGAGTAGTCGGCAGGCCGGTCGCCGACCAGGCATGAGCGGACCCCCGGGCGCCCTGCGCCCGGGGGTCCTGCCGTACTGCGGTATTGCCGTACCGCAGTACTGCCGTACCGCGGTGCCGTACCGCGGGTGCGCTCAGCTCGCGGCGACCGCGCCCCTGCGGGACCTGCCGAGCGCCATCGGCCAGTGCGCGAGGGCCGCGGTGGCCCCGTACCAGGCCAGCAGGCCGGACACGGCGGCGACCCAGCCGCCGGCCTTGGCCAGTACGCCGCTGTCGGCGAACGAGGCGATGGCCAGCAGGAGGAGGGACAGGGTCAGCAGGGCGTACATGCCCTGGCCGAAGACACCGCTCGCGGCGGCGAGGGTGAGGGTCAGCGCGAGCATCGCGAAGAGCACCAGGAACGTTCCGGCGGCCTCGTCGGAGACCGACGCGCCCGCGCCCTTGGCCCACGTGAACCAGAAGATGCCGAGGCCCGCGAACGCGGTGCCGTTGAACCCGTTGCCGCCGCGGTACTCCAGGAGGCCGAGGAGGAAGAGGGCTGCGCCGCCGACGTACATCGCGAGCGACACGGAGCCGGCAGCGGACACGCCGTCGATGATGCCGGTGTGGCCGATACCGAATGCGAGAAGGGTGAGACCCAGGGCTATGTGCCCGAGGGTCGAAGTAGAGGCTGTGCTTCCCGCAGAGACACCATTGTCCACGGCGGGCTCCCTTCGATCTGCAGTTGTTTGCTGCGTCCCAGCAGCACTTATCTACCCTTTACATGGGGGTTCACAACCGCACAACCGGCATACAGCGGGTTACGGAATGACAACAACGGGTCGCTGGGCCCGCTTGGCCAGCCGCCCCGCCACCGAGCCGAAGATCCGGCCGACGATCCCGTGCGTGGAGCCGACCACGATGGCGTCCGCCGAGTACTCCCGGCCGACCTCCTCCAGCTCGTGGCAGATGTCCCCGCCCCGCTCGACCAGGATCCAGGGCACCTCGGCGAGGTAGTCGGCGCAGGCGAGTTCCAGCCCCAGCACCTCGGTGCGGTGGTCCGGCACGTCCACGAAGACGGGCGGCTCGCAGCCCGCCCACACGGTGGTGGGCAGCCGGTTCGCCACGTGCACGATGATCAGGCCCGATCCGGACCGGCGGGCCATCCCGATCGCGTACGCGAGGGCGCGCTCACTGGACGTGGAGCCGTCGAAGCCCACCACGACCCCGTGCCGGAAGGCCGGGTCGCAGGCGTGGCGCGTCTGTTCCACCGCGCGCAGGTCGCTCGACGCGTGGTCGGCGAGGGGTTTGCGCTTGCGGTCCGCTGGTTCGGGGAATTCGTGACCGGCCATGGATGTCTCGGCGAAGAGGTCCTCGGGCGAAGGGACAAGGCGAGGGGGCGGCGATGGGCGAAAACGACGACTCAGGGTGACGGAGCTCTGTCCGGGAAGCATCTTCCCAAGCCCGTTACCCCCAGGGTACGGCGACACTCCTGTCCTGCACAGGGCTTGCCGCCCTTGGAGAGCGTCCCAGGGAGCATGCCGGAGCGAGGGCTCCTTGGCAATGGCCGCTGCTCCCTACAGCCAGTGACGAGCCGCCCGGTTCGCCACCCGTGAGCGCAGTGACCGAGGCCCTGCGCACGCCGTTGGACAGGCGTCCGACCGTCCAGGAAGAGCCCGCAGGGAGCACGCCGTGCCCGGCCATCCGGTTCACCCCGTCCAGCCCGCCCAGTCCGCTCGGTCCGTCCACCGCGTCGACACGACACCGCATTTCACGCCCTCCCCCCTTCACCCGTCCGTGCCATCCGCCCGGCGCCCGCATGACGACCCCGCGGGTGACGTGGTGCGCTGGGCGGCCTTCAGCTGCCTGCTGGTCCCGGTGGTGCTCGTCATCTACGGGACCTCCTTCGGCGGGGCCGTCGTCGCGACCCTCGGGCTGGCCGCCGTCACCGCGGTGTGCCGGGCGTTGCTGCGCCGCTCCGAGAAGGCCGAGCGGGCCGCCGCCATGGTCCTGGCCGGGGGCCGGCCGGGGGCCCGCCGGCGCCGCCGCCGTTCGCGCGGCGGGAGCGCATCCGGGGGCGGCGGACACCGGGGCCGCTCCGGTCCCGGCGGCATCTCCCCTCAGGACTGACTTATTCGCACACCCACACCCGCACGTTTTCAGCCAACTTCCCGGCAGGGTGCCGGTCTTGCCGGAATGTCCCCCCAACCCCCCCACCACCAGCGACGACGAAGCCAGGGGGGCGCCACGACCCTATGGGTACTGGCCACGGCCGGAGCGCGAGCTTCCCACTTCGGTAGCGGAGTGGAACGCTTCCTGATCGAATGCTTTTCGCCAAGTTGCCAAGTCGACATAGCGCTGCGTGCTGAACTTGTCACGCCGACACCACGGGACGCAGTAGATTCGATCATGTATTTACGGCGGGGGATCCACGTGCAAGGCCGAGGGGAAACGTGCAGGTGCGACCAGACCAAGGAGTCGCGACACCCAAGGGGGGCTTAGCCATGAGCCAGGATTCCACCGCCGTCGTCACGGACGCCGGCCGGAAGCTCGCGGGGCGTCGCCGCAGGGAGATCGTCGCGGTGCTGCTGTTCAGCGGCGGCCCGATCTTCGAGAGCTCCATTCCACTCTCCGTGTTCGGCATCGACCGGCAGGACGCGGGAGTTCCACGCTATCGACTGCTCGTGTGCGCCGGGGAGGACGGTCCGCTGCGGACCACCGGCGGGCTTGAGCTGACCGCGCCGTACGGGTTGGAGGCGATCGCCCGGGCAGGCACGGTCGTCGTGCCCGCATGGCGCTCCATCACATCGCCGCCGCCTCCGGAGGCCCTCGACGCCCTGCGTCAGGCCCACGAGGAGGGCGCCCGGATCGTCGGGCTGTGCACGGGGGCCTTCGTGCTCGCCGCCGCCGGCCTGCTGGACGGCCGGCCCGCGACGACGCACTGGATGTACGCGCCGACGCTGGCCAAGCGGTATCCGTCCGTCCATGTCGATCCGCGCGAGCTGTTCGTCGACGACGGTGACGTCCTCACCTCGGCGGGAACCGCGGCCGGAATCGACCTGTGCCTGCACATCGTGCGCACGGACCACGGCAGCGAGGCGGCCGGCGCGCTGGCCCGCAGGCTGGTGGTCCCGCCGCGCCGCACGGGCGGGCAGGAGCGCTACCTCGACCGGTCGCTGCCGGAGGAGATCGGCGCCGACCCGCTGGCCGAGGTCGTCGCCTGGGCGCTGGAGCACCTCCACGAGCAGTTCGACGTGGAGACCCTCGCCGCCCGCGCCTACATGAGCCGGCGCACCTTCGACCGGCGCTTCCGCTCGCTGACCGGCAGCGCGCCGCTCCAGTGGCTGATCACCCAGCGGGTGCTCCAGGCACAGCGGCTGCTGGAAACCTCCGACTACTCGGTCGACGAGGTCGCCGGGCGCTGCGGGTTCCGCTCGCCGGTGGCCCTGCGCGGGCACTTCCGACGGCAGCTGGGGTCCTCCCCGGCCGCGTACCGCTCCGCCTACCGGGCCCGTCGGCCGCAGTCCGAGGTGGCGCAGGTGGCGGAGGTCTCCGGCGGGCCGGTGCCGCACCAGCGCACTCCGCAGCCCCAGCGGGCGGCGGCGGCGCTCGCCGCGGCCGGACCGACGGTGACGGAGCTGTACGCCCCGGGCCGCGTCCTGCGCGAGCACGCGTAGCCGTAACCGGCAAGGTCCGCCTCCTCGGTCGTCACCGAGGGGGCGGACCTTCCGCATAAGGTGGACGCATGAACGATCGCATGGTGTGGATCGACTGCGAGATGACCGGGCTCTCGTTGACGGACGACGCACTTATCGAGGTGGCCGCGCTGGTCACCGACTCGGAGCTCAACGTGCTCGGCGAAGGCGTGGACCTGGTGATCCGCCCGCCGGAAGCGGCCCTGGAGACCATGCCCGACGTGGTGCGCGAGATGCACACGGCCTCCGGCCTGCTCGACGAGCTGGCCGACGGGATCACCCTGGCGGATGCCGAGGCGCAGGTCCTGGCGTACGTACGGGAACACGTGAAGGAGCCGCGCAAGGCTCCGCTGTGCGGGAACTCGGTCGGCACCGACCGCGGCTTCCTGCTGCGCGACATGCCCGCCCTGGAGAGCCACCTGCACTACCGGATCGTGGACGTGTCCTCGGTCAAGGAGCTGGCCCGCCGCTGGTACCCGAGGGCCTACTTCAACAGCCCGCCGAAGAACGGCAACCACCGGGCGCTCGCGGACATCAAGGAGTCCATCGCCGAGCTGCGCTACTACCGGGAGGCGGTCTTCGTGCCCCAGCCCGGACCCGACTCGGACACGGCCCGGGCGATCGCGGCCAAGTACACCCTGCCCGCCGAGTAGGACCCGGCCGGGCCCCTCCGGAGACGGGGCGGCGGAAAGGGAGGAGCGAGCACCCTCTCGGACCCTGTACCCTTTTCTTCGGCCGGTCGGTTTCCCGACCGGACATGGTGGGTGTAGCTCAGTTGGTAGAGCACCTGGTTGTGGTCCAGGTGGCCGCGGGTTCGAGTCCCGTCACTCACCCTGAAAGAGGGCCCCGGTCCGCGTGAGCGGACCGGGGCCCTCTGCTTTCCGACACCCGAGGCAGTAACGCCTGGGGTGCGACCGTGCCCCTTACGGGTCAGGCGAGGTCGCTGCGGAACCAGTTCCAGGAGCCGGTGCTCTCCCATTTCTTCAGCGGGGCCGCAAAGCCGCTGCCGTTGCTGGTGAAGGACCACAGGCCGGTGCGGCTGGTGCCGTCGCCCTGCTGTCCGTAGTTGTAGAGCACACCGACGTCGGTCCTGCCGTCCCCGTCGAAGTCGCCGGCGGTGACCTTGCTCGCGTCGGCGTTCCAGCTGTTGCTGCCGGAGTCCCACTTCTTGACGGGGCCGCTGAAGCCGGCGCCGGTGCTGGTCATCGTCCACAGGGCGGTGTGGTTGGTGCCACCCGCGTCCTGCCCGTTGTCGTACAGCACGCCGACGTCGGCCTTGCCGTCACCGTTGAAGTCGCCGGCGACGGGCTTGGAGCGGTCCCAGTTCCAGGAGCCGGTGGACCGGTCGTCGTTGTCCCACTTCTTGACCGGGCCGTTGAAGCCGGCACCGGTGCTGGTGAAGGTCCACAGCGCGGTGATGTTCGTGCCGTCGGCCTGCCGGCCGTTGTTGTAGAGCACGCCGACGTCGGCCTTGCCGTCACCGGTGAAGTCCCCGGCCACCACCTTGGAGCGGTCCCAGTTCCAGGAGCCGGTGGTCCGGTCGTCGTTGTCCCACTTCTTGACCGGCGCGTTGAAACCGGAGCCCGTGCTGGTGAAGGTCCACAGCGCGGTGATGTTCGTGCCGTCGGCCTGCCGGCCGTTGTTGTAGAGCACGCCCACGTCGGTCTTGCCGTCGCCGTCGAAGTCACCCGAGGTCAGCTTGGAACGGTTCCAGTTCCAGGAGCCTGTGCTCTCCCACTTCCGGACCGGGTTCGCGAAGCCGCTGCCGGTGCTGGTGAACGTCCACAGCGCGGTGTGGTTGGTGCCGTCCGCGTCCTGGCCGTTGTTGTACAGCACGCCGATGTCCGACTTGCCGTCCCCGTTGAAGTCACCCGTCGTCACCTTCGAGCGGTCCCAGTTCCACGAACCGACCCCGGCGCTCACGTTGTCCCACACCTTCACCGGCGCATTGAAGCCGGCCCCGGTGCTGGTGAAGGTCCACAGCGCCGAGTGGAAGACCCCGCCGTCCTCCTGGCCGTAGTCGTACAGCACACCGACGTCGGCCTTGCCGTCGCCGTTGAAGTCGCCCGAGGCCTGGGTGGCCGTGGACCGGTTGGCGGTGAAGAAGGAGACCCCGGCCGAAGCGGGCCCGGTCTGGCCGGCGTCGTTCACGGCCTTCACGGTGAGCGTGTGCGGGCCGTCGGCCAGACCCGCGGTGTCGAGGGTGACCGTGTACGAGGGGCCGGCGCCGGTGTCCGTGCCCACCGCCGTGCCGTCCACGTAGAACGTGGCGCCGGTCGGCGTGCCGACCGCGTCCGTCACCGAGGCGGTGAGCGCGACCGGGCCGGTCAGAACGGTGCCCGCGCCCGGGCCAGTGACCTTGGAGACCGGCGGGACCGGGTCGGGGTACGGGTCGGCGTGGTCCGCCCCGAGCCCGGAAGACGGCCCGCACAGCGGCCAGGCCCGCTCGCCCTGCCCCTTGAGCACCTTCTCGCCGATCAGGATCTGCTGCTGCTTCGTTGCGCGGTCCGCCCGCGAGGCGTAGGACAGTCCTCCGTACGCCTGCCAGGTGGACTGGGAGAACTGGAGGCCGCCGAAGTAGGTGCCGGTGGGGTCGATCGCCTGCCAGTTCCCGGTGGCCTCGCACTGGGCGACCTTGTCCCAGGTGGAGAGCGAGGCGGCCGTGGCGGGTGCGGCGGCCAGGAGGGCGCCGGCCATGCCGGCGACGGAGGCGAGGGAGACGGCCGCGGCGAGGCGGGTGCGCGGGGCGGGGCGGGACATCGGGATTCTGCTCCTGGAGCTGGAGGTGTGGCGGCGCGGGGCGGGAAACGGGGCCGGGGCGGCGGGGAGTGGGTCCCCGCCGCCCCGGTACGAGGGGCGGTCGACCTGTCAGGCGAGCTTGCTGGCGTCCCAGTTCCAGCTGCCGAAGGTGGTGGCGCTGTCCCAGCTCATCGCCGGGTTGTTGAAGCCGGCACCGGTGCTGGTGAACTTCCACAGGCCGGTCCGGTTGGTGCCGTCGTCCTGCTGGCCGTAGCCGTAGAGCACACCGACGTCGGTCTTGCCGTCGCCGTTGAAGTCACCCGAGGTGATCTTGCTGCTCTTGGAGTTCCAGCTGTCGCTGCCGGAGTCCCACTTCTTTGCCGGGCCGTTGAAGCCGGAGCCCGTGCTGGTGAAGGTCCACAGCGCGGACACGTTGCGGGAGTCCTCGGTCTGACCGTTGTCGTAGAGGACGCCGACGTCGGCCTTGCCGTCACCGTTGTAGTCGCCGACCGTGACCTTGGAGCGGTCCCAGTTCCACGAGCCGGTGGTGGTGTCGTCGTTGTCCCACTTCTTGACCGGGCCGTTGAAGCCGGCACCGGTGCTGGTGAAGGTCCACAGCGCGGTGATGTTCTTGCCGTCGCTCTGCTGGCCGTTGTCGTACAGCACGCCGACGTCGGCCTTGCCGTCACCGGTGAAGTCCCCGGCCACCACCTTGGAGCGGTCCCAGTTCCAGGAGCCGGTGGTCCGGTCGTCGTTGTCCCACTTCTTGACCGGCGCGTTGAAACCGGAGCCCGTGCTGGTGAAGGTCCACAGCGCGGTGATGTTCGTGCCGTCGGCCTGCTGGCCGTTGTTGTAGAGCACGCCCACGTCGGTCTTGCCGTCGCCGTCGAAGTCACCCGAGGTCAGCTTGGAACGGTTCCAGTTCCAGGAGCCGGTGCTCTCCCACTTCCGGACCGGGTTCGCGAAGCCGCTGCCGGTGCTGGTGAACGTCCACAGCGCGGTGTGGTTGGTGCCGTCCGCGTCCTGGCCGTTGTTGTACAGCACGCCGATGTCCGACTTGCCGTCCCCGTTGAAGTCACCCGTCGTCACCTTCGAGCGGTCCCAGTTCCACGAACCGACCCCGGCGCTCACGTTGTCCCACACCTTCACCGGCGCGTTGAAGCCCGTGCCGTTGCTGGTGTAGGTCCACAGGCCGGTGCGGAAGCCGCCGCCGTCCTCCTGGCCGTAGTCGTACAGCACGCCGACGTCGGCCTTGCCGTCACCGTTGAAGTCCGCCTGGAAGGTGGAGGTGGCCTCGCCGTTCGAGGTGATGACCTGGGTACGGGAGGTACCGGTGTTGCCGTTGGTGTCGGTCGCCTCGACGGACACGATGTGCTTGCCGTCCGGGACCCGGCTGCTGTCGAAGGCGTAGCCGTACGGAGCCTTCGTCAGCTTGGGGCCGACCGGCTTGCCGTCCACGTAGTACTGGACGGAGGCGACCGGGTACGTGCCGGCCGTGGTCGACGCGGACAGGTTCGCCACGCCGGAGGCGGTGGCGCCGAGCCCGCTCAGGCTGACCTTCGGCGGGGTGGCGGCCTGGAGCTTCGGCGAGATGTAGGCGCTGATGGTCTGGCCCCAGGGCGCCTGGCCCACCCGGTACGAGGTGGTCGAGTAGGTGCTGACGATGCCCTCGGGGTTGGTGCTGTGGCCCTGGTTGCCGCCGGTGACGGTCACCACGTCGCCGTTGACCGCGGTGACCATGGCGACGTGCTGGGCGTAGCCGTTGGAGTACCCGTAGACGACGGCGTCACCGACGTGCGGGGTGCTCGACTTGGTGCCGTACTTCACCCCGTACTCGTAGAAGCTGGCGGCGCCGTCCGTGAGGGTGCTCATGCCCGTGACGTTGTAGTGGGACCAGACCCAGCCCACGAAGTCGGCGCACCAGGCGTGCGACTGGCCGCCGTAGCCGTCGCAGCTGTTGTTCTGGTTGATGTTGTCGTCGTAACCGCCGTTGGCGCACGGCCCGTTGCCGTTCTGGCTCTTGGCCAGGGCGGCCATCTGGTCCAGCTCCGAAGCGGCGTGTGCGGGCGCCATGCCGAGACCGGAGATCGCGGCGGCGGCGACGAGGGCGGCGAGGCCGTTCTTCAGACGGAGCGGGTTGTTGGTGCTGGACATGGAGGTCTCCTGGAATCGGGCACAGCGGTGCCCTCGCAGTGGCGTGCGGTGGTGGGAGTGCGTGGTGCGTACTTCAGTGCTGCGTCGAGGCGTCGACGCGGGGCATGACCCGGCGGCGCGTGGCGCGCGCCGGAAGTTCAGGGGGCGGCGACGGTGAAACCGTGCGCGGCGATGGGGGTGTCGGCCCGGGTGAGCAGCGTGCGCATCTGCTCCATGGCCGACGCGTCGCAGTGGGCGCGGACGAAGAGGTAGAGGTCCAGACCGTGCTTGGTGGGGCGGGGCCTGATGTGCTCCAGGCCGTCGGCGAGCGTGGCGTGCGCCCAGAGCAGGTCGTGGATGAGGGGAGCGGCGCCCTGGGGGGCCGGTCCGGGAAGCGTGCGGTGCAACGAGGCCTGGATGACCCGCATCCGCGTTCAGTCCCAGCCGATGACGCGCTTGTCGGCGGCGGCCGAGTCCCAGCCGATGACGGGGGCGCCGGCGGCGACCGCGTGGTACGAGTCCCAGCCGATCACGCCGGAGCCGGCGGACGGAGCGACGACGGCGGCGGCGCCGACGGAGAGCAGAGCGGTGAGGCCGGCGGCAGCGACGAGGTGCGTGGTGCGAGACATGGTGTTCCCCCGAGCATGGAGTGGTGTGGTGCGGGTGGTGCGCGCTGCTCCGGCACGGCCTTTCGGCCCTGGCCTTGGGGGGGCTTTCCTGCCCCGCCGTCCCGGTGATCAATATCTTGCTGGCCGGTCCGGACCTCGGGAAGGTGCTCGGCCTGTCACCAGGCTGCATGGCAGCTTGGTGCCTGCGACCGGGTTGCCGCAGGGGGCCGTTTAAGATCATCTACGGGCGGTCTGACCAGCCCGTCTGTACCGAACAGCTGGGGGGCTGAGCATGCTGGAAGCACTGGGGCTCGATGGGGACGTGGAGTCCGTGTACCGGGGGATGCTGGCGGATCCGTCCGGCGGACTGGCCGAACTGGGCGCGCGTGTCGGCCTCCCGGAGGGCCGGGTAAGGGACGCGTTGGACCGGCTCGTCGACCTGGACCTCCTGACCCCCTCCCGGGAGAGCTCCGGCGGACTGCGCGCCGTCAGCCCCGAGGTCGGCCTGGAACTGATCCTGCGCCGTCAGGAGGAGGAGCTGGCGCGGCGCCAGCAGGAACTCGCCGCCGGCAAGGCGGCGGCGGCCCGGGCCATCGCCGAGTACGCCGGCCTGCGGCCGAACACGGAGACCGACGGCACGGAGCGGCTGGTGGGGATGGACGCCATCCAGTCGCGGCTGGAGCTCCTGACCCGTGACCTGGCCGCGGAATGCCTCGCGATCATCCCGGGCGGCGCGCAGTCCCAGGCCAGCCTGGACGCCTCGCGCCCGCTGGACGAGCAGGCCCTGGCCCGGGGCGTCGAGTTGCGGGCCGTCTACCAGGACAGCGTCCGCAACGACCCGGCCACCCTCGGCTATGCCCAGTGGACCACCGAACGCGGCGGCCAGGTGCGCACCAGCCCTGTGCTCCCGCCGCGGCTGCTGGTCTTCGACCGTACGACCGCCGTCGTCCCGATCGACCCGGCCAACTCCCGGCTCGGCGCGCTGTGCACCACGGCGCCGGGCATCGTCGCCTCGCTGATCACTCTCTTCGAGCAGACCTGGGAGACCGCCGTACCGCTCGGCGCGGACCTCAAGCAGCCGGCGGAGGACGGGATCAGCGCCGGCGAGCGGGAGCTGCTCAAGCTGCTGGCGTCCGGGCTGACGGACGAGGTGGCGGGCAAGCGCCTCGGCGTCTCGCTGCGCACCGTCCGCCGCCAGATGGCCGGGCTGATGGAACGCCTGCACGCCACCAGCCGCTTCGAGGCCGGCCTCAAGGCGGCCCAGCGCGGCTGGCTGTGACGGTATGACGTACCCCCCGCCGTGGCCCTACCGGGCGGCCTCCGCGGGGGTGTGCGCGGCGGCCGCCGCCTCCGCCGTGCCGGCGTGGGCGGCGACGCGGGCGACCGCGGTGACTCCGAGGCCTACGACGGCTGCTACGGCTGCTACGACGACTTGATCGCCGCCAGTCCCTTCGCCAGTTCCTCGGCGTTCATCACCGGACCGACCTCGACCTCGGCGTTGAACTGCTGCAGCAGTTCCCAGGTCAGCGACGGCACCTGTGAGCTGTCCTGCAGGTCGAAGACGATCCAGCAGGAGCGCACACCCTCGTGGAGTCCGAAGTAGGCCGCTTCCGGCTTGACCTTGTCCAGCAGCCTCTTCATCGCCTTGGGCAGGGCCCCGGTCGTGATGCCTTCGTTGCTGGCGGCCGTGTCCATGTGTGCCCTGAGCATGACCTTCATGCGCGGCTCCTTCCGTCACGCCCACCCTCGGGGCGGGACGGGGGCGCAGCAACATTTGCGCCCCCGTCCGGGCAGGGCGCTCCTAGCGCGTCGCGCCCTGGATGTGGAAGTTGAAGTCCGTGTGCCCGAGGGGGCCCATCAGGCGGAGCCAGATCGGCAGCAGCATCTCGGTGCCGCGGGCCGTCTCGATCCCGCCCAGGTCGAGGACGGCCGCCTCCGGCCAGCCGAAGGAGTGCAGCAGCTCCCGTACGTCCTTCTTGGCCTCGGCGTCCTCGCCCGACAGGAACACGTGGTGCTCGCCCGCCACCCGGGCCGGGTCGACCATGACCTGGCAGTTCATGGTGTTCAGCGTCTTGACCACCCGCAGGCCGGGGAAGGTGCGCTGGATCAGCTCACCCAGGCTGTCCTTGTCCACCGGGTCCAGGGTGGGAGGGAAGCCGTGCGAGAAGTCCAGCGGGTTCGCGATATCGATGAGGATCTTGCCGTCCAGGTGCGCGGCGTCCGCCTCCGTCAGGGCCGCGATGCTCACCTGCCCGGCCGTCGCGTTGACAAGCGTGTCGCCCCGCCGGGCGGCCTCCGGGAAGGCGGCGAGGCCGGCCTGCGGGTTGGCCCGCTGCCAGTCGGCGAAGTCGGCACGGGCGCGGGTGGCCCCGGGGTCCCGGGTGCCGATGACCACCTCGTGGCCCAGGGAGACGAGGCGGGCGGCCACCGTACGGCCGACGATGCCGGTGCCGAGGACTGCGTAGCGCATGACCATTCCATTCGGATCGAGGGGAAGGACCGACCACAACCAACCACCCCGTACGGTATGCCTAGTCGAGGATGCCGATGTCGTGGAAGAACTCGTAACGGCCGGGATCGTCCGGAAGGAACCAGTGCAGCCCTTCCTCCAGGAAGACGGCCACCAGGTTCACGGCGATCACCAGTCCCAGGAACCACAGGGCGAACAGGCCCACGGTCCGGTACCACCCCGGCCCCGTCGCCGGAATGGCCCGGTCCGCCGTCGTGTGGGCGAAGGCGAGCACCACGCCGATCGCCACCACCGACACCTGGAAGAGGATCCACGCCCACACGTACAGGTGGAGTCCGAGCACCTCGCTGCCGTACCCCTTGGCCCCGGGCAGGACGTGCAGCATGGTCTGCCGCCACGAGGCGAAGGAGCCCGCGATCAGCGCGACCAGGGCCAGGCCCCAGCCCGTCATGTAGTCGCGGCCCGTCACCGCCCCGTCGGAGAGCGCCGTCCGCACGATGTACGCGGCGCCCGTCGCCGCCAGCAGCATGAACATCCGCTGCACGAGGCAGAGCGGGCAGGGGTACTCCCACAGGCCGAACTGGTAGAAGAGCCCGCCGCAGACGACGCCCGTCCAGCCGATGGTGAAGAAGCAGGCGAACCAGAACTGGACCCGCCCCAGGAGGCCGCCCTCCAGCGGGGTCTCCGGAACGATGCTGTGCATCACGGCCATGGTCAGTAGCTCAGGGTCAGGGCGAGGCTGCCGGTGAGGTGGTGTGCCGTCAGCAGGAGCACGACGAAGAGCAGGATCCACCAGGCGGCGAGCACGACGGTCCGGGACGACTCCCGGTACAGGGCGATCAGTGTGGCGAGGAGCCCGCCGAAGATGAGGGTGTCCATGGCGCGGACCGTACCGACGCACGGCCACGCACCCGTCGAGGCGCGCCCCCGACCCGCATGGGTTACGTCGGTTGCCCGGTCAGCCGCTGCGCCGCCGGCGTCGGGGACCCCGCCGGCTCCGGGCGGCTCCCGCCCCGCCCCGGGCCCGGTCGTCCAGGGCGATCCACAGCCTGACCTCCGTGCCGCCGAGCACCGAACGGCCGATCCGCACGTCGCCGCCGGTCGATTCCGCGACCCGGCGCACGATGTCGAGGCCGAGGCCCGTCGAGCCGTCGCGGGCGCCGTCGTTGCCCCGGCGCAGGGCCGCGTCCGGGTCGGCGATGCCCGGTCCCCCGTCCGAGACGAGCACGATGACCGCGTCGCCCGCGTCGTGGACGTCCACCGCGAAGCGGGTGCCCTCGGGGGTGTGCCGGAAGACGTTGCCGAGCAGGGCGTCGAGGGCGGCGGCCAGTTCCGGCCGGGCCACGGGGATCCGTACGGTGCGGTCCACCCCGGCGAGCCGGACCTCGCGGCCCTCGTCCTCCGCGAGCGCCGACCAGAACGCCATGCGGTCGCGGATCACCTCCGAGGCGTCGCAGCCGACGCCGGTGACGCCCTGGGAGGCGGGGCGCTGTTCCCGGGCCGTACGGATGATCGTGTCGACCTCCCGTTCCAGCTGCTCCACCGCCGCCCGCGTCTGGTCGGCGGCCGGTCCCTCCCCGAGGGAGGCCGCGTTGAGCCGCAGCACCGTCAGTGGCGTCCGCAGCCGGTGCGAGAGGTCGGCGGCCAGCTCCCGCTCGTTGGCCAGGAGTTCGACCACCTGGTCCGCCATCGCGTTGAACGCGACGGCCGCCGAGCGCAGTTCCTTCGGCCCGGCCTCCGGCACCCGCGCCCCGAGCCGGCCGTCGCCCAGCTGGTGGGCGGCGTCCGCGAGCCGCTCGGCCGGCCGCACCAGCCGGGCCCCGAGCCGGTCGGCGACCGCCACCGAGCCCACGATCAGGGCCAGGCCGACGCCCGCGAGGATCACCCAGGCGGTCGCGACGCCGTTGCTGACCTCGCTCTCCGGTACGAAGATCTCCACCACCGCGATGTCGCCGGAGCCGAGGGCGGTCGGCTGGAGCAGCGCCGAACCGCCGCCCGCGACCGAGACCGTCATGGCCCGCCCGATCCGCCGGGTCTGCTCCACGGCGTGCGGCCCGGCCCAGCCCGCACCGATCTCCACCGCCACCTTGCCGTCCATCGGGGGCACGTGCACGGCCATCCGCTGGGCCGCGCCCATCTGCGTGGACTCCACGGCCTTGCGCAGCTGCACGGGGTCGGTGGTGATGGACAGGGTCGGCCCGATGGTGGCGGCCTGCCGCTCGGCGTTGGAGAAGGCCCGGTCGCTGGCCATTTCCTGGACGACCAGCCCGAGCGGTACGGCGAAGGCCACGACCACCATGGCGGTGACCGCGAGGCACACCTTGACCAGGGCCCATCTCACTGCGCTCTCCTCACCGGGGCGGCTCCAGCTTGACCCCGACCCCCCGCAGCGTGTGCAGGTAGCGCGGGCTGGCGGCGGTCTCCCCGAGCTTGCGGCGCAGCCAGGACAGGTGCACGTCGATGGTCTGGTCGTCGCCGTACGACTGCTGCCACACCTCGGCCAGCAGCTCGCGCCGCGCGACGACCACCCCGGGCCGCCCGGCGAGGAAGGCCAGCAGGTCGAACTCCCGCCGCGTCAGGTCAAGTACGGCCCCGTCCAGCTCGGCCTGCCGCCGCAGCGGGTCGATGGCCAGCCCGCCCACGCGCAGCACCCGCGAGGGCTGCTCGGCCCCGGCGGCGGAGCGGGCCCGGCGCAGGACGGCGGCCATCCGGGCGGACAGGTGCTCCACGGAGAACGGCTTGGTCAGGTAGTCGTCCGCGCCGTCGTTGAGCAGCCGGACGATCTCGGCCTCGTCGTCGCGGGCGGTGGCGATGATCACGGGCACGTCGGTGATGCCGCGCAGCATCTTCAGCGCCTCCGACCCGTCCAGGTCGGGCAGCCCGAGGTCCAGGATGACCACGTCGAACCGGTGGTGTGCGACCTCGCGCAGGGCCTCCAGGGCCGTGCCGACGCTGCGCACGGCGTGCGAGGCGTCGGTGAGGTGCCGGATCAGAGCGGATCGTACGAACTGGTCGTCCTCGACCACGAGCACACTTGCCATGGCCCGCACCGTAGTCCATTCGGGGGACCGGGCGGGGTGTCGGCCGGCCCCTGGGACGCGTGGTGCAGTATGTGCGCTGATGCACCGAGGACTTGTACATGTTTTCGCCTGGACGCTGGCGACCGGGGCGGCGGTGACGCTGTCCTGGTGGGGCGTGCACACGGTCATGTCCGGAACCGCCTACGATCCCCCGCTGGCGGTGCCGCTGGCCACGCAGCCGCTGTCCTCCTCCACGCAGCGCCCGTCCCCGCCGGACGCGCCGTCCCCCTCCGCCTCGCCGTCCGAGAGCCCGGCCCCGTCCTCATCGGCGTCCCCGTCGGCGGACCCCTCTCCCGCCAAGTCCGCGCCGAGGGCGGCGGCACCGGCCACGCGCCCGGCCGGGCAGCCGCCGGCGGGGGATCCGGACCGGGTCAAGGGCTACACGGTCTCGGGCGGCCGGGTCGTCTTCGACCTCGGGACCTCCTCGGCCGAGCTGGTCTCGGCGACCCCGGCGGCGGGCTGGCGGATGCAGGTGTGGAAGCAGGACTTCTGGATCCGGGTCACGTTCACCCTCGACAACCGCGAGGTGTCGGTGTTCTGCACCTGGCACGACCATCCGCCGACGGTGGAGATCGTCGACCCCTGAGCCGGATCTGCGGTGCCTAGTGCTGTGGCCGGGAAGGTTTGCCGGGTCGCGTTGTCCGGTGCGGTGCATCGCAAGGCGGAGGCCCGCGGCTCGTACTGGACGTACTTGCGCGGTCCGACAACGCAGCGAGGTGCCGTGCCGGGCGGCGCGACCCGGTGGACCTTTCCGGTCACAGCACTAGCGGAACACCGACGGCGGAGGCTCGGGCGAGGCCACTGCGGAGGCGTCCGCGACCGCTGCCGCGCCGCCCGTGAAGTCCGCGAGGGCCCGGCCGTGCTCGACCCGGCCGGGGTGCGGGTCGCTCGCCACCCGGCGGGTGAACTCGGCCACCGGAAGCTCCCGGTCCGCGGCCAGCAGCACGGCGTTGCCGAAGCGTTTCCCCCGCCACACCACCGGGTCGGCGGCCAGCGCCAGGTGGGCGAAGCGGGAGGCGGCCGTGGCGATCTGGCCGCGCAGGTGCGCCAGCGGCGGGCCGTCCGCGAGGTTGGCCACGTACCACCCGCCGGGCGCGAGGGCGCGGCGTACGTCGTCCAGGAACTCGGCGCTGGTCAGGTGCGCGGGGGTGCGCGCCCCGCTGAACACGTCGGCGATCACCAGGTCCGCCCAGCCGTCCGGCACCTTGGCGAGCCCCGCGCGCGCGTCCACCGCCCGGACCCGGACCCGCGCCTGCTGGTCCAGCGGCAGGTGTTCCCGTACGAAGGCCACCAGGGCGGCGTCGATCTCCACCACCTGCTGGGTGGAGCGGGGGCGGGTGGCCGCCGTGTAGCGGGCGAGGGTGAAGGCGCCACCGCCCAGGTGCACCACGTTCAGCGGCTGCCGGGCGGGCGCGACGAGGTCGATCAGGTGCCCGATCCGCCGCTGGTAGGCGAAGTCCAGGTGGCGCGGATCGGCCAGGTCCACGTGCGACTGCGGCGCCCCGTCGATCAGCAGGGTCCAGGCGTCGGCACGCTCACGGTCCGGGAGCAGTTCGGCCCGGCCGCCGTCCACCTCTCCGACGACCGCCTCGGCGGCCCCCCGCCGTTGCTGCTGCTTGCCTTTTCCCTTGCCTGCCACCACCCCATTGTCACCGGTCAGGAGCCCGCCGCCGTCAGCGGCAGTTGTCCGCGGCCTCGATCAGGCGGGCCGCCTCGCCGAGCGCGGCGCGCAGCACCTCCGGGTCGGTGACCGGCCCGACGGCCTCGGGCGGGAGCAGCCAGCCGGTGGCGCCCGCGGAGGGCGAGACGTCCCCGAAGCGCATGCCGCGCCCGTTGGTCTGCGTACACGCACTGCCCGGCAGGTCCCAGCCGTCGGCGGTGCCGGGCGGGACGAGGAAGCCGAGGGTGCCGCCGGAGCCGTCGTGCAGGACCGGGCCGACCCCGCCGGCCGGGCTCGCGGCGCGGCGGATGATGTCCACGGCCTCCAGCCCCTGCCGGGCGGGCACGGTCACCAGGTCCGGTGCGTCGGCGGCCACCACCGGGAGGATCGAGACGAGCGGGACAGGGGGCGCGCCCGGTGCGGGCGCGGTGTTCGTTCCAGTGCTCTCCATGCCGCCCTCCGCCATCGGGACCTCCTTCATCCACGTACGGACAGGGCGGGAGTCGCCTCCCGCCCCCACCCGTCCAACGCACGGAAACGTCAACGGGTGCGGCGCCAAGACGCTGCAAAGGATGGCACTTCATGGCGGATCGTGGGTGAGATATCCGTTTTGTAGGCAAACACCGCCTCAAGAGGCCTGCTCTGGCGGTACGTTCATGCGCGCCGGACCCAGGTCGTCACAGGACCGGCGGTGCGTCCCTTGCCAGAGAGGCCACGTCCATGGCGGCGTTCCCCCACTCACCCAACCAGACGTTCCGGCGGCTGCGCGGCCAGCACTCCCCGGCCGAGTTCGCCGCCCTGGTGCGCCGGGCGGCGAAGGAGATCGGAGAAACGGTTTCCTGCGACGCCCGCTACATCGGCCGGGTCGAGTCCGGCGAGATCCGCTGTCCCAATTACGCCTACGAGCGGGTCTTCAGCCACATGTTCCCCGGCCGGACCCTGGCCGACCTGGGATTCTCCCCGCGCGAGGCGGTCCGGGGCCGCTCCGCGCAGCGCCACCCCACCCCACCCAAGGAGAGCGACGTGCTGCGTCGCGCGTTCATGGCGGGCGGCTCCGCGACCGTGGCGGCCGCGACGCTCGGCCTCACCCTGCCCGGCGACACCCGCCGGGCGCCCTCCCGAGCCGGCGAGGCCGAGGCCGCCGCCGTCGAGGACGCCGTACGCCGGATCCGGCTGCTGGACGACCGGCACGGGGCCGACGCCCTGTACCGCAGGGCGGCCGAACCCCTGCGCACCGCCTACGCGTTGCTCGACGCGGGCACGTCGCGGCAGTCCACCGAGGACCGGTTGCACGCGGGCGCGGGCGAACTGGCCATCTCCGTGGGCTGGCTGGCCCACGACTCCGGCCGTTTCGACGACGCCCGCTCCCACTACGCGGAGGCACTGGCCACGGCCCGGGTCTCGGGGAACGCGGGCCTGGAGGCGCACGCCTTCAGCAACATGGCGTTCCTGGCCCGGGACTGCGGGCGCCCGCGCGAGTCGGTACGGGCGGCCCAGGCGGGCCGCCGCGCCGCCCGCTCCCTCGGTTCCCCGCGGCTGCTGTCCCTGCTGGCCCTGCGGGAGGCCGGCGGCTGGGCCGGGCTCGGTGACCGCAAGGCCTGCGAGGAGGCGCTGAACCGCGCGCACACGGAGTTCTCCCGGGGCCCGGCGACCGCCGACCCGGAGTGGATGTCCTTCTTCGGCGAGGCCGAGCTGGAATCGCTGGAGTCGCGGTGCTGGGCGGCCCTCGGGGAGCATGCCCGTGCCGCCCGGCACGCCCGTCGCGCGGCGGACCTCCAGGATCCGCACTTCGCCCGGAACGTGGCCCTCTACACCGCCGAGCTCGCGGACAACCTGGCTCGCGCGGGCGCCCCCGACGAGGCGGCCTGGGCCGGCGGCCGGGTCATGGACCTGCTCACCGAGGTCCAGTCGACGCGGATCCGCTCGATGCTGTCGGAGACGGCCCGCACCCTGGTCCCCCACCAGCGCAGCCCCCGCGTGGGCGCCTTCCTGACCCGCCACGCCTCGGTCTGACCCGAAGGCCCCGCCCCGGCGGCCGGGGCCGGGTTGCGGCGGGGCGGCGGGGCGGCGGACTACGCGTCCAGGTCCAGGTGGCCCGTGTCGTTCCACCGCTCCAGCGCCGGGGCGCCGTACGCCCAGCCCAGCACCGACAGGGAGGTCGGGTCGAGCCGGATGCGGGCCCCGAAGGAGGCCTCCAGGCCGAGCCAGCGCGCGGCCAGGGTGCGCAGGATGTGGCCGTGCGCGAAGACCAGCACGTCGCGCTCCGCCGAGCGGGCCCAGGCGACGACCTCGTCCGCGCGGGCGGCGACGTCGGCGACGGTCTCCCCGCCCGGCACGCCGTCGCGCCAGATCAGCCAGCCGGGGCGGACCGCCTGGATCTCGGCCGGGGTCATGCCCTCGTACTCGCCGTAGTCCCACTCCATCAGCGCGTCCCACGGCTCCGCCCGGACGCCGAAGCCGGCCAGCTCGCAGCTCTCGCTCGCGCGGGCCAGCGGGCTGGTGCGGACCTCCACGCCCGGCAGCCCGCGCCACGGGTCGCGGGCGAGCCGCTCGCCGAGCAGCTTCGCGCCCTGCCTGCCCTCCTCCAGCATGGGCACGTCCGTCCGCCCGGTGTGCTTGCCGAGGCGGGACCACGCCGTCTGGCCATGCCGGGCCAGGAGGATGCGGGGGGCCATGCGTTTTCTCCGGTTCTGAGAAGTTCATTCCGATTCATGTCATGACATCGTCCGACCATCATCCATCAGATGAACACCACGCGGCCCAAGCAACCCATCCGGTCGAACAGCCGTCTTACGCCGTATGACTAACCGGCAGAAGCCCACCCGCTGGTGGGCCGAACTGCTGCTCCTGGGGCTCGTCTACGGCGCGTACTCCGGCGGCAGGCTCCTCGCCCGCGGCGACGTCCACCTCGCCGTCGACCACGGACTCGCGATCCTGCGGGCCGAGGAGTTGCTCCACATCGACTTCGAACGCCCCCTCAACCGGCTGTTCTCGCACCACGGACCGCTCGGCATACCCGCCGACTTCGTCTACGCCTCCCTGCACTACCTCGTCACCCCGGCGGTGCTGGTCTGGCTCTACCTGCGCCGCCCGCAGCACTACCGGGCGGCCCGCAGCTGGCTGGTGGTCTCCACCCTGCTCGGGCTCGTCGGGTTCTCGCTGATGCCCACCTGCCCGCCCCGGCTGCTCGACGCGGCGTACGGGTTCACCGACACCATGGCCCAGTACAGCCCGTACGGCTGGTGGGGCGCCGAGGCCAGTGCCCCGCGCGGGTTCGGCGGGCTCACCAACCAGTACGCGGCCATGCCGAGCCTGCACGTCGGCTGGGCCCTGTGGTGCGGGATCCTGCTGTGGCGGCACGGGCGCCACCCGCTGCTGCGGGCGCTCGGCATCGCCTACCCCGCCCTCACGACGCTCGTGGTGATGGGCACGGCGAACCACTACTTCCTCGACGCGGTCGCGGGGGCCGCCGTCATGGGCCTCGGGTACGCCCTCGCACGCCGCCCGCCCGCCGGAGCCGCGGCCGCCGGGCCCACCGGGCCGGCCGCCGGGACCACCGCATCGGCCGCCGGGACGGCCGGTTTCCGCAGGAAGACCACGATTGTCAGTGGCGGATGGGACACTTCCGCCCGTGAGCTCCTACCCGCCCAGCGGCCCGCCTCCGACGACGACTCTGCGGCAGCGGCTCGCTGACCTGCGCGGCCCCGCCGTGCCGCCCCGTCCGCTCGACGCCCGTGCGATCGCGGCGCTCGCCGCCAACCCCGGCTGCCGTAGACGCGCCCTCCTGGACGGCGCCGGGGTGGACAAGAACGCACTCGCCTCGGCGCTCGGCTCGCCCGCAGCCTTCGGCCAGTCGCAGTTCGCCATCGTCCGCGGGAACTCCTTCGAGGCGAAGGTCAAGGGCGACGGCGGAGCCGAGCTGCTGCGGCTGGTCCACGAGCACCTGGGCGCGGGCGCCGGACCGGGAGCCGCCGAGCCGCCCGGCCCGGGCGCCCTGGTCCCCGATCTCACCGCCGCCGGGCCCGAGGGCCGCGCCGCACGCACCGCGCTCGCGCTGCGCGAGGCCACGGCCGCGGGGGCCTGGACCCTGCTGGACCATCCGATGCTGGCCCTGGAGGTCGCGGGCACCCCGGCCTACCTGGAGCCCGACGCCGTCGTGGTGCATCCCGACGGCCGCTGGACCGTCGTGGAGATCAAGTCGTTCCCGCTGCTCGACGGCGCGGCCGACCCCGCCAAGGTCGGCGCCGCCGCCCGGCAGGCCGCCGTGTACGTCCTCGCCCTGGAGAAGACCGCCGCGAAGGTCCCCGACGCCGAGGTCGGGCACACCGTCCTGCTCGTCTGCCCCAAGGACTTCTCCAACCAGCCCGCCGCCGCAGCCGTGGACGTCCGCCGGGAGCGCGCGGTCACCCGGCGCCAGCTGCACCGGCTGACCGGAGTGGAGGAGCTCGCCGCGGCCCTGCCCGAGGGGCTCGGCTTCGATCCCGCACGGCCCGCCGAGGAGCTCGCCGAGGCGGTCGCGGCCGTCCCCGCCGCCTACGCCCCCGAATGCCTGGCCGCCTGCGAGCTGGCCTTCCACTGCCGTGAGCGGGCCCGCGCCGCCGACGAGGTGAGCGCGCTCGGCCGTTCCGTACGCGGGGAGCTGGGCGCCCTCACCACCGTCGAGCAGGCCCTCGCGGCCGCCGCCGGGGCCGGCTTCCCCGAGGACCCGACCGCGGCCGCGCTCCAGCGGGCGGCGCGGCTGCGCGCCGAGGCCCTGGAGGCGAGCGCATGTCCCTGCTGAGCACCCTCGCCCGGCTGGAGGCCGTCCGGGCGGGCCTGGCCCGGCCGCTCGCGACCGTACGGCACCGGCATCTGAGCGAGCGCCCGCTGGTCTTCGTACCGCTGACCACGGCAGGCGAGACCGGGGCTCCGCTGGGCGCCCTGGTCGGCACCGATCCGGCCGAGCCGCGGCTGCTGGTGGTTCCGCAGCCGCGCGACCGGGACCTGCGCTGGGCGTTCCTGGCGGACCTGGCCGACCTGGTGCTGCCGTACGTGGAGGCGTACGCGGACGAGGTCGAGTACGTGGAGCGGACCGAGACCGACCCGGAGACCGGCGCGCGGAGCAAGGTCGAGGCCGAGCTGTGCCTGGACGCCCCGCAGCTCATCGTGCCGAGCCGGGCGGGCATCGAGTACGTACGGCTGCTGGGGCGGTCGATGCGGTTTCGCCGGACGGCGGAGGAGGATCCGGAGAACCCGTATCCGGCGCCCGCCCGGGTGCCCCTGCTGGGCCGCTGGCTCACCCACCTCGGGGAGCGGGCCCGGGTCCCGGGGGCGTCGATGCTGCTGGCGGCGACGGACCTGCTGGGCCGGCACTGGGCGACCGGCCAGAGCAACCTGGAAGACCAGCACCTGGGCGCGCTGCTGGCGTGGATAGCCCCGCCGGAGGGGGAGACGGGCGCGGAGGCCGCCCTGCGGGCCGAGCTGGAGCGCGACCGGGAGGGCCAGCTGCTGGTCCCGCCCGCGGGCCCGGCCACCGACCCGGCCTTCGACAACAGGCTGCTGGCCCCGGCGATGGCCCGCTACGACGCCGCGCGGGCCGACGGGCCGCCCGACGCCCGGGCGCTCGCGCGCGCCGAGGACGGGGTGCGGGCGCTCGTGGAGCGGCAGATGCGGCCGACCTGGGACGCGGTGTGGCGGTCCCTGGAACTGCTGCGCGCGCTGCCGGCCGGGGAGCGGGCCGAGGAGCGCTGGACCCGCGACCGCTGGTCCTACACCGGGCACCGGGACCGGGTCCGGGCGGGCGAGCCGCCGCAGCCGCGCCGCGACGACGCGGTGACCGCGGCACAGAAGCTGGCCACCCGGGAGACCGAGCAGGTCCGGCTCGACGCGCAGGAGGCACTGGACGACCCGCTGGTGATGGCGGGTCGGCGCCTTGCGGGCGAGGCGTTCGCGGGCGAGGTCACCGAGGTGCTGATGGAATGGACCGACTCCAAGCGGCCCAGCCCCCGGCCGCTGGTCACGGTGGCCACGGAGGACCGGCCGCAGCTCGCCGAGGACTACGGCGACCGCGGCCCGAAGGTGTTCCGCTCCTTGGACGGGCGCCCGCAGAGCGCCCAGTTCGTACGCTGGGAGGACGACGGGCGGCTGGTGTTGCGGCTGCTCGACAAGATGGGCCGGGGCAGGGAGCCGGAACCGGGCTCGGTGCCGGAGAAGGGCGACCGGGTGTGCTGGACGCTGTTCGAGCACGACGCCCGCGGCGGCCCGAAACTCCCGGAGCCGGAGCGGACCCCGTGGACCCACGGCGGCCCGCCGGGATCAGGGCCGGCCGCCGCTCCGCTGCCCGACGCCGTGACCGACGAGGACCTCCTGTGAGCACCGTTTTCGATCCGGGCACCGCCGCCGCCGAGGCGACCGCCGCCATCCTGCGCGACACGCTCCACGGCACCGAGCGGGGCGTGGTCGTCGACTCCCCGCCGGGCGCCGGGAAGTCCACGCTGGTGGTGCGGGCCGCCCGGGAGCTGGCCGCGGCGGGGCGGCGGCTGATGGTGGTGGCGCAGACCAACGCCCAGGTCGACGACCTGGTGCTGCGGCTCGCCGACAAGGACCCGGAGCTGAGGGTCGGCCGCCTGCACAGCAGCGACGGGGAGGCGTACGACCCGGCGCTGCGTGAACTGCCCTCGGTGACGCTTTCGGCCAAGCCGGCGGATCTCGCCGAGCTGCCGGTGACCATCTCGACGGCGGCGAAGTGGGCGTACGTCAAGGACGCCGAGCCCTGGGAGCACGCCATCGTCGACGAGGCGTACCAGATGCGCTCCGACGCGCTGCTGGCCGTGGCGGGCCTGTTCGAGCGGGCCCTGTTCGTTGGGGACCCGGGGCAGCTGGACCCCTTCAGCGTGGTCGGCGCGGAGCAGTGGGCCGGGCTGTCCTACGACCCTTCGGCCTCGGCCGTGTCCACCCTGCTGGCGCACAACCCGCAGCTGCCGCAGCACCGGCTGCCCGTGTCCTGGCGGCTCCCGGCGACGGCCGCGCCGCTGGTGTCGCGCGCCTTCTACCCGTACACGCAGTTCCGCAGCGGCACCGGGCCGGGCGAGCGGCGGCTCGCCTTCGGGGTGCCCTCGGACGGGAGCGGCCCGGACCGCGTCCTGGACGAGGCCGCCGAGTCGGGCTGGGGGCTGCTGGAACTGCCGGCCCGGCACACCCCGCGCACGGACCCGGAGGCGGTGCGGGCGGTGGCCCTGGTGGTGCGGCGCGCGCTGGACCGCGGGGCGGTGACCACGGACGAGCAGTCGGCGCTCCCGGGTGCGCTGACGGCGGACCGGATCGCGGTCGGGACCGCCCATCGCGACCAGGCGGCCGCGGTCCGCGCGGCGCTCGCCTCGCTCGGGGTCCGGGGGGTCACGGTGGACACCGCGAACCGGCTCCAGGGCCGGGAGTACGACCTGACGGTGGTGCTGCACCCGCTGTCCGGGCGCCCGGACGCGACGGCCTTCCACCTGGAGACGGGCCGGCTGTGCGTGCTGGCCTCGCGGCACCGGCACGCCTGCGTGGTGGTGGCGCGGGCGGGGATAGCGGAGCTGCTGGACGAGCATCCGTCCACGGAACCGGTGCAGCTGGGGGTGACGGTGAAGTTCCCCGACGGCTGGGAGGCCAACCACTCGGTGCTGGCGCACCTGGCGGAGCACCGGGTGGTCTGGCGGCCCTGAGTCACCTCTTGCGCTGGATGCCCCTGCGTTCGCGGAGCAGCTCGCCCACTTCGGCGAAGGTGCGCAGCTGCTCCGGGTCGAGCAGGTCGATCAGGTGGCGGCGTACGGACTCCACGTGCAGGGGGGCCGCGGTCATGATCGCCTCCACCCCCGCATCGGTGAGGACCACCTCGGCGCCGCGGCCGTCGGTGGCGACCTCCTCGCGGCGGACGATGCCGCGCTGCTCCATGCGGGTGAGCTGGTGGGAGAGACGGCTGCGGGACCACTGCATGTGTCCGGCGAGGGTGCTGATGCGCAGGCGGTGGCCGTCGGTGGAACCGAGCACCGACAGTACGTCGTAGTCGGCCTCCGAAAGGCCGCTGTCCTGGTTGAGGTCGCGGGCTATGTCGGCGTTGACGAGCGGGAACATCCGCCGCCACGCGTACCAGGCGTCCTGTTCGGCGGGGGTGAGCCAGCGGGGCCCGGGTGCGGTCATGTGCTCACCCTAACCGAGTGGATGACACATCACCTACCTGGTTGACATGTCACCTAGTAACCGGCTTCTATGGCTGACACGTCAACAAAGGAGCTCGACATGACCGCCATGACCACCATGACCACCCCTACCGCCGCGTCCGGGTCGCCCCGCCTGCTCGTCCTCTCCGCCTCCGTCCGCCCCACCTCCGCCGCCCGGCCGGTCGCCGACTGGGTCGCCGGGCAGGCGCGCGCCCGCGGCGGCTTCGAGGTGGTCGAGGTGGACCTCGGCGAGCTGGCCCTGCCGTTCCTGGACGAGCCGGAGTACGCCTCCAGCGGGATTTACACCCACCAGCACACGCGCGACTGGAGCGCGGTGGTCGACGCCGCCGACGCCTTCCTCTTCGTCCTGCCGATGTACAACGCCGGCTTCACCGCCCCGTTCAAGAACGCCCTCGACTTCCTCTACCGGGAGTGGCAGGGCAAGCCGGTGGGCCTGGTCAGCTACAGCGGGGGCCCCTCCGGCGGCGCTCCGGCCGTGAGATGCTCCGGCCGGTGCTCGACCGGATCGGCATGCTGCCGGCGGAGCGGTCGGTGGCGATCCCCTTCATCGGCGAGCTGGTCGACGGCGGGACCGGGGGGTTCCGGGCGCCGGAGGGCCTGGCGCAGGAGCTGGCGGGCGTCCTGGACGAGGTGGCGGCGAAGGCGGCGGTCACGGCGTGAGGCGAGGCCCTCTTGCACGGCGTTGGACAATGGAGGGTGGCCCGGAAGGAACCCGAACGCGCAGCAGGAGGACACGCATGGCAGAGCCCGAGCGGACCGAGCGGAGGCTGCGGCCCGCGCCGCTGCTCTTCGAGCCCTCGGAGGCGGCCGCGGATCCGGAGCACTTCTTCGATCTGGAGTCGATCGAGGACCCGCGGGAGCTGCTGGCCCGGGCCACCGAGCTGACGCTCGCCTTCAGGGCGGCGCAGGAGCGGGCGATGGAGTTCCAGGCGGTGGCGGCGGCCCAGCTGGCCGACCCCCGCCGCTTCGACCGGCTGCCCCCGGCGGTGATCGCCGAGGAGGCCGAGTGGACCGAGGACTACGCCCTCAAGATGATCGAGTTCGGCGAATCCCTCCAGCGCGGCACATCCCCGGACGCGGACTAGGGGAGGACAAAGGGGCCGTCCGGGCGCGGCCGAGGAGACGCCGGGCGGGGCGGCATGGGCAGACCGCCGGAGGCAGGTGGCATATGCGGGGCGCAACATAGCCCAGCAAAACCCTTCCTGTCCCGGTTTTCCGTAACTCCCGGAAACCGGGCCGCTACCCCCGGTACACCGGAAGGCATGACGACGCTCACCACCGCCTCCGCCCGCGACACCCGCACCCCCGCGCACGTCACCCCCCAGGGCGCCGCCTGGCTCACCTCCGCCTGCGCCCATCCGCGGAGCACCCTCGCGCTGTGGGAGGCGCGGGCTGCCGCGCCCGCCGTGCTGCCCTGCGGGACCGCCTTCGACGTCGTCAACGTCCCGCTCGTGGTCGGGCGCCGCATGCTCGACCTGCTCTGGGGCGAGGGCCCCGGCTCCGGGCCCGTCGCCGTGCACCGCGGCCGGATGCTGCTCTTCGCCGCCACCGGGACCGCCCACCGGCTGCCCGCCCTGCTGGAGTGGGAGGAGTGGGGCAGGCCCGTGCCCGCGCCGCTCTGCCACGGCCGCGGCGACGCCGTCACCGTGCCGCCGCTCGACGCGTCCGCCCCCGGCCCGTCCCGCTGGCTCGTCGCACCCGACACCCGGACCCCGTGGCTGCCCGGACCGGAGGCCCTCCTCTGGGCGTACGTCCGCGCCGCCCGAGCTGCGGATATCGATTTTTCCTTCCGGGCCCCGGCCTGCTAATGTCTACCTCGTCAGCAAGCGCCGCTAGCTCAGTTGGTTAGAGCAGCTGACTCTTAATCAGCGGGTCCGGGGTTCGAGTCCCTGGCGGCGCACAGACGGAAGAAGGCCTCCACGCGAGTGGGGGCCTTCTTCGTCGTACCGGGAGCCGGCCGGCGCCCGTCACGTGGTGATCTTCACCGTGAACGCGCCGGACGGGGTCCGGTCCGCCACCTCGATGCGGATCCGCTCCCCGGGGACGGTGAACGACTGCCCCACCTCCAGCGGGGCATCCGCCAGCGGCGGGAACACCGACCGGTCCCAGCACGCCTCCGTGCCCGGATGTCCGTCCAGCACCTCGATCGGCCCGCCGCCCGACGCCGCCTCGTTGCGGACCCGGTAGACCAGGACCCCTTCGGTGCAGGCGTCCCCGTCGTTGCCGGCCGAGCCCCGCGCCTCGACCGCGACCGCACTGCCGGGCCCTGTACGGATCACCGCGAGCCGGGTCCCGCCCGTACCGCCCGGCTGCGGGGACTGCCCGAGCGGCTGGAGGGTGTGCAGCGAGGAGCCCGACTGCACACAGTCCACCTGGGAGGCGTCCAGCCAGCCGAGCTTCCACTTGTGCCAGGCGAAGAGGTCCGGGGACATCCCGAACTGGCTGCCCATGACGTCCCAGTCGCCGACGTACGTGTCCCAGTCGCCCTTTCCGTCCGTCGGCCGGTGATAGAGGTCGGGCAGGTCGAAGACGTGCCCGGTCTCGTGCGCCAGCACGTTGCGGTCGGGCGGGTGGTGCTCGAAGACGGTGACGATGCGGCGCAGCTCCGTCCCGTCGGCGGTGATCGGCCGATCGAAGTTGACGACCTTGGTGGCATCGGAGTCCACTCCGGGCGCCTCCGGGTCCGCGACGAAGTACACGACGTCGTACTGGGCGAAGTCCACCCCCGGGTCGGCGGCGGCGACCGCGTCCCGCAGATAGGCCGCCCGGTCCTCCGCGGCCCAGTCGCGCTGTATCCCGTACGCGGTGGACGGCCTGGGCATCTGGATCCACTGCTTCTGCGGATGCGGGACCAGGCGGAACCTCCCGTAGGAGGCCCGCTCGAAGAAGTCGCTGGTGGCGGGGAAGTAGTCGCCGCTCAACTGCTCGGGTGTCAGGGCGGCGCGGTGGTCGGGGAAGGAGAGGAAGACCATGACCGCGTTGAGGGTGCGCTGCGGCCGCGGGTAGGCCCGGTTCCAGGTGTCCAGCCCGAGGGAGTGGTGCGCCGAGGTACGGGCGAGCGCGCACGGCCCGGCCCCGGTGTCGGCCACCGCGGGCCCCGCGACGAGCGACATGGCGGCGAGCGCCGTCAGGGAAGTGAGCGCAGCCGCCGTGCTTCTGACGCGGGAGCGGTCCACTCCCCCGGGTGTCTGCTGTCGCGGCACATCGACCTCCGGTGGTGGATTCGTACCATTTCGGTCCACCTTGAGGGGATTGTCTTACTAATGCCCTGTTCCACTGCCCCACACGAGTGAGCAATACGGCAAGTCGGTGACCCCGGTGGTTCACTCGATTGCCTACAGAACGTCACGACCGATCACGCGAGATCAGTGAGGGCCTTCGGACGCTCACAGCTGCGCAGAAACGATCGAGCCCGAACCGGCCGACGAACCGTCAGCACGCCGAAGTGTCGCCCCCCACACGGCGACGCCGCTGGATAGGGCCGTCCGGCTGCCTCTATGATCGGCACACTTTCCTGCACGGACACCGACGAACACTGCGGGAGCCAACGGTGAGCGGAACCTCAGAAGGAACCGGTTCGGCGGCCGACAGCATCCGATCGGCCATTACGCAGCGTCACCCAGCAGTGCCGGCCATGCCGACCACACCGACCCGCACGGAGTCCGAACTGCGCGACTACCGGGCCGCATTCAACGCGGCCCACCTCGCCATGGCCGTCGTCGACCGCGAGGGCTACGTCGTCGCCGCCAATGCCGCCCTCGCCGGGCTCCTCGGCACCGAGCCGCACGCCCTCGTCGAGCAGTGCGCGGCCGACCTGGTCGACCTGGCCGCCGAGACCCGTACCTGGCAGGCCTACCAGGAGGTGCTGCGCGGCCGGCAGGCCCGGCTGCGCTGCACCCGCCGGCTCAAGCACCCCGACGGGCACTCGCTGTGGACCGAGGTCATCCTCGGGCCGGTACCGGGCACCCGGGACGTCCTGCTGTCGGTGGCCGACATCAGCGACCGGCGTGATCTCCAGGCCCGGCTGCGCCACCTCCAGATGCACGACCCGGTGACCCGGCTGCCCAACCGGGCGCTGTTCTTCGAGCGGCTCTCCGCCGCCCTGGAGGCCTCCTCGTTCGAGCACGGCGGCACGGGCCGGATCGGGCTGTGCTACCTGGACCTGGACGGGTTCAAGGCGGTCAACGACACCCTGGGCCACCGGGTCGGGGACCGGCTGCTGACCGCCGTCGCGTCCCGGCTGACCCAGTGCGCCGACCAGTCCGGCTACGGGCGTACGGGCGGGCACCTGGTGGCACGGCTCGGCGGCGACGAATTCGCCCTGCTGGTCGAGGACTCCACCGGCACCGAGCAGCTCGCGGACCTGGCCCGCAGCGTCCTGGCCGCCGTGCAGGAGCCGTTCGAGCTGGCCGGGCAGCGGCTGTCGGTCTCGGCCTCCATCGGCGTGGTGGAACGGGCTGCGGCCGGAACCTCGGCGACCGGGCTGATGCAGGCCGCGGACACCACGCTGTACTGGGCGAAGGCGGACGGAAAGGCCCGCTGGACGCTCTTCGACCCGGAGCGCAACGCCCACCGGATGACCCGCCAGGCCCTGAGCTCCACCCTGAGACCGGCGGTGGAGCGGGGGGAGTTCGAGCTGGAGTACCAGCCGCTCGTGGACCTGGAGAGCGGGACCGTGCGCGGAGTCGAGGCGCTGGTGCGCTGGAACCACCCGCAGTTCGGCATGTTGACGCCGAATCGGTTCATCGGAATTGCGGAAGAGGACGGGTCCATCGTCCAGTTGGGGCGGTGGGTCCTCCAGACCGCCTGCCGGCAGGCCCGGCGCTGGCAGATCGAGCACCCCGGCGACACCCCGGTCTTCGTCTCCGTCAACGTCGCCGTGCGGCAGGTCTGGGACTCCGACCTGGTCGGCGACGTGGCGGAGATCCTCGCCGACACCGGTCTGGCCCCGCAGCTGTTGCAGCTGGAGCTGACCGAATCGGCGGTGATGGGCTCCGCCGGGCGGCCCCTGCAGGCACTCCAGGCGCTCAGCGACATGGGCGTGCGGATCGCCATCGACGACTTCGGCACCGGCTACTCGAACCTGGCCTACCTGAGCCGGCTGCCGGTGTCCGTGCTGAAGCTGGACGGCTCCTTCGTCCGCGGCTTCCGCTACGAGGAGGGCACCCACCCGAACCCGGCCGACGAGACCATCGTCGAGGCCCTGGTGCAACTGGCGCACCGGCTCGGCCTGACGGTGACCGCGGAGTGTGTGGAGACCGCCGGTCAGGCCGCACGCCTGCGGCGCGTCGGGTGCGATACGGGGCAGGGCTGGCTGTACTCGCGGGCCGTGGCCCCGGACGTGATCGCCCGCATGATCCGGCGCCAGGCGGCCGACGCCGCTTCCGCCTCGGGCGCGGGCGCGGCACCGTTCCGTCCGCCGGACCTGCCCCGCACCCCCTGGTGTGACAGGGGTGCGGGGCGGGCTGGCCCGGAAGTATGAGACTCGCCCGAGAGCGGAACCGAAGGGCCGAGCTTTGTGGGCCATTGTCAGACCCCCTTGCGAAGATCGTCTGGCTGTCGAGACCCGGACAGCCTTTCGACTGGGGGGAACCATGAAACTGACCCGAGCCGCGCTCGCCCTGACCGCCGGCGCCCTGGCTCCGGCCCTGCTGCTCGCCACCCCGTCGCCGGCCGCCGCCGCGCCGGTCACGGCGTCGGCGTCGATGCCGGCCGGCACGGTGGTGGGCTCGGACACGGAGAACGCCGTGGCCATCGCCAAGATCCTGGCCGACCCGGCGTCCGGCAAGTCGGTCATACGGGAGGCCAACGCGGCTCTGAACGGCACCCCGGAGGACAGGGTCGCGTTCCTGACCACCGGCCTCGCCAAGG
>NZ_JBWKCE010000002.1:0-154220 GCF_056436685.1 Streptomyces sp. NPDC043680 | reverse complement strand
CCCAGGACGAGGACAACAAGGTCGCCATCCTCAAGGTCCTGTTCGCCAACCCGTCCACCGGCAAGGCGGTCATCCGCGAAGCCAACGCGGCTCTGAACGGCACCCCCGCCGACCGGACCGCGTTCCTGACCACCGGCCTCGCCAAGGCCCAGGACGAGGACAACAAGGTCGCCATCCTCAAGGTCCTGTTCGCCAACCCGTCCACCGGCAAGGCGGTCATCCGCGAAGCCAACGCGGCTCTGGACGGCACCCCCGCCGACCGGACCGCGTTCCTGAAGACGGGCCTGCGTCTCGCCCAGGCCGAGGACGACCGCGTGTCCGTCGTACGGATCCTGGCCCGCCCGGGCATCAGCGACGCGCTGCGCGTGGCGGCGGAGAAGGCACTGAACGGCACCCCGGAAGAGCTGCGGTACTTCCTCACGGTCGGCCAGTACCAGGTCTGACCGGTCGCGGCAGCCCCCCCGCCGGGGGGGCTGCCGCTCGGCCGTACGGTCAGATGCTGCGGACGAAGGCGGTGAAGGCCTCCTGGCCGACGGCGAACAGGGGCCCGTCGGGCCGCTTGGAGTCCCGCACGGCGACCCGGCAGGACTGGGCAGCCACCTCGACGCACTCGCCGCCGTTGGACCCGCTGTACGAGGCCTTGCGCCATGCGGCCGTGCCGAGGGGGGCGCACTCGACACACTTGCCGCCGGTGGTCCCGCTGTACGACGACTTACGCCACAGCGCGCCCGCCGGGTTCTGGTTGCTTCCCATAGCGTTCCTCCATTACGCGAGCGATCAGCGTGGCCGAGCGCTCTGGAGAGAGCGCCGCGGCTTGCAGCCGTGCGTAGCCGGCCGAACGCTCCTCGATCACTGATGGGTTGGCCGTCATATGCCCTTGGGCGTAGCCCTCCTGGTAGATCAAATCCGGGTCGCCGTCAAAGCGGAGGAGGGTGAACGACCCGAGCATTTCCAGTGTGCTGTCCAGCCGAGAAGGGCAACACCTGGATCTGCACCCACGGCTCGTCAAGGAAACTCAGGAGATGGGTGAGCTGGCTCCGCATGACCTCGCGACCGCCGACCTCCTGATGCAACACGGCCTCGGTGAGTACCACCCACAAGGCGGGCGGGTGCTCGCGTTTCAAGGCGCGCTGCCTATCCATGCGGGCCGCCACCAGCTCGTCGACCTTGCCAGGTCGGTCGACGCCGAGTAGGGCACGCGCGTAGGCCTCCGTCTGGAGAAGCCCGTGCACCAACTGGCACTGGAACGTGGAAATGAAGGTCGCCCGGGCCTCCATCTCCGCATAGGCCTGGAACCACGTCGGCAGCACACTCCGCAGGACCAGCCCCACCAGCCGGGAGAACGTCCCGTCCGTCCCCAGCGCCGCGTCCACCCGCTCCGAGAAGTCCCGGGTCGGCACCCGCTTCGTACACTCCACCTGGCCGATCAGGGAGCCCGTGCAGTAGATGATGTCGCCCAACTGCGCCTGTTTCAGGCCCGCGGCCTCTCTCAGCCGACGCAGTTCGTAGCCGTAGTAGTCCAGCGGAGAGGCGCTGGGGTCGAGGTCGCGGGCCAGGACCATCTAATGGTCACCCCCATACAGACGCATCGGATCAGCCGTAGCCGAGCGTATCGATGCCGACACGCAGCAGGATCGGGAATCCAGCAACCATGTGACACACCTCCGCCCCGCATCCGGGGACACCGGAACTGCGGGGCGGGGTGTCGCTCGGCGCGGGGTGGGGGGAGATCAACAGGCGCCGAGGTCCTTCCAGACGCCCCATTCACCGGTGGTGCCGGGCTCCTCGTTCTGCGTCCACCACTGGGCCTTCCACTTGTGGCCCTTGTGCGAGACCTCGTTGCCGCCGGTGTAGACCGTGCCCGCGACGTACGCCGGGGCGGTGCAGCCCGAGGGGGGCGGCGGGGTGGTCGGCGGCTGCGAGGTCGGCGGGGTCGTGGTCGGGGGCGGCGTGGTGGGCGGCTGCGTGGTGCCGCCGAGGGCGTCCGAGATCTGGTTCAGCAGCGTGGCGTTGGCATCCAGGCCGAGCAGCGAGTACATCATCGCGCCGGCGAGGCCGCGGCTCTTGCCGTAGTCGACGCGGGCCTGGATGGACTTCTGGTTCAGGCCGGTGAAGAACTCGCCGTCCTTGTAGAAGTACGAGGCCTTGGCCTGGTCGTCCCAGAAGGTCGTCGCCGCGTTGTCGACGATCCCGCCGAGCTCCTTGTAGTTGGCGATGCCGGCCTGCTGGCTGGTGGGCCGGGCGGCGGACGGGCCGGTCGCGCTCTGGGCGAGGCCGCCCGCGGTGCCCGCCGGGACGCCCTTCCAGCCGCGGTAGTAGAACTCGTAGCCCAGCGTCAGCTTGTTGGCGGGGAAGCCGCCCGCGATGCCGTAGGCCGCGTTCCCGTCGAGCCAGGAGTCGATGGCGTTCTTGATGCTGTACTTCTCGGTGCCCGGCGCGATCGGGTCGGTCGGGTCGGCCGCCGAGGGGTTCAGCGGGGACTGGTGGTACGTCGGCCCGTCGCCGTCCCAGGCGCCGTGCATGTCGTACGTCATGATGTTCGCGTAGTCGAGGTACGCGCCGATCTTGTTCGTCTCGATGTACTTGATCTTATCCTGGCCAGCCGGGAGGGCCGCGGTCAGCAGGTACTTCTTGCCGCCGTTGGCCGCACCGTACGCGTCGAGCTGCTCGCGGAACTCCTTGAGCAGCAGCGTGAAGTTCTGCTTGTCCTCGGGGGCGTAGTGGTTGCCGAGGTGGCCGCCGGGGGATCCCGGGTACTCCCAGTCGATGTCGATGCCGTCGAAGATCCCGGCCGCACTGCCCGCGCCGCCGTAGCCGCCCTCGACCGGCAGGTTGCCCTTGATGTACTGGTCGATGCAGGAGGACACGAGCTTCTTGCGGGAGGCGTCGGTCTTCGCGGCATCGCTGAAGTACTTGGAGTACGTCCAGCCGCCGACCGAAATGTTGATCTTGAGGTTCGGGTACTTGGCCTTCAGCTGCTTGAACTGGTTGAAGACGCCGACGATGGGCTGGTCCCACCTGTCGGCGACGCCGCTGACGCTGTCCGCCGCGCTGAAGGACTTCTGGTAGTCGGCGTACGAGTCGCCCGCCCCGTCCCCCGCGTTCGGGTTGTTGTCGTCGCCCGCCTCCTTGTTCGCCTCGAAGCAGGTGAGGTTGGTGGGGTGGATGTTGCCGAACGAGTAGTTGATGACATCCAACTTGCCCGCTATGCCGCGGGTGTCCAGGTGCTTCGGGTAGAAGGCGTTCCCGTACACGCTCCACTGGTCGTAGTACGCGATCTTGACGTTGCCGCCGCCGCCCGCCGCGGCGGCGGAGCCGGCGGCCTGGGCGGCGGGGAGCCCCGTGAAGCCGGCCAGCGCTCCGGCTGCCAGCGCGGCCGTGGCGGCGGCCGCGATGAGGGGTTTACGGATGTGCATGAACTGCCTCCGGGGGGTGGGAGGGAGAAGCAAGAGGTCGGGTGGGAGAAGTGATAGCGATCACTCCGGGCCCTAGTCAATGGTTTGGACCAAAGAAGGACTAGACCACTCGCCACGCAAACCCGCTCGTCAGAGACGTGAAAGCACAGCAGAAACCGCCCGCCACCCCGGGTGACGAGCGGTTTAAGGATGCCTTAGGCCATCCCCGCGCAAGCTTTCGGCAACAAACCAGCCGAAGTCCGCATCCGCGGACTCCGTCAGCTCAGCCCTCGCGCACCGGCATCCCGTACACATCTGCGATCAGTCCGTACGAGCGCACCCGGGCCGCCCCGCCGTGCGCGTTGGAGGTCAGCATCAGCTCGTCGGCACCCGTCCTCTTGGCCAGGCCGTCGAGGCCGGAGCGGACCTCGTCGGGAGTCCCGTGGACCACGTTCGCGAGCCAGCTGTCCACGAACTCCCGCTCCAGCGGGGAGAACGCGTACGCCGCCGCCTCCTCCGGCGTCGGGATCAGCCCCGGTCGGCCGCTGCGCAGCCGCAGCATGGACAGCGCGCCCGTGAGCACCTGCGCCCGGGCCTCCTCCGCGGTGTCGGCGGCCAGCGCCGAGACCCCGATCAGGGCGTACGGGGCGTCGAGGACGGCCGAGGGCCGGAAGCTCTGCCGGTAGAGGTCGAGGGCGGGCAGCGTCCCGGCCGCGGAGAAGTGGTGGGCGTACGCGAAGGGCAGGCCGAGCTCGCCCGCCAGGCGGGCGCTGAACCCGGAGGACCCGAGCAGCCACAGCGGCGGCCGCCCGGCGGGACCCTGCACCGGGCCCGGGACGGCGTGCACGCGGGCGTACGGATGCCCGTCGGGGAAGTCGTCGTCGAGGAACCGGGTGAGCTCCGCGAGCCGCCGCGGGAACTCGTCCGCGGCCTCGTCGAGCCGCCCGGGCCCGCGCAGCGCGGCGGCCGTGCGGCCGTCGGTGCCCGGCGCGCGGCCGAGCCCGAGGTCGATCCGGCCCGGGGCGAGCGCTTCCAGCGTGCCGAACTGCTCGGCGACGGCGAGCGGGGCGTGGTTGGGCAGCATGACGCCGCCCGAGCCGAGCCGGATCCGCGAGGTGTGGGCCGCCAGGTGGGCCAGGATCACGGCCGGGGAGGAGCTGGCGACCCCGGGCATGGAGTGGTGCTCCGCGACCCAGTGCCGGTGGTAGCCGCGGGACTCGGCGAGCCGCGCGATGTCGACGCTCGTACGCAAGGAGGCGTAGGCGGTGCTGCCGCTGCCCACGGTGACCAGGTCCAGCACCGAGAGCGGCACCGGGGCCAGTCCGCGCACGGCGCCGCGGACCGGGTCGGCGCCGCCGGCGTCCCTGCTCCCGCTCCGGTCGGCCTCCGCGGTGTCACTCATGGTCGCTCCCGTCTCCTGCCGCCCGTTCGGCGGCCGTACGAGAAAGCGAACCCGGGGCGGGGTCCGGGCATTCCCCGACTCCTCGGGATCACTCCCATGACCATATGCATGACCTTGGCATATGCCAGGCGGGTAGATCGAGGCGAAGGGACATGATTGAGCCATCAATCTCATCAACAGGCGCTCCACGTGGGCCTCTTGGTGGCTATCGTGGTAGGGCAAGCGGTAACAACCTGCTAGGGGGAAACCGTGGCGCTGAAGCCCGAGCCGACCGCGCCGTTCCACTCGGTGCAGTACGCCCTGCGCGTACTCGAAACGATCGCCCGCCACACCGGCGGTGTGACCGACGTACAGATCGCGCGCGAGACCGGGCTGCCCGCGGTCCATCTCGCCCCCATGCTCCTCATGCTGCGCCGGGAGGGGTACGTACTGCAGGTGACCGACGGCGCCTACGCCATAGGGGACTCGCTCGTCCTGCTCGGCTCGGGCATAGACAGGCAGCAGGCGCTCCAGAGCAAACTCCAGGAGACCCTCGACCGGCTCCGCGACTCGGTGGGCGCGGCGGTCTACATCAGCCGGTACGTCGACGGCGAGGTCAAGATCACGCAGTTCGCGGACAGCCCCCGTACGCCGAAGGTGCACGAGTGGGTCGACTTCCGCTCGGCGGCGCACGCCAGCGCGGTCGGCAAGTGCCTGCTGACCCAGCTCGACCAGAACGGCCGACGGGACCACCTGTCCCGGCACAAGATCGCCCGCCTTACGTCGAAGACGATCGTGAACGAGCGGATCCTCTTCTCCAAGCTCGACAGCCAGCCCGCCACGGTGCCCGTCCTCGACCTCCAGGAATACGCGGTCGGCACGGTCTGCGCGGCGGTTCCGATCACCGCCGGCGCCTCGGTGGGATGTCTGGCGCTGTCGATGCCGGTCGAGCACGCACACCGGCTGAGGGCCGCCGCGGACGCGCTGAACCGCAAGGCCGCACCGCTGCTGCTGTCCCTCACGCTGTGACCCGGAGGATCGGAATCCCAAGCACCCCGAGCCGGGGGCAGAGCCCGGAAAACACTTCGGGCGGCTCCCGGTGAACCGGAAACCGCCCGAAGGACAGGTGCGCCGCCAGGGACTCGAACCCCGGACCCGCTGATTAAGAGTCAGCTGCTCTAACCAACTGAGCTAGCGGCGCCTGCTGACAGAGAAAATACTACCTGGTCCCCGGGGGTGCTCAAAACCATCACCCGGGCCACCTTGATCAGCGCTCCAGGAGCGCCGCCCGGCCGTGTGCCGCATACGCCTGCAGGAGGCCGGACAGGGCCGCCCGGTCCAGCGGGCGGTAGCCCGCGGTGCCCGGCGGACGCCACCAGACCGGGTCCGTGCACCGGAAGCCGGACCGGCGCAGCGCCACCCGGTGGACCTTGTTCGTCGCCGTGGTCGGCAGGGAGTCCATGATCCGCAGGTAGCGCGGGGACATCTTGGTCCCCAGGTCCGGCTGGGCGGCGAGGAAGGCGCAGAAGGCGTCCGGGTCGAAGGCCGCCCCCTCCCGCAGGGCGATCGCCGCCATCACCTGATCACCGGCGGCCTCGTCCGGGACCGCGTAGACGGCGACCGAGGCCGCCGCGGGCCAGCGGGCGAGGATGTTCTCGATCACGGCGGCGGCGAGGTTCTCGCTGTCGACCCGCAGCCGGTCGTCGGTGCGGCCCGCGAAGTAGAGGAAGCCGTCGGCGTCGCGGAAGAAGAGGTCCCCCGTCCAGTACCACCCGGCCCGGGTGCGTTCGGCTTGCGCCTGCGGGTTGCGCCAGTAGCCCTCGAAGAGGCTGCGGCCCCGGTTGACCAGCTCTCCGATGGCCTCGGAGCCGTTGAGCAGGCGGCCGTCCGCGTCCAGGACGGCCGGCGGGCACTCCTGTCCCGTCTCCGGGTCGACCACCGCCAGGTCGTCGCCGGCGCCGGCCCGGCCGAGGGCGCCCGGCGGGGTGTCGGGGGTCCTCTGGACGGAGGCGCCCCCCTCGGTGGCCCCGTACCCCTCCACCAGCCGGACCCCGAAGCGCTCGGTGAAGCGCGCCGCGTCCACCGCCCCGGCCTCGGTGCCGAAGCCGAGCCGCAGGGTGTGCTCGCGGTCGTCGGGGCGGGGCTCGGTGGCCAGGAGGTACTGCACGGCCCGGCCGACGTAGGTGAAGTACGTCGCCCCGTACGCGCGTACGTCGTCCAGGAACGCGGAGGCCGAGAAGCGGCGGCGCAGCGCCACGGACGCACCCGCCGCGAGCGCGGGGAGCCAGTCGGCGATCACCGCGTTGCCGTGGAACAGCGGCATGCAGATGTAGTGCACGTCGTCCGGGGTGACCGAGAAGTGCCGGGCGAGCGAGTCCCCGGCGGCGGCCAGCCGGCCCTGGGAGCAGACGGCCGCCTTGGGGGCGCCGGTGGAGCCGGAGGTGAAGTAGAGGAGGAGGCGGGAGGCGGGCTCGGGGGCGCGGAGCACCGCCTCGCCGGGCTTGGCGGCGGCGTACGGGACGAGGAGGTCCGCGTACTCCGCGGTGTCGGTCACGAGGATCCGTACGCCCGGCAGGTACAGGCCGCGCAGCAGCGGCAGGTGGGCGCGCTCGGTGACCAGGATCCGGCAGTCGGTGTGCAGGATGTCGCGCGCCAGCTCGGGACCGCGCCGGGTGGGGTTGATCCCGGCGACGGCGGCCCCGGCGAGGGCCGCCGCGCCGAGCCAGAGCGGGAACTCCGGGGTGTTGTCGAGCAGCACCCCGATGTGCGGTTCGGCGTCCCGCGGCAGGAGGTCGACGAGCAGCGCGGCGCGGGCCGCAGCCTCCTGGGCGGCCCGGTGGTGGCTGAGGACGGCGGGGTGCGTGCCGCCGTGCTTCAGGCCGGGCCGGTGGTCGCCCCATTGGCGTGCGATGAGCTCCGCGACGGTTCCGGGTGTCGTCCGCATGCCGCCGGAGGGTAGCTGACGTACCGTCAGAACTGAACGTCGGAGCAGGCGTAGAAGGCGTTGCCGGTGTCGTTGATCGTCCAGACGGCCAGGATCATGTGCCGCCCGGTCTTGCCGCTCGGCATGGCACCTTGATGGACGGTCGTCATCGGGGGCCGGGCACCGTTGTAGGCGACCGTGAGGAAGGGCTGGGATTCGAGGGCGGCGCGGGTGAGGGGCTTGGTGGGGTCCCAGCCGTTCTTGGTGACGTAGTACCGGAAGTCGGTGGTGGAGTGGTTGGCGGTGAACTGCCAGCGGAAGCCGTAGCTCTGCCCGCTGGTCACCTTGGTGGTGGGCCAGGCGCCCCCGCGCGGGTCGTCGAGCTGCGCGAACTCGCTGTGCCCGCCGGAACAGATGTGCCCGTCGGCGGGTCCGGCGGCCGGGAAGCCCTTGAGGCCTTCGACGCTCTGCGGCTCCCACTGGATGGGCCCGCAGTCCGCGACCGTCTTGTTGGCGCAGAGCTTCTGGCGGCTGATGGGGGTGTCGGTGTAGCCGTGGCTGCTCGCGGTGGGGGCGCTGAGCAGGGTGAGCCCGGCGACGACGCCGAGGCCGAGGGCGGCGGCGCCGAACCGTCCGGGGCGACGGGACGGCAGGGGTATGGGCATGCGGACGGGCATGCGGATGGGACGCATGATGCTCCTTGAACGTGGGGGGAGTTCGGTGAGAGCGTGCGCACGCATGGGGATGGCTGCGGTCTAGACCAAGTCCCAGCGTATGGACGAGAGTTGGCCATGTCCATACCAATGAGGGAACGGGTGGTCCGGTCGGTTCCGGCCACCCGTTCCGCTCCTGTGCTGCTGTTCGGACCGTGCTCGGGCTGCTAGTCGGAACGCCCCGTGTAGAAGGCGACGGTGAGGTCCTTCACCAGAGCTTTGCGCTCGTAGTCGTCGAGCTCGACGAGCCCGCGCGTGGTCAGCCGATGGACGGTGTCGTCGACGGCGTCCACGATCGAGGTCAGCACCGTGTCCCGGTGCTTGGCGTCGATCGCGGCCACCCGGCGCCGCCGCATTGCCTCGGCGACCTCGGGGGCGTACTCGATCCGGGTCGGCTGCGCGGAGTACACCTCGATCCCGACCGCCTCGGTCTCGGCCGCGAGCATCCGGGTCAGCGCGTCGCCGACGGCCTCGGCGTCGCGCAGGGTGGGGGCGTCCTCGTGGAAGGCGTCGGCAGGGAGCTGGGACAGGACGCGGGCCATGGCCGATTCCACCTGCTCGGCGAGGTACCCCGTGTGGTTCGCGACCCCCAGGGTGGCCCTGGCGGTGTCCTTGACCTGCCAGACGACCTGGACGACCACCTGGAGGGCGAGCCCGCCCGCATCCACGGCGGGCATGGGCTCGCTGCGCCAGTGCCGCAGGCGCACGTCGACCCGGCGACGCAGGAGGAGGGGGCTGACCCAGGTCAGGCCGGTCCGCCGGACCGTGCCGCGGTAGCGGCCGAAGAGGGTGAGCACCCAGGCGTAGCCGGCCTTGCCGCGGCCGAGCCCGCCGAGGGCGAGGAGCGCCACGATGCCGAGGAAGGCGAGCGGGGGCCAGTGCGTGGGGCGCAGCCCCTCGTACGGGCGGGGGGTCGCGCCGAAGGCGGCCACGAAGGCGGCGGGGACGGCTCCGGCCCGCCAGAGCACGGCCAGGCAGCCGGCGAGGGCGAGCCCGCCGACGGCCACGGCGACCCAGCCCGGCAGCACGGGGCCGTAGTGCTCCCGCAGGCGGTCGTCGCCGCGGGGCGGCCGGCGGCCGGCGGCCGTACGGGGGGCCCATCCCTGCGGATGCGGCTTGCCCGACTTGGGCCGCTGCTTCTGCTTCTGCGTCGGCTTCGGCTTCGAGGTGGGCTTCGCCTTGTGGTGGCGGGGCTGGGGCTGCGCCTGCCCGAGGAAGGGCAGGTGCACCGGCACTTCGGTCACCGCGACCCCCCGGCCGGGCGCGGAGTGGGGGAGGTCCCCGGTGTCCTCGGCGCCGCCCTTGTCGATCACCCGGTCCATCGCCTGGGCCACGGCTCGGGCGACGGCCCCGGGGAGGCCGGGCCCCGGCACCTTCGCGGCCGGGGCGCCGTCGCGCGCAGGGTGCGCAACGGCTCCGCCGTCGTCTGCCGGGTGCGGGAGGTCCGGGGCGGCTGCCGTCGGTTCGGCGGCGGGCGCGAGGTCCGGGGCCGCCGTCGGCCCGGCGGCGGGCGGGGCCTCGGCGTCCACGGGGGCGGCGGCGGGCTCGTCCGCCGGGGACGCGGTCCGCTCCTCTGCCACCGGCTCCGGCGCCCCGCCCTGCTCGGGCTGCGGGACGACCTCGTCCACCGACACCCGTGCGGGCAGGCCGATGTGCACCACCGGCGGCGGGGCCGGGGTCTGCGCCGGGGCCGGGGTCTGCGCCGGGGAACCGGCCGGCGCGGCGGCCGTCACCGCCTCGGGCTGCGGACGCGCCCGGGCCGTGTCGACGGACACCCGCGCGGGGAGGCCGATGTGCACCGCCGGGGGCGGGGCCGTTGGCGCCGGCGACCCGGCCGCCGGGGTGTCGAGGGCCGCCTCGGGCTGCGGATGCGCCCGGCCCGCGTCCACCGCCGCCGGCTCCGGGTGGGGGGTGGGCAGCGCTGCCGGAGCCGGCTCCGGAGCACCGTCGCGGGCCGGCAGCACGGGCCCGGCAGGACCCGGCAACGGCTCCGGTACGTCGGCATGGGCCGGGTGCGGGATGTCGGCGAGGGCCAACGGCCCGGGATCCGCGAGCGGCTCCGGTGCGCCGGCGTGGCCCGCGTGCGGGACCTCCGCGGACGGGCGGGCCGGGCTCGCCGCCGCAGCCGCGTGGGCGGCGGGTCCGACCGCCACCGGCTCCGGCGCGGGTTCGCCGGTGCGCAGGCGCAGCGTGGCCGGTCCCTCGGACGGGCCGCCGTACGCCGGATGCGGGATGTCGAGCACCCCGGGCGGGCGGCCGTGCGGCAGGGCGGCGGCGGCCGCGGATGCCGGGGCCGGGGCGGGGGCGGGGGCGGGGAACAGTTCGCCGGTGGCCCGCGGGGCCGGAGCGGCCGGGGCAGGGGCCGGGGCGGGGTGTGCCGGGGGTGCCGGGGGTGCCGGGGGTGCCGGTGCCGGCGGGTCCGTCCGGGTCATGGCCGCCGCGGGGGGAATGCGGAGGGTGCCCGTCGTAGAGGTGGTGTGGGTGGGGAACATCGTTGCCTCCGTCATGCGAACAGCCGGCGCCAGGTTTCCGGGCCCGGGTAGCCGTTGGCCAAGGCGCCGCGCCAGCCCTGGGCGCGCTGGAAGGCCTCGACGTTGCGGCGGTCGGCCTCGCTCCAGCGGGACGCCGGACCGGACGTGTGGTTCTTGCCGAAGCCCTTCTTCGCCAACCGGCGGCCGAGGGCGGCGATGGACGGGTGGGACGAGCCCGGCCGGAACACCGAGACGCCCGGGTAGGCCGGCACCCCGGCGGGCCCCGGCGCGGCGTCCACCGTCGGGCGGATGTCGTTGCCCTTGTGCTCGGTCAGCAGCTGCCAGGTGTGCGGGCCCGGAATGCCGTCGGCTTCGGCGCCCGTCCAGCCCTGGGCGGTCTGGAAGGCCTGGGTCGCGAGCTGGTCGGCGTCCTTCCAGAGGGTGCTGGCGCCCTTGGGGTAGAAGCGCCGGCCGCCCCGGTCGATCAGCATCCGGCCCAGCTCGGCGACGTACGCGTTGTTCGCGCCGGGACCGAACTTCGCCGCCCCCGGGAAGGTGCTCGGCACCGCGGGCTTCGGGTCGGTGGCGGGGCCCTCCGGGACGAGCCCACCGGTCACCCCGTTGAACCGGTACGGCACGTACTTCGTCGCGTTGGTCCAGTAGCCGTAGGGCGCCGGCGCCTTGCGCGTGTTGGGGCGGGTCTGCTCGTAGGCGATGTAGGCCGTGCGCGTCTCGTCGGCCCATCCGCCGAAGAGGACGACGTGCGAGCCGTTGTTGGGGTTCGCCGGATTGTGGAAGAGCAGCATGTCGCCCGGCAACAGCTCATCCTTGGTGATCTTGGTGGCGAACTTGTCGAGGCTGCCGGTCCATTCGTTCGTCCCGAGGTTCCAGGCCATGGAGACGTAGCCGGAGCAGTCCTGCCGGTACCCGTCCGACCAGTACTCGGACATGCTGTACGGGACCTGCGCGTCCACCCACAGCTTCGCCCGGTTGATGATCGTCGTCCGGTCGATCCGCTTCACCGCGGAAGGCGCACCCGGCGCACCCGGCGGTCGCGCGTGCGGGGGGCGCCCGTGCAGGGGGGCTCGGCCGCCCTGGGGGGAGCCGGGGGCCTCCGGAGCGGGCAGGCCATGCCCGGACGGCCCCGGCCCGGACCCGACACCGCCCGAGTGCCCGGCCCCCTGCCCGCCACCCCCCGCCCCGCCACCGGATACCTGCCCGGCACCGGGGGGCGGGGGCGGGGCGGTGCCCGCGGCCGTGCCCGCGGCCTGGCCGGTGCCCGTACCCGGGGCCGGGGCCGGGGCCGTGCCCGTACCTGCTGCCGAGCCCGGCGCCGTGCTCGTTCCCGTACCCGAAGCCTGGCCCGTGCCCGTGCCCGTACCCGAAGCCTGGCCCGTGCCCGTGCCCGTGCCCGTGCCCGTGCCCGTGCCCGTACCCGAAGCCTGGCCCGTGCCCGTGCCCGTGCCCGTACCCATACCCGAAGCGTGGCCCGTGCCCGTGCCCGTGGCCGTACCCGAAGCCTGGCCCGTGCCCGTGCCCGGGGTCGGGGCCTGGCCGGCGACCGTACCTGGTGCCGACCCCGTGGCCTGGCCCGCGCCCGTAGCTCGACCCGCACCCGCACCCGCACCCGAAGTGTGGGCCGGAGCCTGGGCCGTGCCCGCACCTGCTGCCGAGGCCGGAGCCTGGTTCATGCCCACACCCGAAGGCGAAGTCCGGCCCGTGCCGGTGCTCGTACCCGGGGCTGCACCCCCGGTCTGGCCGGCGCCCCTACCCGGGCCCGGAGCCTGGGCCGTGCCCGCACCTGCTGCCGAGCCCGGAGCCTGGCCCGTACCCGGCCCCGTCCCCGCAGCCTGGCCCGTGCCCGGGGCAGCGCCGGCCTGGGCCGGGCCCGACGCCGTCCCCGCGCCCGGGGCCGGGGTCCGGACCGGGCGGTCGGGGTCGGGGCTCGCCGGGGCCGCGGCCGGGGCCGTATCGGCGCCCGAACCAGAACCAGGGACCGGGCTGGGGGTCGGGGTCGGGGCGGCGGCCGCCGGTGCGGCCGCGCCGCCGCCGCTGAGGACCACGCCCACCGCCGCCGCCAGAACCAGCGCCCGCCGGGCCCCGCGCGCCGCGGGGTGCCCGCCGTCTCGGAGCGGTATGGCCAGGGCACGGCGCCGCAGCGCACATCCCACGCACACGCAGTCGGGCGCGGGCTCGTACTCCTCGAAAACGGGCGTCGGCATCGGCATCGGCTGCGGCGCCGTCATCGGCACATGCACCGGAGGCTGCATCGTCATGCGGTTCCGTCCACTCCCCTGCTCGTCCACTGGTCAGGCGGGCCGCACATCTGGCGGGGCATCAGATTCGGCTCGGCCCAGACATATCGTGCACGATAAACCCCTCAAACATGGGTTAATCGGACAAGGCGGGCGCGGCTGGTCACGAGCACCACTCCACGTGGGGTAGAGTTTTCCTCGTCAGCAGGCGCCGCTAGCTCAGTTGGTTAGAGCAGCTGACTCTTAATCAGCGGGTCCGGGGTTCGAGTCCCTGGCGGCGCACAGACAAGAGGAAGCCCCTCGCAGCGAAAGCTGCGAGGGGCTTCTTCGTCATACGGGTGTACCGGCGTACCGGCATATAGCCGTACCGGTGTGTCGCCCTCTCGGCGAGTCGCCCGCCCGCGGGCGGGCCCCTCACACCGCCGTCGTGCCGGTCCGCCCGCCCACGTCCGTCCCGGCCGCCGTTCCCGTCAGGTACGCCGACACGACCACGTTCGCGGTGTAGGCCTTGGCCGCCTTGTCGTAGGTACCGCCGCAGGTCACCAGCCTCAGCTCGGCCCGGCCCTTGACCCGCGGCCCGTACGCCTTGTGGGGGTCGAAGCCCGCGCGCTCGTAGACCCGTACGTCCTCGATCGTGAACTCGGCGAGCGAGCCGTCCGCCCGGACCACCCGCACCCTCCCGCCCTTCTGCGCCGTGCTCAGCCCGTAGAAGACCGCCGGTTTGGAGGCGGTGTCCACGTGCCCGACCATCAGCGCCGTCCCGGCCTCGCCCGGCTTGGCCCCGTCACCCCACCAACCCACCGTGCCGGGCCGGTCGTACGGCGGCGGGTCGATCGCCCCCTGCCGGTCCAGACCGCGGGAGATCACCGGTGCCTGGATGCCCATGGACGGTACGTCCACCCGCACGGGCACCGACGCCTCCAGCGGGGGATGCGCCGCCGGCAGGCCCGGCGCGGGGATCGCCGTGCCGCCGGCCCGGCCCGCGAACGAGCCGGGCGGGACCTCGGTGATCTCGCGGCCCCACAACCACAGGCCGAGCACCAGCACCGACCAGGCGGCGAAGGTCAGCAGCCGGCCGGTGCCGGAGGACTTCGGTTCGTCCGAACCCGTCACCGCCGGGCCCTCCTCACTGACCGCTGCGGCGCCGGCGCAGGGTGAGCGCGCGTCCGGCCACCGCCAGGGTGGCGGCGGCGGCGAGGACGGCGCCGATCACGGTGTGCGGCAGGCCGGGGCCGTCACCCTCGTGGCTCTTCTTCGCGGCCGCCGCCTGCCCCTGCTCCTTCAGCTGCGCCAGCCGGGCCGACTCCGCGAGCTCGGCGGACATGCCGCCGCCGCCCGCGTGGACCGGCCCGACCGGGCTCTGGTGGGGGTGCGGGTCGGGGTCGGGCTTGGGACGGTCACGGTCGCGGTCGCGGTCGTGGTCTTGGTCGCGGTCTTCCTCGCGGTGGCGGACCACCTCGATGGAGCCGCGGACGCGGTCGTCCTCCCCGTCGCAGCGCACGCGGACGTCGTGCCGGCCCGGCTGGGCGTGCGAGCTGATCACCGCGTCGCCCCGCAGGGACCCGTCGCCGTCACGTCCGGAGGACAGGTGCACCTCCGAGACGAAGACGGAGGACTTGGCGGACGCCCATTTGCCTTCGCAGCCGCGGACGCGCAGTTTGACCTGCGCCCCCGGCTCGGCCTGGTGCGGCTCGGCCGAGACGCTGCCGCGGTTGTCCTCGGCGGCGAGGGCGGTGGGCGCGGACACGACGGCGAACGCCGTCAGGGCGACGGCCACCCCGCCGGCCCGGAAAGCGATCGGAACACTGCGCATTGGTGAACCTCCTCTCAAGGAGGTTCACGTGCGGTGCGGCGCTCCGCATCCGGAGCGCCGCCCGCTTGACCCGTTCGGATCAGACGAGATCGACCAGGTCAGCGATGGAGCTGACCGTCCTGGTGGGCCGGTAGGGGAACTTCTCGGTGTCCGCGGTCGTGGTGAGGCCGGTCAGCACGAGGAAGGTCTGCATGCCCGCCTCCAGTCCGGCCAGGACGTCGGTGTCCATCCGGTCACCGATCATGGCGCTGCTCTCGGAGTGCGCGCCGATGGCGTTCAGTCCGGTCCGCATCATCAGCGGGTTCGGCTTGCCCGCGAAGTACGGCTGCTTGCCGGTCGCCTTGGTGATCAGCGCGGCGACGGCGCCGGTGGCGGGCAGCGGGCCCTCGGTGGAGGGGCCCGTCTCGTCCGGGTTGGTGCAGATGAAACGGGCACCGCCGTTGATGAGGCGGACCGCCTTGGTCATCGCCTCGAAGCTGTACGTCCGGGTCTCGCCCAGGACCACGTAGTCGGGCTCGTGGTCGGTGAGGATGTAGCCGATGTCGTGCAGGGCGGTGGTCAGTCCGGCCTCGCCGATCACGTAGGCCGTGCCGCCCGGACGCTGGTCGTCGAGGAACTTGGCGGTGGCCAGGGCGGAGGTCCAGATGTTCTCGACGGGGACGTCGAGGCCCATCCGGCTGAGGCGGGCCTGGAGGTCGCGGGGGGTGTAGATGGAGTTGTTGGTCAGGACGAGGAAGGGCTTTCCGGACTCGCGCAGCCGCTTGATGAAGGCATCGGCGCCGGGGATGGGGGTGCCCTCGTGGATGAGGACCCCGTCCATGTCGGTGAGCCAGGATTCGATCGGCTTGCGCTCTGCCACGGGACTGTTCTCCGCTCTCGGTGACCGGACTTCTCTGGTCTGTACCACCCTATCGGGGTGGGGCCGCGGACGTCGGGGGCGTCCACAGCCCGGACTCCGAAGGGCCCGGCTCAGCCCGGTGCACGTCGTCCACGGTTCCAGTACCAGGTGTTGCTGCCGGTGTAACGGAAACGGATCCGGACGTCGGTGGCGCCGGGGTGGAGTCGTGGCTGCCGGTGTGCGTCTTGTCGTCCCACTCGTCGGAGTCGGCGAGCGGGACGGCGACGGCGACGGCGACGGCGAGCACGCACGGCAGGGGACGTTCGGGCCGGTGCGGTGGGCGCGAAGTCTTTCGCGCACCCCTGGGATGCCGGTCTCGTTCACCCCCGCTTGCAGGTTGGGGCGCAGGGCGTCGAAGGCGTCGTTGTCGTCGGGGGTTTCAGGGGGATGCTGTCGACGGCGGCGCCGTCGTCGTCGGCGCCGACCCGGGCGGGCGCGGTGGCCGCCACGTCGACGAACCCGGGTGGAATTCCTGCGCCCTTGGCGATGAAGAATTTGCCGTGTTCGAAGGTGCCGTGTTCCTGGACGGTCGAGCCGCCGTGGCCGCCCGCGTCGGTGGGGAAGACCGGGCCGTTCCGGTCGGTGGAGGTGAGGGGCTCCGGTCGGCTGCCGCGTGGGTGTTGAGCGTCGGCTCGGCGTTCTCGGTGCGGGCCGGGAAGTCCGGGTGGGCGGTGTGGTTCTTGCCGATGAAGGAGTTGCGCAGAGCGGTCAGACCCCGGGCCATCAGGCGTTCGTGTTCGGAGGTCGGCGGCGTCGACTCGGTCGAGGACCATGCCGTCCAGGCCGATGACAAGGACCTTGTCGGTGGAGGCCGGGATGGCCGTGGCGGAGGCCGTCGAAGCGGATGCCGCTCACCTGCCCGGCGAGTGCCTCGCGGTCGTGGGCACCGGTCTGGACCCCGGCCACGATGCCGGCGCCGGAGCGGCGGCTGCGCCCGCCCTCCGCTCGCGGCGCCCGTGCGCAGGAACGCCGCGTTGCCGAGGCGCTCGCCGTGTTCCGGAAACCCGGAGCGGACGGGCGAGCCGGGACGGTGGGGCGGCCTCTGTTCCTCCGGTCTGTTCCTCCCCCCGGGACTGTACGCAGGCGGGGTGTACGGAGATCAGCGGGCCGGAGATCAGCGGGCGCGAGAACAGCGGCGGGAGATCAGCGGGCGGGAGTGCGCCTGCTCAGGCGCCGGGCCCCGAGCACGAGCCCGCCGCCCGCGACGAGGGCGGTCACCGCGCTCGTCCCGTACGCCCAGGCGCGGTCGCGGGGACCGGTGTGCGCGAGGGAGCCCGCCGCGACCTCTTCCTGCGGGCCTTCGACGGTGAACCGGTAGCCGCCCGCTTCACCGACCCAGTCACCGTCGTCGGTGCGGCGCTGGACGAGGGCGGCGTCGGCGACCACCTCGCCGGCCGGGGCGTCGGAGGTGAAGGCGAGGTGGACCGTGACGGTCAGGGACCGCCCGGCGTCGACGGTGAAGCCGGGGAACGCCCCCCCGCCGTCGAAGACGGCGATGATCTCGTCGCGGTCGGTGTGCTCCAGGGTGGCCGGGAGGGCGCCCTCGGGGGTGTCGAACTCCATCCGCACGTGGGCGGGGCGCAGGGCGCGGGCGGTGTCCGTGAGCACGACGACGGGATGGATGTCGGTGCAGCGCGAGCCGGTGGTGTTGGTGAGGTCCAGCAACCAGGTCTGCGCCCCGCCGCCGGTCCGGTACACCTCGGGACCGCCCCGGATCCGCGCCCCGAGGGGGAACGCGCTGCTCTTGCCGTCGCCGCAGGTGGCCTGCGTACGAGAGGGCAGCGCGGGGGCGGGTGCGGGGTGGGCGCCGCCGCCGTTGTTGCCGATGTCGGCGGTGGTGGCGGTGGCGGTGGGGGCGGCGAGGGCGAGGAGGACGACGGAGAGGGCAAGGGCTTTGCTGCGCAGTCGCATGGCAGACCTTCGCTGCTCGCCGGACGGGACGATGGTCGGACAATCACCCCGACCTCCCGCGCACCCTCCCACGCCACCCCGCCCCCACCCCTCCCCGACGCACCCGACCCCGAGCTTTACGCCTGATCGGCCCACGCCCCAGCCCCGGAAAATCCAGCCCCGCCCCATCCGGCCGCGCCGGCGTTTGAGGCGCGGGGGTCCGGGGGCCGGCCCCCGGCAACGGCGCCGCACCCGAAGACCGCCGGGGCGAAGCCCGGGACCGGCAGAACGCAGCCCCGCCGGCGATTGAGGCGCGGGGTCAGCCCCCGGCCCGAAAAATCCAGCCCCGCCGGCGATGGAGGCGCGGGGTCCGGGGCCGGCCCCGGTTCTACCCCCCGCGTCCGAACAGCGGCGCGAGCACCAGCTCCGCCGCCCCCTCCGCCACCCCCACCCCCACCACCGCAACCCCCGGCAGGGGCCCGGCCCGCTCCGCCAGCACCCGCCTGACCCCCTCCGTGAACACCCCGGGACGCGCGTCCACCACCCGTCCGCCCAACAGCACCCGGTCCACGTCCAGCAGCGCCACCACGTTCGCCGCCCCCTCCCCCAGGATCCGGGCCGCCTCCGCGAAATCGCCCCGCGCCACCGCCTCCAGGCACAGCACCTCCGCGCACCCCCGCCGCCCGCACCTGCACAGTGGGCCGTCCAGCCTCAGCACCTGGTGCCCGAACTCCCCGGCCGCCGACCTGGCCCCCCGGTAGACCTCGCCGTCCAGGCGGAGCCCCGCGCCGAGTCCGGTGCCGAGGTGCAGGTACACCGAGGTGCCGCCCCCGACCGGCAGCGCGGCCACCGCATTGGTGTCCTTGTCCACCACCACTGGCACCGGCCCCGCCATCGGCACCGCCCCCGCCACCGCCGACAGCCGCCCGGCAAGGGCCTCCCTCAGCCGGAACCCCTCCCATTGCGGGAGCCCGGTCACCCGCCCCAGCACCCCGGTCCGCCAGTCGAGCGGTCCCGGCGCGGCCACGCCGACCCCCACCAGCGCCGCCCCCGCGTCACCGCTCACCTCCACGACCGCCCGCACGGCCGCCTCCACCACCGCTTCCGGACCCGCCGCCACGAAGTCCAGCCGGTCACGCCACTCCCCCACGACGCCACCCACGAGGTCCACCCGTACCGCCCGCAGCTCGTCGCGCTCCACCTGCACCCCGACCGCGTAGCGGGCCTGCGGCACCAGCCTCAGCAGGGTCCGCGGCTTGCCGCCGGTCGACGCGCCGCGCCCGGCGTCCGCGACCAGCCCCTCGGCGCGCAGCCGCGCCGTGATCTTGCTGACGGCCTGCGGCGTGAGCCCCGTCCGCTCGGCGAGCTCCCCCCGTCCCAGCCCCGCCGCCCCGGCGCCCCGCAGCAGGTCCAGGACCAGCGCGTCGTTGTGCCCCCGCAGCGCCGGCAGGTTCACGCCGCTCACGCCGCCACCGCTCTGACCGTTACCCCTGTCCACCTGCTCATTCTCCCTCCTCCTTGCAGTTGCGCAACACTGTTGCCAAAGTAATCACCATGAACTCCGCGCCGATGACCCCCACCACCCCCCTCCGTGTCGGCCTCGTCGGCTACGGCCTCGCCGGCTCCGTCTTCCACGCCCCGCTCGTCTCCGCCACCGCCGGACTGGTCCTGGACACGGTCGTCACCTCCGACCCGGGCCGGCAGGCGCAGGCCCGCGAGGCGTACCCGGACGTCCGGATCGCCGCGTCCGCGCAGGAGCTCTGGGACCGCAGCCCCGCCCTGGACCTCGTCGTCATCGCCTCGCCGAACAGGACGCACGTCCCGCTCGCCACCGCCGCCCTGACCGCCGGCATCCCGGTCGTCGTGGACAAGCCCCTCGCCGCCAGCGCCGCCGAGGCGCACGAACTGGCCGCACTCGCCGACCGGACCGAAACCTTCCTGTCCGTCTTCCAGAACCGCCGCTGGGACAACGATTTCCTCACCCTGCGCCGCCTCCTCGCCGACGGCGAACTCGGCGAGGTCCAGCGCTTCGAGTCCCGCTTCGAGCGCTGGCGCCCGCAGCTCAAGGGCGGCTGGCGCGAGTCCGGCGCCCCGGAGGAGGTCGGCGGCCTGCTGTACGACCTCGGCAGCCACGTGGTGGACCAAGCGCTGGTGCTGTTCGGCCCGGCCGTACGGGTGTACGCGGAGACCGACGTGCGCCGCCCCGGCGCGGAGGCGGACGACGACACGTTCATCGCCCTGACCCACGCGAACGGGGTCCGCTCCCACCTCTACGTCAGCGCGACCACCGCCCAACTCGGGCCGCGCTTCCGCGTGCTCGGCTCCCGGGCCGGCTACGTCAAGTACGGCCTCGACCCCCAGGAGGCGGCCCTGCGCGAGGGCCAGCGGCCGGGCGGGGACGCGGACGCCACGTGGGGCGTGGAGCCCGAGCACCTGTGGGGCCGGCTGGGCTCCGGCGAGTCCCCGCTGACCGGCGGCGGCACCCCGCTGCCGACGGTGCCGGGCAACTACCCGGCGTACTACGCGGCGGTGGCGAACGCGCTGCGCGCGGGCGGTCCGCCGCCGGTCGGCGCGCACGAGGCGGCGCAGTGCCTGGCCGTGCTGGAGGCGGCGCGGACCTCGTCCCGCGAGGGGATCACGGTGGATCTGAGCGACCGACGGACCACCTTGTCGTAAAACTGGGCGGTTTGCGGTCGCTTGACGATCTATCCTGCACAGACAGTTGATCATTCTGTGCGTGAAGAACGGACCGCCCCTGTGAAGTTGCCCCGGATCGCATCGGTCGTCGCCACGGCCGCGATGGCCCCGGCCGTCCTGCTCGCCTCACCGGCGTTCGCGGCTGACGCACCGTCGCCGTCCGTCCCGGCCGCTCCCGCTGCTCCTACCCCCGCTGCTCCCGGCGCTCCGGCCTCGCCCGACCAGCCCGCGGAGGACCCGCAGGCCGCGAAGGACCGGGCCGCGATCCGGGCCATCCTGGCGGACCCGGCGAGCGGACCCGGCGTACGGGAGGCGGCGGAGGCGGCGCTGAAGGGATCGGCCGCGGACATGCGGCACTTCCTGGAGGTGACCTGGGCGAAGAAGCAGCACGAGGACAACCTCGTCCTGGTCGCCCGGATCGGTCAGGCCGGCGGGAAGGCCGTGAAGAAGGCCGCCACGGACGCCATGCAGGTGGGCACGCCCGAGGCGATCAACGAGTTCCTGAAGAACGGGCAGCACGTGGCCCGCTTCGAGGACGACCGCGTCGAGATGGCCCGCATGCTCCCCGGGGCGGGCAAGGCGATCACGGAGGCGGTCAATCGCCTGCTGAGCAGCGGAACGCGCGAGCAGGTCCGCGAGTTCGTGGCGACGGGCCAGCACACGCTGCGGGCCGAGGACGACCGGGTCGCGGTGCTGGGCATGCTGAAGGACGCCGGACCGGGCCTGAAGGCAGCCGCCATCAAGCTCCTGGAGGGCAACCCCAGCCCGGCGGAGCTGCGTACGTTCGTCACGAAGACGCAGCACGAGCTGCGCGACGACGACAACAGCGTCCTGATCTGGGCGATGCTCGACAAGGCCGGCCCGGAGCTGCGGAAGGCGGCGATCGCTGCCATCAAGGGAACGGCCGCCGACCGGGTCGAGTTCCTCAAGACCGGCCAGTACGTGGCCCGGGACAAGGACAAGGCGGCCGAGGGCCGGACGGGCTCGGGCGGCGACAAGAACACCGACACGTCCGGTACCGGGCAGACGAAGGACACCGCCACCGCGAACGGCGGCACCTCAGCCTCCGGCGGCAAGAGCACCGGCAACGGAGCCGGCAACGGCAACCTGACGGCGGCGGGCGGCTCCGGCGCCCTCGCGAGCACGGGCGCCGCCCCCCAGCTCGCCCTGCTCGCGGGCGGCAGCGCCGCGGCTCTCGGGGTGGGCGCCGGCCTGGTGTTCACCTCCCGCCGCCGCCGCGCATCGGCCAACGGCTGACCGCAGCCGCACCCGCGGAGCCCGCGGCACGGGGATACCACGGGCGGGAGGGGGAGGGGCGGCGGGGCCGACGGCCCCGCCCCTCCCGCATCCCTCTCCGCACGAACTCCGGACGACTCCGGACGAACCCCGGGGCGAACCCCGGGCGGGCTCCGCTACGCGCTCTTGAACTCCTGGCGCTGGCGGCCGAGTCCCTCGATCTCCAGCTCCACGACATCGCCGGCGCGCAGGTACGGCTTCGGCTCCGGCCGGCCCATGGCCACGCCCGCCGGCGTACCGGTGACGATGACATCGCCGGGGTACAGGGTCATGAACTGGCTCAGGTACCGCACGACCTCGCCGACCGGGAAGATCTGGTCCGCGGTGTTGCCGTCCTGCTTGGGTTCGCCGTTGACCCACAGCTTCACGTCGAGGGTCTGCGGGTCCGCGATCTCGTCGGCGGTGACCAGCCACGGGCCGAGCGGGGTGAAGGTCTCGCTGTTCTTGCCCTTGTCCCAGGTGCCGCCGCGCTCGATCTGGAACTCCCGCTCCGAGACGTCGTTGACCAGCGTGTAGCCGCCGACGTGCGCGAGGCCCTCCTCGGCGGAGGACAGGTAGCGGGCGGTGCTGCCGATGACGACGCCGAGCTCGGCCTCCCAGTCGGTCTTCACGCTGCCGCGCGGGATGAGGACGGTGTCGTCCGGGCCGACGACGGTGTCGGCGGCCTTCAGGAAGAGGATGGGCTCGGCCGGCGGCTCCGCGCCGATCTCGGCGGCGTGCCCGAAGTAGTTCAGCCCGATGCCCACGATCTTGCCGATGCGGCCGATCGGCGCGCCGATCCGCAACCCCTCCGCGGCCAGGACCGGGAGCTGCCCCGAGGCCGCCGCGTCCCGCACCCGCGACAGCACGGACTCGTCGGCGAGCACGGCGCCGTCCACCTCCGTGATCAGGCCGGAGAGGTCGCGCAGGGTCCCGTCCTGGTCGAGCAGCGCGGGACGTTCCGCACCGACCGGTCCGACACGCAGCAGCTTCATGGGCATTCTCCCGTGGTCGAGGGTGGTCGGCCCACGGGCATGCCCCGGGCCGGACGATGGGTTGCGGCCATCGGAGGATTGGTTGATCCTCCAAGAAGTCCGGCCCGTCCGCAACACCCTGTTCACATCCTGGAACGCCAGCCTCCGCCGGCCGGCTGCACCGCCGCCCCGGCGCCCGGTCCGGCAGCCCGCTCCTTGCGGTACTGGAGCCAGGCCCGCTCCGCGACCGACCAGGCGGTGGTGGTCACCAGGTACAGCCCGGCGGCCAGCGGCACCACGGCAGCGGTGATCAGCGTCCCGAACGACAGCAGCGGGAGCACGCCGCCCAGCTTGCGCAGCATCTCCTGCTGCTCGGCGGTCACCGGGCCCCCGGGAACGGGAGCAGCACCCGGCCCGGCCAGGGCGGCCGCCCGCCGCCCGCGCACCGCACTCCACGCCGCGACCGCACCGATGGCCGCGAACAGCCCGAGGAACACCAGACCCTGGGCCCCGAGAACGCCTCCCTCCCCGAGCGCGTCGGCCCACCGGGCCCCCAGCGGCGCGGCGAACAACCGGTGCCCCAGCAGTTCGCCGGACGTGGAGAACGCCCGGTACATCACGAAGAACACCGGCAGCTGCAACAGCAGCGGCAGGCACCCCGCCACCGGGGTCGCACCGCGAAAGGCCGCACGGCTCAGCGGGTGCAGGGCAAGGCGCACCAGCACGGTGAACAGCACGATCGCGGCAGCGGTCGCGGACTCGGCCAGCACCGGCTCCAGAAGCCGGCCAAGCTCGGTAACAAGGTGGATGAAAACGGACACGCGGGCCCTCCGAGGGGTCTCGTCGAACGTCGAAGCAGATGCATTTCGGCGCGACGACCCGCGAGGGGCGAAACGGTGATCAGCAGTGAGCGAGCGGAAGGCGATGCGCCCCTACGCGGCCGTCAGGACGAGACGACCGGGCGCCCTGGGACGCGACCGGCCCGAGGCATCGGGATCGCGCTGCGGCAGGAACGCCGTGCGCTGCTCGCGATCGCGGAGGGCGGTGCGTATTCGGTGCGGCGGCACGGGCCGTACGAGCCGGGCGGCCAGGGCGGCGGCGCCCACGGCGACGGTCGCGGCAAGGGCGACCACGACGGCGCCCAGTCCGCCTTCTCCGGCGAACAGCAGCCCGAGCAGGCCCCCGAGCAGCACGAGGGAGCCGATGACCGCCACCATGCGCGCCATCCATGCCCGACCCATGCGGACCACCCCCTCTCGCCCACTCAACGGCGGGTCACCGCTTCAAAGTTCCCCAGACCACGAGCCGGTACCGGGAGGTGTACTCGGGCGTGCAGGTGGTGAGCGTGATGTAGGCGCCGGCTTCGCCGTACCCGTACTCCGGCCCGGCCGTACTGCTCGGCACCGGGGCGATCACCCCGGTGTCCCGCGCGCCCGTCTGCGCCAGCGCCTTGCCCACCACGTACACGTACCGCCGGCCCCGTACCTCCACGATCAGCTCGTCGCCGGCCCGCAGCCGGTTGATGTACCGGAAGGGCTCCCCGTGGGTGTTCCGGTGCCCGGCGAGCGCGAAGTTCCCCTCCTCCCCGGGCTGCGCGGTCCCGTTGTCCAGCACGGCCCGCTTGTCGACGCCCTGCGCGACGGGCACGACGACCCCGAGCCGCGGGATGCGCAGCACGGCGTAGGCGGCCGAACCGGGGCCCCGGGAGGCCGGGGGCGCCCCGGAGCCCGCCACCGGATCAGCGGCCCGGGACGGGGACGGCCCGGCAGGAGACCCGGAAGAGAACGGCTCGGGAAGAGCCGGATCCGAAGGAGAGGACGAGGCCGCATCGGGAAGGGGCGCGCCCTCCAAACGGGCCACCTCGTGCCGGGCGGCGACACGCGCCTGCCGGTTCGTCCACCACACCTGGTGCACCACCAGCAACAACACCACCACCCCCACGGTGACGGCGAGTTCGGCGGCGGCCCACAGCATCCCCGCCAGACGCGCCCGGCGCCCGCGCCGGGCACCCGCCTGCACCACCACACGCATGTGATCCCGCACGGGCGGCACCTTAAGACCTCCCCCCTCAGCAGACCAGGGCCAGTACCGTGTGACCCATGCGCCCCGACACGCCTGCCGAGCACATCGCCGAAGCCGAGCGCCTGATCCGCACGGCGACCCGCTACCCCGAGGACCAGGAGCCCTTGCTCCTCCAGGCCGCGGCCCACCTCGAACTGGCCGACTCCCGGGACCGCGCCAGCGCGCTGTACGACCAGCTCCTCGCCGGCTCCCCCGCCAACCCCCACCTCATCAAGGCCCTCCAGGCCGCGAACCTGTGGGAGTACGGCCACGAGCCCGAGGCCCGTGCCCTGATCCAGGGCATCCGCGCGGCGGCGCCCACGGACCCGGCCCCCTGGGCGGTCATCGCGGAAGCCCTCGAAGCACACGACGAGCTGACCGACTCGGAGGAGTGCTTCACCCAGGCCGCCACCCTCCTGATCACCGACAGCACCCCCCTCACCCAGGCCACCACGGCCCTGCTGACGGGCCGGCACCGCGTACGCCGCCTGCTCGGACTCCCGCACGACGAGTGGGACATGGTGGCCGACACCCGCCACATCGGCCCGATCCCGCTGGACGAGCTCCACGACCCGAAGCGCATCTGGGCCCTCGGCTCCGACGACCCGGCCGAGCTCCGCGCCGAGATCGCCCGCCTCCGCGCCGAACTGGGCGACCGCCGCGCCGCCCTCTCCCGCCCCTTCCCGGTGGCCATCCTCCACTGGCCCCAGCGCGAACTGGCCGAGCTCCTGACCAGCTACCCGACCCTGGCCTCGGAGTACCCCTCGCACGAGGCCCACCTCCGGGAGATCGAAAGCGCCCTCCGCGCCCTGGCCGCCTCGGGCACGACGAACCTGGGCATCGTCACCGCCAGCGTCCCCTCGTACGAAGCCTTCGCGGCCTCGGAGAAAACCTCCCCGGCCTCCCCCTCCCTGCTCCCGGAATACGCCACGACCCTGGCCGCCCGCGGCAAAGCCACCCCCTGGCCCCCGTCCCCCACCTCCCCCTGCTGGTGCACCTCGGGCAAGCCGTACGCCGAGTGCCACGGCGCCGCCTGACGGCCCGTCGAGGGCGCCCGGGGGACGGCCGGCCGGCGCGATCTCACTCGCCGGGCAGGCCTTCCCCCGCCCGGGGGCTTTCGATCTCTCGCTCCCCTGCGGCCCGCCCGCTTGCCGGCGCACGGTCTCGGCGGGCAACACCGCGACGGCCGGTCACGACTGCGATGACCCGCGCTGCCGCCTCCTCCACCGTCTCGTGCTCCCACACCCGGACGGACAGCCATCCGGACTCGGCCAGCCGGAGGTCCGTGTTCTGATCGCGGGCGCGGTTCCCCTCGATCTTCACCCGCCAGAAGTCCGCATTGCGGCGCGGCCACGTTGCATGCTCGGGGCACCCGTGCCAGAAGCAGCCGTCCACGAAGACGGCGACGCGCGCCGGCCCGAACACGATGTCGGCCTCTCGGCGCACACCCTTCACGGGGCGGCGGTGTACCCGATACCGCAAGCCTGCCGCGTGCAGCGCCCGACGCAGGGCCACCTCGATCCCGGTGTCCCTGCTCTTCTGTCGGCTCATGCGCGCGCGAACGTCGGCAGTGCTCTCAAGAGGTTCCACACCGTCATTGTGACGCCACGGGAAGCTCCAGTTGGACGTGGCCGCGGGCCCGGGCTGTGGGTGGGGACGGGCGTGTGGTGGTGAGGGTGAGGAGGGTGCGGAGGGCCGTGATGACCTCTTGGGGGGTGTCGCGGACCATCGACGGGGTCGCGCTGACCACCAGGATGCCGTGGGCCTCCAGGCGCAGGCGGCGGCGGAGGGTGGCGTGCCAGGAGTCGCGGGTGTAGTGGTACTCCGCCGAGTCGATCTCCAGGGCCACGCCCTCGTCGGGCCAGTAGGCGTCCGGGCTGGCCAGGAAGGTGCCGTCCGGGGTGTAGAGGCGGGCGTTCCACAGCGGGGTCGGCAGGTCCGTCGCCGTCAGGGTGTCGCGGGCCCGGGCTTCGGCGATCGAGCGGACCCCCGCGACCAGTTCCGCCGCGGCCGCGCGGATCGCCGGGCGGGTCAGCAGGCGGGCCGCGCGGAGTTCCGCGTGGAGGTCCTGCGGGTGGCACCAGCCCGCCTGGACCACATGGGCCAGGGTCGAGCGGATCAGGGCCGGGTCCTCGGCCCGGGAGGCGAAGTCGGCCGCCGCGCGCACCGGGCGGGTGCTCGGGATGCCGCAGACGGTGATGGTGCGCGGCCAGCGGGAGGTGACCAGCGGGCGGACCTGCGGGGTGGCGGCGAGCCGGCGCGGGGCCCGGATCAGGACGTCCGCCGGGGTGTGCGGGGCGTCGCGGATACCGAGCAGGGCGAGGGCGGCGCCGCCCGTGAGCAGGGCCGTGTCGCCGGCCAGGGGGTCCGCGGTGGGCTCGGCGGCGTACAGGACCGCGGCGAGGGCGCGTTGGCGGTGGTCCGGGGGCCCGGTCTGGAGGAGGTAGACCCTCGGGAGCAGGCGCTGCCAGGGGCCGCCCGGGCGGGCCCGGGAGGTGATGGTGGCGTCGGGGACGCCGGAGGCGGTGAGTTGGTGGCGGGTGGCCAGGTTGAGTTGCCTGCGGGCGGTGGCGGGCGCCGAGTGGACCGCCGTCCGTTGTGTTCCGGGTCGGGTGGCCCGGGTGGTGGGCCGGGTGGCGGGGCGGGTGGCCCGGATGGCGGGCCGGGTGGTGGGCCTCGTGCTGGTTCCCGTCCTCGTGCCGGCGCTGGTCCCGGGCGTCGTGCCGGTTCGGGTCGTGTTGCCGGTCCTCGTGCCGGCGCTGGTCCCGGTCCGGTCGGTCGTCGGGGTGGGGGTGCGTGCCTGCCGCGGGTTCGTGATCATGGTGGGCGTTATGCCCGGTCCCCGGGGGCGGATACACGCCCCGGGGCCGGCTTTCGAAGCGGGCCCTCCCGGCTACCGCTCCTCGCGGCCCGGGTGGTCCGGCGACAGGAGGACGATCACGGCCGTCTGCATGCCCGGCAGGGCCATCACCTCGTGCCAGCCCAGGCGGCGGTACGTCGCCACCGTGTCCGCGGCCAGCCGGGAGGTCAGCAGCCACGCCCGGCGGTCCGGGGCGTCCGCCGTGATCTCGGTGAGCAGGGTCCGGCCGGTGCCGTGGCCGCGCGCGTACGGGCGTACGGCGAGCTCGTCGATCTCCAGGGCACCGCTCAGCAGCTCCCGTACGCGCTCCGGTCCGAGCTGCGCCGCGACCTGGGCGTACGCACGGTCCTTGGGGAAGGTCGCCGGGGTGAGCCACCCCGTGGCGAAGCCGTCGATGCCCGCCGCGGACTGGGCGAGGGCCGTACGGAAGCCGGGGCGCCGGGAGTCGGCCTGCAGGCGGACCGCGAACTGGCGAATGGTTTCTTCGTCCTCGTTCCACGGCGGGGCGGAGAAGACGTCGGCATAGGCGTCGACCAGTTCGTCCGCAAGGTCGAGGACGGCCCGTCCGTAGCAGATCACGATGTCCGAGCTCCTCGTTTTTCCCGTTTGGGGTGGGAGAGTGAATGTATGCCCCTCCGGTTCCCGGAGCACGTATCGCACGGATCCGGCGAGTGTGCGACAAATCCCCTCCGCGCGTTCCGTGTCGGGGGCCCGGGGACGCGCGTTGAGCAGCCCGTGTACGGATTCGACAGACTGCTGCGGGCGGTCGGCGGCTGCGCCCTCGCCTTCCTTCTCGTCCTGGGAGTGGTGGCGCTGCTGCCGCGCCCCGTCCAGGACGCCGTACCGGATGCCGTGATCGGCGGGGCCGTGCTCGTCCTCGGGGCGCTGGGTGCCCGGCGGGCGGTCAAGCCGCCGCGTTAGCCTCGTCGTACGGAGATCCCGTGCAGAACGAGACAGACGAGACAGACGAGACAGGAGTGGGTATGGCCCACGTACCGAGTTCCGCAGTGGCCGCCGCCGGACTGGTCGGCGGATACGCCGTCGCCCGGTGGACCGGGAAGCGCCCGCTGGGCGGCGTCGTCCTCGGCGCGGCCGGCCTCGCCGCCGGGCGCCAGTGGCACCGGCGCGGCGGCGCCCCCGCGGCCGCCGGGCTCGGCGCGCTCTACCTCGCCGGCTTCGCGGGCGCGCACCCGCTGGCCAAGAAGGTCGGGGCCTGGCCGGCCGTCCTCGGGGCGGCGGCCGTGGTGGCGACGGCGTCCTGGTTCGCCGCCGACGCGCGCTGCCCGCGCTCCGGCGGCGGCTACGCCCCGAGCGCCTGCGACACCGAGTAGATCAGCAGCCCGGCCAGGGCGCCGACCACCGTGCCGTTGATGCGGATGAACTGCAGGTCCCGCCCGATGTGGGCCTCGATCTTCCGCGACGTGTGCTCGGCGTCCCACCCGGCCACGGTCTCGGTGATCAGCGAGGTGATCTCGGTGCGGTAGGTGGTCACGACGTACACCGTCGCGCCCTCGATCCAGCCCTCCACCTTCCGCTGGAGCCGGCCGTCGGTCGCCAGCCGCGCCCCCAGCGAGATCAGCGAGGAGCGGACCCGCAGCCGCAGCTCGCTCTGCTCGTCCTCCGCCGCCGAGATGATCATCGACCGGATGGCGGTCCAGGCGGAGGCGATCACGTCCTGGACCTCCTCCCGCTCCAGGATCTCGGACTTCAGGCGCTCCACCCGGGCCCGGGTGTCGGTGTCCGCCTGGAGGTCGGCGGCGAAGTCCCTGAGGAAGCGGTCCACCGCGCCGCGCGCCGGGTGCTCCGGCATGTCGCGCATCTCGCCGAGGAAGCGCAGCAGCTCCTTGTAGACGCGCTCGCCGACCTTGCGGTCCACGAAACGCGGGGTCCAGCCGGGGGCGCCGCCCTGGACCGCGCCCATGACGGACTCCGCGTGCGTCACAAGCCAGTCGTACGCCTTGGCGCAGACGAGGTCCACGACCTTGCGGTGACCGCCGTCCGCAACGACCCTCTCCAGGGTCTTGCCGATCCCCGGGGCGATCTCCGCGCTCTCCGCACGCCGGGTGATGGCCTCACCCACGACGGCCTGCACATCGGAGTCCCGCAGCACGGTGAGGGCTCCGCGCAGCGCCGTGGCCAGCTCGGCGGTGACCCGGTCGGCGTGGGCCGGCTCGGCCAGCCAGGCGCCGAGGCGGCCGCCGATGCCGAGGGCGTGGAGGCGGGCGCGCACGACGTCGGAGGAGAGGAAGTTCTCGCCGACGAACTCGCCGAGGGAGATCCCGAGCTGGTCCTTCTTGGTCGGGATGATCGCGGTGTGCGGGATGGGCAGGCCGAGGGGGCGCCGGAACAGGGCGGTGACGGCGAACCAGTCCGCGAGCGCGCCGACCATGCCGGCCTCGGCGGCGGCCCGGACGTAACCGGCCCAGGCGCCCGCGCCGGTGTGCTCGGCCCAGGTCGCGAGGACGTACACCAGCGCGACCAGGACCAGCAGGCTGGTGGCGGTCGCCTTCATCCGGCGGACGCCGCGTTGGCGCTCCTCGTCGGCCGCGCTGAACACGAAGCGGGTGCCGCTGCCTCCGGCGGTGGTGCGGTTGTCCACGTGCTCCTGCCTTCCCCCGGGCGCCGGGTTTGTCTGCATAGCATCCGACTCCCGGGACGGCCGCGAAGTTCCCGGCACGCCGTTTCGCTTGCCTCGATGCCTCGATGCCTCGATGCCGCGAGACCTCGCTGCCTCAATGAGTACGGGGGCCTGCGGCCACAGCGCGCCCGGACCGGCCACGGCCCCTCCCCCCACCAGTGCCCCGCCCCGCCGCTCCGAAGCCCCCGGGGCCCGGGGCCCGGGCCCGCTACAGCTCCTTGCGCAGGTCCGGGCCGTGCCCCAGGTGCTTCGGGAGCTTCGAGGACTTCGGCGGCTTCGGGAGCTTCGGGGGCTTGACCCGGACCTCCACGCCGCCCCAGAACGCGAAGCCCGTCACCACGACGCGCGGGGCGCCCGGGGTCGTCGGGCCCTGCGATTCCCGTTGGTCGAAGGCGCCCATGAAGCCGAAGCCGCGGACGTCGACCTCCACCCCCGGCGGCACCGTGATCTCGATGCCGCCCATGATCGCGACACAGTTGATCACCACCTCGCGCTCCGCGAACCGCGCCTCCCGCAGGTCCAGCTCGCCGCCGCCCCAGAAGGCCACCGCGTTGAAACGGGCGGGCACCGTCCATCCGCCCTTGCGCTGGAAGCCGGACATGACCGCGACCGCCGTCGCGGACGCCCCCGGGACACCCCCGCCGCCGATCCGGCCCCGCCAGGCCTCCGCAGCACCCCCCGGCCCCGCGCCCGGCGACGGCACCCCGGCCGGAGCGGCGCTCGCCGTCGGGAGGTCACGGGTCAGCGGTTCCAGGTCCCCGTAGGTGCGCGACGTATACGCCGCCTCCAGCCGCTCCTCGAACTCCTCCATGTCGAGCCGGCCTTCGGCGACGGCGTCCCGCAGACGCTCCACCACCCGTTCGCGGTCGGCGTCCGACGCCCTCAGCTCCGGCAACGGCTTCTCCGGCCGTTCGTCAGTCATGCCGACCAGCCTATGCAGCCGCGCACGGGAGTTGTAGGACTTGACCCCGGCTCCGACCCCGGCCCCGACCCTGATTTATCCCCACCACCGTGGGGGAATCCCCCGGGGGAACCCCCGTGAGGGAACCGCCCGGGACCCCCGCGGGACCCCCGCCGACCCCCCTCAGCCCCGGCCCGCGTACATCCGCGCGATCACGTCCTCGATGTCCGGTTCCCGGATCGACAGGTCCAGCAGCGGATACCGCGCCGCCACCTCCGCCACCAGGGGCGCCGCCGGGGAGCCTGCCGGAAAGGCCAGCCACTGGCGCGGGCCCTCCACCTTCACCACCCGCGCCCCCGCCACGCTGATCGGCGCGAGCTCGCGTTCCAGGTCCAGCACCAGGGTGCGTTCGCTCTCCCCCACCGCTCCCGCACCGTGCAGACCGTCCACGGTGCCGTCGTACATCAGCCGCCCATGGTCGATCACCATCACCCGCTCACACAACTGCTCGATGTCCTGGAGGTCATGGGTGGTGAGCAGCACCGTCGTCCCGAGTTCCGCGTTCAACTGCCGCAGGAAGCCCCGCACCTTCGCCTTGCTCACCACGTCGAGCCCGATCGTCGGCTCGTCCAGGTACAGGACGTCCGGATCGTGCAGCAGCGCCGCCGCGATGTCCCCGCGCATCCGCTGGCCCAGCGACAGCTGCCGTACCGGCACGTCGAGCAACTCCCCCAGGTCCAGCCGGTCCACGCAGCGCTCCAGGTTCTCGCGGAACCTCGTCTGCGGGATCCGGTACATCCGCCGCATCAGCCCGTACGAGTCCTTCAGCGGCAGGTCCCACCACAGCGTGGTGCGCTGCCCGAACACGACCCCGATCCGGTGCGCCAGCCGCATCCGCTCGCGCGCCGGGTCGATGCCCGCGACCCGCAGCCGGCCCCCGCTCGGCGTCAGGATCCCGGTCAGCATCTTGATGGTGGTCGACTTGCCGGCACCGTTGGGCCCGATGTAGCCGACCACCTCGCCCCGCGCCACCTCGAAGCTGATCCCGTCCACGGCCCTGACCTGCCGCTTCTCCCGGCGCACCAGCCCCACTCGGCGGCGCACCTCGAAGACCTTCTCGACCCCGTCCAGCGAGATCAGCGCATCCCTGCCCACAACGGCTCAGCTCCCCGTGCTCCGGTACGTACGAAGACCCGCCCGCCACGCCAGCGAAGCGGGCACGAACACCGCGAGGGCGACCAGCGGGCTCAGGTACGCCACCCACTCCGGCAGTCCCAGCGGATCGGGCCGCCCCAGCAGGTGCAGTGCGGGCAGCCAGTTGACGAACGCCAGCGGTACGAGGAAGGTGACCGCGCGCACCAGCTCCTTCCCGAACACCGTCGGCGGGTACTGGAGCATCGTGTTGCCCCCGTACGTGAAGGAGTTCTGCACCTCCGCCGCGTCACCGGCAATGAACTGGAACGCGGCCCCCGCCACCATCACCGCACCGAAGATCCCCGCCCCGGCGATGACCATCACGGGCACCAGCAGCACCTTCCCCGCCGTCCAGTCGACGTCGACCGCCGACAGCGCCCAGCCCAGCACGGCCAGCCCCTGCCCGGTGCGCCCGAGCCGGCGCAGGGCGAAGCGGTCCGCCGCGATCTGGGCCAGGACGGGGACGGGGCGCACCAGCATGGTGTCGAGCGAGCCGTCCCGCACCCGGACCCCGACCCGGGAGGTGTTGCCGAGCAGCAGGTCGGCGAGGCCCAGCGAGGCCGAGGAGGAGCCGTAGAGCAGGGCGATCTCGGGCAGCGTGAAGCCGCCGAGGACCTCCACGTGCGAGAACATGATGAAGATCGCGACGAAGTCGAGCAGCGTCAGCGCCGCGTTCCCCGTCATGGACAGGAAGAAGGACATCCGGTAGGTCATCGTGGAGCGGATCCACATGGCGACGATGAGCCCGTAGCCGCGCAACCCCTCCACGACACGGTTGCGTTCGGGCACGAGGAGCGGCTCCGCCGGCCTCCCCGGCACAAGCCCCGGGGCCGGCTCCCCGGCCCCCGCCTGCACCGCGAGACCCGCCTGCACCGCGAGACCCGCCTCTGCCTCTGCCTCCGCCTCAGCCACCCTGGACCACCACCTTCCGGGTCGCGGCCGCCTGCACCAGCCGCCCCAGGCCCAGCAGGACGAGCGCCCAACCGGCCTGGAAGCCCAGCGCCCGCACCACCCCCGCGGGCCCGCCCTGCGCGTACTTGCCCATCAACACGTCCAGCGGCACCTGGAGCATCGCCGCCCACGGAAGCACCCGTACGAACTCCCCGAAGCCCCCCGGGAACACCGTCAACGGCAGCAGCACACCGGAGAAGAAGATCGTGACGACGTTGGCCATCATGTTGACCCCGGCTCCGTCCATCAGCCAGAACGCGGCCAACGCCAGCAGGTAGCGCACCGCGAAACCGACCACGAGTCCGAGCAGAACCGACACCAGGAACAGCAGCCAGCGCACCGGATCGGCGGGCAGCGCCAGCCGGAACGCCAGCGCCCCGGCCAGCAGCGGCACCACCCCGCGGCCCACCAGCTGGAAGGCGGACCGCCCGAGGTCGGCCGCCAGCCACCACAGTTGGAGGTCGGCCGGCCGGTACAGGTCGACGGCGATGTCCCCCGTGCGGATGCGCTCCTGCATCTCCTCCTGGAAGCCGCCGCCGATCAGCCCGCCCGCCGCGAGCAGCGACTGGCTCACCCAAACGAAGGTCAGCGCCTCGGCCTGGTCGTAGCCGCCCAGCCCGGGGCGCTCGTCCCACAGGGCGACGAACGTGTAGGCGAGGATGAAGCCGAAGACGGTGTTGGTGAAGACGCCCGCGGCCGTCGCGGTCCCGTAGGCGGCGTAGCGCCGGAACCCGCCGACGCCGACGGCCAGATAGAGGCGGCCCTGCTGCGCGGCTGCCCGTACCGTTCTCCGGCGCACCGTATCCCTCCGTTTCCCGGATCGTTCCTACGAGGACCAAAGCGCGCGAGCTTAGTGCGGAGGGGCGATCCACGCGACCGAATTACGCCCGTCCGGCGCGTAATGGGCGGTCATCAGGTAGACACCATGGGGTACAGACGTGGATGTTTCGCACGGCGTCGAGGAGCTTGGGCGATGAGCGACCAGTCACCACCACCTGGCTGGACGCCTCGTGACCCGGACACCCCCGGGCAGCCGGCCGGCCCACCGCCCGCCACGGGAACCGGACAGACCGGACGGAACGGCCGGACCGGAAAGGCCGGGCGCAAGCGGACCGGCTGGCGCCGCTTCCTCCCCACCTGGCGCCTGCTCGTCGGCACCTTCCTGCTGCTCGTCCTGCTCATCGGCGGCGCCCTCGTCGCGGGCTACCTCCTGGTCGACATCCCGTCCGCCAACTCCGCGGCCATCGCCCAATCCAACCTGTACCTCTACTCCGACGGCACCGAGCTCGCCCGCGACGGCGAGGTCGACCGGGTCAACGTCCCGCTCTCACAGGTCCCGCGCACCGTGCAGGAAGCCGTACTGGCCGCCGAAGACCGGGACTTCTACTCGGAACGCGCCGTCGACCCCAAAGCCATGGTCCGCGCCGCCTGGAACACGCTGTCCGGCAAGGGCAAGCAGTCCGGCTCGACCATCACCCAGCAGTACGTCAAGAACTACTACCTGGGCCAGGAACAGACGATCAAGCGCAAGGTCAAAGAGTTCTTCATCTCGATCAAACTCGGGCGCGAGAAGTCGAAGCAGTACATCCTTGAGGGCTACCTCAACACCAGTTACTTCGGCCGCAACGCCTACGGCATCCAGGCCGCCGCCCAGGCCTACTACGGCAAGGACGCCGGCAAACTCACCACCGCCGAGGGCGCCTACCTCGCCACCCTCCTCAACTCCCCCAGCGCCTTCGACGTCGTCTCCCACCCGCAGAGCCGCGAACGCGCGCTCGCCCGCTGGAACTACGTACTCGACGGAATGGTCAAGAAGCAGTGGCTGAGCGCCCCCGAGCGCGCCGCCACCACCTTCCCCGAACCCGGCAAAGTGCGCCCGGCCGCGGGCCTCTCCGGCCAGCGCGGTTACCTCGTCGAAGCCATCAAGGACTACATCACCGAACGCAAGGTCCTCGACGAGACCACCCTCGCCGAAGGCGGTTACCGCATCACCACCACCATCGACAAGCGCCGCCAGAACGCCTTCGTCGAGGCCGTCAACGACAAGATGGCCGCCAAACTCGACCCCGAGGCGCGCAAGGCCGACCGCTTCGTGCGGGCCGGAGGCGTTTCCATCGACCCGGCCACCGGCAAGGTCGTCGCCCTCTACGGAGGCATCGACTACACCAAGCAGTACGTCAACAACGCCACCCGGCACGACTACCAGGTGGCCTCCACCTTCAAACCGTTCGTCTTCGCGGCCGCCGTCGAGAACGACTCCCGCACCCAGGACGGCCGCCCGATCACCCCCCACACCCTCTACAACGGCGACAACAAACGCCGCGTCGTCGGCACCCGCACCCCGTACGCCCCCGAGAACGAAGGCAACCAGTCGTACGGGGACATCACCGTCACCACCGCCACCGACCTCTCCGTCAACGCCGTCTTCGCCCAGATGGTGGTCGACGTCGGCACCGCCAAGGTCAAGGAAACCGCCGTCGCCCTCGGCATCCCCGAGAACACCCCGAACTTCGTCGCGGGCCCCGCCATGGCGCTCGGCACCATGCAGGCCAGCGTCCTCGACATGACCCAGGCGTACGCGACCCTCGCCGACCACGGCCGCCACACCCCGTACACCTTCGTGGAAAAGATCAACAAGGGCGGCGCGGACCTCCGCCTGCCCGACCGGACCCCGCGCCAGGCCGTCAGCCGCGAAGCCGCCGACACCACCACGTCCATGCTGGTCAGCGTCGTCGACAACGGCACCGGTACGGCGGCCCTGGCGGCGGGCCGCCCGGCCGCGGGCAAGACCGGCACCGGCGAACTCGACCGCTCGGCCTGGTTCGCCGCCTACACCCCGGACCTGGTCACCGTCGTCGCCATGATGGGCCAGGACCCCGACACCGGCACCCTGGAGTCCCTGTACGAGGCGCTCGGCGAAGCCCGCATCGGAGGCGGCGGCTACCCGGCCCGGATCTGGGCCCAGTACACGAAGACGGCCCTCGAAGGCACCGACCCCGTCGACTTCGACTTGGAACTCCAGCCGGGCGCGGTCGCCTCCCCGCCGCCGTTCACGCCGAACAACCCCGAACAGCCGCCGGGCAGCACCCCGCTCCCGCCGGTCCGGCCGTCCCCGCCGGGGCGGCCCCACCGCCCCGGCCGGCCGAGCCCGCCGGTGGAGGAGCAGGACCAGGAGGGCGAGACCGAAGGCGGCCAGGACCAGGGCGGGCAGACCACCGGAGGCGAGAGCCCCGGGGGCGGCACCGACACGGGCACCACTGCCGGCAGGACCGGCGGCACCACGACCGGCACCATCGCCGGCACCAGCTCCGGGACGACGGCCGGCGCCCTCGGCGGCGTCACCGGAGGCGTCACCGGCGGCCGCCGCCCCCGCCCCCCGTCCGAGTACCTGGAGTGACCCCCGCACCCCCCGCACCGCCCGCACCTACCAGGGGCGGCGACCCGGTCACGGCGGTGGGATGAACTTCATACCGATCGACCAGCCGACTTCGAGCAGTCCTGCGACGAGGAGAAGAACCCAGGCCATGACAGGCACCTCCGGAACGAGAGCGGAACGGGGTGCGTCGTCTTGTCGTCCAGCCGCGGCCACCCGGTACGGCGCGTCTCGTCGGGGTTCCCCACCACCGTAGCAACACACGAAGAAAGGGGCCGGTGACAGGCGTCACCGACCCCTCTCCGCGCAGCAACAGCAGGTCAGGTCAGAGCAGGTCAGAGGTACAGCCCGGTGGAGTCCACGGACCCCTCCAGCCGCTCCGCGGCCACGGCGTGCAGGTCCCGCTCGCGCATCAGCACGTACGTCGCCCCGCGGACCTCGACCTCGGCCCGGTCCTCGGGGTCGTACAGCACCCGGTCACCCGGCTCCACACTGCGCACGTTCTGCCCGACCGCGACCACCTCGGCCCAGGCCAGCCGCTTGCCCACGGCAGCGGTCGCCGGGATCAGGATGCCGCCGCCCGAGCGTCGCTCGCCCTCGGGCGTATCGGACTTCACGAGCACACGGTCGTGCAGCATGCGGATGGGCAGCTTGTCGTGGCTGGTGGTGTTGGTGTTCTCGCTCACGCTCCGAACCTACCCGCCCCCGCCGCGCCCCTACGCCGCAGGGTCATCAGCGCTTGCGCCGCGCCGACAGCACGATCAGCCCGACCAGACCCACCGCCACGAGCGCGACCGGCACGATCCGCTCGGGGCGCGGGGTGCCGTCCTCGTGCCGGAAGCCGTCCTTCACGTCCGTGACGAGGCGATTCACGGCGACGACCGCCCGCCCGGCGGTGTGGTCGACCGTGGAGGCGACCCGCGCCTTCGCGTCCCCGACGATCGTCTTGGGGTGCATCCGCACCCCGATCTCGTCGAGCGTCTCGGCGAGCTGGTCACGGCGGCGGACGATGTCCGCCTCGATCTGTGCGGGGGTCCTGGCTTCCGACACCGCGCTGCCTCCGTCGTCGTGGTGGTGGTCATGGGGGGCGTGTTCCGCCATGCACAGTCTGTCAGCTTAGTCTCGTGGCGTATCGATCCCCTCCCGAGGAGACCAGCGATGAGTGAGCGACTCCAGCCGGGCGACAGCGCCCCCGCCTTCACCCTGCCCGACGCGGACGGCAACGAGGTCTCGCTCGCCGACCACAAGGGCCGCAAGGTGATCGTGTACTTCTACCCCGCCGCACTGACGCCGGGCTGCACGAAGCAGGCCTGCGACTTCACGGACAACCTGGCCGTGCTGGCCCAGGCCGGCTACGAGGTCATCGGCGTCTCCCCGGACAAGCCGGAGAAGCTGGCGAAGTTCCGCGAACAGGAGCACCTGAAGGTCACTCTGGTCGCCGACCCGGAGAAGAAGGTGCTGGAGGCCTACGGGGCGTACGGCGAGAAGAAGCTGTACGGCAAGACGGTGACCGGGGTCATCCGCTCGACGGTCATCGTGGACGAGGAGGGCAAGGTCGAGCGCGCCCTCTACAACGTCAAGGCGACGGGCCACGTAGCCAAGGTCATCAAGGACCTCGGCATCTGACGACACGGTCGACGGCGACTGGAGCGACGGCCGGCGCGAGAGCCTGCGGCTGCCTGCCGTGCCCCAACTGCCATGTCATCACCAGCACCTGGCGGCGGGGCGGACGGCAGGCGGTGCCCGCACAGTAGACTGGGCGGGCACCAGCGCGTGCGCCCGTACTCCAACTGGCCAGAGAGAATGGCTTTAGGTGCCATGTGTTGTCGGTTCGAGTCCGACCGGGCGTACGAAAGAAGCGCCTGCTGCCTTCGACCGAAGGCAGCAGGCGCTTCCCTTTGATCAGTCCACCAGTGCCCGGATGAACGGCACCAGCGCGCGGAAGGCCTTGCCGCGGTGGGAGATCGCGTTCTTCTCCGCCGGGGTCAGTTCCGCGCAGGTGCGGGTGTCGCCCTCCGGCTGGAGGATGGGGTCGTAGCCGAAGCCGCCCGTGCCGGTCGGGGTGTGGCGGAGGGTGCCGGGGAGGCGGCCCTCGACCACGCGTTCGGTGCCGTCCGGGAGGGCCAGGGCCGCCGCGCACGCGAAGTGGGCGCCGCGGTGGACGTCGTCGATGTCGGAGAGCTGGGCCAGCAGGAGGTCCAGGTTCGCCTTGTCGTCGCCGTGGGTGCCCGCCCAGCGGGCCGAGAAGATGCCGGGGGCGCCGTTCAGGACGTCCACGCACAGGCCGGAGTCGTCGGCGATGGCCGGCAGGCCGGTGGCGCGGGCCAGGGCGTGGGCCTTGAGCAGGGCGTTCTCGGCGAAGGTGACGCCCGTTTCCTTGACGTCCGGGATCTCGGGGTACGCGTCCGCGCCGACCAGCTCGTACGGCAGGCCGGCGTCGGACAGGATGGCGCGGAGCTCGGAGACTTTACCCGCGTTGCGGGTGGCGAGGATCAGGCGGCGGCTGCTGGTCATGGGGCCCATTATTCCGGCCTGTCCGTCGCGCCCGGCGCTCAGCCCGGGGTGCAGACCTTCGACAGTTCCTTCGCCGCGTCGGCGACGGGCGTGATGTCGGGGGTGTTGTTGCCGCTGTCGATCGAGGTGCGGACGTTCTTGACGGCCGTGTTCATGGAGTCGATCGCCTTGCCGAGATCGGTGTTGTCCGTCTGGTCGCCGATCTTCTTGAGGTTCGCCTCGATCTGGTTCAGCGCGTTCTGCGCGTCCTGCGGGCTGTTGCCCGCGTTCGAGACCGCCTGCTGGAGGTCGTTGGCGCCGTCCGTGATCGCCACCGCCGTGTTCGCGCAGTCCATCGCCGTGGAGATCGCGTCGCAGGAGGTGAGGGCCGGGACGGTCAGGACGGCCGCCACGGCCACGGCGGCTATGCGGAGCTTCATTCGGGTCCCCCCAGAAGGTTTCGGGTACGTGGACGGGCGCACGGCTGTGACGCCGTGCGCCCGTGTCTGCGGAGACGCCGTGGCGCCCGCAGCGGTTGCTACAGCTGGAGCGCTCCGCGCTGGATGGCCTCCAGGTCGGCGCAGCCGCCGGCGGCCAGGTCGAGGAGGGCGTTGAGTTCCTTGCGGTCGAAGGGCTCCCCCTCGGCGGTGCCCTGGACCTCGACGAAGCGGCCGTCGCCGGTGCAGACCACGTTCATGTCGGTCTCGGCGCGGACGTCCTCCTCGTAGCAGAGGTCGAGGAGGGGGACGCCGTCGACGATGCCGACGCTGACGGCGGCGACGGTGCCGGTGAGCGGCTTGCGGCCGGCCTTGATGAGCTTCTTCTGCTGGCCCCAGGCGATGGCGTCGGCGAGGGCGACGTAGGCGCCGGTGATGGCGGCGGTGCGGGTGCCGCCGTCGGCCTGGAGGACGTCGCAGTCCAGGACGATGGTGTTCTCGCCGAGGGCCTTGTAGTCGATGACGGCGCGCAGGGAGCGGCCGATGAGACGGGAGATCTCGTGCGTGCGGCCGCCGATCTTGCCGCGTACGGATTCGCGGTCGCCGCGGGTGTTGGTGGAGCGGGGGAGCATCGAGTACTCGGAGGTGACCCAGCCTTCGCCGCTGCCCTTGCGCCAGCGCGGGACGCCTTCGGTGAAGGAGGCGGTGCAGAAGACCTTGGTGTCGCCGAAGGCGATGAGGACGGAGCCCTCTGCGTGCTTGCTCCATCCGCGTTCGATGGTGACCGGGCGGAGCTGTTCGGGCGTGCGGCCGTCGATGCGAGACATGCTCCGAGCCTAGTCGGTGTGCGGGATCGCGCGGACGGGGGAACGCGAAGACCCCGTCCGGGTGCGGGTTTCCGGGACGGGGTCTGGGCGTGGGCGTGGTGGAGCCGGTGTGCTCAGGTCACATCATGTCTTCGATGTCGGCGGCGATCGGGTCGGCGTCGGTGCCGATGACGACCTGGACGGCGGTGCCCATCTTGACGACGCCGTGGGCGCCGGCGGCCTTCAGGGCGGCCTCGTCGACCAGGTCGGGGTTGACGACCTCGGTGCGCAGGCGGGTGATGCAGCCCTCGACCTCTTCGATGTTGTCGATGCCGCCGAGCCCTGCGACGATCTTCTCAGCCTTGGTGGCCATGTGTTTCTCCCTGAGTTCTCCGAGACCGACCCGCCGGCACGGTCCGCGTTGTCACGGTAGCCCACGGTTGGCCCATCTACACGAGCACGTGCGCGCCTTCTGCCGAATGATGACGATCAGCAGCAGGCTGGCTGCACAACTGGTCTACACCAGTGTGCCGCACGGGACGCACCTGCCAAAACGGGCCGGTCAGGAGGATGCCGATGAGCGCGAGCAGCGCCGCCGCAGCACCACCCCAGCCGAGGTGGTGGAACGGCCTGTTCCAGGGGCTCCAGAAGATGGGGCGGAGTCTGCAGCTGCCGATCGCCGTCCTTCCGGCGGCGGGCATCCTGAACCGGCTCGGGCAGCCGGACGTGTTCGGCAAGGACGGCCTGGACTGGGCGGACGTGGCCAAGGTGATGGCCGGAGCCGGCGGTGCGCTGCTGGACGCGGACCTGGGTCTGCCGCTCTTGTTCTGCATCGGTGTCGCGATCGGCATGGCGAAGAAGGCGGACGGCTCCACCGCGCTGGCGGCGGTGGCGGGGTTCCTCGTCTACCGCGGGGTGCTGCACGCCTTCCCCGACGACTGTCCGCCCGGCACGAAGGACGTCGGGGGCGGTTGCACCACGCCGACGGACACCTTCGCGGGGTACACGTACCAGAACCCGGGGGTGTTCGGCGGGATCATCATGGGTCTGCTCGCGGCCTGGTTCTGGCAGCGCTTCCACCGGGTGAAGCTCGTCGACTGGCTGGGCTTCTTCAACGGGCGTCGGCTGGTGCCCATCATCATGTCGTTCGTCGCGATCGCGTTCGCGGTGGTGTGTCTGGGCATCTGGCCGCCGGTGGGTGCCGCGTTGGAGAGCTTCTCGGACTGGCTGGTGGGGCTGGGTGCCTGGGGTTCGGGCCTCTTCGGCCTGGCGAACCGTGCGCTGCTGGTGATCGGTCTCCACCAGTTCCTGAACGTGCCCGTGTGGTTCCAGTTCGGCAGCTATACGAAGCCGGACGGCACGGTGGTGCACGGCGACATCAACATGTTCCTGCAGGGCGACCCGGACGCGGGCCAGTTCCTGTCCGGCTTCTTCCCGATCATGATGTTCGCCCTCCCGGCGGCGGCGCTGGCGATCACGCACTGCGCGAAGCCGTTGCGCCGCAAGGAGGTCGGGGGGTTGATGCTGTCGGTGGGCCTGACGTCGTTCGTCACCGGCATCACGGAGCCGATCGAGTACTCGTTCCTCTTCGTGGCGCCGGCGCTGTACGCGATCCACGCGGTGCTGACGGGCGTGTCGATGGCGGTGACCTGGGGGCTGGGCGTGCACGACGGCTTCAGCTTCTCGGCGGGGTTCATCGACTACGTCATCAACTGGCGGCTGGCGACGAAGCCCTGGATGATCATTCCGATCGGCCTGTGCTTCGCGGTGGTGTACTACGCGGTCTTCCGCTTCGCGATCACGAAGTTCGACATCCCGACGCCGGGGCGGGAGTCGGACGAGGAGATCGCGGCGATGCAGGCGGACAACACCAAGGCGTAGCGGCGGGTCGCGCCCGCCCGGAGGCCGTCGAGGCCCTTGGATCGGTGATCCGGGGGCCGTTCGCCATGGGCGGCCGGGTGTGGTGCAGACCACAGGAAATCGAAGGTTCCTTATCTATCCCCGACCATGCTACAACTGGTCTACACCACCCATTGGTGTAGACCACGCACGAGCAGGGCACCTCTGTCCGAGCGCTCGCGTACCCCCGTTCCGAGACGCCGCCGATCCCCCGTTCCCCGGGCGCGCGCCTTGCCTTCTGGAGGAAGCTCATGTCCACAGCCACCGCTGCTGCGGAAAAGAAGAAGGGCGCGGGCGTGATGGCTGTCATGCAGCGCATCGGCCGGAGCCTCATGCTCCCCGTGGCGGTGCTGCCTGCCGCCGCGCTGCTCGTCCGCCTCGGCGACAAGGACATGCTCGGCGACCCGTCGCTGCCGGGCTTCCTCACCAAGATCGCCGGTTACATGTCCGCCGGCGGCGGTGCGATCCTCGCGAACATGGCGCTGCTGTTCGCCGTCGGCATCGCGATCGGTTACGCCAAGAAGTCCGACGGCTCGACCGCTCTCGCCGCGGTCACCGGCTACCTGGTCTTCGCCAAGGTCCTCGCGACCTTCACCGACCCGAACCTGCCGAAGGTCGAGACGGTCGTCGACCACAAGGTGGCCCTCGTGGACGCTCCCGTCGACGCGAAGGTCCTCGGCGGTGTCGTCATGGGCATCGTGGTGGCCCTGATCTACCAGAAGTTCTACCGGACCAAGCTGCCCGAGTGGGCGGGCTTCTTCGGCGGCCGTCGGCTGGTCCCGATCCTGTCCGCCTTCGCGGGTCTGCTGATCGGCATCCTCTTCGGCCTGATCTGGCCGGTACTCGGTACGGGCCTGCACAACGTCGGCGAGTGGCTGGTCGGCTCCGGCGCGGTCGGCGCGGGCATCTTCGGCGTCGCCAACCGCGCTCTGATCCCGGTCGGCATGCACCACCTGCTGAACTCCTTCCCGTGGTTCCAGGCCGGCGAGTACAAGGGCAGCAGCGGTGACATCGCCCGCTTCCTGGCCGGCGACCCGAGCGCCGGACAGTTCATGACCGGCTTCTTCCCGATCATGATGTTCGCCCTCCCGGCGGCCTGCCTCGCGATCGTCCACTGCGCCCGCCCCGAGCGCCGCAAGGTCGTCGGCGGCATGATGTTCTCCCTCGCGCTGACCTCCTTCGTCACCGGTGTGACCGAGCCGATCGAGTTCACGTTCATGTTCATCGCCCCGGTGCTGTACGCGCTCCACGCGGTGCTGACCGGTGTCTCGATGGCGCTGACCTGGGCGCTCGGCATGAAGGACGGCTTCGGCTTCTCCGCCGGCGCCATCGACTACATGCTGAACCTGGGCAAGGCCACCAACCCGCTGGGCCTGGCCGTCGTCGGCCTGTGCTTCGCCGCGGTCTACTACGTGGTCTTCCGCTTCGCGATCATCAAGTACAACCTGCCCACCCCGGGCCGCGAGTCCGACGAGGAGCTCGCCGAGCTGCTCAAGGCCGAGGCCAAGTAGGCCGGTAACCCGTACGGCGCCTGCGCCCGTACGGCACCTGCGCCCGTACAGCGCGAAGCCCCCGCCTTCCCTTCCGGGAGGGCGGGGGCTTCGTCCGTTCGGGCTCGTTCGGGCTCGTGTGGGCCGGAACCGCGCGGGCTCAGACCTCGTACACGGCGCCCGCGTACGCGAGGTCGACCGGGCCGTCGTAGACCGCGCGGGCGTCGGCCAGGTTCTGCCGGGGGTCCGTCCACGGCGGGATGTGCGTGAGGACCAGCCGGCCGACCCGGCCGGTGCGGGCGAACTCCCCGGCCTCGCGGCCGTTGAGGTGGAGATCGGGGATGTCCTCCTTGCCGTGCGTGAAGGACGCCTCGCACAGGAACAGGTCCGTCTCCTCGGCCAGCAGCCCCAGCTCGGGGCAGACGCCGGTGTCCCCGGAGTACGTCAGGGAGCGGCCGCCGTGCTCGACGCGGATGCCGTACGCCTCCACCGGGTGGCTGACCCGCTCGGTGCGGACCTGGAACGGGCCGATCTCGAAGGTGCCGGGCTTGAGGGTGCGGAAGTCGAAGACCTCGCTCATCGAGCGCTCGTCGGGGACGTCGTCGTAGGCGGTGCTCAGCCGCCTCTCGGTGCCCTCCGGGCCGTAGACGGGGATGGCGGAACAGCGGCCGCCCTCGTGCCGGTAGTAGCGGGCCACGAAGTACGCGCACATGTCGATGCAGTGGTCGGCGTGCAGGTGGCTCAGGAAGATCGCATCGAGGTCGTAGAGACCGATGTGGCGCTGCAGCTCGCCGAGGGCTCCGTTGCCCATGTCGAGGAGCAGCCGGAAGCCGTCGGCCTCGACGAGGTAGCTCGAACAGGCCGATTCCGCGGACGGGAACGACCCCGAGCAGCCGACGACGGTGAGCTTCATGGAGCGTGAACCTCCAGGGACGGTCCGTGGACGGAATGCGGGCCGTGCGTGGGTCGAGCGTAAGGCGCGAAACGTCAGGTCGCTCCTCCGCGGCAGGCCGTTGTGGGGGGAATCACCTGTGCTGTCACCCGGGGGAGCGACAGGGGGCACGGGCGTGCCGGTGCACTGCCGTGCCGGGGGTTGCGCGCGAGGCTAACGTCGGAGCATGGACACGTCCTGGTGGCCCGCGGCGGCGGCGGTGGTCGCCGTGCTGCTGGTGGTGCTGGTCGCGGGGCGTCTGCCGGCTCTGCCCCGGCGTGCCCTGCCGCAGCACACCTCCGGTACGGAGCCGCAGCCGCGCCCGGGTGAGCTGTGGCGCCTGGCGGACGGGCGGCTGTGCCTGGTGCTGACGGTGGAGCCGGTCCGGGCGCACCGGGCGCGGGTGGCGTGGATCAGCGGGAAGTACGACGACCGGCGGCCCGGGGTGATCCCGCTGCCGCCGGGGACGGTGGGGGCGCAGGGCCGGCCCGGCTTCCTGGAGGCGGACCGGCCGGAGCAGGTGTGGGTGTGGGAGTTCCGCAGCCGGCTGGGGATGCTGGATCCCGCGGTGTGGGACGAGGTCAAGGGACTCGGAGGTGGCGGCTGATGGTGGGCGCGGTGCGGGTGCGGCGGGTCTACGATCCGGCGGAGCCGGAGGCCGACGGCGTACGGGTCCTGGTGGACCGGCTGTGGCCGCGGGGCCTGGCGAAGGCGCGGGCACAGGTGGACGACTGGCCGAAGGTGCTGACCCCGTCGGGGGAGCTGCGCACGTGGTTCCATGCGGGCGGTTCGGCCGAGGAGTTCCGACGGCGGTACGAGGCGGAGCTCGCGGAGCCGGAGGCGGCGGCCGAACTGTCCCGGCTGCGGGAGCTGGCGTCGAAGGGCCCGGTCACGCTGCTGACCGCGGTCCGCGATCCCGGGTCGAGTCACGCCGCGATCCTGGCGGAGCTGCTGTCCCCGTGACGGCCGCCTGAGGGCCTCCGGTTCCCGGCCTCGGGTCCGGCCTCCGGTCCCGGCCTCGGGTCCGGCCTCCGGTCCCGGCCTCCGGTTCGCGTCGGCCGGGCGCCGGGGCTTCGGGGTGTCTCGTCGATCGCGCCGCGGGCCCGGCTCGATCGGCAGGACACCCCTAGGCCCAGAGCTGGCCCTGGAGGGTTTCGATGGCCTCTTCGGTCGTCTTCGCCGTGTAGACGCCGGTCGAGAGGTACTTCCAGCCGCCGTCTGCCACGACGAAGACGATGTCCGCCGACTCGCCCGCGGCGACCGCCTTGCGGCCCACGCCGATCGCCGCGTGCAGGGCGGCTCCGGTGGAGACGCCCGCGAAGATGCCCTCCTGCTGGAGGAGTTCGCGGGTGCGGGTGACCGCGTCGGCGGAGCCGACCGAGAAGCGGGTCGTCAGGACCGAGGCGTCGTACAGCTCGGGGACGAAGCCCTCGTCGAGGTTGCGCAGGCCGTACACGAGGTCGTCGTAACGGGGCTCGGCGGCGACGATCCTGACGCCTTCGATGTGCTCGCGCAGGTACCGGCCGACACCCATCAGGGTGCCCGTCGTGCCGAGACCGGCCACGAAGTGGGTGATCGAGGGGAGGTCCCGCAGGATCTCCGGGCCCGTGGTGGCGTAGTGGGCGCCCGCGTTGTCCGGGTTGCCGTACTGGTAGAGCATCACCCAGTCGGGGTGCTCGGCCGCCAGTTCCTTGGCCACCCGGACGGCGGTGTTCGATCCGCCCGCCGCCGGCGACGAGATGATCTCGGCTCCCCACATGGCGAGAAGGTCGCGGCGCTCCTGGCTCGTGTTCTCCGGCATGACGCACACGATCCGGTAGCCCTTGAGCTTCGCGGCCATCGCCAGGGAGATGCCCGTGTTGCCCGAGGTGGGTTCCAGGATGGTGCAACCGGGGTGGAGCCGGCCGTCCTTCTCGGCCTGCTCGACCATGTGGAGCGCGGGGCGGTCCTTGATCGAGCCGGTCGGGTTCCGGTCCTCCAGCTTGGCCCAGATCCGGACGTCCTCCGAGGGGGACAGCCTGGGCAGCCGGACGAGCGGCGTGTTGCCGACCGCGGCCAGCGGGGAGTCGTAGCGCATCAGACGGAGCCGCCGGCGACGGCCGGGAGGATGGTGACGCTGTCGCCGTCCTTGACCGCGGTGGAGATGCCGTCGAGGAAGCGGACGTCCTCGTCGTTGAGGTAGACGTTCACGAAGCGGCGCAGCTTGCCGCCGTCCACGATGCGCTCCTCGATGCCCTTGTGGCGCTTCTCCAGGTCGGCGAAGAGCTCGGACAGCGTGGTGCCCTCGCCGGTCACGGCCTTCTCGCCGTCGGTGTAGGTGCGGAGGATGGTGGGGATGCGGACCTCGATGGCCATGGCAGCAGGCTCCAGTCGTGTCGTGACGAAAGTGTGGGGGCGCGGCGCAGGGCCCCCCGCGCGAGGGGCTGTGGGTGCTCAAGCGGCAGGACAGATACTGCTGGCGAGGCGGCACAGGTCGACGTGCAGCCGCGCCACGAGCAGCAGCCTGCCGGGCGTCTCGATGCTCACGTCGTGGGGAACCATGCGGTCATGTTAACGATTCCCGCTCCCCGGTTTGGAGTGTGATCCCGCATCGTGGACGTCTCACGCTCACATCGTGGTCAGTAGGCCTCGACGACCTGCACTTCTTCCTCGGTGATGACGCCTTCGACGATCCGGTACGAGCGGAACTGGAACTCGCCGAGGCCGTCGGTGTCGGCCGTCGAGACGAGCACGTAGTGCGCGCCGGGCTCGTTGGCGTAGGTGACGTCGGTGCGCGAGGGGTAGGCCTCGGTCGCGGTGTGGGAGTGGTAGACGATCACCGGGTCCTCGTCGCGGTCGTCGAGCTCCCGGTAGAGCTTCAGCAGATCCTTCGAGTCGAACTCGTAGAACGTGGGCGAGCGGGCCGCGTTGAGCATCGGGATGAACCGCTCGGGGCGGTCGGTGCCCGCCGGGCCGGCCACGACGCCGCACGCCTCGTCGGGGTGGTCCTGGCGGGCGTGCTCGACGATCCGGTCGTACAGGTCCTTGGTGAGGGTCAGCATGAGCGACAGGATAAGCAGACGGGCCCTCCCGTACCGAGGTGTGGTACGGGAGGGCCCATATCGTGGACACGAGCTCTGTGGAGCAGGCGTCGTGAGACCTGGTCAGGAGGCCTTGTTGAAGGCGGCTCCGGCCGGGTTGCGGCGCTTGAGCACCAGGTAGGACACGCCCAGGATCAGGCCCCACAGGGGGGCGCAGTAGAGCGAGACGCGCGAGTCGGCGTCGATGCCCATCATCACGATGACCACGGCGATGAAGGCCAGCGAGAGCCAGCTCGTCCACGGCGACCCGGGGGTCTTGAACGGGGAGGCGGGCAGCTCTCCGCGGTTCACCTTGGCGCGGTAGCGGATCTGGCAGACCAGGATCATGATCCAGGCCCACATGCCGGAGATGGTGGCGAAGGAGACGACGTAGTCGAAGGCCTTGCCCGGCGCGACGTAGTTGATCCAGACGCCCACCAGCATCAGGCCGGCGGAGAAGGTGGTGCCGACGAGCGGGGTGCCGCTCTTGGTGAGCTTGGTGAAGACCTTCGGGCCCTGGCCGTTGAGCGCGAGGTCGCGCAGCATGCGGCCGGTGGAGTACATGCCGGAGTTGCAGGAGGACAGGGCGGCGGTCAGCACGACGAAGTTGACGATCGCGGCGCCGAGGCCGAGGCCCATCTTCTCGAAGGCGAGCACGAAGGGGCTCTCGCCGGCCTTGAAGTTCGACCACGGGATGACCGACATGATCATGATGAGGGCGCCGACGTAGAAGACGGCGATGCGCCACGGCACGGTGTTGATGGCCTTGGGCAGGGTCTTCTCGGGGTCCTTGGACTCGCCGGCGGTGACGCCGACGAGCTCGACCGCGAGGAAGGCGAACACCACGATCTGGAGCGTCATCAGCGTCTCGCCGATGCCGTTCGGGAAGAAGCCGCGGTCGTTCCACAGGTTGGAGAACGAGGCGCCGCCGGCGGCGTCGGAGAAGCCGATGGTCAGGACGCCGGCGCAGATCAGGATCATGCCGACGATGGCGGTGACCTTGACCATGGAGAACCAGAACTCCAGCTCGCCGAAGAGCTTCACGGAGATCAGGTTGGCGGCGTAGAGGATGACCGTGAAGATCAGCGCGTAGGCCCACTGCGGGAAGCTGTCGTGGGTCCAGTACGACATGTACTTGGCGGCGGCGGTGACCTCGGTGATGCCGGTGACCACCCAGAAGAGCCAGTAGGTCCAGCCGGTGGCGTACCCCCAGAAGGGACCGAGGAACTGGCGGGCGTAGTCCGAGAAGGAGCCCGAGACCGGGCGGTACATCAGCAGCTCGCCCAGGGCGCGCATGATGAAGAAGATGACCAGGCCCGCGATGGCGTAGGCCAGGATCAGGCTCGGTCCGGCCTTGGAGATCGCCTTGCCGGCGCCCAGGAAGAGACCGGTGCCGATGGCTCCGCCGATCGCGATCATCTGGATCTGGCGGGCGCCGAGTGCGCGGTGGTAACCCTCGCCGCCCTCGGCCGGTGCGCCCTCGCCGGGCGTCCTGTCGTGCTGCTCGACCTGCACAGAGGTCATGTCTTGGTGCGCCTTTCTCCACGCCGACCCGCGCCTTGACTGGCTGCGGATCGGGTCCTCGATCCCCCCGGATACGGATGGAGTTGCACCCGGCGGTCAGCCGGTTCAAGCGCGCCGGGGGACATGGGTGGCGCCCCGTCGGCGGTCGTGAAGATTTATCACGGCCCTACGGGTGATCGACGGGTGCAAATGTGACGCAGGACACCAAAAATTCAGGACAAAGGTCCTGAAACAGATCAGATCACCGCATGGCGGTGATCTGATCGTTATCCGGATTTGAGCGTCCGCTGAGCGAACGGAGCGCGGGTGGTACGCGACCGATGGCCGCCTCTGAGCTTTTCCTGAGCTTTCGGGCGGCTCTCAGAGGGTTTCGATGAGCGTCTCCTGGAGCCCGCCGAGCCAGAGGTAGGCCATCACCATCGGCTTGCGCGGATCGTCGTCCGGTAGCCGGAAGAGCATCGCGCTCTCGTCGTCCTCGGTGATCTCCAGGCGGGCCGCGATGGTCAGCCGCAGGTCGTTGAGGGCGCCCAGCCAGCGCAGCGGCAGCTCCCCGGTCAGCTCCAGCACGGCCGTCTCGTCCTCGCCCGGCGCGAGCCCGTCCAGGCTGTGCACGACGGCCAGCGCGTCCTCCCGCTTGCGGGTGCGCAGGTCGTTCTCGGTGAACCGGCGGAACTCCGCCGAGCGCGCGGCGAGCTCGGCCGGGTCCACGCCCTGGTCCTCGGGGCCGGGGCCGCCGTAGGCGTCGGGGAAGAGCCGGGCCAGCGCCGGATCGGCCGGCCGCTCGGTGGGCCCGTCGCTGCCCTCGGCGAACAGCACGGCCAGCGGGTCCGCATCCGCGTCGGGCTCGGGCGCGCCCGGCCCGATGAGCTCCAGCAGCTGCACGGCCAGGGAGCGCAGGATGGAGATCTCGATCTCGTCCAGCGCGATGACGGCGCCGCCGCCCTTCAGTGCCTCGAACATCCCGGCGGAGCGCCCCATCAGATGCGGTCCTGGGAGAGGGTTGCCCACAGGCCGTAGCCGTGCATGGCCTGCACGTCGCGCTCCATTTCCTCGCGGGTGCCGCTGGAGACGACCGCCCGCCCCTTGTGGTGGACGTCGAGCATCAGCTTGTGCGCCTTGTCCTTCGAATAGCCGAAGTACGCCTGGAACACGTACGTCACGTAGCTCATGAGGTTGACCGGGTCGTTGTGCACGAGGGTCACCCAGGGGACGTCGGGCTCGGGGACCGCAGCGGCTTCTTCTGCCGACTGGGTGCGTTCGATCTCAATGGGAGCAACACTCACTCGTCCCATGCTGCCACTGTGACGGGCCCGTCGCACAAACGACCCCGACATCTCGTCACTCTGACGAAATGTGCGCTAGCATCCGTGACATGAACCCTGCGGACCTGGGCCTGCCGGTGGACGTGCCGTCGACAGCGCTCTTCACGGATCATTACGAGCTCACGATGCTGCAGGCCGCCCTGGCGAACGGCACCGCCGACCGCCGCTCGGTCTTCGAGGTCTTCACCCGGCGGCTGCCCGAGGGCCGGCGCTACGGAGTGGTGGGCGGCACCGGACGCGTCCTGGACGCGGTGGAGAACTTCCGCTTCGACGGCGCCGTGCTGGAGTTCCTGCGCGAGCGCGCCGTCGTCGACATGCGGACCCTGGACTGGCTGGCCTCCTACCGCTTCTCCGGCGACATCTGGGGCTACCCGGAGGGGGAGGTCTACTTCCCCGGCTCCCCCGTCCTGCGCGTCGAGGGCAGCTTCGCCGAGTGCGTGCTGCTGGAGACCGTGATCCTGTCGATCCTGAACCACGACTCCGCGATCGCCGCCGCCGCCTCCCGGATGGCCTCGGCGGCCGGCGGGCGGCCGCTGATCGAGATGGGGGCGCGGCGCACGCACGAGCTGGCGGCCGTGGCGGCCTCGCGGGCCGCGTACGTCGGCGGATTCGCCTCGACCTCGGACCTGGCGGCGGGCTTCCGGTACGGGATCCCGACGGTCGGCACCTCCGCCCACGCCTTCACCCTGCTGCATGACAGCGAGCGCGACGCCTTCACGGCGCAGGTGGCCTCGCTGGGCGGTGGGACCACGCTGCTGGTGGACACCTACGACGTCGCCGAGGCGGTACGGACCGCCGTGGAGGTGGCCGGGCCGGGACTGGGAGCGGTGCGGATCGACTCCGGGGACCTGCTGCTGGTCGCGCACCGGGTGCGGCAGCAGCTGGACGAGCTGGGCGCCACCGGGACGCGGATCGTGGTGACCTCGGACCTGGACGAGTACGCCATCGCCTCGCTGGCGGCGGCTCCGGTGGACGCGTACGGCGTCGGCACGCAGCTGGTCACCGGCAGCGGGCACCCGACCTGCTCCATGGTCTACAAGCTGGTGGCCCGGGCGCAGTCCGCCGACCCGAAGGCGCCGCTGGTGCCGGTGGCGAAGAAGGCCGGCGGCGGGAAGACCTCCGTCGGCGGCCGCAAGTGGGCGGCGCGGCGGGTGGACGCCGAGGGCGTGGCGGAGGCCGAGGTCGTCGGGACCGGGCCGGTCCCCGCTGCCCTGGCGGACCGGCAGCTGCTGGTCGAGCTGGTCAAGGCCGGCGAGGTCGTCGCCCGCGAGCCGCTGGAGGCCGCACGGCAGCGCCACCGCGAGGCCCGCGCCGGACTCCCCCTGTCGGCGACACAGCTCTCGCGGGGCGAGGCCGTGATCCCGACGGAGTACGCGTAGCGCGGCCCGGGCGGGGGGAAGAGCCTCCCGCAGGGCCCGCCGCAGCACACCACCGAGCCGAAGGGCACCCGAAATGCACCGCGCACTGATCGTCGTCGACGTACAGAACGACTTCTGCGAAGGCGGCAGCCTGGCGGTCACCGGCGGGGCCGATGTCGCCGCCGCCATCACCGAGCTGATCGGGCAGGCCACCCCCGGGTACCGCCACGTCGTGGCCACCCGCGACCACCACGTCGACCCGGGCCCGCACTTCGCGAGGCCGCCGGCCGAGCCGGACTACCGGGAGTCCTGGCCCGTCCACTGCGTCGCCGGCACCGAGGGCGTGGGGTTCCACCCGAACTTCGCGCCCGCCGTGGCCTCCGGCGCCGTCGCCGCCGTCTTCGACAAGGGGGCGTACGAGGCCGCGTACAGCGGGTTCGAGGGCGCCGACGAGAACGGCACCGGGCTGGCGCAGTGGCTGCGCGAGCGGCACGTCAGCGAGGTCGACGTCGTCGGGATCGCCACGGACTACTGCGTCCGGGCCACCGCGCTCGACGCCGCCCGCGCCGGTTTCACCACCCGGGTGCTGCTGAACCTGACGGCGGGCGTGGCCCCGGACAGCACCGAGCGGGCCGTGGAGGACCTGCGGACGGCCGGCGTGGCCGTCGTCGGCGGCCCCGCCCGCTGAGGCCCGTCCGGGCCGCCTGGGGCCCCTCAGGTGCCCAGCAGGGCGCGGATGGGGTGCCAGAGCTCCTGGGCCCGGTCCGGGGCGCCCCGCCAGAGCAGGCCGTCCGGGTGGTGCAGGACGGCGGTGACCTCGTCCGGGGTCGGGGGCTGCGCGTTGCCCCGCAGGTACACCGCCCGCATGCCGTGGTTCCGCAGCCTGGTCAGGGCGCGGGCCCGGTTCGCGGCGTGGACGAGCACGCGGACGTTCCCGTCCTCCCCGGACGGCCTGGGCAGCGTGAGCGCGACCACCACGCTGCCGCCTGGCAGTCTGACGAAACCTCCACCGGGCATGATCTTCAGCTCCCCCGTCAATAAGAAACTCAGCTCACGCATCTAAACGCGATCGGCCGCCGCCCGCTAGAGGGCGACGGCCGATCATGCTTTGACCTGCGGTTTTGCGAGTTACTTCGCGGCGGGGCCGACCTCGACCGTCATCTGGAGGCCGTCGTAGGTCTCCTTGGCGATCTTGATCTTGGTGTTGGTGTCAGTGACCTTCACCGAGCCGGTCGGGTTCTCGTCGTAGTAGTACTTGCCCTTGTGGTCGTCGAAGACCAGGTTCGCGGGCTTCGGCTTGAGGAAGAGCTCCTCGCCGTTCTTGTGCAGGGTGAACGCATCCGTCGAGTACGCGCTGAACGGCGCGTCGTACGGCTGGATCTTGTTCCGCAGCAGGGTGCCGTCGGCCCACTTCATGGGCTTGGCGTTGGCGTCGATCGGAAGGATCAGACCGGCGCCCGGGTGCTGGCTGACGTTGTTGTCCTTCTGGGACTTGTCCCAGAGCCAGATCAGCAGGCCGTCCTGGTACGGGTAGTGCTCGACCCAGTTCGGCTTGGAGTTGGCGAAGCCGAAGTTGTACGGGCCGACCTTGAGGGTGGAGTCGTACGACACGTAGCGGCGGTTCTCCGCGATGTAGTACTGCTCGTACTCCTTGGTGAAGCCGGCGCCGATGCGCGAGAAGCCCTTGCCGGTCCAGCCGTTGTCGCCGTTCTCGGCGCCGTCGGTGAACAGGGTCTGGCCGTCCGCGGTGATCGAGAGGGCGTCGGCGGTGAAGCCCTTGCCGCCCGCGCCGCCGTCCGTCTGGTAGCGGAAGCGGAGGTCCACCTTCTTGCCCGCGTAGGCGTCGAGCGGGAACTTCAGGTCCTGCCAGCCGCCGGAGACGTCGGTCAGACCGGCGTTGCCCGCGGCGTCGGCCGGGATGGCCTTGCCGTTGGCGGTGCCGTTCAGGACGGTCCAGGTGGCGCCGCCGTCGGTGGACACCTCGGTGTAGAGGTAGTCGTAGTCCTTCTCGATGTCCCACCAGCCCTTGAGGGACAGGGCGGCGGAGGACTTGCCGGTCAGGTCGACCGAGCGGGTCAGGGTGTTCTTGAGGTCGTCACCCATGTTGCTCCACCACTGGGTGGAACCCTCGGCGGGAGCGACGACCTCGGTCTTGACCTGCTTCTTGGGCAGCTCGACGAGCAGCGCCTGCTTGTCCTTGGTGTTGTACTCCGAGACGCCCAGCTTGTGGGTGGACTTCGTCGCGGCCTTCGCCGTGTCGTAGTTCAGCCAGCCCAGCTGCAGCTTGTCCCAGGCGGTCATGTCGCCGGGGAGGTTGCCTATGGACTCCTTGCCGTCGCCGAGCCAGGAGCCGGCCGACATCAGGGACCAGAAGCCGACGGAGTTCTCGGCGGCACCGGAGGTGTCGTAGAGGTCCGGCAGACCGAGGTCGTGGCCGTACTCGTGGGCGAAGACGCCGAGGCCGCCGTTCTCGGGCTGCATCGTGTAGTCACCGACCCAGAGGCCGGTGTCGCCGATCTGGGTGCCGCCGGCCTTGTTGTTCTCCGGGCCGGTCTTGCCCGCGTTGGTTCCGTAGGCGTACCAGCGGTGCGCCCACAGCGCGTCGTGGCCCTGCACGCCGCCGCCGGCCGACTCGTCCTCGCCCGCGTGGACGATCTGGAAGTGGTCGATGTAGCCGTCGGGCTCGTTGAAGTTGCCGTCGCCGTCGAAGTCGTTGCGGTCCCACTGGTCGTACTGCGCCAGCTGAGCCTTGATCTGGGCGTCGGTCTTGCCGGCCTTCTTCTGCGCGTCGACCCAGGCGTTGACGCCGTCGCGGACGGTGTCCCAGACATTGGCGCAGTTGGTCTGACCGCAGTAGTTCGAGCCGTAACGGGCCTCGTTGTACGGGACCTTGACCCAGTCGGCGACCTCGCCGTCGACGGAGTAACGACCCGAGGAGGTCTTCTCGTAGTAGGTCTTCAGCGAGTTCTTGCCCTGGCCGGTACCGAAGTACAGGTCCTGGAAGTACTCGCGGCTGAAGTCCTTGCGCCAGGCGGTGCTGTTGTTCGTGGCGCGGTCCGGCTGGGCGATCTGGTTGTGCGCGGGGCCGGGGGCGCCGCCGTACTTCGGCACCGCCGGCTTGGGGCCGTCGGGACCGTCCGGGTCGAACATGGTCGTGTTGTCGACCTGGTCGCCGAAGTCGACGAGGATCGTGAAGATCTTGTCGGTCTTCTCGCGGCCCAGCTCGACGTACTTGTTGTCGTCGAGCTTGACGACCTTCGAGGCACCCCGCTGCTCGACCTGCTTCTTGCCCTTCAGCACCTGGTCAAGGGCAGCCTCGCGCGCCTGCGCCTGCTGCTTGCTGAACGGACCGTCGAGGTTGTGCGGGACCTGCTCCTTGGCGGGAGCGGTCGGGTCCTGGCGGTCCGCGGCCGGCGCGCCGCCCCAGCTGGTGTCGGCCTGGGCCGCGGTGAAGAAGGCGCCGGAGGCCGCGGTGGCGGCCAGGGTCACGCCGATGGCTGCGGCACGCAGCGCTCGTCGACGGCTGGAATTGCTGGTCACTTGATGTCGTTCCCCTCCCGCGGCCGCGACACAGGTCGGAACATCTCCGTAGGAGTGGGGGGTTCCGCGCGGCGCGCGTCTCAAGTGACGACATTTGACCGGAGAGTCGAGAGAAAAGACAGACCTTGACTTGTTCCTTACAACTGCACTATGCGGTCAGGTGGTTCCGCTATCCGGACGTTCTCCTGCCATAGGGGACGAAGGGAACTTCCCGCCCCTCGCACCGTGGTGGAGCGTGACCCCGTGCGCCCCCCGTGCACCGGCACCGTGGGTTAGGTCACGCTTACTGCCGGTTCCGCCCGGGAATCTCCCGTCCTAGAGTCTCTTGACTGGCCCTCCCGCCTTGAGGACGGATACCGCCATGCCGCGTCCGACTGCCGCACAGCTCGTGTACGGGTCCGCCACGGTCGTCGTGTCGACCATCGCCATGCTGCTGCTCTCGCAGACGAGTTCGGGCATCGGGGTCGCGGTGATCTGTGTGGCCGCGCTGGCCCTCGGTCTGCTCATCGCCGTCAGCGGGGCGATCCCCGCGCGGCGCCCGCGGCCCGCTCCTGCACCCGCCGCCAGGGCCGCCGCCACGGCCGCCGGCACTGCCGCCGAGGGGGAAGAGGCGGCGGAGGCGGGAGCTCCCACGCCGGCGGCCGCCCGGGTGCCCGAACCCCGGACGGCCGCCGCCGAACAGCCGGTGCACCACTGAGCCGTACGCCCGCCCGGCCCGGGGTGCGCCGCGCTACACCACCTTGACCACCACCGTCTTGCCCACCTTGTCGTGCAGGGCCTGCTTGTACGGCTTGTCGACGAGCATCGAGACGATCAGCGCGAGCGGCCACAGGCAGAAGCAGCAGATCAGCGTCGGCAGCCAGAGCACCGCGGCGCGGGCCAGGGAGGCGCCCGACGGCGGGACGCTGCCGTCGTTGAGCATGGCGGTGCGCAGGCCCAGCGCCTTCTTGCCGATGGTCTGCCCGCTCCGGTGGATGAACCACCAGTCGTAGCCGACGTACACGGCGATCGAGATCAGGGTCATGGCCAGGCCGCTGCCGCTGTACGACTTGGTGATGACCTCGCTGACGTCCTCGCCCTTGTTCGTCTCGACGACGTAGCGGTTGGTGCCGAAGGCCAGCTGGATCAGGGCCAGCGGAATGGCCACGATGATGACGTCGATGATGCGGGCGCCGAGCCGCTTGCCGAAGTCGGCGAGCGGGGGCATCCCGGCGAGCGGGTCGGGCATGCCGTAGCCGCCACCGCCGTACGCGCCTCCCCCGCCGTTGTACGGGCCGCCGGGCGGCGGGGGCGGTGGGGGCGGGTACCCGCCTCCGCCGCCGCCGTAGGGGCCTCCTCCGCCGCCGTAGGGGCCTCCGGGCGGCGGCGGCCCGCCCGAGGTCGGCGGCTCCGTGGGCTTCTTGCGGAACGGGTCGTCCTCGGGCCGCTCGGCCGGCGGCGGCTGATCGGTACTCATGCCCCGAGTCGACCCCGCCTCCTGACGACCCGCAACGGGACGGAGTCCGTTAGGGGTATCCACCCCCCGGACGGCGCCCAGGGCGGCACCGGGGGGCCTGTCGGGGGCCGGGCGCCGCGGGCCCTGGCGGCCCTGCCGTGGGGGCTAGTGCTGTGACCGGAAAGGTCCACCGGGTCGCGCCGCCCGGCACGGCACTAGCGGGACACGTACGTCCCGGCCGCGCGGTCGTGCCAGCCGCGGCGGCGGGGCCGGTCGCCGAGACACCACAGGCAGCCGAGGAGCCCGAAGAGGGCGAACACCAGCCAGCGGCTCAGGGCCGCGCCGAAGCCCGGGGGGCGGAGGGTCGAGGCGGCCAGGACCCGGATGCCGAGGAGCTTCTTGCCGGGGGTACGGCCCCAGCGGGCGGTGGGGAGGACCTCGTAGAACACCCCGAAGAGGAGGACGGCGCCGAGGACGAGGCCGAGGTGGCCCGCGACGGTCCCGTCGAACAGCCAGACGGTGGTGGTGCGGCCGGTGCTCCGGGCGGCGTCCACCTTGGCCTGGAGGTGTGCGGTCGCGGCGGGGACCAGGGGCCGGGCGGTGGCCGCGGCGACCGCGGCGAGGACGAGGGAGTCCAGCGCACGGGCCGCGGCCCGGCGCGGCAGCCCGGCCGGCCGCACGGCCCGCTCCGCCATCTGCTCGAACACGTCCCGCCCAGTGGGCCGGTGCCGGGCGGGGGCGGAGCCGTCCGCATCCGGCCGGTCCGCATCCGCCCGGCCCGCGGACGGCTCGGCCCGGAGCGAGCCGCCCCCGGCGGAGCCCTGCCGAGGCGTCCAGGGGACGGCACCCCGCGGCGCCGACTCGCCGTCCCGGGTGTCCCGTTCGCCGCCGCGTACGGTCTGCCGGTCGCCGCCTGCCTCCGGGCCGGGCCGCCCCGGCGCGGGCTGCTCGGGCGTCCGGACTCCCGTGCCCCGAAGGCCACCGGAGGCCGGCTCCGCCGCCCGCACCTCCGCGCGGGCCGGCTGCCGGACACCGGCAGCGTCCGGGGCGGGGCGGTCCGGAGTGGACGGCCACCGGGGTTCGTCCGCCGTGGCACGGCTCGGTGCGGGCTGCCCGGACGGCGACCAGGGGTCGGGCTCCCCATGCTGTGGGCGACGGGGCGCCGGCTGGGCCTCGGGCCAGGACGAGGTGAGGCCGGAGTCGGAGCCGCCGCCCGGCGCGGAGGGCCAGGCCGGGGGCTCGGCGGCGGGGGACCGCGCCGACAGGATGCCCACCCCCTCGGCCGAGCCGCGCCCTGCCGCGGCCCCGGCCCCGGCCCCCGCTCGGGCGAAGGACACCCCCGGCCCCCGCTCCGCCGCCGGCGGCGCGGGCTCCGGCTCCGGCGCGGCCTCCGGCTCAGGCTCTGCCTCCGGCTCGGGCTCTGCCTCCAGCTCCGCGCGGTGGCCCCAGGACACCCGGTCGTCGCGGGGCCCGCCGAAGCCGGCCTGCTGGGCGGGATCGGCCTGCCATGCGGCCGCCGGCGCCCGCTCGGCCACCACCTCGGTCGCGCCCGTCCGGTCCAGGAACACCGGCCCCGTCTCGTCGGCGGGGGTGGCGGGGCGGCTCGTACCCGGGACCCAGGACAGGCCGTTCCAGTACCGGACGTACCCGGGGATGGACGGATCGGGGTAGTAGCCCTCGCGGGCCGCGTGCTCGCCGTCACCTGGGGAGGGCGTCAATGTCCCCAACTCCGATCGTGGCTTGAGGCTTGTGCAGGGGGAGGACCATAGCCAAGAACCGCCCCCCGACCGGTCCGGTAACGGGAGAATCCAAGCCTTCGAGCGAACCTCCCCCCGTGCGGCTCTTTTCGGTCAGTCGACAGAATCCGGCCAATCCCCCGATGGGGTGCCCGAAGTCGCGTCATACCCGGGCACTTCGGCGCTCTCTGCGGGTGTGGGGCCCGAACCGGCCCCGCACCCGGCACCCCTGCATTCCTGCACCCCTGCAGCCCGAACCGAGAAGAGGCCGCCATGCACCAGCACCCCGTCATCGAGCGCGAGCTGGAACTCAAGCTGGTCCTGTCCCCCGAGCGCAGCATCGCCGTCCCCGCCCGCCTGGTGTACCTGGCCGACGACCCGTACGCCGTTCACATCACCTTCCACACCGGCTCCAGCGCGCCGGTCAACTGGACTTTCGCGCGCGAGCTGCTGGCCGAGGGGGTGTTCCGCCCGTGCGGCCACGGCGACGTCCGGATCTGGCCCACGAAGGTGGACGACAAGGCGGTGTTGTGCATGGCGCTGAGCTCCCCGGACGGCGACGCGCTGCTGGAGGCCCCGGGGCCCGCCGTCTCGGCCTGGCTGGAGCGCACCCTGCGCGCCGTCCCGCCCGGCAGCGAGGCCGAGCGGCTGGGCCTGGACGAGGCGCTGGCCGAGCTGCTCGCCCCGACTCCGGCCGACGACCTGTGGATGCGCGACCCCTGGCCGTCGGACGAGTCGGCGGACGGCGAGCTGTGATGCCGGGCGGGCGGAGCCCCGTACCGCGGCCGCGGCGGCCGCGTGGGGCGTCAGTGGAGCTTGCCGGGGTTGAGCAGGCCGAGCGGATCGAAGGCCTGCTTGACCGCGCGCTGCATCTCCAGGCCCACGGGTCCCAGTTCGCGGGCGAGCCATTCCTTCTTCAGGACGCCGACGCCGTGCTCGCCGGTGATGGTCCCGCCGAGCTCCAGTCCCAGTTCCATGATCGCGTCGAAGGAGGCGCGGGCCCGCCGCGTCTCGTCCGCGTCGGCCGGGTCGAAACAGACCACCGGGTGGGTGTTGCCGTCGCCCGCGTGCGCGCAGACCCCGATCAGCAGGTCGTGCGTGCGGGCGATGGCGGCCGTCCCGTCCAGCATCTCGGCGAGCCGCGAACGCGGTACGCACACGTCGTCGATCATCGTCGCGGGCCGCAGCGCCTCCAAGGCGGTCAGCGACATCCGGCGGGCCCGCAGCAGCAGTTCGGACTCCGCCCGGTCCTCGGCGGGGACGACCGCGGTGGCTCCGGCGGCCGTGCACAGCCGCGCGACGGCGGCCAGGTCTCCGGGGGCCTGCGGGGTGTCGAAGGCGGCCAGCAGCAGGGCCTCGGTGGTCTCGGGCAGGCCCATCCGGCCGAGGGCGTTGACGGCCCGGACGGTCGTACGGTCCATCAGTTCGAGCAGCGAGGGCGCCAGGCCCGCCTCCATGACGGCGCAGACGGCCGCGCAGGCGGCCGCGGCGGAGGGGAACTCGGCGGCCAGCGCGAGCTGCGGGAGCGGCGCGGGGCGCAGCCCGAGGACGGCGCGCACGACCACGCCGAGGGTGCCCTCGGAGCCGGTGAAGAGCCGGGTGAGGTCGTACCCGGCAACCCCCTTGGCGGTGCGCCGGCCCGTGCGCAGCAGCCGCCCGTCGGCCAGGACCACGTCGAGGCCGAGCACGTACTCGGCGGTGACCCCGTACTTGACGCAGCACAGGCCGCCCGAGGCCGTGCCGATGTTGCCGCCGATGGTGCACTGCTCCCAGCTGGAGGGGTCGGGCGGGTAGTACAGGCCGTGCTCGGCGACGGCCCGGGAGAGGACGGCGTTGACGACGCCTGGCTCGACGACGGCGATGCGGTCGACGGTGTCGATCTCCAGGATCCGGTCCATCCGGATCAGGGAGAGCACGATGCAGCCGTCGGTGGCGTTGGCCGCGCCGGACAGGCCCGTACGGGCGCCCTGCGGGACGACGGGGACGCGTAGGGCGGTGGCGGTGCGCAGGACGTGCTGGACCTGTTCGACGGTGCGGGGCAGGACGACGGCGGCCGGGGTGCCGGCGGGGCAGAAGGCGGCCATGTCGGTGGCGTAGGAGGCGGTGACCTCGGGGTCGGTGAGGACGGCCTCGGCGGGGAGCCCTTCGAGCAGGCTCTCCGTCAGCCGCGCGGCGAGCGGGTGCCCGGAGCGCGGTACGGAGGCCTGGAGATCATCGGCTGTGAGATCCATGGGCTCAGCGTGGCACCGGGGGCCATCGGTGTGAACACGGCGGCGACCGGCTTCGGACAGCCGGGCACGCTCTTCATATTGACGCACAGTGCCTTCATGGACCGTATCGACGAGGAATCGCAGCAGCCCGTGCCGCCCGTGACCTTCACCGGCCGCAAGACGCTCGTGGCGGCCGCGGTTGCCGTGGTCCTGATCGTCGGGGCGCTGGTCATCCGGCCTGCCCGCCAGGGCGACGACGCGCGCCCGCCGGGTCCCAGCGAACGGGCCGCCTCGGCGGTCGGCATGGGCGCGCCCGCGGCGGCGGTGGACCTGACGGCCCTGGTCGCCGACCGGGAGAAGTGGGTCGCGGGGCATCCGGACGACGACGGGTCGTGGGCGGTGCTCGGGGCGGCGTACCTGGAGCAGGCGCGGCGGACGGCGGCCCCGGGCTGGTACCCGAAGGCGGAGAAGGCGCTGAAGCGGTCGCTGGAGATCCACCCGGCCGAGAAGGGCAACTTCGACGCGATGACGGGCATGGGCGCGCTGGCCAACGCCCGCGGGGACTACGCCACCGGCAAGAAGTGGGGCGAGCTGGTGCGGGCGCAGGCACCGCAGCGGTGGACGGCGTACCCGGTGCTGGTGGACGCCTACTCGGGCCTCGGGGACTACAAGGGCGCCGAGCGGGCGATGGAGCGGCTGGTGGACCTGCGGCCGGGACTGACGGCGTTCATCCGGGCCTCGCAGGTCTACCGGGACCGCGGCTGGCGCGAGGACGCGGCGATGGCGATGGAGCACGCGGCGGGCGCGGCGAAGTCCCCGGCGGAGAAGGCGTACGTGCTGTTCCGGCTCGGCGAGCTGGCCTGGGAGCGGGGTGAGACGACGGAGGCGCTCGGCCAGTACGAGGGCGCCCTGCGGGCGGACCCGGCGCAGGCGGAGGCCCTCGGGGGCCGGGCGCGGGCGCTGGCCGGGCTGGGCCGTGGCGGGGAGGCGGTACGGGACTACCGGCTGGCGCTGGGCCGGGCGCCGATGCCGCGACTGGCGCTGGAGCTGGGCGAGTTGCTGGAGTCGCTGGGGCGGGCGGACGAGGCACGGGTGCCCTACGACATGCTGCGGGCGGCGGCGCGGGAGGGGGCGGACGGGGTGAACGACGAGGTGGTCCTCGGCCTGTTCGAGGCGGACCACGGGGATCCGGGCGCGGCGGTGCGGCGGCTCATGCAGGAGTGGGCACGGCACAAGAACATGCAGGTGGCGGACGCGCTGGGGTGGGCGCTGCACAAGTCGGGGGACGACACGGCGGCCCTGGAGTACGCGAAGAAGGCGACGGACCGGGGTTTGCGCAGTGCGGACTTCTCCTACCACCTGGCGATGATCGAGCGGGGTGTCGGGGACGAGGCCGGGGCGCGGCGCCACCTCCAGGAGGCGATGCGCACGAACCCGCGGTTCTCGCCGGTCCGGGTGCCGCTGGTGAAGGAGGCCCTGGCCTCGATCGGCCAGCCACAGCCGGGCGGTCCGGAGAACATGCAGCCGCCCACGCCGTGGGTGGCGCCGGAGCTGCCCAAGCCGGCCAAGCCCGAGCCGAAGCCCGCGGCGGCGAAGGCGGCTGCGCAGAAGCCGGCCGCGGCGAAGCCGAAGGCGGCGGCTGCGCCGGCGAAGCCGAAGCCGGCCCCTTCGCCGACGCTGACGCCGGTGCCGGCGCCGAGCCCGTCGGGAGAGTGACACGGCGGCGGGCCGGGGCCCGGGAGCTCGTGCCCCGGACCCCGGCCCGCGTACCGCCGACCCCCGTACGGCAGGCCGCGTACGGCCCGTCTACCGCAGAGCCGCGTAGCCGCTGTGACGGCTAGAGGTTGCCGCGCTTGGCCTGCTCGCGCTCGATGGCCTCGAACAGGGCCTTGAAGTTGCCCTTGCCGAAGCCCATGGAGCCGTGGCGCTCGATCATCTCGAAGAAGACCGTCGGGCGGTCCTGGACCGGCTTGGTGAAGATCTGGAGCAGGTAGCCGTCCTCGTCGCGGTCCGCGAGGATCTTCAGCTCGCGCAGGGTCTCGATCGGGACGCGGGTGTCGCCGACCCACTCGCCCAGCGTGTCGTAGTACGAGTCCGGGGTGTCCAGGAACTGCACGCCCGCCGCCCGCATCGCGCGGACCGTGGCCACGATGTCGTTGGTCGCCAGCGCGATGTGCTGGACGCCCGCGCCGCCGTAGAACTCCAGGTACTCGTCGATCTGCGACTTCTTCTTCGCGATCGCCGGCTCGTTGATCGGGAACTTCACCTTCAGGGTGCCGTCCGCGACCACCTTCGACATCAGCGCCGAGTACTCGGTCGCGATGTCGTCGCCCACGAACTCCTTCATGTTCGTGAAGCCCATGACCTTGTTGTAGAAGCCGACCCACTCGTTCATGCGGCCGAGCTCGACGTTGCCGACGCAGTGGTCGATCGCCTGGAAGGTCCGCTTGGCCGGCGGCTCGACCATCGGGCCGACGGCGACGTAGCCCGGCAGGTAGGGGCCGGAGTAGTTCGAGCGGTCGACCAGCGTGTGGCGGGTCTGGCCGTAGGTGGCGATCGCGGCCAGCACGACCGTGCCGTGCTCGTCGGTCAGCTCGTACGGCTCGTCCAGGCCGCGCGCGCCCTGCTCGACGGCGTACTTGTACGCGGCGCGGGCGTCCGGGACCTCGATGGCGAGGTCGATGACGCCGTCGCCGTGGTCGGCGACGTGTTCGGCGAGGAAGCGGCCGCGGTCCGTGGTCGGCTTGATGACCGAGGTCAGGACGAAGCGCGCGGCGCCGTTGGTGAGGACGTAGCTGGCCGTCTCGCGGACGCCGTTCTCCGGTCCGGAGTAGGCGACGAGCTTCATGCCGAAGGCGGTGGAGTAGTAGTGCGCGGCCTGCTTGGCGTTGCCGACGGCGAAGACGACCGCGTCCATGCCCTTCACCGGGAAGGGGTCTGCCTCACGCGCGGTGTGCGGGGTGGTTTCGAGGTTCGCCAAGGAGTCAGTCATGAGCGCAGAGTCCCGCCGATCCACAAGCTGCGCAATAGTTTCCATTTCTCCTGTACAGGTTGCCCAGTAGGGGCGGAGGATGACTGAGAGATCTGTGCAGGATGACCACTCCCCGAGCGCCCTGGAGGCCCCGATGGGAATCGACGCACTCGACGGCCGGCTCATCGTGCTGCTCGCGCGGGAGCCCAGGATCGGGGTGCTGGAGGCCTCGCGCCGGCTCGGCGTGGCCCGCGGCACCGTGCAGGCCCGGCTCGACCGGCTCCAGGCGAACGGGGTGATCCGCGGATTCGGCCCCCAGGTGGATCCGGCGGCCCTCGGGTATCCGGTGACGGCCTTCGCCACGCTGGAGATCAAGCAGGGCCAGGGGGCCGACGTACGGGCCCACTTGAGCGGGGTGCCTGAGGTCCTGGAACTGCACACGACCACCGGGCACGGGGACATGCTGTGCCGGCTGGTGGCCCGGTCCAACGCCGACCTCCAGCGGGTGATCGACCGGGTGGTCGGCTTCGAGGGGATTGTGCGGGCCTCGACCGCGATCGTCATGGAGAACCCGGTGCCCCTGCGGATCATCCCGCTGGTGGAGCAGGCGGCGGAAGACCGCTGACACAGTTCCAAAGAACTGTTTGCAAAGAACTCATTGCATAGAGTCCTTTGCAAGTCTACGGTTGAGGCATGCCCGAAGAGCCCCAGGCCACCGAGCCCGCCAAGCAGCCACAGCTCCGCATGCTGGACGCCCGCTCCCTGCGCGGACTCGCCCACCCGCTGCGCATGCGCATGCTGGCCGCCCTGCGGCAGGACGGCCCGGCCACGGCCTCCCAGCTGGCCGAGCGGCTCGGGGAGTCCAGCGGCTCCACCAGCTACCACCTGCGCCAGCTCGCCGCGCACGGGTTCGTCGAGGACGCCCCGGAGCACGGCAAGGGCCGGGAACGCTGGTGGCGGGCCTCCCACGAAGGCACGGGTTTCGACGAGTCGATGCTGTACGACGGCGACCCCGAGACCCGGGGCGCCGCCGATGTCTTCCTGCACGAGATCGCAACGATCCACGCGCAGGAGATGGACACCTGGCTCGGCAATGCCCACGCGTGGCCGACGGAGTGGCGGCGCGGCTCCGACATCAGCGACTTCACGCTGCGCCTGACGCCCGAGCAGAGCCTGGAGCTGGTCCACAAGCTCCACGACCTGGTCAACAGCTACCGCGACCTGCCGGCGGTGGAAGGCATGGAGACAGTCCGCGTCCACACGCACGCCTTCCCCCGCCGAAGCGGGGCATAGCCGGCCGCCGGCCACCCGCCGGTCCCGCTCCGCAGGCTCGTCCCGCGCGGATGCACCTGTGCGTCCGCGCCCGTACCTCACCCCTCCCTGCCTGAGAAGGAGTCCTGCCATGCACGCCTTCCCGTCCGCCGCCCCGTCAGCCGAGCTCCATGCCGGCGCCCATGCCGCCCGCGGCGCCGAGCCGGCCGCCGAGGCCGCCGCCAGGCACCCCGCCGGGGAAGCCGCCCCCGCCACCTCCCTGCGCAACCGGCTCGGCGCGGCACTGATCGGCGCCGGGCTGCGCCTCGTCCAGCCCGGCCCCCTCCCCAGCCGGATCGCCCGCGCCCCGCACGCCGCATGAGCCGGCGGCCCTTCACGGCCGTCCTGGCCGCCAACACCGTCTCCATCGCGGGAAGTTCACTCACCCTCATCGGCGTCCCGTGGTTCGTCCTGCAGACCACGGGCAGCGCCGGGCGGGCCGGGGTCGTCGCCTTCTGCGCCACCCTGCCCGTCGTCGTCGCCGCGCTCGTCGGCGGCCCGGTCATCGACCGGATCGGCCGCCGCCGGGTCTCCGCGGCCTCCGACCTGATCTGCGGTCTGGCCGTCGGCGCGATCCCGCTGCTGCACTACGCGGGCCTGCTGGAGTTCTGGATGCTGTGCGCGCTGATGGCCGTCGGCGGCCTCGTGCACACCCCCGGCCTGACCGCCCGCGGGGTCCTGCTGCCCAGCCTGGCCGAGCACTCCGGAACCACCCTCACCCGGGCGGCGGGCCTCTACGACGCGGTCTCCCGCGGTGCCCGCATGATCGGGGCCGCGGTGGCCGGCCTGCTGATCGCGGTGTTCGGCGCCGAAGCCGTCCTGCTGCTGGACGCGGCCACCTTCGCCGTCTCGGCGCTGCTGGTCACCGCCTTCCTGCGCGGGGTGCCGGCCGCCGATCCGCAACCGGCCGCCGGCAAGGTCTCGTTCGCCGGCTACCGGGCCGAACTGGCCGAGGGTTGGACCTTCCTGACCCGTTCACGGCTGCTGCTCGGCATCACGCTGATGGTGATGATGACCAACGGCCTCGACCAGGGCTGGTCCTCGGTGCTGCTGCCCGTGCACGGCCGCGAGGCCCTCGGCGGCGCCACCGCGCTCGGCCTGCTGATCTCCCTGTTCGGCGGCTCCGCCCTGCTGGGCGCCCTGCTGTACGGGTGGTGGGGCGAGCGGTTCCCCCGCAGGACCGTCTTCGCCGCGGCCTTCCTGGTCTCCGGCTCGACCCGCTACGTCGTCGCCGCACTCACCGGCAGCACGCTCCCGCTCGCCGTGACGATGGCCCTGGCCGGGCTGGGTGCGGGCATGCTGAACCCGATCCTGACCACGGTGGTCTACGAGAAGGTGCCCGAGGAACTGCGCAGCCGGGTCGCCGGGGTGAGCACGGCGGGCTGCGAGCTGACCATGCCGCTGGGCGGGCTCGCCGCCGGTCTGCTGGTCGACGGGTTCGGGACGGCGCGGGCGCTGCTGCTGTTCGGCGGCACCTACCTGCTCGTCACGCTCGCGCCGCTGGTCTTCCCGGCCTGGCGCGCCATGGAGCGGGCGCCCGGGCCGGTCAGCACGACGGAGCCGGCTCTCCCCGGTTCAGCGCCCGCAGCGCGTTCACCGCATCCGTCAGCGAAGTGACGGGGACCAGCCGCAGCCCCTCGGGGAGCTCGGACTGGGCGTCCGTGCACTCCGCCTCCGGTACGAGGAACACGTCCGCACCGTCCCGGCGCGCGGCCTGGGTCTTCAGCGCCACCCCGCCGACCGCGCCGACCTTGCCGTCGGGGGTGATGGTGCCGGTGCCGGCGACGGTGCGGCCGCCGGTGAGGTCGCCGCCGCTGCCGTCCCCGTCGAGCTTGTCGACGATGCCGAGGGAGAAGAGGAGGCCCGCGCTCGGCCCGCCGACGTCGGCGAGGTGGAGCTCCACCTTCACGTCCTTGGGGTCCTTGTGGAGGTATCCGAGGGCGGCCCGGGAGGCGGCCGACTGCGACGTGGCCATTTCCTCCAGATTGTGCTCCTCGATCTCCTCGTCGCTTCCGCCCGAGGGGTAGACGGCCTCCTTGGGCATGACCGCCCGGGTGGTGTCGAACAGGTTGTCCAGCAGCTCGGGCAGGGTCACCGTGGTCGACGGGCCGGTCGCCTGGATGGTGGTCATCCGCAGCTGGCCGGTGGTCTGCCGGGTCGGGGCGCCGGAGACGACGATGACCTGCTTGCCGTCCCGGACACCGAGCACGTCGGCCGTGGGCCCGGGCCGGGCGATCACGAACGGCAGCGGCGCGAAGGCCGCGGCGGCGAACAGGCCGAGCACGGGCGCGGCGCAGGCGGCCAGGGCGGCGGGACGCGGCAGACGTGTGAGGCGAGAGAGCACCCGGCCAATCTATCGGGCGCCCGATGCGGCGAAGCCGCGCCCCGACGACGGGACGCGGCTTCGGCGGGGCACGGCCCCGTGCGGCGCGCTCAGCGCAGGGCGTCGGCGACCTCGCGGGCCGCGTCCACCACCCGCGGGCCGACCCGCTCGGGCACGGCGTCGGCCAGCATCACCACGCCGACGCTCCCCTCCAGCCCGGTGATGCCCACGAGCGGGGCGGCGGCTCCGCTCGCACCGGCTTCGAGCTCCCCGTGGGTCAGCGTGTAACCGGGCTCGATCAGCGAGCCCTGCCGCGCGGCCAGGATGGCCCGGCCGGCCGCGCCGCGGTCCAGCGGGTGGCGGAAGCCGGCCCGGTAGGCGACGTGGTAGTCGGTCCAGGTCGGCTCGACGACGGCGACGGCGAGCGCCTCGGTGCCGTCGACGAGGGTCAGGTGCGCGGTGGCACCGATGTCCTCGGCGAGGGAGCGCAGCGCGGGCAGTGCCGCCTCGCGTACGAGCGGGTGCACCTGCCGCCCCAGCCGCAGCACGCCGAGTCCGACCCGGGCCCGGCCGCCGAGGTCGCGGCGGACCAGGGCGTGCTGCTCCAGGGTGGCCAGCAGGCGGTAGACCACGGTGCGGTTGACACCGAGTCGGTTGGAAAGCTCGGTGACAGTCAGACCGTGGTCGGTGTCGGCGAGCAGCTTGAGGACCCTGAGCCCTCGGTCGAGAGTCTGGGAGGTTTCCGCGGTCACGACGCCTCTCCCTCTTTCGGTGGCGGCGGTGACTCTCACGGGGTGGAGCGCTGCCGGTCCCTCGGCGACGCACGGAGAGGCCGCCGGTAGCGGCCATGGCACCGGCTGCGCTCCCGCGGCGGCGCTGCCACGGGGCGTTCGATGCGGGGACAGTAGCGAGCGGGTCCGCTCAGCGGAAGTCCTCGTCCAGAATCCGGGCGCGTACTACCCCTTTATGACGGTTTCCGCAGGCCCGTCGGCGTCAATTCGTGATCGGCAGCGACCGGTTGGGTCCGTACGAAGCACCGCACGGACCCCACGGTCACATCTGGAGAAACCACCCACGGAGTCGGGGGGTCAAGCCGGGCGCCCGGGCTGCGGCCGGGGGGCGGGGCTGCCGGCCGGGGCCTGGGCGCCGGGGCGTCAGCGCATGCGCGTGGCCCACTCCTGGACCTTCTTGATCCGCTCCCGCAGCTGCCCGGCCGTGGCCTCCGCGCTCGGGGGCCCGCCGCACACGCGGCGCAGCTCCGTGTGGATCACGCCGTGCGGCTTGCCGCTCTGGTGGACGTACGCCCCCACCATCGTGTTCAGCGACTTGCGCAGCTCCAGCAGCTCCTTGTGGGAGACCACCGGCCGCCGCTCCGCGGGCAACTCCAGCAGGTCGGCCTCGGCGTCGGGCTTGCGGCGGCTGTGCGCGATCTGCCGCGACTGCCGCTTCTGGAGCAGCAGCTGCACCTGGTCCGGCTCCAGCAGCCCCGGGATGCCGAGGTAGTCCTGCTCCTCCTCGCTGCCCGGGTGCGCCTGCATGCCGAACTCGGCTCCGTCGTACAGCACCCGGTCGAAGACGGCGTCGGACTCCAGCGCCTCGAAGGACATCTGCTCGTCCTCGCCGGTGTCCTCGTCCTCCTGCCGGTTCGCCTCCTCCATCTCCTTCTCGGACTCGGCGTACGGGTCCTCCTCGCCCTGCTTCTTCGGCCGGTCGAGGACGTGGTCGCGCTCGACCTCCATCTCGTTGGCGAAGCCGAGCAGGTAGGGGATCGTCGGAAGGAATACGGACGCCGTCTCGCCACGTCTGCGCGAACGCACGAAACGTCCGACGGCCTGGGCGAAGAACAGCGGGGTCGAAATGGTCGTCGCGTACACGCCGACCGCGAGGCGCGGTACGTCCACGCCTTCGGACACCATCCGGACCGCGACCATCCAACGGTCGTCGTTCCCGCTGAAGTCGTCGATCCGCTTCGAGGCGCCCGCGTCGTCGGAGAGCACGAGGGTCGCCTTGGTCCCGGTGATCTCGCGGATGAGCTTGGCGTACGCGCGCGCCGCGTCCTGGTCGGAGGCGATGACCAGGCCGCCCGCGTCGGGGATGCTCTTGCGCACCTCCGTCAGCCGCTGGTCGGCGGCGCGCAGCACGTTCGGCATCCATTCGCCGCGCGGGTCCAGGGCCGTGCGCCAGGCCTGCGAGATGGCGTCCTTGGTCATGGGCTCGCCGAGGCGGGCGGCGATCTCGTCGCCCGCCTTCGTACGCCAGCGCATGTTGCCGCTGTAGGAGAGGAAGATCACGGGGCGCACGACGCCGTCGCCGAGGGCGTTCCCGTAGCCGTAGGTGTAGTCGGCGGAGGAGCGCCGGATCCCGTCGTTCCCCTCTTCATAGGTGACGAAGGGGATGGGGTTGGTGTCGGACCGGAAGGGCGTACCGGTCAGGGCGAGGCGGCGGGTCGCCGGGTCGAAGGCCTCCAGGCAGGCCTCGCCCCAGGACTTGGAGTCGCCGGCGTGGTGGATCTCGTCGAGGATGACCAGCGTCTTGCGCTGCTCGCAGCGGTTGCGGTGCAGCATCGGCCGCACGCCGACGCCCGCGTACGTCACGGCGACGCCGTGGTACTCCTTGCTGAGCGGCCCGGCGGAGTAGTCCGGGTCCAGCCGGATGCCTATCCGGGCGGCGGCCTCGGCCCACTGCTTCTTCAGGTGCTCGGTCGGCGCGACGACGGTCACCTGCTGCACCACGTGGTGGTGCAGCAGCCAGGACGCCAGGGTCAGGGCGAAGGTCGTCTTGCCTGCGCCGGGCGTCGCCACCGCGAGGAAGTCGCGGGGCTGGGTCTGCAGGTACCGGTCCAGCGCACCCTGCTGCCAGGCGCGCAGCTTGCTGGCGGTGCCCCACGGGGCACGGCCGGGGAAGGCGGGTGAGAGGTGGTGGGAGGCGGTAGTAGTCACGGTCTCCGGTTCGGGCTCTCGGCGGCGGTCGTACGTAGGACAACCGGGCCACCCTACCGGTGCGGGCCGACCCCTCGGCGAGGGACAGGCCCGCGACCTCGCCGGGTGCGGTGAGCGTCACACCGCTTCGTGCAGCGCCTTCAGCCGCCGGGCGATCTGGCCCGCGTCTTCGAGGCTTCCCGTCACCACCTCGATCACCAGCTTGTACGCCTCGTCCTGATCGACGTCGATCATTTCGGTCCCGTTGAAGTCGAGGAACACGACGGTGCACATCCACGCCATGCGCTTGTCGACTACTTTGCGGCGGGAGCCACGGCCGGTACGGCATCCACCCGGGTCGCGACCCACGCCCCCACCAGCGCCACGGCGGCCATCGGCAGGAAGACGACGACGAAGGCGGCCGGGTGCGAGGCGGTCGTTCCTTCCGCGAGGGCGTGGCCGGCGCCCGCCGCTCCCCCGCCCACCGCTCCCCCGCCCAGCGCCGCGAACGCCGCGCCCCCCGCGGCGAGCAGCACCACATTCGCCAGGGCGTCCGAGATCTGCAGGGCGGCGGAGTTGGCCCCCGCCTCCTCCGGCGCGGACAGCTTCAGCAGCAGCACGCTCGTCGAGCCGATCACCAGCCCCATCCCCAGGCACCCCAGCGCCCAGACCAGGGCCACCGTCCACACCGGCACCGCCTCGACCAGCACGGCCGGCGCCCCCGCGATGGCCGCCGCGACGAACACCATCCCCAGCACCATGAGCCGCTGCCGGTACGGCGCCACCCGCCCCTTGGACTGCACCCACGAGCCGCCCGCCCAGGTCACCCCGCCCAGCGCGAGCGAGAACCCGGCCAGCGTCGGGCTCAGCCCCCGCTGGGTGACCAGCATCAGCGGCACGAAGCTCTCCGCGGCGATGAAGGAGCCGGCCGCGACCCCGCGCAGCAGCACCACGGAGGGCAGCCCGCGCCGCGCCAGGTACGTCCCACGCGGCAGCAGCCCCAGCACCGCGGGCACCAGCAGGGCGGCCCCGACGAGACCGGGCAGCACCGACACCCACCGCAGGTCCTGGGCGGCGTACTGGAGCAGCCCCGCCCCGACGGAGATCCCGAGCGCCAACCGGATCCGCCGCCGGTCGAAGGCCGCGGGCGGCGCGTCCGCGTCGACGGGGCCGGAGGCGGTCCGCCGTATCGCGGGCAGCGCGACCGCCAACGGCACCACGACCAGCGCCGGAATCCCGAGGAACACCCACCGCCACCCGAGGTGCTCGGTCACCGTCCCGGCGGCCAGCGGTCCCACGATGGACGGCACGACCCAGCTCGCGGCGAAGGCGGCCATGATCGCGGGCCGCAGCCGCTCCTCGTAGGCCCGGCTGACGACGACGTACAGGGCGACGATCACCAGCCCGCCCCCGAACCCCTGAACGGCCCGCCCGAGCACGAACACCCCCATGCCCCCGGCGGTCCCGCAGCACACCAGCCCGGCGGCGAAGGACCCGATCCCGACGGTGAGCGGCCGCAACGGCCCCCGCCGGTCGGCCCACTGGCCGGAGAGCACCATGCCGAAGAGGCTGGTGGTGAAGTAGGCGGAGAACCCGAAGGCGTAGAGCCCGATCCCGTCGAGCTCCCGCGCGGCGACGGGCATGGCGGTGCCGACGGCGGTGGCCTCGAACGCGATGAGGAACACCACGGAGATGATCCCGACGCTGAGCGTCCGGTACGCGGACCCGAGGATCCCGCCCCCGGGCTGGGGCGGGACCGGCACGCTGCGCTGCGGAACGCGGGGTTCAAGGGCACTCATCGCCCCAGAGTAAGGCCCGTAGCCGCCGGGCGCCCCTGTCATTTCGACGGACCCCGCCTCGTCCCGCGGACCTAGGCCCCGCGCGACTGTGAACGCAGCATGGCAGTCCCATTGCAGCCCCCGCGCCGCCCTTCCCGAAGCTCCCCGCCCCCCGTAGCTTCATTCCCGGAAGCACCACACAGCCGTGTGCCCGAGTGGTTGAGGGACTCGCCTGCAAAGCGAGTTACGCCGGTTCGATTCCGGTCACGGCTTCCACGGCAAGGCCGCCCAGCCGGGTCTGGGCGGCCTTCGCTTTTGGCTCTTCGGCTCACGGCTTCGTCTTGGCGACCTTCTCCTTGACGATCAAGGTGTCCGGGAGGCCACCGTTGCCCTTGCAGGCCAGCTCCCTGCTCATCACGAGGGCAGCGGAGTGGGCGATGGCGAGGTTGGCCTCCCTTAGAGCGGTTTCATCCGCTGATGAAGCCGAGTTGACGTTGACACTCACCTTGACCGGTACGGCTTTGTCAGGCCCGGCGAGGCGAGGGCTCGCGCAGTCGAAGAAGAGCAGGGCTCGGTCGGACAGGACCAGGGCGTTGCGGCCCAGGTCGTACTCCCAGTAGTGGCCCTTACCGCTCTCGCTGCCCTCCCCCGTCCGCTGCAACTCGGACTGGATCTCGAACGACACCGACAGGCGTCGTCTGTTCGTCGTGTCGAACGGCACGGCCTCGCAGGCCCTGTCTCCCGGGGAGGCACCGATCGCCGCATAGCCACCGGAAAGCCTCTCGGCCACAGCTGCCACGCGGGCGCTGGCGTCTTTGCGGGGCGGGTCGAATTCCGTGCTCCCGGTCAACAGCTCGACCGCTCGGGCAGCGCCCGCGTTCAGGAGCCCGTCGCCGCACACCTCTGCCGAGGAAAGACGGACCGGCTGATCGTCCTCCTTCTGCCCGCTGCATCCCACGAGGAGAACAGCGGCCAGCACTGCGCCCAGCGAGGCGCAGCTGCGGAGAGCCGTGCCCTTCCCCGCGCCACCGCGTCTCTCCTTCATCCGGGCAGCACCTACTTTTTCACCTGGGTCTCGTTGCCCGTGTGCCGCTCAAGACCCCAGCCAGTGTTGTAGCCGTTCATCGACGACTGCCTCAGTACCTCGTCCAGCGGGTCGTCGTCGCTGACCGGGTGGCGCTTCAGGAAGCTGTCCACGGGTCCTCGGGAGTGCTGCTCCCCTGACTGGTACACGCTCGCCTTGTCATCGTGGGCCTTGCCCTCGCTCTTGTCCTTCTGCCGCTCGGACTCCTCGTTCGACCAGTCGCTGATGAGCCCGCCTGCGGCCTGCTCCAGCGCACCGCTGCCGGTGTCGACGGCGAGGGGCACGATCACGGCCGCGGCGCCGGCTGCCAGAGCAGTGGCCGGGAAGAAGGCCACACCAGCCGCGATGGCTGCCGTGGTACCGAACTCGATCCAGCCCGACCGCTTCTCCAGGGCCCGGTCGTAGTCCTTCAGCCACTTCTCCGCATCGGCGTCGATCTGCTTGCCGCGAGACTCGTCCAGGATCCCCTGGAATTCCCCGCCGGTCCGGGCCGCCTCCATCAGACCGCTCTCGTTGAGCTTTCCCCCGGCGCCCACCTGGGACTCCAGCACCGAGGCCTGGAAGATCGACTCCGCCCGCGACATCGTGACGTACGAATCAGGATGCTGGCCCAGGCTGCTGAGGAATTTACGAGCAGCTTCCCGATCGAATTCCGCATGGCCGTCGGCGACCCCGGCGAAGACGCTTACTGAGCTGTTGTCGTTCAGTGCGTGGTTCAAGTCATCGATGTAGCCGGCTCCCATCCGCCCGAGGCTGTCCGCCATGGACTCCTGGTTCTTCAGCAGGGCCGCATCCCCGCCGTACTTGGACACGACCTCCTGCATGATGCGCGTCGACACCTCGTCGCGCTCCAGCTTGGGCGACAGATCGTCCCAGGCGTGGCCCAGGGTCGCCGCCTCCAGCGCGTGGCCGAGGGCGTTTGGCATGTACTGCTGGACCGTCTTCAGGTCGTCCGGGTTGGTGCCCTCCATGTCGATGGTGAAGTCGTACTTGGCGTTGCCGAAGAAGTCGAGGTAGCTCTTGAGGGGCTTCTTGTCGGCACCCTTGCCGAGATCAGCGGGGCCGGACTTCTCCGTGCCGTCCTCGTTGTACGCGTGTGGTGGCCGCTCGGGGTCGAAGAACTGCTGGGCCGCTTCCGGGCTGTGGCCCAATGCCTCAAGGAAGCTGACCACCGGGTCGTAGCCGGCGCCGTTGACCCCGGATGGGTTGAAGAGGTTCTTGCCGTAGCCGTCGAGACGCCGGGCCTGGTTGAAGAAGTCCGTGTTCTTGGCGTGCAGCTGCGTCGCGTGCTCGGCGATCGGGACGAGGAACTTCGGGTCGTAGTTCCCGTACCGCATGATGCCGCCGAGTAGCTGGTACCCGTACGGCGGGTTCTGGTCGTACTTCGCGAGGGGGATGTGCTGAGTGCCCAGCTTGCGCATCTCCTGGGCGAAGCTGTCCGGTAGGTGGGGCTCGTTGTGGGAGTTCGTGGCGGTGGCGAGGTTGAGGCCCAGGTTCTTCTGGAGTTCCTGGACGTCCTTGAGTCGCTGCTCGTCCAGTTTGGAGTAGTCGTACGTATCCGTGGACATGTACCCGAAGAACTGGAGCGCGCCCATGGGTCCGAGCGCCGTGTAGAAGTCCCTGGAGAACTCCGGAACCTTGGCGTTGTCCGCCAGCAGCTCGTTGAGCTCGCCGAGCTCGGCGTGTGTCAGGTCGCGCCCCTTCCTGGCGAGGTCGGCGGCATGTCCGGCCTGCTCGGCGTCGAGGCTCGCATACTTGGGTCCGCTGAAGTCGTGGTCGTCGGTGACGTTCGCAGCGAGCGCGCGTGCCAGCGACTGGTCTACGTCATCGCAGCCGTCGACGATGGCGTCGATCTTCTGCTGCCAGAGACCACGGTTCTGGCGCACCAACTGGTAGTCCGGATCGTGCCGAGCCGCGTTCCGTTCGGCCTCGGTGGCGAGTGGGGCGGCCGATACCCGGCCAGCCGCATCCACTTGGAATCCGGCGGCGGGCGCCTCCTCGGCCACGATCTTCCTGAGTTGCTCCTTGGCCGCCTTGAACGCGGCGTGTCCCTCGGTCAGGGCCTTGTGAATGCCCGTGGCCTCCTTGGCCGCGTCCTCGAATTCCTTCGCCGACTTGTCGACGAACGCCCGCCCGACCCCTGCCGTGACCCCGCTCCACTCGGCCTTGTCGGCCTTTGCCTTCATGCCGTTACGGGCAGCCTCGGCCAGCTCTTCGAGCTTGTCGGCCATGGCCTTCCAGTCGTCCATCGCAGTCTGGAGCTTGTCGAGCGGTGCGTTGACCACGTTCTCGTACGTCAGCATATGCGCACCTACTTGAGGTATTGGTCGATCGCGGAGACGGCGAAGTCGGCCTGGAGCTGTTGCTCGTCCTTGGCGTGGGAGGCAACGGAGTAGTTGAGGCCGTTGGAGATGTTGGCGCAGGCGGCCACAAGGGTCTTCACCTGGCTTTCCCAGCGGGACTGTACCTTCTGCAGAGCCGCCCCGCTGGCGAAGTTCCCCTTCGTGAGGGCGCTCGCGGCTTCGGTGGTGGTGGCGGCGGCGTGCTTGCCGTCGGTCTGTAGGCGAGAGTGGAGCTTGTACGCCTCGGTGCCGATGGCTCCGATGTGGTCCTGGTTGAGCTCCAGGTCGCCGCCGGCGGTGTTGCCGCTGCCGCCGGGGTCGTTGGGGACGTGGTTGAGCCGCATGGAGACATTGGCCGCGGCGGTGGCCCGCGCGGCGGACCATTCCTCGTCGAACGACATCGCGTGCTCGTCTCCTTCCGTCCTGCCTCGGTACGCGTGGTGACGGCTCGGGTCAGCTCGACTTGGTCGGCCGTCGTTCTTGCGACCGCTGGGGGTCAGCGAGGGCGGATGACACCGTAGCCGACGGGGTCGGTTCGCTCGACCTCCGTGCAGGGGCCCCGGGGGTGGAGGGATGCAATTGAAGCCACCCGGGGGTGGGGATGTAGAAGGCACGCACAGGTTGTGACGCTGTTGGTGTGCATGGTGCCCTGAGGGTGAGACTCTTTCAGGACAAGATGAGGATCACCCTGCCGGGACTGAGCGACGGTGACGGGGGCCGTCCCGGCCCCCGGTCAGCGGTTCCGGCGAACGACCACTGCAACCACGGCCCCACCGATGATCACGCAAGCGCCCAGCCCGAGGGCGATCCAGGGCAGGTTGCTGCCGCCGTCCTCCTTGGCCTCGGCCTGAGGTGCATCGGACGCCGGCTTCTTGCCGTCGGCCGACGGAGCGGGCGAGTTCTTGGCGTCGGCGGCGGCCAGGTCAGGGAGCGGGTACACATCCGCCGGACCGGGGTCACCGGGAGTCGGCAGCGCGATCTTGGGCCGCACGATGCCGTAGCCGAGGTAGTCGTTCCGCTCCTTACCGTCATCGGCCTTGCCGGCGGTGTTCAGGAGGACACGGAGGACCTGGTTGTTGGTCCAGTCGGGGTGCGCGGACCAGAGCAGTGCGGCCGAAGCGGAAGCGAGCGCCGTCGCGTCACTGGTGCCGTGTGACTTACAAAATCCGCTCTCTCCCGCGCAGGCGGTGAAAATGTCCTCTCCGGGAGCCGAGAGATCGATTTGTGAGCCATGCTGAGATTCCTTGGTAGGTCCGCCGCTCGGGTCAACGGCAGAGACACCCACGACACCCGGCGTCGCAGCCGGATAGAGAATCTCGTTAGTCGTGTCCCCGGAGTTACCAGCGCCAGCAAAGATCAACTTGCCCTTTGACAGGGCATACTTCACCGCTTCAAGCCGAGCCGGATCGTCCTTAGGTGTGACCATGGAGATGTTGATGACTTTGGCGTCGGAGTCAGCCGCAAAGCGAATCGCCTCAGTCCATGACGGACTGGTCTCGTTGAACTCATGAGGTACCCGAATGGGAAGGATCTTGGCTCCGGGCGCGAGACCGAACGCACCATCTCCGCTGGGATGCTTACCGGAGCCTGCGATGACTGCAGCCATAGTCGTACCGTGTCGGTCGTAGTCGGTACGTTCGTCACCCTCGTATGACGTGGCAAAATCCTTGCCGGCTAGAACTTGTCCTTCCAGCTCGGGGATGCGCGCAACGCCACTGTCGATCACCGCCACAGTGACGCCCTTGCCAGTACTGATTTTCCAGATGTCGTCGGCCTTCATGGCGCCGAGATGCCATTGCTGTGATCGAATCGTGGCCGCCTGGGCCGGGGTCGCGACGACCCCGGCCAATAGAAGACCCACAAGGGCTGAAGTCGCCTTGTACATCAGCGGTTGCGACGGACGACGACCGCGGCCACGGCTCCACCCAAAACCAAACAGGCGCCCAATCCGAAGGCGAGCCAAGGAAGAGAACTACCTTCACCCTTCTTGGCTTCGGCCTGGGGCGTCGGCGACTCATTGACGTTACCGTCCGCCGATGGGGACAGTGACTTCTTATCAGCTGCTGCGAGGTCGGGGAGCGGGTACACATCCGCGGGTCCGGGGTCGCCGGGGGTCGGCACGGCGATCCGAGGACGGACTACGCCGTAGCCGACATAGTCATTACGGTCCCCGTCATCTGGCTTACCCGCTGTATTCAGCATCACCCGAAGTACCTGGTTGTTGGTCCACGCGGGGTGGGCAGACCAAAGCAGGGCGGCGGAAGCAGACGCAAGGGCAGTCGCATCGCTAGTGCCATGCCCCTTGCAAAGACCCGTGCCCCCGCTGCAGCCAGTCACGATATCGACCCCTGGAGCCGACATGTCGACATACTTGTTGTGGTGGGACTCTTTTGTCGCTGCACCGTCAGGGTCAACGGCACCGATACCCACTACGCCTGGCGTTGCGGCAGGGTATCGGACATCATTTGTAGTTTGGCCGTCGTTCCCGACAGCCGCAAAGATGAGCTTGCCTTTATCCATGGCATACTTGACCGCATCCGCAAGATCGCCACTTTCCGAGAAGTTACCCATCGAAATGTTCAAAATCTTGGCATCCGAGTCTGCGGCATACCGAATCGCCTCAATGATCGACCTGTAGGGCGCCGTCCCATCACCCCCAAGGTCCACCCGCAGGGGGAGGATCTTTGCTCCTGGGGCAAGACCGAACGCACTGTCCGAACCACTCGGCCCCTTGCCATTGCCAGCAATGATCGCGGCCATACTGGTGCCGTGATTGTTGTAGTCGGTACGTTCGTCACCCTTGTACGACTCAGATGCAAAGTTCCGACCTTTAAGCACCTGTCCTTCCAGCTCAGGAATTTGAGCCACACCGGTATCGATCACTGCGACAGTGACACCCTTGCCGGTGCTGATCTTCCAGATGTCGTCAGCTTTCATGGCGTCGAGATGCCACTGCTTGGACCGAACCGTCTCCGCGTGAGCAGGCGTCGCGGCGACCCCCGCTAGCAGGAGGCCCATCAGGGCTGAGGTCGCCTTGCGCAGGCGCATCACGTGCAAAGTCCGTTCTCTCAGTCGATCACTGGCGGCACAACGCGATCGTTGCCCTGCCAGGTTTCTTCGTCCTCGGCCAGGTAGTCGGGGCGCTCGCCCGCGTTGTGGTCTCGCTTGTTGCCCGCGGTGTGGACACCCGCACCGGCGTGTCCGATCCCGCTGCGAGCCGGGCCCGAGCCGGCATTGTTGCGTACGAGACCCGAGCCGCCCTGTGTGAACGGCTGACCGCCCGTGGTCGGGCGGCCAATCGCCCCGGCCTGACGGCCACCGACGACACCGCCCGGCTCCATCGCCAGTCGGCGTCCCGTCGAAGAACCGCTCTGGCCGCCGCCATGAGGGCCACCCGCGCCAGGATGCATTCCGGCGCCCATGCCACGACCAGCTTGCGAGCCGCCTTCGTGACCGATGACATTGCCGCGCGGGATTCCCGGCGTGGGCCCACCGGTGGTCACCTGGCGACCACCGACGATCCCGGTGTCACGCGGGAGCAGAGGAGAAAGACCGCCGGTCTTCCCTCCCGGAGCCGTCAGAGGCGGAAGTTTACTGACGGGGCCGCCACCTCCGATGGGCAGCGTCGGTCCACTCATCGGCGGAAACGAGACTGGCGGCACCGGCCCAACAGGGCTGGTGCCACCCGGGCCGGGGCCAGGGGGCAGGGTGGAGATCGGAGGGACTGTCTTGTCGGGCAGGGTTGCTACGTGGTCGAGGTCCACGTCCACGTCGTGGTCCGGGACCATCGGCACGGGCGTGGGTCCGGTTGTCGGGGGCAGCTTCGGGTCCGGCTGGTGGCCGGTCACCCAGCCCGGGTCGCTGGAAGATCCATCGCTTCGTGGGGCCGACGGCGCGTACGACGCACCGACAGAACCGGACGACCCGCCAGAGCCACGCGAGACGTAATCGTCATTCCCATAGTCACCAACCGGGGTGAAAGTCGCCGGCGGTGGCGGGAAGGTCGGGATTTCAGCCTTGCCCATCTGCGTCTTCGACTGGTCGTACGAGCCGGCGAGCTTCGTCAGGGCGTCGACGGCCTTCTGGTGGTCGCTGTTCAGCTTGACGCTGGCGATTTGGCCGAGCTTGGCCGAGTCCGGGTCGTTATGGAAGTCCTTGGAAGCCTTCAGGTTGGCGGCCGCGTCCGTGTCGTACGCCGGCATGTTCTTCTTGACCTCGACCATGGTCTGGGCGGCCTCGGTCATCCACTTGCCGCCCGCGGCGCTGTACTCGCCCAAGCGCAGGGTGGCGTTGCCCGCTCGGCTGACCCAGTCTTCGAAGGCCGTGGCGGCATCGCCTTCCCAGCCCTTCACCCTGTGCTTCTTGAGGCTTTCGCCGATCTCCTTGATCGCGGCAGCGGCCTCCGTCAGCTGCGTGCCACGGGTCTTGACCGTCTCGGGGTCGATCGAGGCGATCATGGCAAGCAGCTGCTGGTGCGTGTAGCCCTCGAAGTTCGTTGCCATCAGAGCTTGCCCTTCCCCTGCTTACCCTCGTCCGTGGTCCCGTGCTGGGCATCCTTGCCCTGCTTGGCCAGCGGGTCCCGGTCGGGGACATAGTCCTTCTTCGCCTGGGCGACGATCGCCCGCATGCGCGCCTGGGTTTCTTCGTCCACGCCACCGAAGCCCTTGCCCGCCGTCAGGATCGCGATGCCCAGGGCCTCGATCTGGCCCGCCAGGCCCTTGGACAGGTTCTGCAGCTGGGTGTGGACCTTCGAGTACGTATCGAACAGGGCGTCCGCCTCGGGGAAGCCCTTGCCGAGGGCCCCCTCAGGGAGGGTGCCGTGGGCTAGTTTCTTGTCGTCTGCCGGGGAGCCGTCGAGCTTGTCCAGGAGGTCGTCGACCAGCTTTTTGTAACCGGTCATTGACTCGAACTCGACCTCAAGCGCCTTCGCCTGCGCCATGATCGCCGCCGACAACCCCGCCGAACTGCCCACCAGCCCAGCCAGGCCCGAAGCCTGCTCCTCTGCCACGATGGCCTCCCCGATTCCCCGTCGTCCCCGTGGGCACGGCGTTTCCGCCGTGCGCCCCGTCCCCGTTCGCACCCGTTCGCACGCGCACGTCACACGTCCTACCCGATCACTCTAGCGACCGTCGCCGACAGTCCCAACCTCGGGGTTGCACGTGCAATGCGGGTCACACGGTCACGAGTTGGGCGACACCACCGCCGCTGACGGTCTGATCGGGAGCCTGTTCACCGGGCGGCCCGTGGCCGCGCGTACTGCCGAGGCTACCGCCGCCGGCGTCGTCACCACAGGGATCGCGCTCGCCGCCTTCGCGCCGAACGGGGCCACCACGTCGCGTTCTTCGACCAGTTTGACGATGCGGACCGTCGGGGCGTCCAGCGAGGTCGGCAGGGCGTAGCCCGTCAGGTCCGGGTGGCGGATGACGCCCGAGGCCGAGCGGAGGTTCTCCGTCAGGGCCGCGCCCACGCCCTGGGTGACGCCCGCTTCGATACGGGCCTCCAGCTGGCGGGGGTTGAGGATGCGGCCCACGTCCTGGGCCACCGCCAGCTCGACCACCCGTACCGAGCCCAGCTCGATGTCCACGTCGACCACCGCGCGGATCGCGCAGAAGGCCAGGCCCACGAAGGCATCGCCCTGGCCGTCCGCGTCCAGCGGTTCCGTGGGGTGGGGGCGGCACTGGGCCGTGGCCCAGAGTTCCTTGCCCTCCATCGCCTCCGCGACCGTCGTCGAGAAGGCGCCGTCGTAGGAGGTGATCCGGCCGTCCTGGATCTGGAGGAGTTCCGTCGACATGCCCAGCTTGTGCGCCATGGGCTGGAGGAGCTGGGTGCGGACCATCTTCGCGGCCCGTTCGACCGCGCCTCCCGACACCCACGTGTGGCGGCCGTGCGCGGACGGGCCCGCCGGCGGCTGGTCCGTGTCGACCGGGGCCGTCACCACCTCGTCCACGCCCAGCGTCTCCTGCACGATCTGGCGGGCGAGGGTGGCGAAGCCCTGGCCGGTGTCGACCGCCGCGCAGATCACGGTGGCCGCTCCGTCGACCACCTTGACCGTGGCCGTCGACACCTCGTCCGTGCCCTCCGCGCCGAGCATGTGCACCATGCCGACGCCGTACCCGACGCCGCGCCGCACCGCGCCCGGCTCGCCCGCGCCCTCCGGGCCGCCCGGCAGGAGCCACTCGTCCTCCGGGGTGTCCTTCGGGAGGGAGGGCAGCTCGAAGTCGCGTACCGCGCGCAGCAGTTCCGCCACCGGTGCCGGGCAGGTGACCGTCTGGCCGGTGGGGAGCAGGTCGCCGGTGGCCAGTACGTTGCGCAGGCGCAGTTCGGCGCCGTCGAGGCCGAGGGCGGCCGCGAGCTTGTCCATCTGGCCCTCGTACGCCGCGCAGACCTGCATCGCGCCCTCGCCGCGGACGTGGCCCGACGGCGGGTTGTTCGTACGGACCGCCCAGCCCTCGACGAAGGCGTGCGGGACGACGTACGGGCCGCAGGCGAAGGCCACCGCCGCCGCCAGCGACTCGGCGGAGGAGTCCGCGTAGGCGCCGGCGTCCATCAGGATCTGGGCCTCCACCTTGACCAGGCGGCCCTCCGCGTCCGCGTGGTGGCGGTAGCGCAGCAGCGTCGGGTGGCGGTGGGTGTGGCCGAGGAAGGACTCCTCGCGGGTGGCGGCGAGTTTGACCGGGTGGCCCGTACGGAGGGCGAGGAGGCCCAGCGGGAGCTGGAAGGCCGCGTCCTCGCGGTCGGCGGTGGCGCCGGGCACACCGGTGACCACGACGCGGACGCGGTCGGGCTCCAGCCCGAAGCACGCCGCCGCCAGGTCGCGGTCCAGGTGCGGGTCGGTGGAGGCGGTGTAGATCTCCACGCCGCCGTCGGGGCGGGGCACGGCGAGGCCGGCCTCGGCACCGATGGGCGCAGGGTCCTGGCGGCCGATGCGGTAGAGGCCCTCGACGACGACCTCGCCGGTGGCCTCCGGGTCGCCGTAGCGCAGCGGGATGTGCCGGATCAGGTTGCCGTCGGGGTGCAGGGGCGGGGCGCCGAAGGACTGCTCGGGGTCGGTGACGGCGTCGAGGAGTTCGTACTCCACCGCGATGGCGGCCGCGGCGAGGCGGGCCGTGTCCGGGTGGTCGGCGGCGACGGCGGCGATGGGCTCGCCGTGGTGGCGTACGACGTCGTGGGCGAAGACCGGCCGGTCGGCGATCCGGCGGCCGTGCGTGCTCGCGCCGGGGATGTCGGCGTGGGTGACGACGGCCCGCACGCCGGGCATCTCGGCGGCGGCGGAGGTGTCGACGGACAGGATGCGGGCGTGGGCGTGCGGGGAGCGCAGCACGGCGGCCCAGAGCAGGCCCTCGGCCCACAGGTCGGCGGCGTAGGGGAAGGTGCCCTCGGCCTTGGCGCGGGTGTCGGCGGCCGGGACGGAGACCCCGATTCCGCGCAGGACTTCCTGCTCGCCCGCCTCGGCGACCGCGGCGGCCGCCGCCCCCGTGGACACCGTCACCGTCGCCGTCCCCGTCGCCGTGGCCGCGTCGTGCCCGCTCACGCCATGCCTCCGTTGTGGTGGGTCTCGTGCGGCCCGTCGGTCCCGTGCGCCCCCGGAGCCCCGTGCGCCCCCGGCATTCCGTGGACACCGCCCTCGCCGGGCGGCGCCTGGTGCGGGATGTGGGGGAGGTGCGGGGTGCGCTGCTCGGCCGCTGCCGCCTGCTGCGCGTCGGCGGCGCCGGCCGCCTCCCGCTCGGCGACGACCTCGCGCACCGCCTCGATGACGCCCTTGTAGCCGGAGCAGCGGCACAGGTTCCCGCACAGGGCCTGGCGGGTCTCCAGCTCGCTCGGGGCGTGGTTGCCCTCCAGCAGGTCATGGATGGTCATGGCCATGCCGGGCACGCAGAACCCGCACTGCACCGCACCCGACCTGCACAACGCCTGCTGCACGTCCGAGAGTTCCCCGCCGCTCGCGAGCCCCTCGACCGTACGCACCTCGCTCCCGGCGGTCGTCGCGGCCGGCACGAGGCAGGAGGCGACGAGCCGGCCGTCGACCTGCACGGCGCAGGCGCCGCACTCGCCCTGCGAGCAGCCGTCCTTGGCGCCGGCGAGGCCGAGGCGCTCGCGCAGCACGTAGAGCAGGGATTCGCCGATCCAGGCGCCCGTGACGGGGCGGTCGGCGCCGTTGACGCGCAGGACGTAGGAAGCCAGCGGGTGCTCGTGATGGGCGACGGCGGCGGTTTCCGGCTGGTTTTCCCCGTACGTCGCCTCCTCGCCCGGGAAACCCTCGGCGGTCCCCGCATCCGGCGCCGCCACAGCGCTGTCCGCGGTACCCGCACCCGGCGCGGGCGCGGCCGTGTCTTCGCCGGAGCCCGGGAGGGAGGCTTCGGCGAAGCCGTGCCCGCCCGCCCCGGCGGGCTCCGCCGCGCCACCGTCCGGGCCGTGCGCGGAGGCGCTGGAGCCCTGCCCGAGGGTTCCCCCGGCCTCCGTGAAGCCCCCCGCGTACGCGGGGTCGGCCCCGCCCGCCGGAGCCTCGCCGCCCGCTTCGCCCCCGCTGTCGGAAACCCGGGCGGAATCCCCGTCGGCGACCGCTGCCGGGCCGGGGCCCGCCCCGGCAGCGGCGTCCACGGCCGGGGTCTCGGCCTGCTCCGCCCCCGGGTGCGGCCGCTCCCCCGCAGCCTGCATCGCCGCCGGGCCGTGAGCGGCCTCGATGTCGTGCGGAGCCGCAGCCACGGGCTCCGGCTCGGGCCCGGCGGAAGCCGAAGCAGCAGCCGAGGCGGAAGCCGCAGCCGAGGCCTCAACCGCAGCGGAAGCCGCAGCCGCAGCCGAACCCGCAGCAGCAGCCGCCCCCGCCCCGTACTCCGGGCCGTGTTCCGGCGCAGCCGAAGCAGCCACCGGCTCCGGCACCGGCACCGCCGCCGGCTCCGGCTCCGGCTCCGGCTCCGGCTCCGGCAGGGTGCCCACACCGGGCCCGCCCAGCACACGCGGCCCGCGCGAAGGGCCGGCGACACCGGCGACACCGGCACCATCGGCCCCCGGGCCGCCGACGCCGGGACCGCCGAGCAGCCGCAGGCCCGCGCCCGAGGTGCCGCCCGGTCCGCCCGCCTCGGCCTGCGCGTCCGGAAGCACGCCAGAGCTCAGCGGGGCACCTGCGCGCGCCTTCTCGAAGTCGGGGTGCGCGGCCCACGGGGCCGCCGCGCCGCCCGGCAGCGTGGCCGGGGCCTGGCTCCAGTCCGCCGTCGGGGCGCTCGGGCGGAACTCGCCCGTCTGCTCGGACAGTTCCGGCAGGGTCCACTGCCCGGTCGCCACCGGCTCGGGCTCCTGCGCCGCCTCCGGGAACCGCCACTCGGCGGTGGCGCCGGGGTCGTGCCCGTCCTCGGCGGGGGCCGGACCGCCGGCCGGGTCCGCGAACCCCGCAGCCACCGACGCGGGGATCGGGACCGACGCCGGGATCGGTCCGCCGAGCGGAGCGGGAGAGGCCGCCCCGGCCGCGGGAGCCGTGCCCCCGCCCTGGGGTGCGCCCGCGCCCGCCTCCGGCCACTGCACCCCCGGAATCGTCCAGGTGCCCGTCGCCGCAGGATCCGTACTGGCGGCGGAGCCGAGCGGCACGATCATCGGCGGCGGCACGTAGCCGTGCCCGGGGGCGGCGAGCGGCTCCCCGGTGCCGAGCGCGTCCAGCATGTCCTGCGGCAGCTTCACGAAGGCCGTCGCGTCGGAGTCGAAGTCGCCGCCGTGCGGGACCGGCTCCCAGCCCCAACCGGAACCGCCCTGACCGCCGTACGCGCCTTGACCGCCCTGGCCCCCGTACGCGCCCTGACCGCCCTGCTCTCCGTAAGCGCCCTGACCGCCCTGGTCTCCGTAGCCGCCCGCGGACCCCGCGTCCTCCGTCGTACCGCTCACGTTCTCGTTCTCGTTCCCGCTCATGAGGTCAGCGCCCTCCCCAGGGCCCTCCGTGCCAGCACGGCCACCGTCCGCCGCAGATGCAGTACCCCGGGAGCCACCGGTTCCCCCTGGTCGGGGACGCAGGCGGCCGCGACGTACTCGCCGAAGGCCTCCAGCGCCTCGGGGGCCAGGTTCCGCTCCCCGTCCCAGTCGATCAACGAGGCCACCCACTGCTCGGCTTCCAGGGGCCGCAGCGGCATCGGGGCGACCGCGCCGATCGCGCAGCGCACACCCCGGCGCGCCGGGTCCAGTACGAGCCCCACGGACGCCACCGCGCGCCCCGGCCCCGTACGGCCGGTGGCCTTCAGAAACACCTGCGGCGCGTGCAGCAGCGGCACCCGCACGAAGCCGATCAGTTCCCCGGGCCGCAGCATCTCGCGGCCGGCCAGCAGGTACGAGACCGGGATCTCCCGCTGCGAGCCGCCCGGGCCGACGACGAGGAGCACGGCCTCCAGCGCGGCCAGGACGGGCAGCGCGTCGCCCGTCGGCGCGGCGCTGGCGATGTTCCCGCCGAGCGTGCCCGCGTTGCGGATCTGCGGCGGTCCGGCGGCCCGGGCGGCCGCGGCGAGCGCGGGGATCAGGGCGGCGAAGTCCGGCCGTCCCATCCGGGCGTGGGTCAGGCCGGCGCCGAGCAGGGCGTGGCCGTCCTGGTACTGCCAGCCGCGGATCTCGTTGATCCGGCCGAGACCCACCAGTGCGGCGGGCCGCAGCTGGCCGGCGTTGACGGCGGCCATGAGGTCGGTGCCACCGGCGACGGGCACGGCCGCGGGCATGGCCGTGAGCGCCGCCACGGCCTCGTCGAGCGAGGCCGGCAGCATCACGGACTGCGCCGCCTGCGGGCCCTGAGCCCCCTGAGAAGAATGCGGTGCGTGCACTGCGTGCGGTGCGTGCGTGGTCAACCCAGCTGCCCCTTCCCGATGTCCCGGTCCCGGCGCTCACGCCTGTCCGCCGTACGGTACGTGCTCACCGCCGGGACGTGGCAACTCTGGCACATCTTCCCCACCTCCCGGCGCGAGGGTCCGGCCTCCCGGCGCGAGGGCCCGGCGGGCGCCCCCCGGAGCTCCAACCCGTCCATTTTGCGCCGTATGCGCCCCCTACCCCGCATGCCCTGCACATCCCGTCCACCCCGTATCGGGGAAAGCGGCAGAATCAACCGAATGCCCGGGATTCCCACGAGAGTTCCCCCGGCTCACACCGCCTCGCTCACACGAAGGGCGGCTCGCCCTCGATCGGGCGCCCGAGCACGCCCGGACGCCGCTGCCACGGCAACGGGCCTCCCGGCGGCCGGTATTCGACGCCGAGCGCGTCCAACCGCCGGTAATGTCCGGCCATCCGGGCCTCGAAGCCGGCGTAGTCGCGCGCGTCCGGCTCCGGCAGCCGCGACCACACCGTCTCGGCGAAGGCGGCGAGTCGCGGGAACACCTGGTAGTCCACCCGGCTCCGGTTCTCCATCACCTCGGTCCACACATTGGCCTGCGCGCCCAGCACATGGGCGGCCGCCCGGGCCGGCAGCCGCGGCGGCACCGGCTCGAAGCGGTAGACGTCCTCCAGCGAGCGCACGTAGCCGATCGGCACCGGTTCGTCGGGGCCGCCCGCCTGACGGTGGTCCAGGTACACCTGCTGCTCGGGGCACATCACCACGTCGTGTCCGGCCTCCGCGGCGGCGATCCCGCCCGCGTAGCCGCGCCACGAGGACACCGCGGCTCCCGGGGCGAGTCCGCCCTCCAGGATCTCGTCCCAGCCGATCAGGCGCCGGCCGCGGCGGGCGAGCCAGGCGTCGAAGTGCCGGATGAACCAGGCCTGGAGCCCGTCCTCCCCGTCCACGCCCAGTTCCCGGATCCGCGCCTGGGCGCGCGCCGAGGCGCGCCACTGCGCCTTGGGGCATTCGTCACCGCCGACGTGCACGAACGGCGAGACCTCCGGCGGGAACAGCTCCAGCAGCTCCTCGAACACGCCCTCGTAGAAGCGCAGCACGGCCTCGGTCGGTGCGAGCACGTTCTCGCTGATCCCCCAGTCGTCCCACACGCCCAGCGCCGAGGTGTCGACCACGTCCGTGTTCCCCAGTTCGGGGTACGCGGCGATCGCCGCCTGCGAGTGCCCCGGTACGTCGATCTCCGGGACCACCCGCACGTGCCGCTCGGCGGCGTAGGCGACGATCTCGCGGATGTCGTCCTGCGTGTAGAAGCCGCCGTGCGGGGTCTCGTTCCACAGGGGTGAGGCCCGGTGGCCCCAGCGGCTGCGGGGCCGCCAGGCGCCGACCCCGGTCAGCCGCGGGTGGCGCGTGATCTCGACCCGCCAGCCCTGGTCGTCCGTCAGGTGCAGGTGCAGCACGTTGAGCTTGTGGGCGGTGAGCAGGTCGATGGCGCGCAGGACGCCGTCCTTGGGCAGGAAGTGCCGGGCCACGTCGAGCATGAGCCCGCGCCAGCCGAAGCGGGGGGCGTCCGCGATCGTCCCGTGCGGCAGGCTCCAGACCCGCCCGCCGCGCCCGCCCAGCGGAGCCCGCCGGTGGGCGTCGGGTCCCAGCAGCTGACGCAGCGTCTGGGCGGCCCAGAACAGCCCGGCCGCGTCTGCCCCGGCCAGTTCCACGCCGGTGGCGTCGACCGTGATGCGGTGACCCTCGGGCCCGAGCCGTGCGACGCCGTCGGCGTCGAGGCGCAGCCGGATGTCCGCGGCGGCTTCCGGGCCGGCCTCAGGGAGGTCCCAGCCGGTGGCCGCGCCGAGCTCCCGGCGCAGCCAGCGCGCGGTGCCCTCGGCGCCCGGGCCGGTGGCGAGGACGGGCCCGGGCCCAAAGGCGTACGGGGGCGCGTCCTCGCGGAGGTCGACGGCCTGGGGCAGCGGGATCAGGTCCATGCGTCGGGCCTTTCGCAGCGAACGGAGCGACCGGAGCGAGCGAACGGAGACGGGGCGGGGCGTTGCGCGGTGCGCAACGCCCGTTCCGCACCGTGCTCGCCACCCGCCGACCCTAGTACGGACGAGGCCCCCGGGGTACGCCCGTGCGCACCCCGGGGGCCTCGGTCCGCCGAGCCCGGTGAGCCCGCCGAGCCGACCGGGCCAAACCGAGCCGAGCCGACCGGCCGGACTAGTTGTCCTTGCCGCCCTTGTCCTTGTCCCCGCCGGGGCCCATGGACTCGTAGATCTCCTTGCACATGGGGCAGACCGGGTACTTCTTCGGGTCCCGGCCCGGCACCCACACCTTGCCGCAGAGCGCGACGACGGGGGTCCCGTCGAGTGCGCTCGCCATGATCTTGTCCTTCTGGACGTAGTGGGCGAAGCGCTCGTGGTCGCCGTCGCCGTGGGACACCTGCGGCGTCGGCTCTACGAGGGTCCCCGTACCAGTCCCGCGCTCGGGCTCAAGAGTGCTCATAAAAGCCAGGGTACCGACCCCCGCGCGGGTCAGTTGAGCAACGGGTCGTCCGGATAGGTGGCGACCATCGCGAGCTCGTTGCGCTGGCGGCGCAGTACGGCCCGCCACAGCCGTTCGGGGGCGGGAAACGACACGTCGCCGGGCTCCGACTCCACCACGTACCAGGCGCCCTCACCGAGCTCGATCTCCAGCTGCCCGGGGCCCCAGCCGGAGTACCCCGCGAAGATGCGCAGCGAGCCCAGGGCCGAGGCCAGCAGCTCCGGCGGGGCCTCCAGGTCCACCAGGCCGATCGCCCCGTGGACGCGGCGCCACCCGATCGGCCCCTCCTCGCCCGGGATGACCGCGACCCCCAGGGCCGAGTCCAGTCCCACCGGGCCGCCTTGGAAGACCACTCCCGGATCGCCGGCCAGCGTCGCCCACGGCAGCAGGATGTCGCCGACACCCACCGGGGTGGGCCGGTTGAGGACCACGCCGAGCGAGCCCTGCTCGTCGTGGTCGAGCAGGAGCACCACCGCGCGGTCGAAGTTCGGGTCCGCGAGGGCGGGGGTGGCCACGAGCAGCCGCCCTGTGAGGGAGGACACCTCGGTCATGGCGCCATGATCTCGCACATTCCCCCTTGAGGGGGAGCCCGGGAGGAGATCGGTTCGCATACGGCCCAGGGGCGCACGGCAGCAGGCAGGAGCGCGCGGCCGCCGGATCACACGGATGCCGTACGGAGGCGCGCACGGGTGCTGCACGCGAGCGACACGCGAACGACACACTCGGCACGGCCGCATTGCCCGGAGCGCGACACTCCGCCATGGGGTGCGCACTCAGGGTGTTGCGGCTGATCCATGACAGCTCCCCGGCCGCGTCGGCCTTACGGAACGGGGGGTCGTGCCCCTTACCCTTTTCCCCTGGCCCCTGCCCACCATCCCCCTGGCCACCGCCGGGAGGACCCCCTCCGGAACGCGAGATTCATGACCGGCACAGACAGTGACGACGTTCTGCTTGTCCATGGCGGTACCCCGCTTGAGGGCGAGATCCGTGTCCGCGGTGCGAAGAACCTCGTGCCCAAGGCCATGGTCGCCGCTCTGCTCGGCAGCGAACCCAGCCGGCTCCGCAATGTCCCCGACATCCGCGACGTCCGGGTCGTCCGCGGGCTGCTCCAGCTGCACGGCGTGACCGTGCGCCCCGGCGAGGAGCCGGGCGAGCTGGTGCTCGACCCGACCCACGTCGAGAGCGCGAACGTCGCCGACATCGACGCCCACGCGGGCTCGTCCCGCATCCCGATCCTCTTCTGCGGCCCGCTGCTGCACCGCCTCGGCCACGCCTTCATCCCGGGCCTCGGCGGCTGCGACATCGGCGGCCGGCCCATCGACTTCCACTTCGACGTGCTGCGCCAGTTCGGTGCGACCATCGAGAAGCGGGAGGGCGGCCAGTACCTGGAGGCCCCGCAGCGGCTCCGGGGCTGCAAGATCCGCCTGCCGTACCCGTCGGTCGGTTCGACCGAACAGGTGCTTCTGACGGCCGTTCTGGCCGAGGGCGTCACCGAACTCAGCAACGCCGCCGTGGAACCGGAGATCGAGGACCTCATCTGCGTCCTGCAGAAGATGGGCGCCATCATCTCCATGGACACCGACCGGACCATCCGGATCACCGGTGTGGACCGCCTGGGCGGCTACAACCACAAGGCGCTCCCGGACCGCCTGGAGGCCGCCTCCTGGGCGTCCGCGGCGCTGGCGACCGGCGGCAACATCTACGTCCGCGGGGCGCAGCAGCGCTCGATGATGACCTTCCTCAACACCTACCGCAAGGTGGGCGGCGCGTTCGAGATCGACGACGAGGGCATCCGCTTCTGGCACCCGGGCGGTCCGCTCAGCGCGATCGCGCTGGAGACGGACGTGCACCCCGGCTTCCAGACCGACTGGCAGCAGCCGCTGGTCGTGGCCCTGACCCAGGCCGCCGGCCTCTCCATCGTCCACGAGACGGTCTACGAGTCCCGGCTGGGGTTCACCTCGGCGCTGAACCAGATGGGCGCCCACATCCAGCTGTACCGGGAGTGCCTGGGCGGCTCCGCCTGCCGCTTCGGCCAGCGCAACTTCCTGCACTCGGCGGTCGTCTCCGGCCCCACCAAGCTGCAGGGCGCCGATCTGGTGATCCCGGACCTGCGCGGCGGGTTCTCGTACCTGATCGCGGCGCTGGCGGCCGAGGGCACCTCGCGCGTCCACGGCATCGACCTGATCAACCGCGGCTACGAGAACTTCATGGACAAGCTCGTGGAGCTGGGGGCCAAGGTCGAGCTCCCGGGCGGCGACCTCGTCTGAGCAGGGCCGCCTCCAGGGCCTCTGAGGGGCCCTGGACAGGCCGAAGGGCGGCCACCCCGGTGGGGTGGCCGCCCTCCTGCTTTTCTGCGCGCTGCGCAGGGCATGACGCGCACGGCGTGACGCGTACGGCTGCCGCTGCGTACTGCTGCCGTCCCGGGGGCTGTGCGGCCCCCGGCACAAGGGCTACTACTTGCCCTTGGCGGCTTCCTTGAGCTTGGAGCCCGCGGAGACCTTCACGCTGAAGCCGGCCGGGATCTGGATGGGGTCGCCGGTCTGCGGGTTGCGTGCGGTGCGAGCGGCACGGTGGGTGCGCTCGAAGGTCAGGAAGCCGGGGATGGTGACCTTCTCGTCGCCCTTGGCGACGACCTCACCGACGGTCTCGGCGAGGGCGGCCAGAACGGCGTCGGCGTCCTTGCGGGTCACCTCGGCGCGCTCGGACAGAGCGGCCACCAGCTCACTGCGGTTCATGTTGTACTCCCGTGTTCAACTTGCCATAGAGGCGTGAGATCGAAGCCGATGCTGCCAGGGCCCTCGGACAGTCCCCGGACCCGGGTCTGAACGTCAGACCCTCTCGCCCGGTTACGCATCCTGCCCCCACCAGCGGCGGGAAAGCCAATCCGGCACCCGCCAGGGTCACACGAAAAGCGCCACAGTCACGCCGCGGTGACGCTCCGTCCGCACTCGGTGGATGCGGACCGCGGACCTCGCGGGCATCCCCGCAACCCTAGAGGCGGCCCGCCGGGCCCGCATCTCGCGACGCGCCGGGAACCGGGCGCCCGCTAGGCGGTCGTGGAGCCCGTGGCGGCCGGTCCCTGCGCGGCCGAGGCGGCCTTGCGGACCGCTCCGGCGACGGCGCCCGCGACCTTGTCGTTGAAGACGGACGGGATGATGTAGTTCGCGTTCAGCTCGTCCTCGCCGACGACGTCGGCGAGCGCGGTTGCGGCGGCCAGCATCATGTCGGTGTTCACCGTACGGGACTGGGCGTCCAGCAGGCCGCGGAAGACCCCCGGGAAGACCAGGACGTTGTTGATCTGGTTCGGGAAGTCGGAGCGGCCGGTGGCCACGACGGCGGCGGTCTGGCGGGCGATGGCCGGGTCCACCTCGGGGTCCGGGTTCGCGAGCGCGAACACGATCGCGCCGTCCGCCATGGCGGCGACGTCGTCGCCGGACAGGACGTTGGGGGCCGAGACGCCGATGAAGACGTCGGCGCCGACCACGGCCTCCCTCAACGTCCCCGTGTAGCCCTCGGGGTTGGTGTTCTCGGCGATCCAGCGCAGCGGGGAGTCGGCCGCGGCGCCGACCAGATCGGGGCGGCCCGCGTGCACGACCCCGTGGATGTCGGCGCTGACGACGTTCTTGACGCCGGCCGCGAGGAGCAGCTTGAGGATGGCGGTGCCGGCCGCACCGGCGCCCGACATGACGACCTTGACGTCGCCAACTGCCTTGCCCACGACGCGAAGTGCGTTGGTGAGGGCGGCGAGCACCACGATGGCGGTGCCGTGCTGGTCGTCGTGGAAGACGGGGATGTCGAGGGCCTCGCGCAGCCGGGCTTCGATCTCGAAGCAGCGGGGTGCGGAGATGTCCTCAAGGTTGATGCCGGCGAAGCCGGGGGCGATGGCCTTGACGATCTCGACGATCGCGTCGGAGTCCTGGGTGTCCAGGCAGATCGGCCATGCGTCGATGCCGGCGAAGCGCTTGAAGAGGGCCGCCTTGCCCTCCATGACGGGCAGCGCGGCCTTGGGTCCGATGTTGCCGAGGCCCAGGACGGCGGAGCCGTCCGTCACGACTGCGACGGAGTTGCGCTTGATGGTGAGGCGGCGTGCGTCCTCGGGGTTCTCGGCGATGGCCATGCACACGCGGGCCACGCCGGGGGTGTAGATCATCGAGAGGTCGTCGCGGTTGCGGATGGGGTGCTTGGACGCCATCTCGATCTTGCCGCCGAGGTGCATCAGGAAGGTTCGGTCGGAGACCTTGCCGAGGCTGACGCCCTCGATGCCGCGGAGCTTGCCGACGATCTCGTCGGCGTGCGCGGTGGAGGTCGCGGCGATGGTGACGTCGATGCGGAGCTTCTCGTGGCCGGAGGCGGTCACATCGAGGCCGGTGACCGAGCCACCGGAGGACTCCACGGCGGTGGTGAGCTGGGAGACCGCGGTTCCGCTCGCGGGCACTTCCAGGCGGACCGTCATCGAGTACGAGACGCTGGGCGCCGTTGCCATGGCCGTGTTCCTCTTCTGTTCCCTGGTTTCGCTGTCACAGGGCCCCACTCGCGGCGGGCGCGGCAGGACCTGTTGTCCGATCGTCCCACCTACCAGCCGGTACAAGGTAACCAGCTACAAATTTCGGAAAGACTCTTCCACCATACGAGATTGATCGACGCGGTGGAAGCGGAGCCCCTACGAAAAAGGTCCGCGCTCCTCGATGCCGAGGGGCGCGGACCTGTTCCCACGTATAAGACACCGACCCGCCATGCTCGCCTCGCGGCAAGTGGTCGCTCTAAGCGACGAAGGTTGGGCCCGGGGGCTTGGATCGAGCCGGTGTCGTACCCAGGCTAACAAAGGATCGCCTCAGCCGGTCCCCCTCGTGGGAGTTGGCCTCGTCTCACCACGCGTGTGGCCGCGGGCCATCCGTGCCCGGGCCCGGCCCGCGCCCGGCCCGCGCCCGGCCGGGCCCGTGACCCGCCGGACGCACCCCTGCGGAGGCAGCAGCGCGTCGCCTACGGCCGCAGCAGCGCGGGCACGCCGTCCGCGTCCGGCTCGTCGCGGTCGGTCGACACCACCGTGAGCTGCTGGGTCGCCCGGGTCAGGGCCACGTAGAGCACCCGCAGGCCGGCCGCGGACTCCTGGGCGATCTCCGCCGGGGAGACCACCACCGTGGCGTCGTACTCCAGGCCCTTGGCCTCCAGGCTGCCGAGCGCCACCGCCCGCTCGCCCAGGTCCGCCAGCCAGCCCGCGGCCTCCGCACGCCGGTCCATCGCCACGACCACGCCCACCGTGCCGTCGACCTGCTCCAGCAGCCGCCGGGCCTCCTCGTGGACGGCCGCGGCCAGGTCGTCCCCGGCGGTGGTGAACCGGGGCTCCAGGCCGGTGGAGCGCACCGCCGTCGGCGGCTCCATGCCCGGCATCGCCTGCCGCAGGACGCGGGCGGCGACCTCGGCGACCTCGGCCGGGTTGCGGTAGTTCACCGTCAGGGTGAAGCGCCGCCGCGGCCGGGTCCCCAGGGCCTCGTCGCGGGCTGCGGCCGCCTCCTCCGGGTCCGTCCACGAGGACTGGGCCGGGTCGCCGACCACCGTCCACGTGCCGTGGCGGCCGCGGCGGCCCACCATCCGCCACTGCATCGGCGTCAGGTCCTGCGCCTCGTCCACGATGACGTGGGCGTACTCGGTGCGCTCCGCCGCGAGCCGCTCGGCCCGCTCCCACTGGGTCTCCTCGCGGGTCGGCATCAGCTCCTCCAGCCCGCTGAGCTGGTCCAGCGGGTCCAGCTCCCGCTTGCGCCTCGGCCGCGCGGGCGCGCCGAGCAGCTGCTGGAGCTCGTCCAGCAGCGCCACGTCGTGCACCGACAGCGGGCCCTTGCCGTCAGCGCCCAGCCGGCGCAGCGAGCGCGCCAGCTGGCGGGTCTCGCGCGGGTTGAGGATCCGGCGCGCCCAGCGGCCGAGGCGGCGCTCGTCGGCGAGCGTGGCGAGCACCCCGCGCGGGGTCAGCTCGGGCCACCAGGCGTTCAGGAAGTCGATGAACGCGTCCTCGGTGGAGACGTCCTCGTCGAAGGCGGAGCGCAGCTCGGCGGCCAGCTCCGGGTCGCTGTGCCGGCCGGCCTGTCCGGACTTCGCGTACAGGGCGTCGAGCAGCAGCTTGCGGGCGCGCGGGCGCAGCAGGTTGACCGGGGCGGTGCCGCCGAGGACGTTCTGCCGGATCCGGTCCAGCTCCTCGGCCTCCAGCTCCTGGCGGCGTCCGAAGGCCACCACCCGCAGCCGCTCCGGGGCACCGCCGAGCTCCAGGGCGCCCCGTACGGCCTTGCGCAGCAGCTTGAGCATCCGGGAGGAGCCCTTGATGCGGGCCACGGCGGGTTCGTCGTACGTCGTCGCCTCCGCGCCGTCGACCAGCGAGCCCAGCGCCCGGATGGCGACCTGCCCCTCCTCGCCGAGGGAGGGCAGCACGCCCTCGGTGTAGGCCACGAGCAGCGGGGTCGGCGAGACGATCAGGATGCCGCCGGAGTAGCGCCGCCGGTCCTGGTAGAGCAGATAGGCGGCGCGGTGCAGGGCGACGGCCGTCTTGCCGGTGCCAGGACCGCCCGCCACCTCGGCCACGGACGCGGCGGGAGCCCGGATGACCAGGTCCTGCTCGGCCTGGATGGAGGAGACGATGTCCCGCATGGAGTGCGTACGGGCCCGCCCGAGCGCGGCCATCAGGGCGCCGTCGCCGATCGCGGGGAGCTCCTGCCCGTCGAGGAAGGCGGTGATCTCGGGGCGCATCAGGTCGTCCTCGACGCCGAGCACCTTGCGGCCCTTGGAGCGGATCACGCGGCGGCGCACCACCCGGCCGGGATCCTTGGGCGTGGACCGGTAGAAGGGCGCGGCCGCCGGGGCGCGCCAGTCGATGACCAGCGGGGCGTAGTCGGCGTCGAGCACGCCGATCCGCCCGATGTGCAGGGTCTCGGCGATGTCGGCGGTGAGGTCCTCGCGGATCGCGTCGTCGGCGGGCTCGACGGAGGTGTAGGCGCCGTCGGGGCCGCGCTCCCCGTCCTTGCCGAGCACCAGGTCGATCCGGCCGAAGAGGAAGTCCTCGAACTCGTTGTTCAGCCGGTTCAGGTGGATGCCCGCCCGGAAGACCTGCGCATCGCGCTCGGCCAGGGCGCCGGGCGTGCCGACCTGGCCGCGCTTGGCCGCGTCGTTCATCAGGAACTCGGCCTCGTCGATCTTCTCTTCGAGCCGGCGGTACACCTGGTCCAGATGCGTCTGCTCGACCGCGATCTCCCGATCGCGGACGGAATCCGCCGTGCTGTCGACAGCGGCATTCTGCGCGGCCACCAAGGCCCCCTTCTGACGTGCATGGGCGACCGTCAACCGTACGCGAACCCGCGCCCTGTCCGCACGCCCGTTCCGGTGACCGGGCGAAGATCACCCCGGGATTCAGCCCGGCCGGGCGGCCAGCACCCTGCGCCGGTGGCGGGCGACCCGCTCCCGGTTGCCGCACAGCTCGCTGGAGCACCAGCGCCGCCGGTGGCCCCGGGAGGTGTCCAGGTAGACGCGGGTGCAGCCGTCGCCCTCGCAGGAACGCAGCAGGGCCCGCTCGCCGGGGTCGGTGAGCAGTTCCACCGCGTCCCGGGCGACGGCGGCCAGGAGCGCGCCGCAGCCCACCCCGCCGCACAACTCCCGTACGAGGTGGCCCTCCTGGTCCTGAACGGCACACAGTCCGGGGGGTGGACCGGCGGCCAGCGCGTTGACCCGGGCGAGCGCTCCCCCGTCGGGGCCGTTCCCGGCGAGCTCGGCCCGTACGAGGCTCTCCACGTCGGCGCGCAGGGCCCGGAAGGCCTCCACCCAGTCGGGGCCCACCCGGGCGAGCGGCGTCCGGTCGGGCACGAGCCCGGCTCCGGCCAGCCACAGCCGCAGCTCGTCACCGTCCCGGATCTGCTCGGCGCCCGCGTGGGCGGCGAAGGTGGCCACCAGGTCCAGGCAGACCCGCCCGGAGTCGAACCACATGCCCGTCACCGCCTCTTCGCCGGGGGTGTGGCTCTCAGAGTGCCCCCGGACGACGCGATGCGGAACCCCCCGTACAGGGGCGGGGCGGGGCCCCTTGCGGCTACAGCGGCGCCTCGTCGTGCAGCAGGCGCTGGAAGAGGTGGTGGTCGCGCCAGGCGCCGTTGATGTGGAGGTACTTCGGCGCGAGCCCGATCTGCTCGAAGCCGGCCTTGGCCAGGACCCGCTGGGAGGCCAGGTTGTCCACCAGCGTGCCGGCCTCCACCCGGTGCAGGCCGAGCTCGTCGCGGGCGATCCGGCAGACCTCCTCCAGGGCGGCGGTGGCCAGCCCCTTGCCGGTCCACGCCTGGTCGACCCAGTAGCCGACGCCGCCGCTGCGGAAGGGGCCGAGGGAGATGCTGCCGAGGTTGATCGCCCCGACGGCGGCGCCCGTCTTCGCCTCGACGAGCACGTAGGGCGCCAGCCGCCCGGCGTCCCGCTCGGCGAGGAGCCCCTCGATGCGGGCCCGCTGGCCGACCTCGGTGTAGAACACCTCGGACCGCCAGGGTTCGAAGGGCGCCATGTACGCGCGGTTGCGCGTCAGGGTGTCGGCCAGGGCGGCGGCGTCGCCGATGCCGACACCACGCATCTCGACTCCGTCAACGATGATCATCCGCGTACGCTAGCGGACCCGGCGGGCCCCCACCAGAGCCGTCGGCCCCGGACGGCCGGCGGCGACAGCGGCCGACCCCGGTCGGCGGCCGGCCGTCGGCGGTCGCGGCGGAGGCGGTCGCCGCGGCGGTGACCACGGGGACCGTGCCGCGCGGCCGCGCATGCCCCCGGGCCCCCGGGTCCGGCGCCGCGCCTGCCCCCCTGCCGCGCACGACCGCGTCCGGCGCCGTCCCGGGCGCGTCCCGGCCCGGGCCGGTTCAGCCGGCGGAGTCGGGGGCGCACTCCCCCGCGTCCAGCGCCAGCCGGTACCCCCGCTTCACCACCGTCTGCACCAGGTTCGGCACGCCCAGCGCCCCCCGCAGCCGGGCCATCGCGGTCTCCACGGCGTGCTCGTCCCGCCCCGCCCCCGGCAGGGCCCGGAGCAGTTCGGCCCTGGCCACCACCCAGCCCGGCCGCCGGGCCAGCGCCCGCAGCAGCGCCATCCCCGCGGGCGGTACCGGCCGCAGCTCCTCGTCCACCAGCACCGCCTGCCCGCGGATCTCCAGCCGGCGCCCCGCCACCGGCAACACCTTGGCCCGGCCGGGCAGTTCCCGGCACAGCAGCTGCACCAGCGGCCCCAGCCGGAACCGCTCCGGCTGTACGGTCTCCACCCCCTGGGCCTGCAGCGGCAGCGCGGTCACCGGCCCGACGCAGGCCGAGAGGACCTCGCCCCGCAACCGGGCCAGCACCGCGTCCCCCATCCCGCGCTGCTCCGCGCGGGACAGCAGCGAGGCCGCCGCCGGGGCGGAGGTGAAGCTCACCGCGTCGACCCCGCCGCCGACCACCGCGTCCAGCAGCCGGTCGAGCGGGCCGAGGTCCTGCGGGGGCATCCACCGGTACACCGGGACCACGACCACCTCGGCCCCGCCGGCCCGCAGCGCCTCGACGAACCCGGGCAGCGGCTCCCCGTGCAGCTGGAGGGCGATCCGCCGCCCCGCCACGCCGGCACCCAGCATCCGGTCCAGCACCTCGGCGAGGGATTCCGACTGCGGGGACCAGGTCTCCACCAGCCCGGCGGCCCTGATGGCGCCCTTGACCTTCGGTCCGCGCGCCAGCAGTTCACCGGCTCGCAGCCGCGCCAGCAGCTCCTCGCCGATCCCCCATCCGTCGGCGGCCTCGATCCACCCCCGGAAGCCGATGGCGGTGGTGGCGACCACCGTGTCCGGCGGACAGTCGATGAGCTGCTTCGTGGCGGTCATCAACTCGCTGTCGTCGGCCAGCGGCACGATCCGCAGGGCCGGTGCGTGCAGGACGGTGGCGCCGCGGCGGCGCAGCAGGGCGATCAGCTCGTCCGCCCGCCGGGCCGCGGTGACCCCGACGGTGAACCCCGCCAGCGGAGACGGTGCGGTGGCGGTGTGGGTGTCGTCCATGGTGACCTGCCTTGCCCAGTGGGTCGTTCTCACAACGCGCGATCACGTGTCACGCGACGGGAACCGAGCCTGTCAAGTTGCCGTGTCAGGCTCGGTTCCGCTGTATTTCGTGGCCGTAAACCGCCGTTACACCGACGTGAGCTGCGCGGCGGGCTCGGCCCCGGCCGCCGGAAGGGGCGCGCCGACCGGTCGGCGAAGGTATACCGCCCAGGTCACGGTGCAGCAGGCGGCGTAGAAACCGAGGAAGGTCACGAAGGCGGCCGTTCCGGATCCGGAGCTCAGGAACGCCTCGCGGAAGACCAGGTTGATGCCGAGCCCGCCGAGTGCGCCCACCGCGCCGATCAGCCCCATGGAGGCCCCGGACAGCCGGCGCCCGTACGCCGCCGCGTCCTCCCCGGCCAAGCCCCGGGCGAGCGCCCTGGCGTGGAAGATCCCGGGGATCATCTTGTAGGTGGAGCCGTTCCCGACGCCGCTCAGCGCGAACAGGGCCACGAACCCGACGAGGAAGACGGGCAGCGAGTGCCGCACCGAGGCGAAGACGACCACCCCGGTCGCGGCGGCCATCGCCACGAAGGTCCCGAGCGTGATGCGGGCTCCGCCGAACCGGTCCGCGAGAGCACCGCCCACGGGCCGGATCAGTGATCCGAGCAACGGCCCGATGAAGGTGAGCGAGGCGGCCTGCAGCGGGGTCCGGCCGAACTGCGTCTGCAGGACGAGCCCGAAGGCGAAGCTGTAGCCGATGAAGGACCCGAAGGTGCCGACGTAGAGGAACGCCATGATCCAGGTGTGGCCTTCGCGCACCGCCTCGCGGACGGCGCCCGTGTCGGCCCGTACGGGCGCCAGGTTGTCCATCCGCAGCAGGGCCAGGGCGGCCGCGACCACGATCAGCGGCAGGTAGATCCCCAGCAGCAGCCTCGGCCGGCCCGCCCCGGCGGTGCCGATGACCAGCAGGGCGACCAGCTGCACCACCGGGACCCCGATGTTGCCGCCGCCCGCGTTCAGGCCGAGCGCCCAGCCCTTCTTGCGCAGCGGGAAGAAGGCGTTGATGTTGGTCATGGAGGAGGCGAAGTTCCCGCCGCCCACGCCCGTCAGGGCCGCCACGGCCAGGAAGGTCCCGTACGAGGTTCCCGGCTCCATCACCACGAGCGCGGCCACGGTGGGCGCGAGCAGCAACAGGGCGCTGACGACGGTCCAGTTCCGGCCGCCGAAGCGGGCGACGGCGAAGGTGTACGGCACCCGGACGAGGGCGCCCACGCAGGTCGCCGTCGCGATCAGGAAGAACTTCCCGGCGGGGTCGATGCCGTAGCCGGGCCCCATGAAGAGCACCATCACCGACCACATCGACCAGATCGAGAACCCGATGTGCTCGGAGAGCACCGAATAGAGCAGGTTGCGCCGGGCGATCCGCTCCCCGGTCTGCTGCCAGAACGTCTCGTCCTCCGGGTCCCACCGCTCGATCCAGCGGCCTCCCCTGCGCGGTGCGGTCGTACCGGTCATCTCAGGCCTCCACAGCTGCTGCGCTCGTCGCATCCGTGGTCGCCACCGTAGGAACGGCGCGTTTCGGCCCCGGTCCCCGCCGGATGACCGGCGGGAAACCTTGCACTCACCCGCCGCCGGTGCCGCCTGTGAGCGCGGCCGGGCGCCAGCTCCCCCCGGGCACGGCCAGCCACCCGTGTCGGCCCGAGAGCGCGGCGGCGGCCCGGTGCAGGGCGTCCAGTCCGGGGTGGGCGAGACCCTTGCGCCACACCATCGACAGCGGGGACAGCGGCACCGGGTCGACGAGCGGCCGCTTGACGCACCCCGGCATGTCGAGGAAGTCCACGGTCGCCAGCACCGGATTCCGGGTCTTGGCCATCACCCGGCGGAACTCCTCCTTGCCCACGGCCACCGGGGCGGGCGGCGCCACCGCGATCCCCCGTCCGGCGAACAGCTCGCGTGCCAGCCCGGTCCACTCCAGGGTCCGCGGGTTGCCGGCCCCGGCGTAGACGATCTCCCCGGCCAGGTCGGCCAGCGCCATGGGCTCACCCGGCGCCCCCGCGTGCGGATGCCCGTCGGGCAGCAGCACGGCGAGCGGCTCGTACCGTACGGGACGGTGGTCGAGGCGGGCCCGCAGCGCCGGGTCAAGGCCGTCCGCGTAGCCGAAGGACACGTCGAGGCGGCCGGCGGCGATCTCGGCGGCGGCATGCGTCAGTCCGCTCTCGAAGCGGGCCATCAGCTCGCAGTCAGGCGCCAGCTCGCGGGCGCACTCCAGCACCGTCCGGGCGGTGCTCGGCCCGTCGGTGTTCAGGTCGACGAGCAGCGCCCGCGGGCCGGCGAAGGCGGCGGCCAGTTCCTCCTGCGCGGACAGCGCCCGCCGGGCCAGTGGCAGCAGCCGCTCGCCGTCGGGGCTCAGTTCGACCGCTCGGGTCGTGCGGACGAACAGGGCGGCGCCGAGGGCCTGTTCGAGCCGCCGCACGTCCCGGCTCAGCGCCTGCTGGGCCACGTACAGCCGGGCGGCGGCCCGGGTGAAGTGCAACTCCTCGGCCACGGCGACGAACCCGCGCAGCAGCCGGGGTTCCACATCACGGGGATTCACCCCCGGAGACTAACAACAGAAGCGGGTCAATCGGCGGGCAACAGGTGTTGGACCGCAGCACCGCCGGGACCGGAATCTTGGGCCATGCCGCAGATCGCCCCCACTCGTATGACCGTGACCGGATCCACCCTCGTCATCGCCCCCACCCCCGCCCCCGCTCCCGCCCGCGCCCGCGACCCGCGGCGGCCGGCCCGCACCCGAGGCCCGTACGGCCGCCTCTTCGCGGTCCCCGGCTCCCGCGCCTTCACCGCCGGGAACCTCGTCGCCCGCCTCCCCATGGGCATGTTCGGGATCAGCGCGGTCATGATGATCGCCGGGCAACGCGGCTCGTACGCCCTGGCCGGCGCGGTCACGGCCACCGGCATGGCGGCCACCGCGGTGGTCGCGCCCTGGACCGCCCGCCTGGTCGACCGGTACGGCCAGGCCCGCATCGCGGTCCCGGCCACGCTGATCGCCGTCCTCGGCTCGCTGTCCCTGGTCCTGTGCGTCCGTACGCACGCCCCCGCCTGGACGCTGTTCGCCTCCTACGCGGCCACGGCGACCACCCCCAACATCGGCGGCATGTCCCGCGCCCGCTGGACCCACCTGCTTCGCCACTCCCCCGCGGACCACCACACGGCGATGTCCTTCGAGCAGGCCGCCGACGAGCTCTGCTTCATGCTCGGCCCGGTGGTGGCGGCCTTCCTGTGCACCGCCGCCTTCCCGGAGGCCGGCACCCTGACGGGGGCCTCGCTCCTGCTGCTGGGCATGCTTGCCTTCACGGCCCAACGGGCCACCCAGCCCCCCGTGTCGGCCGCCCGCGGGCGCGCCCCCCGGCTGCGCGCGGTCCGCCCGCTCCTGCTGCTCTTCCTCCCCCTCGGCATGGTGTTCGGCGCGATGGAGGTCACCTCGATCGCGCACCTCGACGCCCACGGGCTCGGCGCCTCCTCCGGCCTGGTCCTGGCCCTCCAGGCGGCGGGCTCCTGCGCGGCCGGCCTGCTCTACGGGGCCCTGCGCCCCCGCAGCCTGCGCACCTGCCTGGTCACCCTGTGCGCGGCGATGGCCCTGCCCTGGGCGGCGGCGGCCACGGGCTCCGTGCTCCTGCTGGCCGCCGCGCTCCTCCTGGCCGGCATGGCCACCGCCCCGACGATGGTGACGGCGATGTCCCGGATCCACCGGGCCACCCCGGAGGGCCGCCTCAACGAGGGCATGACCCTCGCGGTCACCGCCATCCTGGCGGGCATCGCCCTGGGCTCGGCCGCAGCGGGCACCGCCGTCGACCACCTGGGCACCACCGCCGCCTACGCCCTCCCGGCGGCAGCGGCCGTTGCGGCTCTCGCCGTCGGTACTGCCGACGTGCGGGCTCGACCCACTTCGCTCTAGCAAGACTTTTGCTAGAGTTGCGGTATGAGTGAATCCAGCGCCTACACCCCGGGCACCGGACCCATGGCTTCCGTCTCGGTGTCCGTCCATGAGGGCACCATCGCCGCCGTCCGCGCCCGCGTCGGGAAACGCGGTGTCTCCCCCTACGTGGAGGCGGCGATCCAGCGGCAGATCGAGCGCGACCAGCTCGCCGAGCTGGTCAAGGCCAATGAGGAGATCCACGGGGCGCTCACGGCCGAAGAGGTCGAGGCGGCCGACAGGGAGATGTTCGGCGCCGGGCAGCAGCCCTCTCAGGACGCCGCGTGAGCGGAACGTGGGTCCTCGACAGTGAAGCCCTCTCGCAATACCTCCGCGCCGAGCGGACGATGACGGCGAAGCTGGCCGCTGCCCACAAGCGGGACGTACGCGTCGTCACCAGCGCCGTGACGATCGTGGAAGCAGACCCCGAGGGTGCGCACCGAGCACGCGTGGACTGGGTCGTGTCACAGCTCGCCGTCGAGCCGGTGACACGGGAGATCGCCCGCCACGCCGTGCGGCTCATGCAAGACTCAGGTCTCACAGGTGGTCACAAGTACGCGCTCGACGCTGTGGTGGCCGCGACGGCACACGCGGCCGCCGGCCCCGTCACGGTCCTGACCTCCGACCCCGGAGACCTCGAACCGCTCTGCGGCCCTCGCATCCGGGTCGTCAAGGTCTGACCCGTGAGGTCCGGCTCATGACACAGGCCCCGCAGCCTTGAGGCCGCGGGGCCTGTGCCCACATGGGATGAGTGGAGATGGCGGGAATCGAACCCGCGTCCAACGGTGCAGAAGCAGGGCTTCTCCGAGCGCAGTCCGCTGCGCTTTTCTCGGCCCCGGAGATCACACGGACAAGTCTCCGACGGGCTCAGTCACTGTTTGGTTTCCCTCCAACCCCCGTGACCGGGGCTAGAGGTTTAGATCCCTAGTTGACGCCAGGATCCGGACCGGGACCACTTCCGGGCTGACGCTCCTCACAGAGGCTTCAGCTCACTGTTATTAGGCAGCGAGGGTGAAGCGGGAGTTATCGCTCTTGGAGTTGGCGATTATTTTTTGCGACATGTGGTTTACGAGATCATTGCCGCTTCCTCGGCTCGCTTCCCCTGCATCGACATCCGCTGTCGAAACCGATCATCCCCATGTTTTGTTAACAAGCTGCTCCGCCCCGGGGGGCGGTGCTGACGCCATGGTACGCGAAGTGGACCACCGCGTGCCAGGTGATTACAGCGTGCCCCGCTGCTTGCGGCGGATCGCCGAGATCGCCCGGTTCGTCTCGCGGGTGTCCTGCTTCTCGCGCAGCGTCTGCCGCTTGTCGTACTCCTTCTTGCCCTTCGCCAGCGCGATCTCGACCTTCGCCCGGCCGTCCTTGAAGTACAGGGACAGGGGGACGACGGTGTGGCCCGACTCGTCGGCCTTGCGCTCCAGCTTGTCGATCTCCTCCCGGTGCATGAGGAGCTTCCGCTTGCGCCGGGCGCTGTGGTTGGTCCAGGTGCCCTGGCTGTACTCCGGCACGTGCACGTTGTAGAGCCACGCCTCGCCGCCCTCGACCGACACGAAGCCGTCCACCAGCGAGGCCCTGCCCTGACGCAGGGACTTGACCTCGGTGCCGGTGAGCACGAGACCGCACTCGTAGGTGTCGAGGATCGTGTAGTCGTGCCGCGCCTTCTTGTTCTGGGCGATCAGCTTGCGCCCTTTTTCCTTAGCCATAGTGCGGTCATTTTCGCACTACGGACCCACCCCGAGGCCACCCAATACCGTGTGCGCCCGTTCCTCGACGCCTTCCCCGGCCGCCAGGTCCGGTGTGATGCCGCTGCCGTCCAGGCTGCGCCCGGCGGGCGTGCGGTAGGTGCCCACCGTCAGCTCCGCCACCGAGCCGTCCGGGAGCGGCGTGGGCATCTGCACCGAGCCCTTCCCGAAGGTGCGCGTGCCCACCGCGACGGCGCGGCCGCGGTCCTGGAGGGCGCCCGTGACCAGCTCCGCCGCGCTCATCGTGCCCCCGTCGACCAGCGCCACCAGGGGCCTGGCGGTGTCCCCGCCGGGGCTCGCGTAGAGGGCGCGCTCACTGCCCCGTACGTCGTACGTCGCCACGAGCCCGCCGTCCAGGAAGGCGGAGGCGGCCGTCACGGCCTCGGTGACCAGCCCGCCCGGATTGCCGCGCAGGTCGAGCATGACGCCGGCGCCGGGCGGGGCGGCGCGGACGGCGGCCCGGACCCGCTCGCCCGAGCCCCGGGTGAAGGAGACCACCTTGATCACGGTGACCCCGTCGGGCAGCTGCTGCACGGTCACCGGCTCGATGTGCAGCTGCTCGCGGACCAGGGTTTCGGTGCGCTCGGAGCCGTCGCGGCATAGGCGCAGGACGACGGGGGTGCCGGCCTCGCCGCGCAGCAGGGACACGACCTCGGAGGCGGGCAGGCCGGTGACGGTGCGGGCGTCGAGGCCGAGCAGCCGGTCCCCGGGGCGCAGTCCGGCGCGGGCGGCGGGGCCCCCGGGCTGGACCCGGGCGATCTCGATGCGGCCGTCGCCGCGGCGCTCGACCCAGAGGCCGACGCCGGTCCAGCGGCCGTCCAGCTCGTCGGCGAAAGCGGCGTACTCGCCCCGGTCGTAGACCACGGCCCAGCGGTCGCCGCTGCGGCTGACCACCTCCTGGGCGGCCGTCTTGCCGGACTTGCCCTCCGCGGCCGCGTCGGCGGCGGCGCGGGCGACGGCCTCCCGGTCGGCGGTACCGGACGTCCGGGGCGGCGCCCCCGACGGGCCGGTTGCGGGGGGATGCGCACCCGCGGCCGTTAAGCCGGGGGCGGTCAGGGCGTCCGCGCGGTCCCAGCAGCCGGTACTCGCCGCGGTCCCGACGGTCACGAGGAAGACCAACGTCAAAACGGCCCCGCGACGCAGGTCGCGGGGCCGGAGACAGAAGGCGGGCAGACCCGGCATGGCGCCGAGTCTAGGACAAGCCCGGTGCCCACAGGGAAGGTTGAGCCGACCTCACACGGGGCGCTCGTCACACCTTCAGGTACTTGCGCAGGGCGATGAAGGCGGCCAGCGAGGGCATCAGCACCCCGATGACCAGCACCAGCGGCAGCTTCGTCAGCACGGAGTCCCAGCCGATGAAGTTGATCAGCTCCATCTTGGTGCGCAGCGAGGCGCCGTGGTCGATGACGAAGTACTGGCCGGCGCCGAGCATGGCGCAGGCGAACACGGCGCCGATGAGGCCCGCGAAGGCGGCCTCCATGATGAACGGAACCTGGATGTAGAAGCTGGAGGCGCCCACCAGCCGCATGATCCCGGTCTCACGCCGACGGCTGAAGGCGGAAACGCGCACGGTGTTGACGATCAGCAGCAGCGCGACGATCAGCATGATCAGCATGATGCCGAGGGCGGCCCAGTTGAGGTAGCCGAGCATCTGGAAGAGGTTGTCGAGCTCGGTGTGCTGGTCGGCGACGGACTGGACGCCGTCGCGGCCGGCGAAGGCCGTGGTGATGACCTTGTACTTCTCGGGCTGCTTGAGCTTCACCCGGAAGGAGTCGGGCATCTGGTCCGGGGTGATCACCGAGGCGAGCGCGGTGTGGCCGAAGCGCTCCTTGTAGTGCTTGTACGCCTCGTCCGAGGACTCGTAGTGGACCGTCTCGACGAGGTCCATCTTCTTGAGGTCGGTCTCGATCTGCTGCTTCTGCTCGGGGGTGACGGCCCCCTTCTCGCAGGACTTGCTGCCGCTCTCGCTCTTGTCCTCGGCGTCGCTCTTGTTGCAGAGGTAGATCGAGACGTTGACCTTGTCGTACCAGTAGCCCTTCATCTTGCTCACCTGGTCGCGCATGAGCAGGGAGCCGCCGAACAGGGCCAGCGACAGGGCCACGGAGATGATGACCGCGAAGGTCATGGTGAGATTGCGGCGGAGGCCGACGCCGATCTCCGACATGACGAACTGGGCGCGCATTGCGTCTCAAGGGCCTTTCAGTGCTGGTAGCCGTAGACGCCGCGCGACTGGTCGCGTACGAGACGGCCCTGTTCGAGTTCGATGACGCGCTTGCGCATCTGGTCCACGATCTGCTGGTCGTGCGTGGCCATGATCACGGTGGTGCCGGTCCGGTTGATCCGGTCCAGCAGCTTCATGATGCCGACGGAGGTCTGGGGGTCCAGGTTGCCGGTGGGCTCGTCCGCGATCAGCAGCGCGGGGCGGTTGACGAAGGCGCGGGCGATGGCCACGCGCTGCTGCTCACCGCCGGAGAGCTCGCCGGGCATCCGGTCCTCCTTGCCGCCGAGGCCGACCAGTTCGAGGACCTGCGGGACGGCCTTGCGGATCTCGCCGCGCGGCTTGCCGATGACCTCCTGGGCGAAGGCCACGTTCTCGGCCACCGTCTTGTTCGGCAGGAGGCGGAAGTCCTGGAACACGGTCCCCAGCTGGCGCCGCATCTGCGGGACCTTCCAGTTGGAGAGCTTGGCGAGGTCCTTGCCCAGGACGTGGACCTGGCCGTGGCTGGCCCGCTCCTCGCGCAGGACCAGCCGCAGGAAGGTGGACTTGCCGGAGCCGGAGGAGCCGACCAGGAAGACGAACTCGCCCTTGGAGATCTCCAGGGAGACGTCTCTGAGTGCAGGACGGTTCTGCTTCGGGTAGGACTTGGAGACGTTGTCGAATCGGATCACGGGTGCACCACGGTCGCCGGGAGTAGGTGTGCGTGACCATACGCGAACGGGCGCGAGGCCGGGACCCGGCGCCCTGAGTTGCCCGATATATCCCCTGGTCCGGGGTGGGACGGCGGGTGATTGCCCGGACGGGCCGCGCCGAATGTCGCCGAAGCTGGCACAGTGGTAGGGGGAACGGTCTGGTTCCCCCACGCGTTGTTCAAGGGGACGAGAGGAGGAGAGCGCATGACATATGACCGGCTCGTGTGCGCGAACTGCGCGGCGCCCGTCAGTCAGGGCCGCTGCCCGGTGTGCCGGGCAAACCGGGAGCGCCTCCAGCAGGAAGGCCCCTTCGCCGGCCTGAACCCCATGGCGCTCATCGCGCTCCTGGTGGTCCTGGTGGCGGCTCTGGCCCTGGTGGCACAGCACACGGCGTAGCGCTCGCCGCCACGTCCCGATCATGTCTCGTTCATGACGCAGCGAAGGGCCCGGACACCTGAGGTGTCCGGGCCCTTCGCCGACTCTGCTCAAGCGGTTTAAGCGGTCTGCTCCTGCTGCTTGCGCCAGCGGATGCCCGCCTCCAGGAAGCCGTCGATGTCGCCGTCGAGCACGGCCGTCGGGTTGCCGACCTCGAACTCGGTCCGCAGGTCCTTGACCATCTGGTACGGGTGCAGGACGTAGGAGCGCATCTGGTTGCCCCAGGAGCTGCCGCCGTCCTTGAGGGCGTCCATCTTGGCCTGCTCCTCCTGGCGGCGCCGCTCCAGCAGCTTGGCCTGGAGGACGTTCATGGCGCTGGCCTTGTTCTGGATCTGCGAGCGCTCGTTCTGGCAGGAGACGACGATGCCGGTCGGGATGTGCGTGATGCGCACCGCCGAGTCGGTGGTGTTGACGCCCTGGCCGCCGGGGCCGGAGGCGCGGTAGACGTCCACGCGCAGCTCGGACTCGTCGATCTCGACGTGGTCGCTGGTCTCGACGACCGGCAGCACCTCGACGCCCGCGAAGGAGGTCTGGCGCCGGCCCTGGTTGTCGAAGGGCGAGATGCGCACGAGGCGGTGCGTGCCCTGCTCGACGGAGAGGGTGCCGTAGGCGTACGGGGCCTTGACGACGAAGGTGGTCGACTTGATGCCGGCCTCTTCCGCGTACGAGGTCTCGTAGATCTCGGTGGGGTAGCCGTGGCGCTCGGCCCAGCGCAGGTACATGCGCTGGAGGCGCTCGGCGAAGTCGGAGGCGTCGACGCCTCCGGCCTCGGCACGGATGTTGACCAGCGCCTCGCGCTCGGCGTACTCGCCGGAGAGCAGGGTGCGGACCTCCATCTCGTCCAGCGCCTTGCGTACGGATACCAGCTCGGCCTCCGCCTCCGCGAGGGTGTCCGCATCGTCCATCTCCTGGGCGAGCTCGAAGAGCACGGCGAGGTCGTCGATACGGCCGCGCAGGGTCTCGGTCTTGCGGACCTCGGCCTGGAGGTGCGAAAGCTTGCTCGTGATCTTCTGGGCGGCCTCCGGGTCGTCCCACAGGGACGGCGCGGCGGCCTGCTCCTCAAGCACGGCGATTTCTGCCCTCAGCTTGTCGAGGTCCAGGACGGCCTCGATCGACCCCATGGTCGAGGAGAGGGACTTCAGCTCTTCGGAAACATCGACGACTGCCACGGGTCCAGCGTAGCCGGTCCGCGGGCGGCGCCGTCCGGGCAGGCCGGATCACCCGTTCTGGTGAAGGCCGGGACGGGCGTACGCTCACGGTATGACTCTTCTCCTCGTCAAGCGCCGCCATGTGGATCACATGCGTGTCACGACGACGAGCTGTCTGCCGCCGGACCGTTCCCAAGCCTGATCCAACCGATCCGACTTGGTCCTGTACGCGGCCCACGCGGCCCCGGCGCCATCCCTGCCGGCAGGCCCACCCCCACCCGCTGCCCCGCCACCTCTGGGGAACAGGACCCCGTGACATCCGAAACGGAGCCGTCATGCCGTCCGCGCACACCCACACCCACACCCACTCCGACGTCCCCGCACACATCCGGAGCCTGCCGGTCATCGACCTGTCCCAGGCCGATGACCCCGCCTTGCGCCCGGATTTCCTGAAGACGCTGCACGCGGCAGCCCGGGACACCGGTTTCCTGCACCTGACCGGGCATGGCATCACCGAGGCCGAGACGGCCCGCATCCTGGAGCTGACCAGGGCTTTCTTCACCCTCCCGGAGGCCGACCGGCTGGCCGTGAGCAATCTGAACTCGCCGCACTTCCGGGGCTACACCCGGATCGGGCACGAGCTGACCGGCGGGGCCTCGGACTGGCGCGACCAGCTCGACGTCGGCGCGGAGCGGCCGGCGCCGCAGCTGGGGCCGGGTGATCCGGCGTACCTGTGGCTGGAGGGCCCGAACCAGTGGCCGGCGGCCCTGCCCGAGCTGCGGCCGGCCGTCCTGGAGTGGCAGTCCCGGCTGGCCGCGGTGGCCCACCGCCTGCTGCAGGAGCTGCTGACCTCGATCGGCGCGCCGCCGCACTTCTTCGACGCGGCCTTCGCGGACCGGCCCCACCTGCACACGAAGCTGATCCGCTATCCGGGATCGGCGCCGTCGGGCGCCGACCAGGGGGTCGGCGCCCACAAGGACTACGGCTTCCTGACGCTGCTGCTCCAGGACTCCGTGGGCGGGCTCCAGGTCCGCCAGGGGGACGGCTTCCTGGACATACCGCCGATGCCGGGGGCGTTCGTGGTGAACCTGGGCGAGCTGCTGGAGATCGCGACGGACGGGTACCTGCGGGCCACCGACCACCGGGTGGTGAGCCCGCCGGGAGCGGTGGAGCGGTTCTCGGTGCCGTTCTTCTACAACCCGCGGCTGGACGCGGTGATCGACACGGTGCCCGGCGCGTACCTGAAGGCGGCGCCCGGGGTGCTGCACGACGCCTCGAACCCGCTGCACGCCGAGTACGGCCGCAACGAGCTCAAGGGCTGGGTGCGCGCCCACCCGGCCGTGGCCCGCCGCTGGCACCCGGAGCTGGTCGCGGCCTGACCCCGCGGGGCGCTACGGGCCTGCGGATCCGCCCCCGGCGGGGACGTCCCCGCCGGGGGCGGATCCGGGCTACGGCTTCGCCGGGGCGGAGTGCCTGGTGTCCTTGGCCGGCGGCGGGGAGTCGTCCCCGGAGGCGGCGAGCCAGCTGCCGACGCCGACCGCGGCGGCCAGCGCGACGGCGCCGGCGGTCAGGGCCAGACGGCGCTTGCGGGCGGTTTCGGCGCGGTGCCGGGCCGAGCCGGGGCGGTGGCCGCCGGCCGGCCGCGGGACCCGGGCGGTGCCCAGCGCGCCGCCCGCCAGCTCCTCGGGCCCGGGCACCCGCATCGACGTGTGGGTGTCCCGGTTCGAGTCGGTCGACGAGCCGGGCACCAGCGGGACCACGCCCCGCCGCCGGACGGGGTCGGCAGGGGCCTCCGGCGCCTGCGCGGGCTCCGGCTCCGTGTCGTCGGGCTCGTCCACGTCCAGCGGCGGCATCCCGGCCAGCATCGGCAGCAGGTCCCGCAGCCTGGCCGCGAGCTCGGAGGCCCGCAGCCGCGACGCCGGGGCCTTCGCCAGGCACTGCACGATCAGCTGCCACAGCTCGTCGGGGATCCCGGGCAGCGGGACCACCGTCTCCGTCACGTGCCGCCGCAGCACTGCTCCCGGGTGGCCCCCGCCGAAGGGAGTGAAACCGGCCAGCAGCTCGTAGAGCACCGTGGCCAGGGCGTATATGTCCACGGCGGCCCGCGGCGGGAGGCCCTCGACGATCTCCGGGGCGAGGTAGTCCGGGGTGCCGATGATCCGCGTGGCGGGCGCGGTCGTACGGCCCGCCGCCGCCCGCCGCGGGGAGTCGATCAGCTTGGCCACGCCGAAGTCGGTCAGCAGCGCGGGATGCGCCCCACCCGGCCCCAGCGGCCCCTGCATGTCCAGCAGGACGTTCTCGGGCTTGACGTCCCGGTGCACCACCCCCGCCGCATGCGCCGCCGCCAGCGCGTCCGCGACGTCCGCGACGATCGCCACGGCCGCCTCGGGGGCGAGCCTGCGCTCCCGGTCGAGGCGGGTGCGCAGGTCCGTGCCGCGTACGAGGTCCATGACCAGCGCCAGGTCGTTGCCGTCGACGACGAGGTCGCGGACGGAGACGACGTGGGGGTGGTCCAGGCCGAGCAGCGCGCTGCGCTCCTGGACGAAGCGTCCGACCAGCTCCTGGTCGGACGCGAGGTCCTCGCGCAGCAGTTTGACGGCGACGGGCCCGTCCGGCCCCTCGCCCAGCCACACCGTGCCCGCGCTGCCGCGCCCCAGGATCTGGTGCGCGGTGTACCGGCTGCCGATTTTCCGTGCCACGACTGCTCCCTCAGCGGCTGGCGTACGCACCAAAGCTACGCGGCCGGAGGGGGCTTGGTCGCCGCGGATCGCGGCGACCTTCACTTCTGCGCGCGAAATCACGCCCTGGATGTCGACAAATCCACGAAGTCGGCACTCGGGAGGTCCGATTCAGGGCGGCGGGATCCAGGACCGGGTGATTCAGGACCGGGTGATTCAGGACTGCGTGCCACTCGTGGAGTCGCCCAGCTCGGTGACCCAGTCGACGAGGTCGGAGCCCCACGTCCACAGTTGGTTCCACCAGCCCCGGCCGGTGCCGACCCACTCCTGGAGCGGGGTGAGTTCCCAGACCAGCCAGCCCGCCACGAAGAACAGCACGATCAGCACCAGGCAGCCCTTGAGGCAGCCGAGGCCCGGAATCCGCACGGGGTTCGCGCTGCGGCGGCGCGGCTCCCGGGGGGCGCGCTGCTGCGGCGGCGGGCCCTGCGGGGGCTGCTGCTGCGGCGGATGCGGCCGCTGGGGCTGCTGCTGCGGCTGCTGGTACGGGGTGGGCTGCTGGGGCTGCTGGTACTGCGGCGGCTGCTGCGGCGGGTAGTACGGCTGTGGCTGCTGGGGCCGCTGCTGGTATGGGGGTTGCTGCGGCTGCTGCTGGTACGGGCGCTGCTGCGGCCGCTGCGGCGGCGGGGGCGGCGGGGCCTGGCGCTGCGGACGGCGGCGCAGAGGGTCCTCGCTCGGGTCGAGGTAGTGCATCTGCGTCTGCTCGTTGCGGTCGCGCGCGGCCCGCATCTGCGACTGCCAGGGGTGCGGCTGGTCCGGCTGCTGCACGGGCGGCATGACGGACGTCGGGTCGGCCCCCGGGCCGCCCGTGCTCGGCAGCACCGACGTGGCGTCGGCGGCGCCGACCGGCGGCAGGACGCTGGTCATGGCATTCGGGTCGTACGCGCCGGGCGCGCCGGCCCGGCCGGGCAGCACCTGCGTGGCGTCCGCGGCACCCGGGGTCTCGGGGACCGGCGCGGGCGAGGGGTCGGGCGCGAGCAGAGCACCGACGCCGAGCGCGGCCTCCACCTCGGAGGGGGCGCTGTGCACTCCGATGCCGGAGGCGACCACGCGCAGGCCGCGGGCCAGGTTCTCGGCGCTGGGGCGCTCGTTCGGCTCCTTGCGCAGGCAGCGCTCGATGACGATCCAGAGCGGCTCCGGCACGTGCGCGGGGCGCTGCGGCTCCTCGCTGAGGTGGCGGTGGAGCACTTCGAGCGCGGTGCCGCCGGCGAACGGCGGGCGGCCGGTGACCAGCTCGTACAGCAGGATGCCGGCGCCGTAGACGTCGACGGCGGAGGTCTGCGGGCGGCCCTCGGCGGACTCGGGGGCGACGTAGGCGGGGGTGCCGACGAACTCGTGGGTGCGGGTCAGCCCCGGGGAGTCGGCGAGGCGCGCGATGCCGAAGTCGGTGAGCATCGGCTTCATCTGGCCGCCGCGCTCGTCGAGCAGCACGTTGGCCGGCTTCAGGTCGCGGTGGACGACCCCGTCCGCGTGGCTGGCGGCGAGCGCGTCCGCGATCTGGGCGGTCAGCAGGCTCGCGGCGACCGGGGTGAAGGGGCCGTTCTGCCGGATGTACTTGTGCAGGTCCGGGCCGTCGATCAGGTCCATGACGAGGGCGAGGAGATCGCCCTCGACGACGAGGTCCCGGGTGCGCACGATGTTGGGGTGGGTCAGGCGCAGCAGGACCGAGCGCTCGCGCAAGAAGCGCATGACGATGTCCGCGTCCTGGGCCAGCTCCTCCTTGAGGACCTTGATGGCCACGGTTTCGCCGGGCTGCCCGGCGACGGCCGCCTCCGCGCCGGCGGTCTCCCTCTGGCGCGCACGCCAGACAGTGCCCGTGGCGCCGCGCCCGAGCGGCTCCTCGAGCAGGTACTTGCTGCCGACTGGCCGCACGTCTCGCGCTCCCTGCTGTCGTTCTGGTGGGCCCCACTCTAGGGGGTGGCCCCGGGGAAGACGCGGGGCATCGGAGGTTGGTTGCCGCACATATGTGCGAAGTGTGACGTTCGTGGGGTATGCCGGGGGCTGTTTCCCCGGCTTTCCTCGGCTTTCCTCGACTTTCCCCGGCCCTTCCCCCTCTTTACGTCCGGCCCGGCGATCATTCAAGATCATTTATTGGCGGGTGCCGGGCGTGTTGTCCGTGACAGGTGCGAGGATGCACCCGTACGGAACGGCCGGGCCGGGAGCCCGCCTTCCGCGTAGACCTGACCGGACGACGCGCCGTGCCGGGTGGGGGGTTGTCGGGCCGTCGCGCCCTGCCGTACCCCGCCGGGCGCACGCACCGCGCACCGCGCAGAAGGGACCGCCGACGGCGATGCAGATCCGGCTGACCGTCCTTGGGCTTGGGTCGCGCAGCGGCCACCAGACCGCGCCCGCCGGCTGTGACGTGCTCGTCACCGCGCCCGCGGGCACCCCCCTGGCCGCGGTGGCCTCGGGCCTGGCCGCGACCGTCGGCGGCCCCGACACCGGCGGCACCGTCATCCTGTACGCCGGCGCCGAGCGCCTCGACCTCCAGCGGCGGATCCTGGGCGAGCCGCCGCTCGTGGACGGGGCGGTGCTGGGGCTGCACGCGCCCGTTCCCGACGTCGTACCGGACGGGACGCGCGGGGCGATCGGCGCCGACGGCGTCCAGCTGCACGTGGTGGCCGGCCCGGACGCTGGCGGGGTGCACCTGCTGCACCCCGGGTCGATCCGCATCGGGCGCTCGGCCGACGCCGACGTGCCGCTGGACGATCCGGACGTGTCGCGGCTGCACTGCGCGGTGACGGTGCCGGCGGACGGGCGGGTGGCGGTGGCCGACCTGGACTCGACGAACGGCACGACGGTGGACGGTACGCCCGTGGGGGCGCGGCCGGTGCCCCTGGCGCCGGGTTCGCTGCTGCGGGTCGGGGAGTCCACGCTCCGGCTGGCCGAGGGGCCCGCGCAGCCGCTCCCGCTGATCCCGGACCTGGAGGGCCACCTCTCGCTGCCGGTGCCCGACCCGGCGGCCCCCGGCGCCGGCGGCCGCCCCGAAGGGGGCGCCGACCCCGCCGAGGGTCCCTCCGGCGACACCGGCCCCGGCACCGCACCCGCCGGATCCGCCCCGCGGAGCGGCCCGGTCGGCCCGGTCGGGGCCGCGGGCAGCGCCCGGCCGGGCCCGGCCGCCGCCGGAGCCCCCGGTACCGCGAGGCCCGGCGTCCCCGGCGAACCGCCCGCCGGGCCGTACGGGGACGTGCGCCCCGCCGGCCCCCGCGCAGGCGCCCAAGGGGCCGTCGGCCCCGGGCACGGCTCCGGTGCGGCCGCCGAAACCGGCGGGGCCGGCGCCCCCGGGCGGCGGCGCGGCCTCGGGGCCTGGGCCCGCAAATGGGTGCGGGGCGAGGCGGAGCCGGAGGTGCAGGCGGTGGCCGGGGCGGCCGCCACCGCAGCCCCCCACCCCGACGATCCCGCCGCGCTGCTGCTGGCCGCGCTCGGGCCGACCCGGCGGCTGTGGTCCCGTCCCCCCGGGCAGCTCGACGTCGGACTCGGCGCCGGAAGCCGGGTCCAGCTGCGCGAGGCCGGCGCGCTCGGCATCGCCGGGCCTCGCGGCCGGCTCACCGGCGTGGCCCGCTCCGTCATCGCCCAGCTCGCCGCGCTGCTCGCACCGGGCGAGCTGGAGATCGTGCTGCTCAGCGCCGACCGCGCCCGGCCCGTCGCCGAGCGCGTCCAGGACTGGGGGTGGCTCGGCTGGCTTCCGCACGTGCGGCCCGCGCACGGCCAGAACTGCCGCCTGCTCCTCGCGTACGACCGTGACCAGGCCACCGCCCGCACGGCCGAGCTCACCCGCCGGCTCGACGACGGCCCGCTCGGCGCCAACTGGGCCGCGGCCGACCGCCACCAGGTCCGCGAGGCCGCCGACACCCACCAGGGCCCGTACACCCTCCTCGTCGTCGACGGGGATCCCGGCTCCGGGGCCCTGCGCGATCTCACCGGCAGGCTCGCCTCGCACGGGCCGGCAGCGGGGATCCACGTCCTCGTCCTCGCGGAGACCCCGGCCGCCACCGCGGCCTCCCCGCTGACCGAGACGTACGAGAGCGCCTGCGCGGCCGTCCCCGCCTTCCGGGACTGCGGCAGCGTCGCCCTGCTCAGCGGTGATGTGGCCACGACGGTACGGACCTTCGCCGTCACCGGCGGCAGGCCGGTACCGCCCGGCCGCACCGCCACCGCCGACGCCGTGTCCGCGGCCTGGGCCGAGCGGTTCGCCCGGGCGCTGGCCCCGCTGCGCGCCGAGCCCGCCGCCACCGGGTCCCACCGCGCGGTGGCCGCAGCCCTGCCGCAAACGGCCCGGCTGCTGGACGAGTTGGGCCTGGCGCGAGCCACCCCCGCCTCCCTGATGGCCCGTTGGGCCGCGGCCACCGAGCAGGGGCAGGGCGTCGGCGGCCACGCCGAACTCGTGCTCGGCAGCGGCCGGGGCGGGCCGGTCGGGGCCGACCTGGTCCAGGACGGACCGCACCTGCTGATCGAGGGACCCGCCGGCAGCGGCCGTACGGAGCTGCTGCGCTCGGTCGCCGCCTCGCTGGCCGCGGCCGCCCGGCCCGACCGGCTGGGGCTCGTCCTGCTCGACGGGTCGGGGGGCGAGCGCGGCGACGGGCTGCTGCCCTGCACCGAGCTCCCGCACGTCTGCGCCCACCTCGTCGCCTCCGACCCCGTCCGGATGCGGGAGTTCGCGCAGGCGCTCGGCACCGAGCTCAAGCGGCGCAGTGAGCTCCTGGACGGCGTCCCGTTCGCCGAATGGCACGCCCGGCGTGAGGTCTCCGAGCGGATGGTCTCGCCCCGCCGGCCCTCCCCCGGGGAGCTGCTCGGCGACCTCGACTCCGCCCGCTCGGGCACGCTCCGGCTGCGCGCCTCCGCGGTCCGCAGCGAGGCGGCCGGTCCGAGCCCACTGCCCCGCCTGGTGGTGCTGGTGGACGACTTCGACGCGCTGGTGGCGCCCGGGCTCGGCAGTACGGGCCGGCCCGCCGCCGGCTCGGTGGTGCGCGCGCTGGAGGCGGTGGCCCGCGACGGGGCCCGGCTCGGCGTGCACCTGGTGGCCACCAGCGCCCGTCCCGACCGCACGGCCGACACGGAGCTGGCCCGGCTGACCCCGCTGCGGGTCGGCCTGGACGCCCCCGACCAGCCGGGCCCGGGCCGCGGCCTGCTCCGCTACGCCGACGGGCGGACGGTCCCCTTCCAGGGCGGGCGGGTGACCGGCCGGATCCCGCGGACTGCGACGCTGCGTCCGACCGTGGTGCCGGTGGAGTGGGAGCGGATGGGTGATCCGCCGGCCCGGCGCCCGGTGCGCGAGCTGGGCAACGGCCCGACCGACCTGGCCCTGCTGGCCAGCGCCCTGGACCGGGCCTCGCACCTGGTCTCGGCGATACCGGTCCTGTTCCCGCCCGCACCGAGCGCCACCCCGTAGGGGCGCCCGACTCGATTCCGGCTCGGGCATCACCCGTACAGCCCGTATATGCCCGAGGCGGTATTGCGTGGGGCGCGCGGATCAGCGTAGACCTGTGGCACCAGTCACACCACGGGCATCGGGGGCAGAACCATGCGCAGGCACGGAACGAGCCGTACGAAGAACCGGAGGAGCAGCCGCCGGGCGTACATCCTGGCGGCCCTCGCCGCCGCGGGCGCGCTCACGCTGAGCGCCTGCGGGGACGGCGACGGCAAGAAGGAGGCCACGTCCCCCGGCGGCGAGGCCGCACCGACGGGGCAGCGGGTGCAGTTACCGCAGCTGAACGGCGAGAAGCTGGAGGTCGCGGCCGTCTGGACGGGACCGGAGCAGGCCAACTTCACCAAGGTCCTCAAGGAGTTCGAGAAGCGGACGGGCGCCACGGTCACCTTCGTCCCGGCCCAGGACCCCATCGTCACCTTCCTCGGTACGAAGATCGCGGGCGGGCAGCCGCCGGACGTGGCGCTCCTCCCGCAGGTCGGCGCGCTGGTCTCAGCGGTGCAGAACAAGTGGGTGCAGCCGGTCGGCCCGGAGGCCCAGGCCCAGCTCGACCAGAACTACTCGGGCGGCTGGAAGACGCTGGGTGCGGTCGGCGGCACCCAGTACGGCGTGTACTACAAGGCCGCCAACAAGTCGCTGATCTGGTACAACGCCAAGGCCTTCGAGGCGGCGGGCGTGCAGCCCCCGAAGACGTGGAAGGACCTGCTGACGGCCGCCGACACCCTCTCCGCGTCGGGCACCCCGGCGGTGTCGGTGGCGGGTGCGGACGGCTGGACGCTGACCGACTGGTTCGAGAACGTCTACCTCTCCCAGGCGGGCCCGCAGAAGTACGACCAGCTCTCCAAGCACCAGATCAAGTGGACGGACGACAGCGTCAAGCAGGCGCTGACGACCCTCGGTGAGCTGTTCGGCCGCAAGGACTTCCTGGCGGGCGGTCCCAGCGGGGCGCTGGCCACCGAGTTCCCGAAGTCGGTGACCCAGACGTTCACCGGCGGTGACCGGCCGGCGGCGGCGATGGTCTTCGAGGGCGACTTCGTGGCGGTGAACATCGCGCAGACGGAGGCGAAGGTGGGCAAGGACGCCCTCGTCTTCCCGTTCCCGGCGGTCGGCGACAAGGCGCCGGTGGTCTCGGGCGGGGACGTGGCCGTCGCCCTCAAGGCGTCGAAGGGCGCGCAGGCGCTGCTGACCTTCCTGGCGTCGGCGGACGCGGCGGAGATCCAGGCCCGCGAGGGCGGTTTCATCTCCCCGAACAAGGCGGTCGACCCGAAGGCCTATCCGAACGACATCCAGCGCAACATCGCCAAGGCGCTGATCGCGGCGGGCGACGACTTCCGCTTCGACATGTCGGACCAGGCCCCGGCGGCCTTCGGCGGGACCCCGGGCGCGGGCGAGTGGAAGGCGCTCCAGGACTTCCTGGCGAACCCGTCGGACGTGGCGGGCACGCAGGCCATACTGGAGGCGGACGCGGCCAAGGCGTTCGGGAACTGACCCGGTGACGGCCATCCCCACGGTCCCGGCCGCCCCGCCGGCCGGGACCGCTCCCGGATCGGGCCGGTCCGCGGAGGCCAGGCGCCGCCGCCTGATCGCGGCGGCGTTCCTCCTGCCGGCCCTGGTACTGCTCGGCGCGCTCGTCGTGCACCCCATCGGCTACTCGGTCTACCGCAGCTTCTTCGACCGCTCCGGCGACGGCTTCGTCGGCGGGGACAACTACCTGGAGATCCTGCACGACGACACGATCCGCACCGCCCTGAAGAACACGGCGGTGTGGGTGGTGCTGGCGCCGACCACGGCCACCGCCCTCGGCCTGATCTTCGCGGTGCTCACCGAACGGGTGCGCTGGGGCACGGCGTTCAAGCTGCTCGTCTTCATGCCGATGGCGATCTCGATGCTGGCGGCGGGCATCATCTTCCGGCTCGTCTACGACCAGGACCCCGATCGTGGGGTGGCCAACGCGGTGTGGGTCGGGGTGCACGACACGTTCGCCCCGTCCTCGGCCTTCCCCAAGGCCCGCCCCGGCCGGGACTCCCCCCTGGTCCCGGCCCAGGGCGCCGCCGCGGGTGGCTTCGTGACCCGGGATCCGGTACGGGCCGGGGTGCCGGTGCTGCTGCCGCTCGTCGGGGTCGCGCCCGAGGCGCTGCCCGAGGGGACCCGTACGGCCGCTGCCGCCGGGGCCGAGCCCGGCAAGGTCACCGGGACGGCCTGGCAGGACTTCACCCGGGGCGGCGGCGGCCGGGCCAACGCGGTCGACCCCGCAGAGTCCGGCTTCTCCGGGATGCGGATCGAGGCGGTCAAGGACGGCCGGGTCGTGGACACGGCGACGACCCGCGCCGACGGCACCTTCTCCCTGTCCGAGAAGGCCGACGGGGCGCTGCTGCGGCTGCCCGCGTCGAACTTCAAGGAGGCGTACGCGGGGGTGGAGTGGCTCGGCCCGACGCTGGTCACCCCGGCGGTCATCGGGGCGTACGTGTGGATGTGGGCCGGCTTCGCGATGGTGCTGATCGGGGCCGGGCTGGCGGCCGTACCCCGGGAGCTGCTGGAGGCGGCGCGGGTGGACGGGGCGAACGAGTGGCAGGTGTTCCGCCGGGTCACCGTCCCGCTGCTGGCGCCCGTGCTGGCGGTGGTGCTCGTCACCCTCGTCATCAACGTGATGAAGATCTTCGACCTGGTCTTCGTGATCGCGCCGGGCTCGGTCCAGGACGACGCGAACGTGCTCGCGCTCCAGCTCTACCGCACGTCCTTCGGCACGGACGCCGATCCGGGGCTGGGCAGCGCCATCGCGGTGCTGCTGCTGGTGCTGGTGGTCCCGGTGATGCTCTACAACATACGCAGGCTGCGTAAGGAGGGAGCCCGATGAGCTCCTCTGCCCAGGCCCGTCCGGCTGCCCGAGCCGGCCGCCTCGCGGCCGCCGCGACGGCCGGGGCCGTGCGTGTGTTCCTGGTCCTGGCCGCGCTCTTCTGGCTGGTGCCGACGCTCGGGCTGCTGCTGTCGTCCCTGGTGTCGTCCAAGGACCTGAACGCGGGCGGCTGGTGGCAGGTGCTGACCGCCCCCTCCCGGCTCACCACCGAGAACTACTCGGCCCTCCTCGCCAACGACACGATCACCAGGTCGCTGCTGAGCACGGTGTTGATCACCGTCCCGGCCACCGCGCTCGTCCTCGTCCTGGGCGCGTTCGCCGGATACGCCTTCGCCTGGCTGGATTTCCCGGGCCGGGACTGGCTGTTCCTGGTGGTGGTCGGGCTGCTGGTGGTGCCGGTGCAGGTGGCCCTGATCCCGGTGTCCGAACTCTTCGGCTCCATCGGCCTGTTCGAGACGACGGCCGGGGTGGTCCTCTTCCACACCGCGTTCGGTCTGCCGTTCGCCGTGTTCCTGCTGCGCAACTTCTTCGCGGAGATCCCGCGGGAGCTGCTGGAGGCGGCGCGCCTCGACGGGGCGGGTGAACTGCGGCTGTTCACACGGGTGGTGCTGCCGCTGGGCGGTCCGGCGATCGCCTCCCTCGGCATCTTCCAGTTCCTGTGGGTGTGGAACGACATGCTGGTCGCCCTGGTCTTCGCGGACTCGACGCACCCACCGGTCACGGTCGCCCTCCAGCAGCAGGTACGGCAGTTCGGCAACAACATCGACGTGCTGGCGCCCGGCGCGTTCCTGTCGATGGTGGTGCCGCTCGTGGTGTTCTTCGCCTTCCAGCGGCAGTTCGTCTCGGGGGTGATGGCGGGAGCCGTCAAGTGACCGCCACCAAGTGACCGCCACGGTCGAGGGCACCGACCGCCTGCCCGGACCGGCCCGGAAAGCGGGGGCGGGGAGGCGAGCAGACAGGGCACCATCCGGCCGCCCGGACCGGCCCCGATAGCGGGGGCGGGGTCGGCCGGGGGCAGGGACCCGCGAGGAGAGGGGGCCCGTGCGCAGGTGCGGGACCGTGGATGGCCCCTGGCTGTCAACGCCCCCCTCGGGTGCCCCCTCTTCCCGCAGGTCCCACCACCGACCAGCCTGCTCCCGCAAGCGGGGCCGGTCCGGCCCGGGCGGCCCCCTACCCGCCGCTCCACCTCCCCCACCGCCGAGGACAGTGGCGTGCCCCCGGGGCTCCGGCCCGGCCCTGTTGACACTCCGTGACCCGAATGCCACACCTCGCGTAACCCCGTCCAAGGGGTGGGGGTTCCCCGGGGGCACCCCGCCAGCGGTGGCCGGGGGAGCACCATGCCCGCGCCGACCCCTGGATGTGCCGTGCCCCGGTTCAGCGTCATCGTGCCCGCGTACAAGGTGCAGGCGTACCTGCAGGAGAGTCTGGACTCGGTCCTTTCCCAGTCGTACGCGGACCTGGAACTGATCGCGGTGGACGACGCCTCACCCGACGCCTGCGGTTCGATCATCGACGAGTACGCGGCCCGGGACCCCCGCGTGACCGCCGTCCACCTGGCGCACAACCTGGGCCTGGGCCCGGCCCGCAACGTGGGTCTGGCCCGGGCCACCGGCGACTACCTGGTCTTCCTCGACGGGGACGACACCCTCGCGCCGGGCGCCCTGCAGGCCATCACGGACCGGCTGAAGGACACGGGCTCCCCGGACGTCCTGGTCTACGACTACGCGCGCATCTTCTGGACCGGCGAACTGGTGCGCAACCGCCTCTCCCACCGGCTCTCCGAACAGGGCCCGGCCAGCTTCCGGCTGGCGGACCGCCCCGCGCTGCTCGGCATGCTGATGGTGGTGTGGAACAAGGCGTACCGCCGGGAGTACGTCGAGCGCGAGGGCCTGAGCTTCCCGCCCGGCCTCTACGAGGACACCCCCTGGACCTATCCGGCGCTGCTCGCCGCCGAGTCGGTGGCCGTCCTGGACCGGGTGTGCGTGCACTACCGCCAGCGGCGCACCGGCTCGATCCTGACCACCACCAGCCGCCGCCACCTCGACATCTTCGACCAGTACGACCGGGTCTTCGGCTACCTCGGCAGCCGCCCGGAGCTGGAGCGCTGGCGGCCGACCGTCCACCGGCGCATGGCCGAGCACTTCTGCGCCCTGTACGCCGACCCGCGCCGCCTCCCCCGGGCGAGCCGGGCCGAGTTCTTCGCGCGGGCTTCGGCGCTGCTGCGCCGCTACCGCGCCCCGGGCCCGCCGCCGCTGTCACCGTCCCGGACGGACCGGATCCGCCACACCCTGATGCGGGCGGGCCTGCGCCGGACGTACCGCACCCTGTCGGTGCTGCGCTCGGCAGCGCTGGCGGCGGGCCGTGCGGCCGTGCTCCTGGGGCGGGGCCTGTGCGAGACGGGGCTGCGCCTGCACTACCGGGTCCAGCGGCTGCTGCCGCTGCGGTCGGAGCTGGCGGTCTTCTCCGCGTACTGGCACGGCGGCTACGCCTGCAATCCGGCGGCGATCGAGGCCAAGCTGCGCGAGCTCGCGCCCCGGATGCGGACGGCGTGGATCTGCGACTCGGAGCACGCGGGCACGCTTCCGCCGGAGACGGCCATGCTCCGGCCGGGCTCGGCCGCGTACTGGACGGCCCTGGCCCGCGCCACGTACCTCACCACGAACGTCAACTTCGACCGCGCCCTGGTCAAGCGGCCCGGCCAGATCCTGCTCCAGACGCAGCACGGCACCCCGCTCAAGCGGGTCGGGCTGGACCTCCAGGACCGCCCGGCGGCCACCCCGACGACGGACTTCGCCGGTCTGCTGCGCGGCGCCGACCAGTGGGACTTCCTGCTCTCCTCGAACCGCCACTCCACCCTGGTGTGGGAGAAGGCCGTCCCCGCCGCGTACACCACGCTGGAGTACGGCTACCCGCGCAACGACGTCTTCCACCGGGCCACCGCGCAGGACGTCCTGCGGCTGCGCGAGAAGCTCGGCATCCCGGAGGGCTCCACGGCGATCCTGTACGCGCCGACGCACCGGGACTACCGGCGCAGCCGGCCGGAGCACCTGGACTTCGAGCGGGTGCTGCGGGACCTGGGGCCGCGTTTCGTGCTGCTGCGGCGGACGCACCTGACGTACGCGGATGCGGCGGGGACCCCTCCGGTGCGCCATCCCCGGCTGATCGAGGTGTCCTCGTACCCCTCGGTGGAGGAACTGTGCCTGGCGTCGGACGCGTTGGTGACGGACTACTCGTCCCTGATGTTCGACTACGCGGCGCTGGACCGGCCGATGGTGATCCACGCGGACGACTGGGAGGCGTACGAGGCCGCCCGCGGCACCTACTTCGACCTGCGGTCGTGTCCGCCGGGTGCGATCGCCCGGACCGCGGACGAGCTGGTGGACATCTTCGCCACGGGCCGCTGGCAGGGGTCGCGCTCGGCGCAGCTGCGGGCCGCGTTCCGGGCCCGGTTCTGCGCCTTCGACGACGGGCATGCCGCCGAGCGGGTCGTGCGCCGGGTCTTCCTGGGCCAGCCGGTGCCGGTCCCGGCGGTGATCCCGCCGGCCGACCGCCGGCCCGCTCCCGCGGCCCCGTCCTGCGCCCCTGCTCCGGCTTCCGCGCCCACTCCGGCCCCGCTGACCACTCCGGGACTCCGGCCGTAGGCGCGGTCCCCGACAGCTTCCGGATATTCGCCAGCGCTGTTCCGGGTCGCGTTCTACACGCGGTAGCTCAGGCCCGTTCCGGGCAATCGCGTTCCGGGCCGGCCGCGAGGCCGGCCGCCACGGAGCGGGCCAGGTCGTCCAGGTAGGCCGCCGGGACCTCGTCGCGGACCACGACCTGGCGCCAGTACAGCGGGCCGATCGCCAGGTCGAGCGCCCGCCCCGCGTCCACGCCGGGCGGCAGCTCGCCCCGGGCGACCGCCTCGGACACGATGCCCTCGGCCATCCTGCGCTCCCCGTCCAGCAGGGCTCCGCGCACCGCGTCCGCGATCTCGGGGTTGCGCGCCGCCTCCACCAGCAGGTCGGGGATCACCGCCGAGGCCACCGGGTGCCGCAGCACGTGCGACATCACCTCCAGCAGGGCCCGTACGTCCCCGTACAGGGAGCCCGTCGCCGGCACCGGCAGGCCGTCCACCGCGAAGGCGCCCACCAGGTCGAGGACCAGGTGGAGCTTCGACTTCCACCGCCGGTAGACGGCCGTCTTCCCGACGCCCGCCCGCCGGGCGATCCCCTCGATCGACATCCGGGCGAAGCCGACCGCGGCCAGCTCATCCACGACCGCCGCCCGGATGGCCTCGGTGACGTCCTCGCGCAGGACGGCGGCGCCGGCCGGGGCCCGGCGGGTGGGGGCGGGAGTGGGGGTGGGATCCGTGGTCATGCACAGAGCATAGCCGCGGCGCGTCACGACGATACGGTTGCGTTCCGACGTGCTGCACCCTAACCTCGCCGTAGCGACGATACGGACCCGTTCCGTCGCTCTCCCGGCCTGCGGCCGGGACCTGCCCCAGCCGGTGCCCCCAGTCGAAAGCGACGACCGTGACCACCACCCCCGCAGAACTGGCGGCAGCCCACGGGCTGACCCTCAGCGGCGCCCGCCCCTCGCTCCCCGCTTACGTGCGCCAACTCTGGGGACGCCGCCACTTCGTGACCGCGTACGCCACCGCCCGGATGCACGCCACGTACAGCACGGCCAAACTCGGCCAGGTCTGGCACCTGGTGACGCCGCTGCTCAACGCGGCCGTCTACTACTTCGTCTTCGGCGTCGCCATGCGCGCCAGCCACGGCGTGCCCGACTACCTGCCGTTCCTGATCACCGGCGTCTTCGTCTGGGACTTCATCGGCAGCTCCGTCAACGCGGGCACCCGGGCCGTCCACGGCAATCTCGGCCTGGTCCGCGCCCTGCACTTCCCGCGCGCCAGCCTGCCCATCTCCACGGTCGTGCAGCTCTTCCAGCAGCTGCTCGTCACCATGGGCGCGCTCGTCATCCTGCTGCTGGCCTTCGGTCAGACCCCGGGCCCGCGCTGGCTGCTGGCCGCTCCGACCCTCCTGCTGATGGCCGTCTTCTGCGCCGGCTGCGCCATGGTCATGGCCCGTATCGGCAGCAAGAGCCCAGACGTCAGCCAGCTGATGCCGTTCGTCCTGCGGACCTGGATGTACTCCTCCGGCGTCATGTGGTCCATCGACCAGATGCTCACCAAGGACGACCTGCCGCACTGGGTGATGACCGCGCTCAAGCTCAACCCCGCGGCCGTCTACATCGACCTGATGCGGTACGCGCTGATCGACAGCTTCACCCCGCACGCCCTGCCCCACCACGTGTGGGCCGTCGCCATCGGCTGGGCGCTGCTCGCCGGAGTCGGCGGATTCATCTACTTCTGGAAGGCTGAGGAGGAGTACGGCCGTGGCTGACACCGCGACGTCCAGCGCGACGTCCACCGCGACGTCCACCGCGACGGCGACCCGCACGCCGGCCGCGGCGGTCGTCCCCGACACCCGCATGCCCACCGTCATCGCCGACGAGGTCCACGTCGTCTACACGGTGCACGGCGCCGGCTCCCGCAAGGGCACCGCGACCGCCGCCCTCAGCCGGATCTTCTCCGGCAGGCCCGCCCCGGGCGTCCGCGAGGTGCATGCCGTCAAGGGCGTCAGCTTCACCGCGTACAAGGGCGAGGCCATCGGCCTCATCGGCACCAACGGCTCGGGCAAGTCCACCCTGCTCAAGGCCATCGCCGGCCTCCAGCCCGTGGCCCGCGGCAGGATCTACTCCCACGGCCAGCCCTCCCTGCTGGGCGTGAACGCCGCCCTGATGAACGACCTGACCGGCGAGCGCAACGTCGTCCTCGGCGGCCTCGCGATGGGCATGTCCAAACAGCAGGTCCGCGAGCGCTACCAGGACATCGTCGACTTCTCCGGCATCAACGAGAAGGGCGACTTCATCTCCCTGCCGATGCGGACGTACTCCTCCGGCATGGGCGCCCGGCTGCGCTTCTCCATCGCCGCCGCCAAGGACCACGACGTCCTGATGATCGACGAGGCCCTGGCCACCGGTGACGCCGCCTTCCAGCGCCGCAGCCAGGCCCGCATCGAGGAGCTCCGCGAGCGGGCCGGCACCGTGTTCCTCGTCAGCCACGGCATCCACACGGTCCGTGAGACCTGCGACCGGGCGATCTGGCTGGAGGCCGGCGTCCTGCGCATGGACGGCCCCTCCGCCGAGGTCTGCGACGCGTACGAGAGGTTCACGGCGGGCCGCTGAGCCCGGGGTCCACGACGACGGGCGTGGCCGCGCCACCCTGGGTAGCGTAGGTAGTGCACCACGCCGGACGGGAAGTGGCACCGCTGGCGCCCGTCGCCGTCGGCCGTGCCGGGATCGGGCCGCCCGACAGCTCACCGAGCATGCCGGAGCCGGCCGTCTCCGGGCGCCGTGCGCCCCGGCAGGCCCGGCGGCCGCGGTGTCACCGCCCGGCTGTGGGCTGCGGCTCCCCCATACAAGGAGGCCGGTGCACCATGTCCAGACCGCCACCGCCACCACCGCCGCCACCGTCGCCGCCCGATCCCCATCCGCGGTGGGGGCAACCCGGGCAGCCCGGACCGCCCGGGCCGCAGACGCCGCGCAAGACCAAGCCGCGGACCGTCCTGGCGCTCCTCGTGCTCGGCGTGGCCACCGTGCTCGCGCTGGTCTACTTCGGAGTGCTGGACGACGGTCCCCCTCCGAAGCGCGACGCCGGCGGTCAGGTCACCGAGGAGGGCTCCAGCGATACGGAAGACGTCCGCAAGGGGGACTGCTTCACCACGGACGACGATCTGACCAAGAAGAAGGATGCAGACGCCGGCGTGTCGGTGCGCGTGGTCCCCTGCGACCAGCCCCACGAGGGGGAGGCGTACGCCGTCTTCACGCTGGAGGACGGTCCGTACCCCGGCAAGGAGCAGATCGTCCGGATCGCCGACGAGAAGTGCGGCAGCGCAGCGCTCACCGCCTACACGGGCGATGCCGCCAAGCTCCCCCAGAAGATGGAGCCGATCTACAACTATCCGCAGTCCTCCACCTGGGACCTCGGCGAGCGCAACGTCATCTGCTTCCTGGGCGACCCCACCGGTAAGAGCACCGGCTCGGTCCGCGCTCCCGGTTCCTGAGCCCGGCTCCCCGCATCCCCACCGGCGGCGGAACGCGGAAGCCCACCGCCGGCGCCATGCCGAAGGGCGGCCCGGGATCCGAGATCCCGGGCCGCCCTTCAGCCGTCAACGCCCCGCAGCGGTCAGCTGTGCGCGCGCAGCAGGGAACGCATCGTCCGCATCGCCACCGACAGGTTCGCCAGGTCGAAGTCGTCCGAGCCCCGGATCTCGTCCAGGGTCGTCCGGGCCCGGCTGATGATCGCCGCGTTCTTCTCCTCCCACGCCTTGAAGCGCTGCTCGGGAGTGGAGTCGCCGTTGCCCACCGCCAGTACGTCGGCGGTCAGCGCGGCGTGCGCCGCGAACAGGTCCTCGCGGATGGAGGCGCGGGCCATGGACTGCCAGCGGTCGGCCCGCGGCAGCTCGATGATCCGGTCCATCAGCTGGGTGATGTCCAGGCGGTCGGCGAGGTCGTAGTACACCTCGGCGACGTCCAGCGGGTCCACGCCGGTGCGGTCCGCGATCGCGACGATGTCGAGCGTCGGGAAGGCCGAGGAGAATCCGGCGACCTTGGCCGCCAGCTCGTCCGGCACGCCCTCGTCGGTCAGCTCGTCCACGATCGACTGGTACCACTCCAGGTCCGCGCCGCGCACCAGCTTGGGCAGCTCGTCCCAGACCTGGCGCACCCGCTCACCGAAGAGCTCGATCGTCTCGGTGATCTGGAGCGGCTGCGGCCGGTTGTTCAGCAGCCAGCGGGTGCCGCGCTCGACCAGGCGCCGCGAGTGCAGCCGCACCCGGGTCTGGACGTCGGCCGCGACGCGGTTGTCCAGGGCCTCGACCGCGTCCCACACCTCGGCCAGGCCGAAGATCTCGCGGGCCGCGAGCTGTGCCCGGACGATCTCCTCCACCGAGGCTCCGGTCTCCTCCCGCAGGCGGTGCAGGAAGGTCGAACCACCGGTGTTGACGGTGTCGTTGACCAGGACGGTGGTGATGATCTCGCGGCGCAGCGCGTGCCCGTCGATCTGGTCCGCGAACTTCGCGCCCAGCGCGGCCGGGAAGTACGCGTGCAGCAGGCGGCGCAGGTACGGGTCGTCGGGGAGCCCGGTGGCGATGAGGTCGTCCGCCACCGTGATCTTGGTGTAGGCCAGCAGGACGGCGAGCTCCGGCTGGGTCAGGCCCTTGCCGTTGTTCAGCAGCTCGCGGATCTGCCGGTCGGTGGGCAGGAACTCCAGGCTCCGGTTCAGCAGGCCGTCGCCCTCCAGGCGGCGCATGAAGCGCTGCTGGGCGTGCAGCAGGCTGGGGGCCTGGGCCGCACCGTTGGCGAGGGCCACGTTCTGCGCGTAGTTGTTGCGCAGCACGAGCCTGCCGACCTCGTCGGTCATTTCCGCCAGCAGCTTGTTGCGCTGCTTGACGGTCATGTCGCCGTCGGCGACGACCGCGTTGAGCAGGATCTTGATGTTCACCTCGTGGTCGGAGGTGTCCACGCCGGCGCTGTTGTCGATGGCGTCGGTGTTGACCTTGCCGCCCTCGCCGCCGGCGCCGATCCGGGCGAACTCGATACGGCCGAGCTGGGTCAGGCCCAGGTTGCCGCCCTCGCCGATCACCTTGGCGCGGACGTCGCCGCCGTTGACGCGGATCGCGTCGTTGGCCTTGTCGCCGACGTCCCCGTGCGTCTCGGTCGCCGCCTTGACGTACGTACCGATGCCGCCGTTCCACAGCAGGTCCACGGGGGCCTGGAGGATCGCCTGCATCAGCTCGGCCGGGGTCATCTTGGTGACGCCCGCCTCGATGCCGAGGGCGGCGCGCACCTGCGCGTTGACCGGGATCGCCTTCGCGCTGCGCGGGTGGATCCCGCCGCCCGCGGAGAGCAGTTCGGTGTTGTAGTCGGCCCACGAGGAGCGCGGCAGGTCGAACAGGCGCCGGCGCTCGGCGTACGAGGTCGCCGCGTCCGGGGTCGGGTCGATGAAGATGTGCCGGTGGTCGAAGGCCGCCACCAGGCGGATGTGCTCGGAGAGCAGCATGCCGTTGCCGAAGACGTCACCGGACATGTCGCCGACGCCGACGACGGTGAAGTCCTCGGACTGGGTGTCGTGGCCGAGCTCGCGGAAGTGCCGCTTGACCGACTCCCAGGCGCCGCGGGCGGTGATGCCCATGCCCTTGTGGTCGTAACCGGCCGAGCCGCCCGAGGCGAACGCGTCGCCCAGCCAGAAGCCGTACGCCTCCGCGACGCCGTTGGCGATGTCGGAGAAGGTCGCGGTGCCCTTGTCGGCGGCGACGACGAGGTAGGTGTCGTCCTCGTCGTGGCGGACCACGTCCTTGGGGTGCACGACCTCGCCCCCGACCATGTTGTCGGTGATGTCGAGCAGCGCGGAGATGAAGATCTTGTACGAGGCGATGCCCTCGGCGAGCCACGCGTCGCGGTCCACCGACGGGTCCGGCAGGTTCTTGGCGACGAAGCCGCCCTTGGCGCCGACGGGCACGATGACGGTGTTCTTGACCATCTGCGCCTTGACCAGGCCGAGGATCTCCGTACGGAAGTCCTCGCGGCGGTCGGACCAGCGCAGGCCGCCTCGGGCGACCTTGCCGAAGCGCAGGTGGACGCCCTCGACGCGCGGGGAGTACACCCAGATCTCGAAGGCCGGGCGCGGCGCCGGGAGTTCCGGGATCGCCTGCGGGTCGAACTTCATCGACACGTAGGCGTGCTGCTCGCCATCGGCGTTGAGCTGGAAGAAGTTGGTGCGCAGCGTCGCCTTGATGAGGGTGAGGAAGGACCGCAGGATCCGGTCCTCGTCGAGCGAGGCGACCTGGTCGAGCGCGCCGTCCAGCTCCTCCAGCATGGCGTCGATCAGCTCGGTGCCGGCGGCCTGGCGGTGGGGCGACAGGCGGGCCTCGAACAGCGAGATCAGCAGCCGGGTGGTGTGGACGTTGTTGCGGAGGGTGTCCTCCATGTAGTCCTGGCTGAAGTTCACGCCGGCCTGGCGCAGGTACTTGGCGTACGCGCGCAGCACCACGGCCTGGCGCCAGGTGAGCCCGGCGCTCAGGACCAGGGTGTTGAAGTTGTCGTTCTCGGCGTCGCCCCGCCAGACCGCGGCGAAGGCGTCCTGGAAGCGCTCGCGGGCGTCGTCGCCGAGGTAGTGGTCGCCGGCGCCGGCCAGCGGCATCCGCAGGCCGAAGTCGTAGATCCAGGCGTTGCTGCGGTCGCTGCGGCGCAGCTCGTACGGGCGCTCGTCGGTGACTTCGACGCCCAGGCGCTGGAGCACCGGCAGGACCGCGGACAGCGAGACCTGCTCACCGGTGCGGTAGATCTTGAACCGGCGCTCGCCGGGGCCCGCGCCGACCGGCTCGTACAGGGAGAGCGCGAACTCGCCCTCGCCGGCGGAGAGCCGCTCCAGGTGGCACAGGTCGGCCACGGCCGCGCGCGGCGAGTGGTCGGCCTTGTAGCCCTCGGCGAAGGCGGTGCCGTACTTGCGCAGCAGTTCGGCGGCGCGCTCCTCGCCCAGCTCTGCGACCAGGGCCTCGCCGAAGCCGTCGGCCCAGGAGCGGGCGGCCTCGACCAGGCGGGTCTCGACGCGCTCGACGTCGGCGTCGGTCAGCGCGGGCAGCTCGGTGCCCTGCGGGACGCGGACGACGAAGTGGATGCGGGAGAGGATCGACTCGGTGTTCCAGGCGGTGAAGTCGACGCTGATGCCGCCGAGCTCCTCCTTCAGGATGTCCATCAGCCGCAGCCGGACACCGGTGGTGAAGCGGTCGCGCGGAAGGTAGACGAGGGCCGAGTAGTAGCGGCCGTACTCGTCCTGGCGCAGGTACAGCCGCAGCTTGCGGCGTTCCTGGAGGTACAGGACGGAGGTGGCGATCTCGCGGAGCTTGTCGACCGGGGTCTGGAACAGCTCGTCGCGCGGGTAGGTCTCCAGGATCTGCAGCAGGTCGCGGCCGTCGTGGCTGCTCGGGGCGAACCCGGCGCCTTCGAGGACCTCGGCGACCTTGCGGCGGATGACCGGGACGCGGCGCACGGACTCGGTGTACGCGGCGGAGGAGAACAGGCCGAGGAAGCGGCGCTCGCCCACGACGTTGCCGTCCGCGTCGAACTTCTTCACGCCGACGTAGTCGAGGTACGAGGGGCGGTGCACGGTGGAGCGGCTGTTGGCCTTGGTCAGCACCAGCAGGCGGTGCTCGCGGGCCTTGGCGCGCGCGTCGGCCGGCAGCCGGTTGAAGGACGGCGAGACCGGGTGGCCGTCGTCCTTGCCGCTGTGGTGCGGGTCGGAGCGCAGGATGCCGAGGCCGGTGCCGGGGACGGCGGCCAGCGAGTCGTCGACGAGGTTGTACTCGCGGTAGCCGAGGAAGGTGAAGTGGTCGTCGGAGAGCCAGCGCAGCAGCTCCCGGGCCTCTTCGAGCTCGTACTCGCGCAGGTCCGGGGCGACCGGCTCGTCGGGCAGGCCGTCGGCGATGCGCAGCGCGGCGTCGCGCATCTTCTCCCAGTCCTCGACGGCCTCGCGCACGTCGGACAGGACGCGCTGGAGGTCGGCGGTGATCTGCTTGAGGTCGGCGCGGTCGGTCTCGCGGTCGATCTCGACGTGGATCCAGGACTCGACGAGGGAGTCGTGGGGGCGCGCGGTGCGGGGGCCGTGGGCGTCGCAGTCGGGGCCGAGGATCTCGATCAGCTTGCCGGTGATGTCCCGGCGGACGACGACCTGGGGGTGGATCACGACGTGGATGCCGCGGCCCTGGCGCGAGAGCTCGTTGGTGACGGAGTCGACGAGGAAGGGCATGTCGTCGGTGACGACCTCGACGACCGAGTGGCTGGAGGTCCAGCCGTTCTCCTCGACCGTGGGGGTGTGCACGCGGACGCTCGCGGTGCCCTGCGGGCGCTTCTCGGCCAGCCGGTAGTGGGAGAGCGCGGCCCCGAACACGTCGACCGGGTCCCGGTCCAAGAGGTCCTCGGGGGCGGTGTGCAGGTAGTAGCGCTGGAGGTAGGCGAGAGTCGTGTCCGGGTCGGGACGCTCCCCCTGCTCGGACCCAGTCGGAAGTAGCCCCCCGGCCGGGCTGTGCTCAGCTACCCGGGCCGCCCTCGTGAGCAGCTCGGCCTTTGCTTCGTCCAGCTTGGTCTGCATGTCCTCTGGCTCCTGTCGCGCGCCATTGCGTGACGTAGGTGAAGGAAGGAATGACGTAGCGCCGCGAGGCGGGGTGTCCGTCCGGAATCGGCGCCATGCCGTGGTGAGAGCCGGCCGGGAGGGAACAGGCCATGATCGGCTGGGGCTCCCGGCGGCAGGGATCAGCGAAGGCCCGGGCACGGTCGTGCGCCGGGCGCTGGCCGGAGGCTGCGGTGCCTCCGATGACTATCGCGCTGATCACGGGTACCAGGCTATCTCGCCGCACCCCCTGTCCGTCACGCACCAGATCTGTACAAAAGCAGGTCCGGAACTTTGACGTAGTGCGCAGTGACGCGGGCGGGTTCGTGCAAGTACTTATTCGGCCAGGCGGCGAGCAGCGCGTACGGCTTCTGCCAGGGTGTCGACGACTTCCACGCCCGCCGATTCCAGACTGCGGCGGCTGTGCGAACCACCCGTGTAGAGGACGGCTCTCGCACCTACGTGCGCAGCGGCCAGCGCGTCGTCGACGGCGTCGCCGATCAGGATCGTATGACCGGCCGACACCCCGCTGTCCGCCAATGCGGCCATATGGCGGACGAGGTGGCCGGCCTTCGAGGTGTGCGAAGGGCCGACCCGCCCGTCGACGCGCAGGAAATGCCGGTCGATGCCGTGGGCCTGGACCAGCGGCAGAAGTTTCTCGTGGGGTGCGAGGGAGAGCAGGGACTGGGTGAGTCCCTCCGCCTGCCAGTCGTGCAGCAGCTCCCGGGCCCCTTCGGTGAGCCCGGCGGCATCGGCGGCGGCCCAGTAGTACCGGTGGAAGGTGTCGTCCATGACGGCCCATTCCGCCTCGGTGGGCAGCCGACCCATCAGCCGTTCGTAGAACTTCGGTACCGGGACGACGTACAGCTCGCGGTACTGCTCCAGCGTGACCGGCGCGAAGCCGAACTCGGCGAAGGAGGCGTTCGTCGCGGCGAGGACCGCGTCGATGTCGTGCAGCAGGGTGCCGTTCCAGTCCCAGACTATGTGGACGGGCGCGGAGGGGTTGCCGGGGCGGGTGGCGGTGGCCGGAATGCTCACTTCAGCAGCCCCGGGATCTCCTGGACGCCGAACCAGAGCAGCTCGTGGTCCTCGGCACCGTCCACCGTGAACCGGGCGTCGTCGTCGCCGCGGTCGGCGGCGGGGACGGCGGCAGCGGCGGCGCTGACATCGGCCTCGGCGTCCTCGGCGTCGACGTGGACGGCCGCGGCCACGGCGAGCCGGACGGCGCCGGCGAGGGTCACCTGGCCGAGGGTGGCCTCGTCGAGCCCGGGGGTGGCGGTGGCGGCCTTGTCGTCGACGTCGAGTGCGACCACGACCCGCTTGCGGGGGGCGGCCGGGTCCTCGGCCAGCATCCGCAGGGAGGCGGCCGCGGCCCGGCTCAGGGCGGCGTACTCCAGCTCCTCGATGTCGTCCGACACGTACCACTCGCGCAGCCCGGGCGTGACCGCGTACGCGCGCAGCGGGGCGGGGCCCAGCTCACCCGCCTTGTGCGCCTCGGCGAGCCCGGGGAGGGTCAGGGGGACGTACACGCGCATGGCCGGCTGCTTTCGGTAGTCGTCAAACCCCCTCAGGATACGGCCGTACGGCCTTTTCCGGCGGCGGCCGTCCCCTTTCGGGCTGTTGCCCCGCGGCCGGATCACGTCCACCAGGGACTCCGCTGCCCGCGCCCGGCGCCGCGGGCGGGCCCGGCCGGGCACTCGGATAGGTGAACGCGGAGCCGCTCTTCCGTGCACCTCCGGGGCCGTTGCGGAGGGTGGGCAGGGCCCGTAGAAGATCCCCTATCAAGTTACCGCCCGGTACCACTTCGGGCCCGGACTTCTCGGGGACCACGCCATGACCAGGAACACCACCCGGCCCCCCGGCCGCCACGACCAGCGCCGCCCGTGCGGCCCCCGCCGCCCGCGCGGCCCGCACGACTGGTTCGCGGAACGGCTGCTCGCGGTGGTCAGCGGCCAGCGGCCGGTGCACTCCCTGCTCGGCCTCACCGTCGGTCCGGCCTACGACCAGCTCGTCACCCTGGCCACCGCAGGCCCCGCCCATGACCCCGGCGGCCGGGCAGAACCGAGGCGCGAGCGGCTGCGCCCGGTCCTGCGGCACTGCGGGCGCTTCCACCCCGGCCCGGGCGTCATCGAGGCCTTCGCCCGCATCGCCACGGGCGACCGCGTCTCGGCGATGGCCTTCCGCCTCGAACAGGGCCCGGACCTCCGCTGGCGCTGTGCGGCCGTCGAAATGGCCCCCCTCCCGTGAGGACCCCGCCCGCCTACCGGCTGGTCCACCAGGCGGCCCCGGTGCCGGTGGCCGTGGTCACGAGCGTGATGAGCCAGACGGGAACGCGGTGAATGATCACGTGGAGCCCGCCGCAACGGAGTTCGAACTGCGGCTGTGTGCGGCTGGGCTCAACTCGCTTGTCCATGGCCCCAGTCAAGCACCGCCCGTACTCCCCTTGTCACGGGCGGAAGCTGTACAAGAGCGGGGGCGGAACTTTGACGATGTGGACAGCTACGCGCCGTACGACGCCGCCGGGGCCGGACACCGTTCCTGGTGTCCGGCCCCGGCAGGGGTGCCCGTGCGGGCAGCGGTTACTTCTTGCGGCGGCGGCCGCCGGCGGCCTTCTGGGCCTTGCGGCGCTCGGCCCGCGTCATCCCCGCCTCGGCCTCGTCGGCCTCGAAGTCGCCCTCGACCACGCCGCCCTCGCCGTCCACCGACGGGGCGGAGAAGTGCAGGCGGTCCGGACGCTGCGGGGTGTCCAGGCCCTTGGCCCGGATCTCCGGCCGCGCGGCCGCGGCCACCGCGGGCTCGATGTCCTGCACCGGGACCTCCTCGACCTGCTGTTCGACCTGGACCTCCAGGTTGAACAGGTAGCCGACGGACTCCTCCTTGATGCCCTCCATCATGGCGTTGAACATGTCGAAGCCCTCACGCTGGTACTCGACCAGCGGGTCCTTCTGGGCCATCGCCCGCAGGCCGATGCCCTCCTGGAGGTAGTCCATCTCGTACAGGTGCTCGCGCCACTTGCGGTCCAGGACCGACAGCACCACGCGCCGCTCCAGCTCACGCATGATGTCGGAGCCGAGCGCCTTCTCGCGAGCCTCGTACTGCTCGTGGATGTCGTCCTTGACGGACTCCGCGATGAAGTCGGCGGTGATCCCCGCACGGTCCCCCGCGGCCTCCTCCAGCTCCTCAACCGTCACCTTGATCGGGTAGAGCTGCTTGAAGGCGCCCCACAGCCGGTCCAGGTCCCACTCCTCGGCGAAGCCCTCGACCGTCTCGGCCGCGATGTACGCGTCGATCGTGTCGTCCATGAAGAAGCGCACCTGCTCGTGCAGGTCCTCGCCCTCCAGGACGCGGCGGCGCTCGCCGTAGATGACCTCGCGCTGGCTGTTGAGGACCTCGTCGTACTTCAGGACGTTCTTGCGGGTCTCGAAGTTCTGGGTCTCGACCTGCGACTGGGCCGACGCGATCGCGCGCGTCACCATCTTGTTCTCGATCGGCACGTCATCCGGCACGTTCGCCATCGACATGACGCGCTCGACCATCTGCGCCTTGAACAGCCGCATCAGGTCGTCGCCGAGCGACAGGTAGAAGCGGGACTCGCCCGGGTCGCCCTGACGGCCGGAGCGGCCGCGCAGCTGGTTGTCGATACGGCGTGACTCGTGCCGCTCGGTGCCCAGCACGTACAGCCCGCCGAGCGCCTTGACCTCCTCGAACTCGGCCTTCACGGCCGCCTCGGCGCGCTGGAGCGCGGCGGGCAGCGCGTGCGCCCACTCCTCGATGTGCTCCTCCGGGTCGAGGCCCTGCTGGCGCAGCTCGGCCTCGGCGAGGTCGTCCGGGTTGCCGCCGAGCTTGATGTCGGTACCGCGGCCGGCCATGTTGGTGGCGACGGTGACGGCGCCGCGGCGGCCGGCCTGGGCGACGATCGAGGCCTCGCGCTCGTGGTGCTTCGCGTTCAGCACCTCGTGCGGGATGCCCCGCTTGGAGAGCTGCTGGGAGAGGTACTCGGACTTCTCGACCGACGTCGTACCGACGAGGATCGGCTGGCCCTTCTCGTGCTTCTCCGCGATGTCGTCGACGACGGCGGCGAACTTCGCGACCTCGGTCCGGTAGATCAGGTCCGGCTGGTCCTTGCGGACCATGTCCCGGTTGGTCGGGATCGGGACGACACCGAGCTTGTAGATCTGGTGGAACTCGGCGGCCTCGGTCATGGCCGTACCGGTCATGCCGGACAGCTTGGTGTAGAGGCGGAAGAAGTTCTGGAGGGTGATCGTGGCGAGGGTCTGGTTCTCGTCCTTGATCTCCACCCCTTCCTTCGCCTCGATCGCCTGGTGCATGCCCTCGTTGTAGCGGCGGCCGGCGAGGATACGGCCGGTGTGCTCGTCGACGATCATGACCTCGCCGTCGATGACGACGTAGTCCTTGTCGCGCTTGAACAGCTCCTTGGCCTTGATGGCGTTGTTCAGGTAGCCGACGAGCGGGGTGTTCACCGACTCGTAGAGGTTCTCGATGCCGAGCCAGTCCTCGACCTTGGCGACACCGGCCTCGTGGATGGCGACGGTGCGCTTCTTCTCGTCGACCTCGTAGTCGCCGGTCTCCTCGATGCCCTTCAGCGGCTGGCCGGCCTCGCCCTTGGTGAGGCGGGTGACCAGCTTGGCGAAGTCGGCGTACCACTTGGTCGCCTGGTCGGCCGGACCGGAGATGATCAGCGGCGTACGGGCCTCGTCGACGAGGATGGAGTCGACCTCGTCGACCACGGCGAAGTTGTGGCCGCGCTGCACCAGCTCGTCCTTCGACCACGCCATGTTGTCGCGCAGGTAGTCGAAGCCGAACTCGTTGTTCGTGCCGTACGTGATGTCGCAGTTGTACTGCTCGCGGCGCTGCGCCGGCGACATGTTCGCCAGGATGCAGCCGACCTCCAGGCCGAGGAACTTGTGCACCCGGCCCATCAGCTCTGAGTCGCGCTCGGCGAGGTAGTCGTTCACCGTGATCAGGTGGACGCCCTTGCCGGACAGGGCGTTCAGGTACGCGGGAAGCGTGCCGACGAGGGTCTTGCCCTCACCGGTCTTCATCTCGGCGACGTAGCCGAGGTGCAGCGCCGCGCCGCCCATGATCTGGACGTCGTAGTGCCGCTGGCCGAGGACGCGCTTGGCGGCCTCGCGGACGGTCGCAAAGGCCTCCGGCAGCAGGTCGTCCAGGCTCTCGCCGTCCTGGTAGCGCTGCTTGTACTCGTCCGTGAGCGCCCGCAACTCGGCGTCGGAGAGGTTGACGAAGTCCTCTTCGATGGAGTTGACCTGGTCCGCGATGCGGTGCAGTTTGCGCAGGATCTTGCCTTCGCCTGCACGCATGAGCTTGTTGAAGACGGACACCGAGGTTTGTCTCCTTGCCGGTCGGGCCTGGGCACTGGTTCGTACGCGGGCACGGAGGGTGGGCCCCACCGCAACGGCCATCGTAAGCGAGGACGCGGTCGCGTCGGGAGGTCCGCCGCATCCGCAGGGCGCGGGCACCCGGAATGAGAACGTGCGCGACGCCCGGAAGGTGCCGGTGTAACCGAAAACTGTTCGCGGTGTCCCCCGGACGGCGACCACAATCCGTGCATGGAACCCCTCACCCTGAGCACCGAGCGACTGAGCCTGCGGCCGTTCACCCCCGCGGACGAGGACGAGGTGTACGCCGCCGCGCAGGACCCGGACGTCCAGCGCTGGACGATGGTCCCCTCCCCCTACACCCGCGAGGACGCCCGCGGCTTCGTCGGCGAGATCGTCCCGAACGGCTGGCGCGAGGACACCGGCTACGCCTTCGCGGTCCGGCTGGGCGGGGACGGACCGCTGGTCGCGGCCGTCGGCGTGCACGTCCGCGGACCCGGCGCGTACGAGATCGGCTACTGGGCGGTCAAGGAGCACCGGGGTCGCGGCTACATGACCGAGGCCGTGCTGGCCGTGGCCCGCTGGGCCTTCACCGAGGTGGGCGCCGCCCGGCTGGAATGGCGTGCCGAGGTCGGCAACGCCGGGTCCCGCGCCGTCGCCGAGAAGGCCGGCTTCCGCATGGAGGGCGCACTGCGCGCCGCCCTGGAGAAGAACGGCACGGTGCGGGACTGCTGGATAGGCGCCCTGCTCCCCTCGGACCTCGGCCTGCCCTCCGCGCTCCCGTACCTCCCCGCTGTCAGTGGGGGGATCTAGGGTGCGGTCATGACGACCGCACCGCCGCCGACCCTGTCCCTGTCCGCCGACGAGGCCCGCCGCATCGCCCTGCGCGCCCAGGGCTTCCTGGGGGCGCCCGACCGGCGCGGCGGGGTCCGGGGCGTACTGCGCCACCTGGGCGCGGTGCAGCTCGACACGATCTCCGTACTGGCCCGCTCGCACGAGCTGGTCCCGTACGCGCGGCTCGGCGCGGTGGGCCGGGCGGCGGTCGAGTCGGCGTACTGGTCGACCGGAGCCGAGGGCACGCCTTCGGCAGGCCCCCACGCCTTCGAGTACTGGTCGCACGCGGCCTGCATCCTGCCCATCGAGGAGTGGCCGCACTTCGCCTTCCGGCGCCGGGAGCGCCGGGCCCGTGGGCACCGCTGGCACGTCCTCCAGGACAAGGAGCGCTCGACGAAGGCGGTGCTGGACCGGCTCCGGTCCGACGGGCCGCTCACCTCGACCGAGCTGGGCGGCGCCAAGAACGGCGGCGAGTGGTTCGAATGGTCCGAGACCAAGATCGCCGTGGAGTGGCTGCTGGACACCGGTGAGGTGGTCTGCACGGAGCGGCGCGGCTGGAAGCGGGTCTACGACCTGCCGGAGCGGGCGGTTCCGGACGCCCTGCTCCATGACGACATGGACGACCGCGAGTGCCTGCGCCGCCTGGTGGCGCTGGCCGGCCAGTCCCTGGGCGTCGGCACCCGGGCCGACCTCGCGGACTACCACCGCCTCAAGGGCGAGCAGGTCGACGCGGTGATCGCCGACTCGGGGCTGGTGCCGGTGGAGGTCGAAGGCTGGGGCAGGCCCGCCTGGGCGGACCCGGCCGCGCTGGCCACCGTCCCGCGGGGCCGCCACCGCACGACCCTGCTCTCCCCGTTCGACTCCCTGGTGTGGGACCGCCCCCGCACGGAGCGCATCTTCGACTTCACCCACCGCCTGGAGGCGTACGTGCCCAAGCCCCGGCGGATACACGGCTACTTCGCGATGCCGCTGCTCGCGGGCGGCCGGCTCCAGGGCCGCGTCGACCCGGCCCGGGAAGGCCGCACCCTGGTGGCCCGCCAGCTCTCCCTGACCGGGCTGAAGGCCGCCCGCCCGATGGCGGAGGCCCTGCGCGAGGCGGCGGACTGGGTCGGCTGCGACGCCGTCCGCATCGACCGCACCGCCACCCCCGCCGAGGCCGAGGCCGTCACGGCGGAACTGGCCGCGCTCTAGGCGCGGCGGGGCCCGCAGTTGAGCCCCCGGGGGCGGGAGCCCGCCGGGGCGGGAGCCCGCGGGGGCGGGAGCCCGCGGGGCCGGCGGGGCCTGCGGACGGAGCCGGTCAGCGGATTTCGAGGATCTTCTCCCGCATCGCGTACACCACGGCCTCCATCCGGGAATGCAGCTGCAGTTTCTCCAGGATGTTGCGGACGTGGTTCTTCACGGTGTTCTCCGAGATGAACAACTCCTTGGCGATGTCCCGGTTGTTCATCCCGGTGGCCACCAGCTTGAGGACTTCCAGTTCCCGGTCCGTGAGCCGGGGCGCCGGCACGAGCCGCCGCTCGTCCGTCCGCTGGATCATCGACTTGAACTCCGTCAGGAGTTTCGACGCCATCGACGGGCTGATCTGCGACTGGCCGTCCGCCACCGCGCGGATCGCCGTCGCGACCTCGTCGGTGGAGATTTCCTTCAGGAGGTATCCCGTGGCGCCCGCCTTGATCGCGTCGTAGAGGTCCGCCTCCTCGTCGCTGATCGTCAGCATGATGATCTTCGCGGAGGGGGCGACCTCCTTGATCGAGGTGCACGCCTCGATCCCGCCGCGCCGCGGCATCCGCACGTCCATCAGCACGATGTCCGGCAGCAGGTCCGCCGCCTTGTCCACCGCCTCCGCGCCGTCACCCGCCTCACCGACGACCTGGATGTCCTCCTCCTGCGCGAGGACGATCTCCAGCCCGCGCCGGAACAGGGCGTGGTCGTCGACGACGAGCACCCGGATCGGCTCGCCGCCCTCATCACCGCGCACCGGCCCGAAGCTGTCCGCCATCGTTCCTCCCCCTGCATGTGCCGAGCTCCAAGCCAACCGGACGAGGTCGTACGCCGGTTGACTGCCCGCCATGATTCCATGCCTGCGCCACCGCGCGCGGGGTCGTTGGCGACCACCTGGCGTATACACGTCGTACGGGTGCCCCCGGGACGACCGAACATCCCGGGGGCACCACACCCTCGCACCGCCCGGCCAGCGCCAGGCGCGGCGTCAGCCGCCGAGCGCGCCGCCCGCGCCCGCACCGGGCTCAGCGGAGCTGGAGGCCTGGTCGGCGTTGAGGTGGATCACGCCGTAGTCGTAGCCGTGGCGCCGGTAGACGACGCTCGGCATCTTGGTGTCGGAGTCGACGAACAGATAGAAGTCGTGGCCGACCAGTTCCATTTCATAGAGGGCCTGGTCGAGCGACATGGGGGCGGCCGAGTGGGTTTTCTCGCGGACGATGAGCGGGCCTTCGCCCTGCACTTCCAGCGATCCGATCCGCGTGGTCGGGATCGCTTCCTCCTTGTCCGCCGGGACCAGCTCGCCGTTGCCGTTGAGCGACGCGGCGTCCGGCACGGCGTCGGCGACCTCGGCCGCCGAGAGGCGTCCGTTGCCGCGACGGCTGTGGCGCTTGTCGTGCTGCCTGCGCAGCCGGGCCTCAAGCTTCTCGTGTGCGAGGTCCAGAGCTGCGTACGGGTCTGCGGCGGCGGCCTCGGCACGGATCACCGGGCCCCGCGAGCGCAGGGTGATCTCCACACGGTCGGAACGGTCGGCCTGCCGCGGGTTGAGCTCCTTGGACACCTCGACGTCCATGCTGATGACTTTGCCGTCATACTTCTGGATCTTGTCCACGTTGAGCTTTTCGGCCACGTGCTTGCGGAACCGCTCGGGCACCTCGGTCTTGCGGCCCTTGACGACGATGTCCACGCAGAACTCCGTTCCCGGATAGCTCCGCCTCGTGGGGCGAAGCGTCTCCCTTTCGCACCAGGCTCCGGTGAACACCGGAGCCTCGGACTTGGCGACTTTCACCTCCTCCTCCCCCATCGGCAAGATCTCACCCCACCGACTTCGGAGTCGAGAGACAGCCTCTGACACGAAGTTTCGGAAACGCCGAAACGCACGGTCCGATGCATGGCGCCCAAGGCTCGCCGTTTCCTTACAACCGAACATATCTCTCGATGGCGGTTGTCGGCACCCGCTACCGGCCCGTACCTCCGTTCAGGTGGCCATTCCCTCTTACCTGCTGTAACGATGCAGCTTCCCCACCAGTTCCAAAACTATTCACCTGATCGCTGCTCTGGACGGGTCTTCGACCGGATCCGTACGAAGGACCCGGCCGGCGCCGCCACCACGGCCGCCCCCGCCACCGGTCCGAGCCCGGCGGCGCGCACCGCCCGGGCCGCCTCCGCCAGTGTGGCTCCGGTGGTGATCAGGTCGTCCACCAGGACGATCCCCGCCCCCGCCGGCCGGGCCCCTCCCGCAGCCACCGCCGACGCCGCTCCCGGCACCACCGCCAACGCCCCCGCCAGGTTCTCCCGCCGCTCCCGCGCGCCCAGACCCGCCTGGTCCGCCACCGGCCGCCGCTGGCGCAGTACGGGCGCCACGCGCGCCGCGCAACCGGCCCGCCGCAGCCGCCCCGCGGCCGCCAGGGCGATCCGGCGCGCGGGATCGTGCCCGCGCGCGCGGACCTGCGCCCGCGCCGAGGGCACCGGGACGAGCACCAGCTCCCGGCCGGCCCCGCCCGAGCGGACTGCCGCCGCCAGGGCAGCGCCCAGCGGCCCGGCCAGCGGCAGCGCCCCGCGCTCCTTGTGCGCCAGGACGACCGCCCGTACGGCGCCCTCGTACGCGGCGGCGGCATGCACCGCCGGCAGCCCGCGCGGCGGCGGCGAAGGCCGTACGGGTCCGGCCGCCGCGCCGCTCAGAGCCTCATCGCAGCGCGGGCACAGCAGTGCCCGGGCGGCCCCGCACCCCGCGCAGTCCATCGGCAGCACCAGCCCGGCCAGCTCCTGCCACCACCCCCGCATGCGGCCACTGTGCCGGGGGCCGGCCGCCGCCCGCCACCCCTGTGGACAACGGTGCAGGGGCGGCGGACCGGAGCCGTCAGCCCGGGTAGACCGGCGCCCGGCCGCCCGCCGCCACCGTGCGCCACTGCGCCCCCGGCGGCAGCCATACGATCCCGTCCTCGTCCGAGCACGCGACCACGGGCTTCTTCTCGTCCTCGGTCGCCGTGACCGCCACCAGTCCGGTCGCCCCGGGCAGGCCCGCCGCGACCATCGACCCGTCCGCCAGCATGTACCGGGCCTGCACGACCCCGCCGCTCTCCCGGCCCACCACCAGCAGTCGGCCCCGCGGCGCCCAGCTCAGCGCCGTCACGCTCGCCATCTGCGGAGCCGCCGGGCGCAGCTCGCGCACGGCCACCGGCGCCGCCGGGTCCGTCTTGCCCTCGGGCCGTTCGATCCGCCCGATGAAGAGCTGGTTGCGGTTCTGGTTCTGCACGAGCAGCGCGATCCGCACCCCGTCGGGCGCCGCCTTCAGCGCGGTGATCCGCCCGCCGTCGAGCCCCGGGACCTCGACCTTCTGCGGGGTCCCGGTGCCGCCCGGCACCCGGTACAGCGCCGGGTTCTGCGGGTCCTGGTCGGCGACCCACAGATCGCCCGCCGCGTCCCAGCTCGGCGCCCCGAGGCCGTTCGGCTTGGCGCCCTTGCCGGTCAGCAGCGGCTGCGGCATCGTTCCGGCGGTGGTCGTGTTGACCAGGTAGAGCCCGTGCCCGTCCTCGGAAACCACCGCCGCGCGCTTCTCGTCGTAGGAGACGGCCGCCGAGCCGATCTTGAAGGCAGGGGTGGCGGCCAGCGGGCCGGGCACCGGTTCGGGCTTGTACTGCTGGTCCTCACTGCTCACGTCGAGCTTCATCCGCACGAGCCGGCTGTCGCTGTCGACGTAGTACTGGAAGCCGGGGCTCGGGATCCGGTGGGCGAGCGCCGACGCCGCCGCGTTCGTCACCGAGCACAGCGAGGACCGGTCCGAGCGCAGCAGCTCGACCCGCGACAGCTGGGAGGCCGTCAGGTCCTGCACGGTGAAGAGCAGTTGGGTGGCCATCTTCTGGCACTGCGGCTGCGCGACGTTGTCGGCCTTGTCGTTCAGCGGCACCCGCAGCGTGTTCTGCCCGTCGTACGAGAGGGTCTTCGTGCCCTCGCGCAGTTCCGTACCGGTGGGGAAGCTCGAAGTGACCACCGGGGCCAGCCACTTGGACGGTCCCGCGAACAGCGACTGGACGGTCTGCGTGGTCGGGTCCATCCGCGAGTCGGGGTCGCTGCGCTGGCGTACGTACACGGGGTCGGCGACGAGCGTGCCGCCCGCGAAGTAGTACTTGTTGACCGGCATGTAGATGCGCTGGAAGTCGGACTCGCTGAGCACGAGGCTGCTGGGCGGGGTGGCGATCCGCCACTCCTTGTTCTCCTTGACCAGCGTGAGGAACTCCTCGTACCGCCCTCCCGAGGTCTCCGGCTGGTACGCGCTGCGCTCGTCGACCGTCGCGAGCTTCTTGCCGCTGACCTTGAAGCGGGGGTCGGCGGAGTCCTTCTCGCCCTGGACGGATATCCGGTCGAGGCCGGCCGAGAGCACGGTGACGGCCGAGCCGGGCTTCCAGTTCTTCGCCGCCTCCTGCGTGAGGTACTTGCGGGCGGTCTGCAGCTGCGGGTCGTCGCTGGTCATGGCCTCCAGGAAGCCGTCGACGATGTCCTGGGCGCCGGCCTTCTCGGCCGGTGGCACGCCGAAGACCCGGACCTGCGAGTCGACCCCCTGCGAGGCCCGTACCTCGCGGATCTCCCCGTGGTCGGGCATGGAGGCGCAGCCGGCGAGGACCAGTGCGGCCGCTGCGAGGGCGGTGGCGCGGACCGTCCGCCGGCGGCGGACACCGCCGTCCCTGGAAACCCGTGCGGGCTCAGCGTCCACCTGCGCCATCCTCCTGTGCTGCCGGCCGGCCGGCGGCGGCCCGGGCCTCCGGCGTGCGGCCGGTCCCCTCCTGCGCGCCGGGCGTGTCGTCCTTCGTGTGCGGCGCCGGGTCCTGTGCCGGAGCCGCCGCGTCACGCGGGGTCCCGGCCGCCCGGTCCGCCGCCCTGTCCGCCGCCGTGTCGGCTGCCCTGTCGGCCGGGCGGGCCACCACCCGGGCCCCGTTGCCCGGCAGCGCCGTCGGGTCCGACGGCACCGGCAGGGCCCCGGCGACCGCCGAGCGCGGCGGTATCGGCGAGCGGTCGCGCCGGCCCGCATCCCGCGAGGGCGCCTGCGGGGCCGCCCCCGCACCGGCCGCTTCGGCCGCCGCCCTGGCCCGGTTGGCCCGCGAGTCCTCCGGCTCCAGCGGGATCGGGGAGCCCCGCAGCGGCTCGTCGGCGGTCCGCGGCAGGGTCAGCCGGAACTGCGAGCCCCCGCCCGGTTCCCCCCAGGCCTGCAGCCAGCCGCCGTGCAGCCGGGCGTCCTCGACGGCGATGGACAGGCCGAGGCCCGTACCGCCGGTCGTGCGCGCCCGCGCCGGATCGGCCCGCCAGAAGCGGTTGAAGACGCGGGTGGCCTCGCCCGGCTTGAGCCCGACGCCGTAGTCCCGTACGGCGACCGCGACGGCCCCGCCCGCAGAGGCGAGCCGGACCACCACGTCGCGTCCCTCGCCGTGCTCCACGGCGTTGACGACGAGGTTGCGCAGGACCCGCTCCACGCGCCGGGCGTCGGCCTCGGCTATGACGGGCTGGGTGTCGCCGAGGACCCGGATCCGGGTGCCCTTGTGCTCCGCGAGCGGCTCGGCACCGTCGATGACCCGGCGTACGACGTCCCGCAGGTCGATCGGCTCCGCCTCCAGGGCCGCGGCCCCCGCATCGAACCGGCTGATCTCCAGCAGGTCCGCGAGCAGCGACTCGAAGCGGTCGAGCTGCCCGGCGAGCAGCTCCGCGGACCGCGCCGTGACCGGGTCGAAGTCCACCCGGGCGTCGTGGATGACATCGGCGGCCATCCGGACCGTGGTCAGCGGCGTCCGCAGCTCGTGCGAGACGTCGGAGACGAACCGGCGCTGCATCCGGGACAGGTCCTCCAGCTGCTGGATCTTGTTCTGGAGGTTCTGCGCCATCTTGTTGAAGGCCTCGCCGAGCCGCGCGATGTCGTCCTCGCCGGTGACCTTCATCCGCTCCTGCAGCCGCCCCGCCGAAAGCCGCTCGGCGATGCCGGCGGCCATCCGCACGGGGGTGACGATCTGGCGCACGACCAGCCACGCGATGGCGCTGAGCAGCACCACGACGAACAGGCCCGCGGTCGCGATGGTGCTCTTGACCAGGTTGAGGGACTCCTCCTCCTGCGTCAGCGGGAAGAGGTAGTACAGGTCGTACGGGTCGCCGTTGATGTCGGTGAGCCGCTTGCCCACGACCAGCGCGGGCTCGGGCGCCTTGGCCCCCGGCCCGGCGGTGTAGCGGATCTGGGAAAAGGTCTTGAAGGTGCCGGTGGCGTGGTTGACGGACCGCCGCAGGGCGGGCGGGACGCTCGCGGTCGGGTCGACGTTGCCGGAGGCGCGGGCGCCCTTGACGCCCGAGACGGCGGGCCCGCCCGGCGGCTGCGCGCCGCTCCCCGTCGTGCCGGTGCCGGCACCGAGCGCGACCACCTCGAAGGCGGTCTGGCCGCCACTGGCGAGCTGTTTGACCAGCGAGTTCATCCAGGTGCTGGCGTCCCGCCCCACCTTGTTGTCGGTGGCGTCGGGCCCGTCGACGGTGGACGGCGTGTTGGCCTTCTCCTGCGCGACGGCGAAACCGCCCGCGGCCTGGCTCTGCGCGGCCTCCTCCTTGGCGTCCAGCAGCCCCTTGCTGACCTGCGCGATCACCACGAAACCGAGGGCGAGGACCACCGCCAGCGACATCAGCAGCGTCGCGGCGACCACCCGGAGCTGGATGTTGCGCCGCCACAGCCGGACAGCCGGAAGCAGCGGCCGCTGTACGAGGCGTACGAACAGCCGCAGCACGGGGCCGCCGGGCGCTCCGTCCTGGAGCAGCCGGCCGCCCCGCAGGGGCCCCCGGCGGGAGCCGCTCCGGGGCTTGCCGGGCTGCACGTCAGCTGGGTCCGGCCTTGTAGCCGACACCGCGCACCGTCACCACGATCTCGGGGCGCTCCGGGTCCTTCTCGACCTTGGAGCGGAGCCGCTGCACGTGCACGTTGACCAGGCGGGTGTCCGCCGCGTGCCGGTAGCCCCACACCTGCTCCAGCAGCACCTCGCGGGTGAACACCTGCCAGGGCTTGCGCGCGAGGGCGACCAGGAGGTCGAACTCCAGCGGGGTCAGTGCGATGGAGGCGCCGTCCCGCTTGACCGAGTGCCCGGCCACGTCGATGACCAGGTCACCGATGGCCAGCTGCTCGGGCGCGGGCTCCTCCGACCTGCGCAGGCGGGCTCTGATCCGGGCCACCAGCTCCTTCGGCTTGAACGGCTTGACGATGTAGTCGTCGGCACCGGACTCCAGACCCACCACGACGTCGACCGTGTCGCTCTTGGCGGTGAGCATCACGATCGGTACACCGGATTCGGCGCGGATCAGCCTGCACACCTCTATGCCGTCCCGTCCGGGCAGCATGAGGTCGAGCAGCACCAGGTCCGGCTTCGCCTCCCGGAAGGCAGCCAGTGCCTTGTCGCCGTCCGCTACGAACGACGGCTCAAAACCTTCTCCACGCAGCACAATGCCGAGCATCTCGGCCAGCGCGGTGTCGTCGTCGACGACAAGGACGCGTCCCTTCATGGTTGACATCATCCCATTAGCCAATCGTTACCTGGCGGTGAGCTGTCCCACAGCCAAAAGGGCTGGAAATCGACCCTCGGACCTGGGTGGGGACCAGACCGACCAGTGTGCCCCGGATCCCGGCGACAATTGAAGGCAGGGACGGCCGGGGATCCGGGGGGACGGCCCGTCCGTTCAACGTTCCCACGTGGCACGATGGCAGCCGACCAGCGCCCCCGCCCCACAGGTGCACGCGAAGGAGCGACGATGAACGACTCTCCGGGCTGGGCTACGCCCGGATCACCCGCCTCCCCGTCCGACGGCGAGCGGCCGGGCGCGCCCGACGGTCACAGCGGCGACGGCACCGCGCCACCGGCAGCGGGCGGGCAGAAGTGGTCCGCGGAGCAGCCGCCGCCCGGCGACTGGTCGAGCCCCGGCCTGCCCCCGACCCCGCCGCAGCAGCAGCCCCTGCCGCCGCAGCCCGGCGCAGGCCAGTACGGCCACGGTTACGCCCGCTCCGGCGGTCCCGGCCAGTGGGGCGGCCAGTGGGGCAAGCCCCCGGCGGCCAAGCCGGGCGTGATCCCGCTGCGCCCGCTGGGCGTGGGCGAGATCCTCGACGGAGCGGTCGCCGCCATCCGCACCCACTGGCGCTCGGTCCTCTCGCTCACCGGCGTCGTGGCCGTGTGCGTGCAGGTGGGCAACGTCCTCCTGCAGAAGAACCTGCTGTCCCGCGTCAACCTGGAGTCCTTCGAGCCGGGCGCCCAGCCCAGCATGGACGAGATCAACGACCTCCTGGCCGGGACACTGCTGCTCGGCGGCGGCGCCCTCTTCCTCCAGCTGCTCGGAGGACTCCTGGTCACCTCGATGCTGACGATGATCTTCAGCCGGGCGGTACTGGGCCGGCCCTCGACCGTCTCCGCCGCCTGGCGCGAGGCGCGACCCCAGCTGCTGAAGCTGTTCGGCCTCACCGTGCTGACCGGGCTCGGGGCGGTCCTCATCGGCGTGGTGTTCGTCCTTCCCGGCGTCCTGATGCGGAGCGCCGGTCTGATCCTCCTCGGCGTCCCCGCCGCGCTCGTGCTGATCACCTGGCTGTGGATCAGGTTCAGCCTGGCCTCGCCCGCACTGATGCTGGAGCGGGCCCGGATCCTCACCGCCTTCACGCGCTCCGCCCGGCTGGTCAAGGGCTCGTGGTGGCGGATCTTCGGCATCACCCTCCTGACGGGCCTGATCACCTCCTTCCTCGCGGGCATGATCGGCGGCGTCTTCAACGCCATCGCCTTCGCCCTCTTCGGCGGCGGCGTCGGCGGCATGCTCGGCACCACCGCCCCGCCCGACAGCTGGGGCTACCTGATCACCGCCGCGATCGGCGGGATCATCGGCCTGGTGATCACCATGCCGATGCAGTCGGGTGTCACCGTCCTGCTCTACGTCGACCAGCGCATCCGCCGCGAGGCCCTCGACCTGGAGCTCGCCCGGGCGGCGGGCCTGGAGGACTACGGCACGGAAGCGGCCGCGCCGCCGACCGGGAGCTGATGCGCAGGTGACGGGTTGGGGGGGCCTCATCAGTCAGGCGATCACACCGGCGGCGGTGGAGCCGCCGGTCACGACACCGCGGGACGCCGCCCGTGAGGCGGCCGAACGCGAACTGTCGAAGCCGATGTACCACGAGCACGATCCGGGCCTGCTCCAGCGCGCCCTGAACCGGTTCTGGGACTGGGTCGGCGACCTCTTCGACCACGCCTCGGCCGCCACCCCGGGCGGCGCCCTCGGCCTCGCCGCCGTCGCCGCCCTGGTCGTCCTGGCACTGGCCGCCCTGTGGTGGCGGCTCGGCACCCCCCGCCGGGCCGTCACGACCGCGGCCACGCTGTTCGACGACGCCCCGCGCAGCGCCGCGGACCACCGCACCGCCGCCGAGGCCCACGCCGCGGCCGGCCGCTGGAGCGAAGCCGTCCGGGAACGCATGCGGGCCATCGTGCGCTCCCTGGAGGAGCGCGCCCTCCTCGACCCCCGCCCCGGCCGCACCGCCGACGAGGCCGCCGCCGAGGCCGCGCGCTCCCTCCCCGCCCACACCGCAGAGCTGCGCGCCGCGGCCCGCGCCTTCGACGACGTCACCTACGGCGGCCGCACCGCCGACTCCGACACCTACGCCCGCCTGCGCACCCTGGACCTCGCCCTCCCGCACACGAAGCCCCTCCTGACGGGACCCCCGGCATGACCCCCACCCCGTCCCCACCGCCCGAGCCCACCCCGGCCACCCCGGCAGCCGGCCCCCCGCCCACGCAGCCCGCCGCCCCCGCCCGGGCCACCGGAGCCCGGACGGCAGACACCGGCACGGACACTCCGCCGGCCAAGGCCCCGAGCCCGGCCCCGGACGCCCCTCCCGCGCCCCCCGGCACCACCCCCGGTGCAGTTACCCCGGTGCCGGCCGAAGCGGGCACTGAGGGCGGTAGGGGCGCCCCCTCGGGGGAAACCGGAACCCGGCCCGCCACCCGTACACGCCCCGCCGCGCCCGGCGCCGCCGCAGGCGGAACCCGCTCCGGCTCACCCGAACCCGCGGGCAGCGGTTCCACCCGGCCGCTCCCAGACCCCCGTACGGCCCCGGCCCCCGCCGCCGCAGGCAGCGGGGCCGGCACCGCACCCCCCGCCCCCACCCCGGCAGCACTGTGGCGGCGGGCCCGCGGCGCGCTCGTCGGACTCGGGATCCTGCTCGTCGGCGCCGTCACCCTGGCCGCCCTCGGCTCCGACAGCCGGCACGGCCACCTCGACCCCCGCTCCGCCGACCCCGCCGGCAGCCGGGCCGTCGCCGAGCTGCTCAAGGCCCGCGGGGTCACCACCCGCGTCGTCACCACCGCCGACGAGGCCGCCGAGGCCGCCGGCCCCCACACGACCCTGCTCGTCACCGGCCCCGACCGGCTCGGCGAGGACCAGCGGCGCGCCATCCGCTCCGCCATCGACCTCTCCGGCGGCCGTACCGTCCTCCTCGCCCCCGGCCCCCGCAGTCTCCGCGACCTGGCCCCCGCCACCCGGAGCAGGGGCTACGCCGACCAGGACGTCCTCGACCCCGCCTGCGCCCTGCCCGCCGCCACCTCCGCCGGCCGCGCCGCCACCGGCGGAAACCTCCGCTACGCCCCCGCGGGCGCCGGCACCGCCTGCTATCCCAGCGGCGGCAGCCCCACCCTGCTCGTCCTCCCCTCCACCACCACCGGCGGCGACACCGTCCTCCTCGGCTCCGAGCAGATCCTGCTCAACCGGAGCCTCGCCGACGAGGGCAACGCCTCCCTCGCCCTCCAGCTCCTCGGCTCCCGCCCCGAGCTCGTCTGGTACCTGCCCTCCCTCGCGGACACCGCCGACCCCGGGGCCGAGGAGCAGAAGGGCTTCCTGGAGCTGATCCCCGCCGGCTGGAGCTGGGCCCTGCTCCAGCTGTTCGTGGCCGCCGCCCTCGCCGCGCTCTGGCGCGCCCGTCGCCTCGGCCCCCTCGTCACCGAGCAGCTGCCCGTCGTCATCCGGGCCTCCGAGGCCACCGAGGGCCGTGCCCGCCTCTACCGCAAGGCCGCGGCCCGCGACCGCGCGGCCACCGTCCTGCGGGCAGCCGCCCGTGAACGCCTCGCCGCCCTGGTCGGCGTACCGCCCACCCGCGCCCACGACCCGGCCACCCTGGTCCCCGCCGTATCCGCCCGCCTGACCGGCGCAGCCGCCCACGCGGCGGCACCGTACGGAGCCCCGCACGCCGGCGCACCCGACCCGGCCACCCTCCTCTTCGGCCCCATCCCCGCCGACGACGCGGCACTCGTCGCGCTCGCCGACCACCTCGACGCCCTCGAAAGAGAGGTCCGCACCTCATGACGGCCACCACGGACAGCGCCCGCTCCTCCCTGGAAGCGATCCGCACCGAGATCGGGAAGGCCGTCGTCGGCCAGGACTCGGCCGTCACCGGTCTCGTCGTCGCCCTGCTGTGCCGAGGCCACGTCCTCCTCGAAGGCGTGCCCGGTGTCGCCAAGACCCTCCTCGTACGGGCCCTCGCCGCCTCCCTCGACCTCGACACCAAGCGCGTCCAGTTCACCCCGGACCTGATGCCCAGCGATGTCACCGGCTCGCTCGTCTACGACGCCCGCACCGCCGAGTTCTCCTTCCAGAACGGCCCGGTCTTCACGAACCTCCTCCTCGCGGACGAGATCAACCGGACTCCGCCCAAGACCCAGTCCTCCCTCCTGGAGGCGATGGAGGAACGCCAGGTCACCGTCGACGGCACCCCGCGCCGCCTGCCGGAGCCCTTCCTCGTCGCCGCCACCATGAACCCCGTGGAGTACGAGGGCACCTACCCCCTCCCCGAAGCCCAACTGGACCGCTTCCTCCTCAAACTGACGGTCCCCCTGCCCTCCCGCGCCGACGAGATCGGCGTCCTCACCCGGCACGCCGCCGGCTTCGACCCGCGCGACCTCCGCGCCGCCGGCGTCCGCCCGGTCGCCGGCGCAGCCGAACTGGAAGCCGCCCGCGAGGCCGTCGCGAAGGTGTCCGTCTCCCCCGAGATCGCCGGGTACGTCGTCGACATCTGCCGGGCCGCCCGCGAATCGCCGTCCCTCACGCTCGGCGTCTCCCCGCGCGGGGCGACCGCCCTGCTGGCCACCTCCCGCGCCTGGGCCTGGCTCACCGGCCGCGACTACGTCACCCCCGACGACGTCAAGGCCCTCGCCCTGCCCACCCTGCGCCACCGCGTCCAACTGCGCCCCGAGGCCGAGATGGAGGGCGTCACGGCCGACGCCGTCATCACCGCCATCCTGTCCCACGTCCCCGTCCCCCGCTGATGGCCCTCACCGGACGCGCCGCCCTGCTGGCGGCCCTCGGCAGCATCCCCGTCGGCATCCTCGAACCGAGCTGGACGGGGCTGCTCGCGGTCAACGGCCCGCTGGCCCTGGCCTGCGCCGTCGACTACGCCCTGGCCGCGCCGGTACGGCGGCTCGCCCTGGCCCGCTCCGGCGACACCTCCATCCGCCTCGGGGAACCGGCGGAGGTCCACCTCACCGTCACCAACCCGGGCAAGCGCCCGCTCCGAGCCGACCTCCGCGACGCCTGGCCCCCGAGCAGCTGGCTCCCCGGCACGGAGCCCGGGGCGTCCCGCCACCGGCTGGCGGTCCCGCCGGGCGAACGCCGCCGGGTCACCACCCGCCTGCGGCCCACCCGCCGCGGGGACCGCCGGGCGGACCGGGTGACGATCCGCTCGTACGGGCCGCTCGGCCTGCTGGCCCGCCAGGGCACCCACACCGTCCCCTGGACCGTCCGGGTCCTGCCCCCGTTCGCCAGCCGCAAGCACCTGCCCTCGCGGCTGGCGCGGCTGCGCGAACTGGACGGCCGCACGAGCCTCCTGACGCGCGGTGAGGGCACCGAGTTCGACAGCCTGCGCGACTACGTCCCCGGCGACGACACCCGCTCCATCGACTGGCGGGCCACCGCCCGCCAGGACAAGGTGGCCGTCCGCACCTGGCGCCCGGAACGCGACCGGCACATCCTGATCTGCCTGGACACCGGCCGCACCGCGGCGGGCCGCGTCGGAGACGCCCCCCGCCTGGACTCCGCCATGGACGCCGCCCTGCTGCTGGCGGCGCTGGCCTCGCGCGCCGGCGACCGCGTGGACCTGCTGGCCCACGACCGCCATGCCCGCGCCCTGGTCCAGGGCCGCTCGGCCGGGGAGATCCTGCCGGCCTTCGTGAACGCGATGGCCACGCTGGAACCGGAGCTCGTCGAAACCGACGCCCGCACCCTGGTCTCCACCGTCCTGCGCAGCGCCCCGCGCCGATCCCTGGTGGTCCTGCTGACGAGCCTGGACGCGGCCGTCCTGGAAGAGGGCCTCCTGCCGCTCCTCCCCCGCCTCACTCAGCGCCACACGGTCCTGCTGGCCTCGGTCGCGGACCCGCACGTCGAGCAGATGACGAAGGCCCGCGGCACGCCGGAGGCGATCTACGAGGCCACCGCAGGCACCCAGTCCCAGGCCGCCCGCCGCCGCACCGCAGAACAACTCACCCGCCACGGCGTCCACGTCGTCGACGCCACCCCGGACACCCTCGCCCCGGCCCTGTCAGACGCTTACCTGGCTTTGAAGTCCACCGGCCGCCTCTGAAACTCCCCGGGTTGCGGCCCGTCAGAGGTTGACGCGCTTGAGGTACACGCGGCAGCGGTGGCTGAGGGGGCTGATACCAGGCCATCAGCCGCTCGTCCTCATAGGTGCGCGGCCTCATCCTCCTGCTGGGCTTCCGCGAGAATGCGACTGCTCGTCTCCATGGAAGCCTTGAAGGCCTTCTCATCCGCCGTCGGGTCCCCGGCAACCCGTTCCGCCTCGGCCAGGGCAGTCACTCGTGCTGGCCACCGCTGAATGGCGACATAGGTGGCCCACTTGATCAGGAAGAACCTCAGCGGGTTGATGGCTCCGGTCTCGGCTGCACGGTCGAACGCCTCGTGACACCCTGCGTCGAACGCTGCAAGACTGCGCATATCCAGTCGCCGCACGGCGTCACCAAGGCCTCACGTGTCATGGCCGGCCGCGGGATGAGGGGGCCGTCAGCTTCCGTGTGCTGTGCGGTCATCGTGCCCTCCACAGGAAACCCAGAGGATGCACGGCTCTGGCCGTGAACGCAGAAAAGCCCCGCACCGAGCCCGGAAGGGCTGGTGCGGGGCTTCCCGCAATGATTGTTCGGCGGCGTCCTACTCTCCCACAGGGTCCCCCCTGCAGTACCATCGGCGCTGAAAGGCTTAGCTTCCGGGTTCGGAATGTAACCGGGCGTTTCCCTAACGCTATGACCACCGAAACACTATGAAATTCGAACGCTGGCCGACATCACAGCTGTTCGTTATTTCAGAACTAACACAGTGGACGCGAGCAACTGAGGACAAGCCCTCGGCCTATTAGTACCAGTCAGCTCCACCCGTTACCGGGCTTCCACATCTGG